>CAZLPS010000132.1:0-9154 GCA_964561455.1 uncultured Opitutales bacterium
AGGCCTTTCGGCTTAACCTATTGGCGTGAACCGTGCATGGGTATTTTGTGATGTCAATTTGAAAGGCCTGACCTATTTTAGGCCCCCCAATTATTTGAGAGTTATTCCGACCCCAAAATTATTAATGGTTTTAAACTCTTTGACTGGTTCCAAAGTACGCGGATCAGCCAGGAACACCTTGGGTTTAAATTCTCCATTTTGGTAAAGCAAGACATTGGTTTCATCCAGACTATGGGTGAGAACGAGCAAAGGATCCGGCATTTGGTTGATGGACTTTACCTGCCAGCGCGGTGGTTGGGTGGCGGTGGGATTGGCAAAAGTGCCGGTGCCATAGGTCCCGGGAATATAGGTTCCACCATAGAGTTGGTATTGGCAGGCGTCCGCGGGAATTTGCTGGAGGGTCTTCCCCGTATTGGTAACAACAATGGCCAGGTGGTAATGAAATTCTTGCACGGTAATCAGCGGTCGGCCGCCGGGACCCAATCCAACCGCCTGCAAAGAATAGGCCACTTGGGTGGATTTGACCGCAGTTAGGGCGCGCGTGTCAATAACGTCTCCCAAAACATGGCTGTTACCGTCAATATAGAAAGTCCGCGCCAAAAATGAATCACTTTTTACTTCCAACAGGAGGTCATGGTCATTTGCCTGGGCCAGCACCCGAACCTGGCCGCGGGTGTTTTTTCCGGTCCCTGGTGGCAACAGCGCCGCGAAGCCGATTGCCGTCAGACCTTCATCCTTGTGCCAGAGAAAAATCCCGTCGCGGTATTCACCCACCACCGTTCCGTCGGGGCCAAGAAATTCAGGGTGCAGCCCGGCGTCGTTGGGCAGCGGTATGTTGCGGCCCGCGCTCCATAACCGGTAGGTCTTTTCCTTGGCGGCGGGTCGGTCGCCTTCCTTGGGATATTCCCCGTAAATGAGGACATCACCATGGTCATTCATCGCCAGGACATTTCCCGGGCCCAAATCGATCATGGCATAATGCGGTGTTTCCACCCGCTTGTACCTCAAATCCGGGTCAATGGCCACGGCATCCTCGCCGTCCGGCACACCATCGCCGTCAGTGTCGGGATTCAAGATGTCCGTGCCAGCCAGCCACTCTTCCCTGTTGGATAAACCATCATGGTCAGCATCGCCGTTGGGCCCAAAATCCTCCTCCCACAATTGCAAAGCATCGATGTCGATTGGCTTTACGGGCAATACATATCGGGGACCGGCCACATTGCTCGGTCGGGACAGTCCGCCAGCCACCGGCGTTCGCAACCGGTAAGCCGCATGCGCGGACGGCAGCAGGGTCGTGTCCGTCCATGTGTGCGTTTCGCCCGGCACTCTCGCCACCGTTTCCCATTTGTCGTGGCCCTCCAATTTGCGCTCGATGATTATGGCCCCAGACGATGTTGCCGGAAAATTCCACGCGATTATCAGCGTGCCAGGCCGCGTGTATTGATCAATGCGCACGCGCGTCCCAATACAGGCAGAACGATTCGCTTCCGCTAACGGAACCTCGTCGTTCCACCACTCCGTGGGGACAATTGGCAGAGAGGTCCCACCGCGGGAGGACGGTGCTGTTTTGGGCCAGGGTCGAATAAATTCAGTCGTAAAACTATCATATTTACTCAGCCGGATAATTGCCTGAGCAGCCAATCGTTGCCCCACGGCATCCGGCGACTCGCCGGCCGGTGGGGGAGCCCCCACTCCGAACCCTGAAACCGTGGTCAATCCCACGGCAATGATGTAGAAACGGGGCGCCACGATTTCCAGTTTCCCCACCCTCTTGGTTTTGGCAAGACTTGATATCAATCTTCAAAAATGCAGGGGGACATCAACCGGACCCGTTTTTGTTCCCAGCATCATCGGCCTGACCCCATTGGACTTGCCAACCGACGAACAACCGCTGTCCAAATACCGTTGCGGGCCAATTTCAAACGGCCCATTTTAGAAGCCAAAATGCCGCCACCCCGCCAAACGGCTTGGCCTCGTTTCAAAATTCGTCATTCAAAACTCGAATTTTATGCCTTATTCCCTCGACCGTTTTTCTTTGGGGGGCTTAAAGGGGCACTTCCCGTCCTCCCTCTTAACCCCCTCCCCTCAAACCAAGGCAAATCCGAAAAAGCAAGGTCCCACTAGTTACGTGCTGGACGGGGGTGTGGCGCTGGCGGTGCCGGGCGCAGCCTTACCCGGGGCAGAGCTATCCGGGGGCGGACGATTGAAAACGGCATTCATCCTTTGGATTGTGGATCGATCCCCTTGTTTTTGGGCGAAGGCCAGGAGTTTCGCATGAAGGTCGGCGGGAATATTGACGGCGGGGTCGGGAAAATTAGTGGACACAAATCGAACCGCGCCGAGCATTTGCGCGTCGGACAACGGCCCGGATTGCATGGCCGCCACCAATTGCCCGGGGAGATAATCCACCAGCAAGTTTGCCGCCTGCAATTGAAAAGGAGACGCTGGGAACGACGATTTTTCCGCGCCGAAGTATTCGAGCAACGCCCGGATGCGGGGCGTGACCTCGGGAAATTCTGCCGCGAGCGCCGCCCGCGAGTCAGCCAGAAAGTTACCGGTCCACAAGTCGTGGTGGTTCGCCCACACGTCCTGCAGTGATTTGGGCATATGCGTGCGGGCCGCGGCCGCGGCTTGGGCGGTGTCCTTGTCCTCCGTCTCCATCCTGGCGACGTTATCCACCGGGAGTTTGGCGGCGACGAGCAGGTTGTTCAACACCGTGGGGCGGCCGCCAATATTGATGGATGCGATTTCCTGGTTGTCCTCGTATATGATGCCCTGGCCACACTGGAAACAGATCAGGTAGTCGTAGGTATGGCCATTTGCGGCAACCCGCAGGCCGTGGCGGGGCTCAATCAGACAGGAGCTCGCCCCAATGCTCATATTTTCCGCAACGATGGGCCGGCCCAGGTTAATGGCCGACGCCACGGCGTTCGCGGCCGATTGTGCCTGTTCGCCAGTCAAGGGCAGTTCGCCCAATATATTAAAGTTCTGGAACAGGCTCGCGGTTTTTGGCGCGTTGAAGCTTGGGTCGAGTGAAAAGAGCGTGACCTTGGCTGCGTTTTGTAATGGACCAAGCAGCTTGGCGTAGTATTCGTCCTGCTGGATTCTGGCCTTGGCGACCCAAGCCTTGAGTTCCTCAGGTGACATTCTGGGCCCATGCGGGAAGCCGGCAGGAACCGGTGCGCCGGCCATGAATTTCAGCTCAGAGGAATCTGCGGGCGGGGCGCTGGCTGGAACAGGCAGCTGGGCCAGCGCCCGCACCGCCGACAGCAAAAGCAAGGAAAGGAAACCGAACACGCGTTGGGTGTGCACTTTCATGGGGAAGTGGGGTTGGGGTGACGGATGCATATCTTCTGACGCGGCCAGCAGCAATTCCTTAGAAAGTTCCTCGCGGGGAAAAACACGGTGAAGGCACCGATTCGGTCGCACATGATCAAGTTGTTACCAGTCCTACCAGTTCAGTCCAGCTCCAGCTTGCATTTTAGCGGAATTGGGCTGAGACTGCGCGGGTGAGTGTCGCCGAGCTAAAGTCTCAAGTTGCCGCCTTGTCCTATGAGGAAATGGATGAGCTATCTCTTCATTTGCGGGGTTTGGTGCTGAGCAAAAACCCGGCGCGGTTGGTACGGCTGAAAGCGGCCGTCAACGGTTCCCAATGGGTGTCGCAAGAGGAGTTTGAACAGGCGATGGATCAACTCGAAAAACGTGGTCAATGAACATCGCCAAAATCTGCCGCCTTTGGCGCGCTTTTGCCAAAGGCGATTTCGGTGTGGCCCTTTTTCTGTTGGCAACTTTACTGTTTGGGTTCGTTATGCATCAAGGACCCGGATTCGCAAACTACGCCCCCAATTTGACCATGGGGATTTTTGTGTTGGTGGGCCCGGCGGCGAACCTGTTTTTTGCTGTGGGAGTAATTGATGAATGGCCTCCCACACCCAATGAAGCATGGGGCTGGATTGGCCGCTCCTTTTTGGCCCTGCTTTGGTTTGTCGGCGTGTTTCTGGCTTGGAAGGCGGCCGCAGCCCGATGCACACCGTCCGCCAAACGCTGGCTGGTAATCTACCCGATTTACCACTTTCTCGCCTTTGCCGTAACCCTGCTGTTCTTGTCCCTTTCGCCCGGAATTCACTGAGCAGCCGGCCGCCTCAATACTCCGCAATCTTCTTTTTCATTTTGCCGATAAAATTTTTGATCCAGGTGGTGATCGCCGTTTTTTTATTGGGCAAATTTCCCCGCACCCGGTTGATCCATTGCGGAATTTTCATCAGCGTGCGCTTCGGCCAGTCATACTCGGTAGCCAGAATGACGAGTCCGGTCAGAATAATCGGGGTGCCCGGGACGACCGGCAGTACCAACCCCACCACTCCGAACGCCAATACGCCCCCGCCAATCCCCGTAACCATACCCTTGCGAATCCGCCGGCGGTGAATTTTAGTAAGTGCCACGGAGGATCTCCTCGGCGAGCCAGGCGGCCCGGGCGCAGGGTCCGGAAATGAAAGGAAGGGGAGACATGAGAGTTATGGGAGCAACGGGCCAGAGGCATTTTGAACGTCCCAGACGGCTTTTTTCATTATAACGGATTCCGGTCACTATAGATAAGGGGTCTTCACCCCCAACGGCTGATTGCCGTGGTGCCACCGCCCCCGCCGCAGGCCCAATTGCCGAATTCCAACAAATCCACTTGACGACCGCCTAGTTTTTCTCCTTATTCGAACTCTTTCCCTGTTCCTTTCGCACTCCCTCAGTACTTAAACAGTCGCCTTTTCGAGTCAGGCGGCGCCTTCGGATAGCAACCTCCGAGTCCCGAATTTCGGCCTTACCACCGGTCTTCGGCACTTGACGCAGGGGGTCGGCTCCGATTCTTTCTTCCTCTTTTCCCGACTCGAAATCCAACCAACACATAACTTTCACGCCTAACGCAGGCTCCCGCACCCGTGGGATTCAACTCGGCGCCCTGACATCCGCTTCAGCGGAAAGACGGCCTCCACCTGCCAATTAGACCTATGACACTTATCCTCCTCGGCAAAAAGGTGGGCATGACCCAGATTTACGACGGCGAGAACCGCTTGGTTCCCGTTACGGTAGTTGAAGCCGGTCCCTGCCCCGTCACACAGATAAAAACTGTTGATAATGATGGCTATAACGCCGTCCAGATCGGTTTTAGCGTCCAAAACGAGCGCCGGATGACCGCCCCCGAGTTGGGCCACCTCAAAAAGGCCTCCCTTGCCCAGCCAGTCACCCAATTAGGCGAGTTTCGCACGGCCCAAGCGCCGGAGTTCAAAGTTGGTGACGTGTTGACTGTCAACAGGTTCAAAGAAGGCTCCTTGGTTGATATTATCGGTAAAACCAAGGGTCGCGGTTTCCAAGGCGTCGTCAAGCGCCATAATATGGACGGCCAGCCTTCCAGCCATGGTCACATGATGCACCGCCGCCCCGGCTCCATCGGCATGCGCCAGACCCCCGGCCACGTTTTCAAAGGCAAGCGGATGCCCGGCCACATGGGCCAGGATCGCCGCACGATGCAGAATATGACCGTCGTTAAAGTCCTTGAGGACAAGAACATACTGCTCATTAAGGGCAGCGTTCCCGGAGCCAACGGAGACTATGTGGTTGTCCGCACGGCCAAGAAGGTCAAACCCGCCGCTCCGGCCAAGAAATAACCTTTCGGCTCGCGCCAACTACCAACCCATTTTCGACCATGAAGCTCAAAGTTTACAGCCCCGACGGCGCGAACGCCCAGGAAAAGGATTTTGCCCTCCGCGAATTCGAGGGAAAGAAGGGCCTCCAAGCCCTCAAGGAAACCATCGTGGCCTATCAAGCCAACGCCCGCCAAGGCACGTCGAAAACCAAGAACTTTGGCGAAGTCAAAGGCACCGGCAAGAAGCCGTGGCGCCAAAAAGGCACCGGCCAAGCCCGCCATGGTTCCCGTCGCTCGGTCATTTGGGTCAAAGGTGCCGTTGTTTTCGGTCCCCGCCCCCGCGACTGGTCAGTCACCATTAACAATAAGGTCCGTCAGCTCGCGCTCCAGCGCGCCCTGTTTGACAAAGCTGTCGAAGGCGGCCTGTCTCTCATCGAAAAGCTTTCCCCCGCCCAGCCCAAGACCAAAATCATCAATCAGGTCATTACCCGCATTCATCCCGACGGTAAAAAAGTTTTGCTCGTGGACGGAACCTTCGAGAAGAACGCCCAGGTTGCCGCCCGCAACCTCGCCCGCGTCGAAATGGTGGACGCCGCCTCGGTCAACGCTTGGGATTTGGCCCGCAACGACCACGTTCTCATCAGCGAAGAGGGCTTCCAAAAAATCCTCACCCGCGCCAACGGCTAATATCTATATTTTGCATAACGAATTACGAAACGCCCCGCCGCCCAATACCACTCCCCATCTTTATCGTAATTTTGCGCCCCGCCGCCTTCATTCTTAATTCTGCATTCTAAATTCTTAATTCTGCATTTCATGAAAGAGCCCATCCATGTCCTCAAAGCCTACCGCATCACGGAGAAGGCGGCGGCATTGAACGCCAACTTGAACAAGTACGTGTTTGAAGTGGCGATTTCGGCGAACCGCATTGATGTGGCCCGCGCCATCACCTCGAAGTACAAGACCAAGGTGACCCGCGTCAATATTCTGAACCACCCCGGCAAATTCAAGAGCGGGCGCATGTTCGGCGGCCATCCCGGTCGCACCAACCGCCGCAAAGTCGCCATTGTCACCCTCGCTGCCGGCCAAAAGATCGAATCCGTCTAACCCCCTTTCCGACCCTTCCCCCGCTCTCCCCGCTGCCGCTTTTGCGTCATTTCTTAATTTTTACTTTTTAATTCTTAATTGCCCACGCCATGGCCCTCAAGCAACGACGCCCCCTGACTCCCGGCCAGCGCTTTCTCATTGAGAACACGCGCGCCGACTTGTCAAAAAAAGACCCGGAAACAACCCTGCTCGAGTCGAACCACCGTGCCCAGGGTCGCAATTGCTACGGTCGCATCACCTCGCGCCGCCGCGGCGGTGGCCATAAGCGCCTCTATCGCATCATTGATTTCAAGCGCGACAAGAAAGACATTCCCGCCACCGTTCAGGCCCTCGAATATGACCCGAACCGTTCGGCCCGCCTCGCCCTCCTCGCCTATGCCGATGGCGCCAAGACTTACATTCTCGCCCCGAACGGCCTCAAAGTTGGCGATAAATTGGTTTCCACCGACAAACCGGTGACCGAATATCCCGTGGGCCTCTCGATTCCTCTCCGCAACATTCCCCCGGCCACCTTCATTCACAACGTCGAAATGCTGCCCGGTCGCGGCGCTAAGATTGCGCGTGGAGCCGGTACCGGTGCCCAGTTGATGGCCATTGAAGGAGACAGCGCCACCATCAAGCTCCCCAGCGGCGAAATCCGCCGGGTGCACGCCAATTGCCGCGCCACCATCGGTGTCATCGGCAACCTTGACCACCAGAACCGCAGCCTCGGCAAGGCCGGTCGCAACCGCTGGTTGGGCAAGCGCCCACGCCAGCGCGGTATGTCCATGAACCCGGTGGATCACCCGATGGGTGGCGGCCAGGGCAAGAGCAAAGGCGGCGGCGGCTGGCAACATCCCGTTTCCCCCTGGGGCCAGCTCGCGAAGGGCTTCCCGACGCGCACCAAGAGCAAGCCTTCCAACTCCTTCATCTTGACACGCCGCAATGGCCGCAAGGTCAAGGCGGTTTAATCCCACCCTCCCTTCACCACCAACTTCCTCCACCATGGGCCGCTCCGTAAAAAAAGGTTACTTCGTCGAACCGTCCTTGCAGGACAAGATTGACGTCGCGCAGAAGGAAGCGTCACGCAAGCCGATCCAGACGTGGTCGCGCCGCTCGACTATCACCCCGGACTTCATCGGGCTGAACTTCGCCGTCCACAACGGCAAAGCCTTTTTGCCGGTTTATGTCACCGAAAACATGGTCGGCCACAAACTCGGCGAATTCGCCCCCACCCGCATTTTCAAGGGTCACAACCCCCACACCCAGAAGAAGGTCTAATCCTTCCCTTCCTTTTCATGTCATTGGCCCGTTCATCCGTCCTTTTCACCACTGCCGCCCTGTTGTTGGCGACGGGCGGGACGCTGCACGCACAAGCCACCGTCACGGTCCGCCCGCCGCTGCTCGCACCCGACGCCTACCGCCCCTCCCACAATCCCAATCGTCCGGCCTGGGTGGACGAAGCGCTGGAGCCCACCAGCCGCGCCCACATTTCGCGCATCGTCGAAGGCAAAGCCGATGTCGTTCTCCTTGATGGCGGGATATACCAGGGCTTCCGCACCGGAGTGAATTGCGTCATCACCCGCAAAAACGCCCAGGGCCAGGACGAAGCTGTCGTCTGGATGGTCGTCGTCGCCACGGAGGAGAATCGCTGCGCGGCGCTGGTCACCCAAAAGCTGACTACCCCGATACCGGGCAATGAAGTGCGCGTTTCCTCGATGTCTCTCCAGTAATCCTTTTCCCTCCCTCCTTAATTTCACCCTCTCCGGTCATGGAAGTCCAAGCCCTCACCAAATACGTTCGCGTCTCGCCCAAAAAGGCGCGGGAGATTACGCGCGTCATCCAAGGCCGCAAAGCCGCGGAAGCCCTGGACCTGCTGCGGATCATCCCGCGCAAGACCGCCCGTCTCGTGCGCAAGACGCTCGTCAGCGCCGTGGCCAACGCCGAGAACAACCACCGCCTTTCCTCCGCCAACCTCGTCGTCAAATATGCCTTTGCCGAGCAGGGTTCCGTCCTCAAACGCATGCGCCCCGCCTCCCGTGGATCGGGTCACCCCATTCACAAGCACACGACGCACATCCGCATCATCCTTTCCGACAACAACGCCACCCCCGCCGCCGCTGCCGCTGAGTAGCCGCCAACTCTTTTACCATCATGGGACAAAAAACCAATCCGATTGGATTCCGCCTCTCCGTTCGCCGCAACTGGGAATCGCGCTGGTATGCCAACAAGAAGGACCTGCCCCTGCTCGTCCATGAGGACTACCGCATCCGCGAGACGCTGATGGAAAAGCTGCGTTATGCCTCCGTGCCCCGCATCTTCATCGAACGGGCCAGCAACCGCGTCCGCGTCAAAATCTTCACCGCCCGCCCCGGCATGGTCATCGGCCAGAAGGGCCGCCAGCTCGAACAAATCAAAGCCGACCTCGCCAAG
>CAZLPS010000133.1:0-9087 GCA_964561455.1 uncultured Opitutales bacterium
GGGTTGATTTTGTTCGGCGAGGTTCATGGCATCAGTTTCGCGCTGGCGGCGGCGGTTTTCGGAACGCAATGCGACCAAGGCGCTGTGGCGCGTGGCGCGGTAAAGCCAGCCCGGCAGGGCGTGGCCCTCCCGGATCGTCCAAGCCTTGCGCGCGAGTTGGATGAACACCGCCTGAGCGACATCCTGCGCCGCGTGCGCATCGCCGACGAGACGCAGCGCCGTGCCGTAAACGAGCGGCAGGTGCCGCTCCACCATCCCGGAAAAGGCTTCTTCCGAGTGGCGATCCAGGTATTCCCGCAGCAAGGCATGATCATCCATGATGGCGTTTATCTATACGATGCCGCCCGGCCTTGGAAACGGACAAATTTCATGAAGTTTGGTTGAATATCCGCGCCCCATGTCTCAGCAAAGAGCAAGTTCGTTGCAGGTTGCAGCACTAAGCTTTAGCCAACGCGGCGGGACCAAGTATATTCACGAACCGGCAATCTTCGGCTTAAATCGGATAGTGGGGTTCGTCGTCCCGGGAGTGGAACCCATCCAATACTCCACCGCCTTGCCCAGATCGACTGTCATTGACGGATTCGATTCCACTTTAATCTGTCCCTGTCGCGCCAGCAAAAATTCTGCTTTCATCACTTCCTGCGCGTTTTGGCCACGCAGCGCCTCCAATTCCGAATTGGACCGCTGATAGCCCGAGCCTGGCAACTCAATTATCATATCCACATGTAGTTGGGCGACGGCATTCTGACCGGAGCCGCTCACCGGCGAAACGAAGATCAGCACGGTTTCGCCCGTGGCCATCGTGCGCACGACTGGCACGCCCACCTCAAACTCAATCTCTCCCCATTCGTTTGCTGCTGGAAGCGAAGACCCCACCCCTGCCGCTCCGGCTGCTGAGACCGGCGCAACTCTCGGGGCCTCAATCGGCTTTGCCGCCGCAAGCGGAGGCTCCGGAGATGGGGCCAGGGTGGAAACGGTGGTTTTGCTATTCAACATCGTTTGCCATGTGGGCAAACCGATTCCCATGAGCGCCATGATCGCGATGAACAAGGCCGCAACAATGATTTTGGTTTTTGTGTTCATTGAAATAATTCGCAAAAGTATTTGGTTCGGCCCAATCGGAGCCACCGCATGTTTCACCAAGGCCCCCGCCACTTCTTCGCCCAGACCCGCTGGCGCAGCCTGCACCGAATTACCACTGATCGCCAGCGCCATGGCCATGGAGGAAACCGTTAAGCCGCGGCGGGCGAAAATCGCCTGCAACTTCTCCAGCGCCCGTTCAATGCGCATGCGGGCAGTGTTTTCGCTGAGGCCCAGGGCCTCACCCACTTCCCGGTGACTCTTGTTCTGAAAGAAGCGCATCACAATGGCGTCTCGGTCCACGGTGCGCAGTTCACCGACGGCAGCGTCCAGCAATGGACGCAAACGTTCCCAATCAAATTCCGGCACGGGTTCGGGATGGTGCATGATGGCGGCCTCCTGTTCACGCTGTTGGCGGCGGCGTTCGCCGCGGATGGCAGTGAGCGACACGAACCGGGTATGGGTGTGCAACCAGCCGGCGACGCTGCCCACCCGCGCGACCCCCGCCGCCTTGGCCGCCAAATCGGCAAAAACCTTCTGGGTGACGTCTTCGGCGAGTGGAGAATCGCCGGCCAACAGCCTCAATGCGACCGAATAGACCAAATCCACCTGCCGTTCAACCACTACGGCAAAGGCCGGCTCGTCGTGACGGAGGGCATAACGTTGGAGCAATTCCTGATCGGTGGCATCCATGGCGGTGTTTACCCTATAGAAGCCGCCGGTCGAAAAAACGCACAAAATTTTTGTGTGTTCACTTCCGTAGCCGAATGACCCAAGCCGCCGCCACCAATGCCTAAAGATTAAAGGTCACAAGGCCAAAGGAAGCCGAAGAAATTGAAACCTGGGTCTGCGTCTGGCTGATGGTCATGTCCGAGTAATCCTCATCGACGGCGGGGGCGACCGAACGCACATAGTTATCCGTGCCAGTGCCGACGAGGTCAAAGAAGCTGGCCTCCGTCACGCCCTTTTCGCCCATGTATTGCTGGGCGGAGGAAGCCAGAATGCGCAAATTGTTGGTCGCCGCCTTGATCAGGGTTCGCTGCACCGCTTGCGCCTGGGCGGCCGTGGCTTCGTCCGCAGTGGGTTCGCGAACCACGGCCGGCGGCAGCGAGGGCACCACCACCTGGGTGGGTCCGGCTCGCGACAGGATGATAATCGGCTGGGAATTCTTCGCCGCCATGGGCGCGGGCTTGGCCGCCGTCAATTGCGCGACCTGGTCGCTCAATTCATTAATCCTCTGATTCTGGAGGTATAGCGGTATCCCGGCTATCAGGGCGACAATCACGGCCGCAGCGATAATTTTTGAGTTGGTGCTCATGAAAAATATTCTCGCTGCGGCAGACTACCTCACCGGCGCGGCTGCTGGCAACCGGGAATTTAACGCTTTGGGGATAAGGCAACTTTATTGGAATGCGGCGACACGACGCCGCACTCCAAAGAATTGCGCGCGCTCCATGCCGGCATGGTCGAAAACAGCACCGGAATTCATTTCCCTCCCTACAAATCGAAAGTGACGTTCGTGCCGTCCGGGGCGACAATTTCGATCTGGGTGTCCGTCTGGTGGACGACAAGGCCGGAATAATTTTCGCCCATGATGGGCTCCACGCTGCGGATGTAAGAATCCGTTTGTCTGCCGACGACATCGTAATAGCCGGCCTGCGATAGCCCCTTTACCTTCATCAACTGTTGGGCGGCGGCGCCCAGCATCCGCAGATTGCTTTTTACGGCTCTTATTTCCTCCGGCGTGTGTGGATTGGCACCCACGAAGGGGGCCGGAACGGCCGTGGCCGCAGGCTGGCCCGCACCCACCACTTGCGCCGGTGGTCGAACGGGCGCAGCGATTTGCCCACGCGATGATTGCGCTGCTGGTGCCACCGGCCCGGTCGTGCTGGTCGCCAGCTTGACCGGCGCACCCGCGGGCTTCGGTGCCGTCGAGGTGATCTCTCCCCACCGTGCCGAAAGTAAATCCAGAGTGCAATCGCCGCGAGAATAACCACGATGACCGCACCCGAGGCGATTTTGGCGTTGGAACTCATAAAAAACCCGCTGCTGCCGGAGCTTAACCCGCCTGCGCAGGTCCCTGCCTTCCGCAATCACGCCGCTTTCCGCGGGTGAACGGCAGCCTTAATCTTCGGCCCAACCGTGTTCAGAGCTTCGCGCAATTCGTAGGCCAATTGCACCCGCAGCCAATACCCTGGCGTCAGTCCGAAGTAAGCACACAGGTGCAGGTCGGTCTCCGCGGAGATACCGCGCTTTTCGTTGACGATTTCGTTGACGCGCTGGTGCGAGAGCTTCGCGTCTTTGGCCAGACGGTAGGGCGTGATCCCCATCGGGATGAGGAACTCCTCGCGGAGCAGTTCCCCGGGATGGACGTTGAGGTGCTTGCTCATGTTAGTGGTAATCAGTGATTTCGACCTCGTGCGCGTTTTGACCCGCCCAGCGAAAGCACACGCGATACTGGTCGTTGATGCGGATGCTGTGCTGGCCCGCCCGATCGCGCTTGAGGGCTTCGAGGCGGTTGCCGGGAGGGATGCGCAAGTGGTCGAGCGACGTGGAGGCTTCAAGTTGAGTGAGTTTGCGGAGGGCTACTTTGTGGATCGTGGGCGGAAGCTCCGGCGGGCGGTGGCCACGCCAAAGCGCGGCGGTGGGTTTGTCGGCAAAGGAGACAATCACGGCGGTCGTTCCCATTATGCACGCCGCCCATGCAGCCTGTCAAGCAGGAATAGCCCGTCTGGCTTCGCCAGGAATGCTTCTCGGTCAGTCCGCCCCGCCCGCCCGTTGCGTATCACGCTCCAAATACTTTGCGCCCCACAGCCACAACGCACCCGCAACGAGGAACATCGCCCCAACGACCATGAACGCCTTCTTCATCCCAAACTGGTCGCCAAGGACACCGATGATGACCGGGGAAATCACGTCGCCCAGCGCATGGATGACAAAAATATTCATGGCAAAAGCCGCCGCACGGATCGAGGGATGCGTGACATTCGCCAAAATGGTATTCGACGGGCCGGTATTGAAAAACAGGCAGAAGCACGTGGCGAAGGTCAGCACCCAGATACCGTAGCCAGGGAAGCCGGCGTAAAGCATCCATAGCATCAGCGGAAAGCCGGTGAACATCGCCGCCGCCGATACGAGAAAATAGGAACTTGGAAAACGCCCGCGCAGCTTGTCCCCCACCAACCCGCCGATAAGTGTGCCCGACAAACCGGCGAGGCAGACTACTCCTCCAAAAATCAAGCTAACCGCGCCCGGCGACGGGGCACCCGGCAGTTGCGCAAAATAATAGGGCACCCAGAAGGCGATGCCGCCAATGGCGAAAGTCATCGCCGCCATGCCGAGGGTGCAGAGAACGTAGGATGGATTGCGCAGCAGCGCCTTGTAATCGCCCCAGCCCGCGAGCTTGAATTTGCCCGAGGCGTCGGCATCCTCGCGCGGGGGCTCCTTCATAAAGAAACACAGCGCACCGAGCAACAGGCCCGGCGGCACGACGAGATAGAAAGCCCAGCGCCAGCTTTCCGCGTGAATGCCCAAGAATTTCACTCCCAGTTCGCCCAAATTGAAATGCAGCGCCGCGCCGCCGAGGGCAAAGCCCAGCGCGCTGCCCACCGGAATCGCCAAATAAAACCACGACAACGCCTGCCCGCGCTGTTTTACGGGATACATGTCCGAAATGACCGTCGGCGCAATCGGCCCATAGGCCGCCTCGCCCACCCCGATAAAACAGCGGGTGAGCAGCAGCACGACAAACGTGGGGGCGAGGCCCGACGCCCCGCTGGCCATCGTCCACAAGAGCACGCCAATGCCAATCAGCACGCGGCGCGGGTAGCGGTCTGCCAGGTGCCCGAAGATTGGCGCGGCGAGCATATAGACCGTCATGAACGCCATGGACAGAAAGCCCATGAACGCGAGTTCGGGCTTGAAATGCAGATGCTGCTCCGTCCACGCCTGAATGCTTTGCATGAGCTTGCCGTCGGCGCTGGTGTTGGATGGCGATAAGAAACTTCCCTTCAAGTCGCCGACCACCGCCGCGAGAATGTACCGGTCAATGTAGTTGAAAAGATTGACGGCCAGCAGGAGCGCGAGCACGCGGTTCGCGCCGGGGAGGTGGGTTTGGGGGCCGCCGTCTTTCATGCGCAGAGTTCTTCACGGCGGGCAGCGCCGGGGTCAATCTTCAATTGCCGCCAACCCGGCGAAACCAGAGAGATTTCTAACGCCCAAAGCTACTTCTTGTCCGTGCGAAACGGCGGGGCCGGAAAGCCGTAGCCATTGTAAAAATTGACGCCGAGGGGATATTTGTCCCACGCATAGCGAGCATTGGCGGGCGCGGTGACATCAGGGCTCGATACAACCACGGTGTCCTTGTCAATGACTGCCTGCGCGGGCACAAATTTGCCGTCCGCGCCGGCGATGGTGAACCATTGGAGATCACCACCTTTGGCGGTTAGGCCGCCGCCCAAGTGGGAAAAATGCAAAACGATTTTGCCGTCTTTGGCTTCCATGGATTGGTAGGTCGGGCCGTAGCACTCGATATTCTGGCCATAGGCATCATTCAGCGCGATGCACATCAGGCGATAGCCGACGTCTTGTTTGTCCTTTGGATGGACATTAGTGGCATCGGCGATGTCTATGCTGCACGCCATGCCAGTGTGGGGGAGTTCCAAAATAGCCGCCTGGGCTTCGCGCACCTCCGGGCTGTTGCTATTGCCGCTGCCGAGCGCCGCGAGTTGCACGACATAAAACGGAAGGTTGTCATTTTTCCAGAGCTTTCTCCAATCGCCGACGAGCGTCGCCATCACATGGGGATAAAGCGCCACCCCACCCTGCACGCCGCCAGCGATGGATTCACCCTGATACCAAATCACACCTTTGATGGCATAAGGCACAACGGGGGCGATCATGCCGCCGAACATGACGGTCGGATTGTGCTGGTCCTGTTCGGGGTCGGCGGGGCCAGCCGCGCGACCACCGCCAGTCGGTTGGGGCGTGTTCGGCGAAACGTCGGGATTGGCCCTCCAGGCCGCGTAATCCTGTTTTTCCGCGTCTTCGAGTCTGGCCTGGGCGGCCGCGCGCGACTGTTTTAGAGTCGCGCGACTGTCAGCGGGAAACGCCGCCATCTTCGCATCAAAGGCATCGAGCATCGGTTTCAACTTCGGGTCGGCGGCAAGGGCCTCGCGGCGAATCCACGACTCGGCGGTGCTGGCGCCGAATGTTTCGGTAATGATGCCGACCGGGACTTTGAGCGACTTGAATAATTCCCGCGCAAAGAAATAGCCGACGGCCGAAAATTCGCGCGAATTTTCCGGTGTGCAGACTTTCCACTGGCCTTCGATGTCGGCTTGCGGGGTGGCGCTCTTGGCCCACTGGCCAGTGAACATGCGGATTTGGGGGTAATTGGCGTTCTTCACCTCCTCGGCTTCATTGGCGGCGCCGGCAAAATAATATTTGGGAGTCCGCGCCAGAGTGAAATCCATGTTTGATTGGCCTGAGGCGAGCCAGACCTCGCCGACGAGGACATCCTTGAAGGAAATCGTATTCGTCCCCGTGACGGTCAATTCGCGTCCTTCAACGCTGGCCTTGAGGCTCACTAACTTGGCGGACCATTTGCCGTCCGCGTCGGCGGTGGCTGTGGCGTTTTGACCTGCGAACCCCACCGTGATTTTCTCGCCGGGGCTGGCCGAGCCCCACACCGGAACATCAGCGCCCTGTTGCAAGACCATATGGTCACTAAATACGTGAGGTAGCGTCACCTCCGCAATCGACGCGGCAAACGAAAGAAACCAACCGGTAACAACGAAGGCAAAGTAGCGGGGGAATTTCATGGGGAGGGGAAGTTAGCTCGTGGTATTCGTTTACCTGCTGGAGCCTGGGATTGCCAGTCTGAATTGGAATCAGCCTGGTGATGGGTGCGAGCCTCCTGCAACTTGCCTCGATTAACTGGGTTAATAAAGCTTATCATCCCTATACATTATATGAAAATACGTCAGACATTGGCGCAGTTGGTGTGCGGCAGTTGCTTCGCGACCCTCGCCCATGCCGCTGCCGCACCGACCTCGCCCACAGCCGTCGCAAGCCCGGCGGACCTCGTCCGCCAGTGGCAAACGGACCAGAAGGAATTCAGAGACCTCGCGGTTAAGTTTACCAATCCCGTCACTGTCGCCGATCTGGTAAATAAAGTGACAAAAGCGGTAAGAAGCGCCGGAATGCCACCACCTACTATTAGCACCAGCCGTGCATCTGCCAATCCTGGCAGTAGCTTCATCGTGAACTCGGTGACAGTTCATTTTGGTAGAACGCCCCTTAATACTCTAACGTCATTCGTCGCCTCCATCCAGATTGATGCACCGAAAATCATAATCGATGAGTTGGTCGTGGCACCTGAACGGACCACCACCCTGCAGACCGGCGATATTCGGATTTTCGCGATAGACTTTAATTCCGGAGCCACCGACTCGGTGCCGCCATCCGATGGAACCGCCCAGGGCGACGCTGACCAGACAATGGCCATTGCCGCCAAGGAGGCTTTGCTGGCCAAATTTAGGGCTTTTGCCGGTCAGACCCTGCGACCGTTCGAAATGCTCGCAGCCATCAACCCATTCCTGCCTGCGGATATTTCTTTCACCAAAACCCGTTTCTACGATGGCAACAAGGTCCAGATTGATTGCATGGCCACATCGAGCATGGCCGTAACCCAGTATATTGACGCCCTTTCCACATCTTCTATTGTGGATCTCGATAAATCGAACCTGAGCATCCAAGCCAACCCTCTCGTCAGCCCACCCCAGTATAAATTCATTCTTTACCTAACTTTTAGGTCGGGGCTTGGCATTGCTAGAGCAGCACTGCCAGGTTTCTCCGGTGCCCCATCGCCAAAAATGGTCAGCACCATTGCCCCATTACATCCAGAAAAACCAAGCATGATCTTAGTCGTTGGATTAGCCGGCCCAGCAATACTATTGCTCGTCGGAGGGGTTATCTGGTTAGTTCGGAGAAAATAAGTAAACGTTGTTACGTTGACGAACCAAAAGAACCTCGATTAGTCTCGTATATTTTACATAACTAATTTACAGTAAACGAGTAACATAATTTTTATTGGGGTGTTTTTCTGGCGAGACAACGTACTTTATAATAAAATGCTTGCCTAGGGGGGCCGATGATGCCAAAAATGCCTTCAAGTGGAATTATTTCCTCTACCCCCTGCTTTCCCCCTATGAAAACTACCAAGCTTCTTGCTGTTATCTCGTCCTTCAGTGCCGTGGCCTTTTTGGCCATCGCCGCCGATGCCCCGGCCCCCGCGCCTGCCACGGTTTCCGTCACCCTGAGTGACGTCCATCTCTGCTGCAACAATTGCGTCACCGGCGTGAATACCGCCCTCAAACCCCTCGCGGGCGTAACCGCCGTTTCCGATCAGGCCAAGAAGACCGTGGCCATTTCGGCGCCCGACAAGGCCACCGCCCAGAAAGCTGTGGACGCCCTGCTCGCCGCCGGCTATTTCGGCGCCTCCAGCGACACCGGCATCAAGGTCAATGCCGACACCGGCGCGAAGTCCGAAAAAGTGGGCAGCTTGGAAGTGACGAACGTGCATCTCTGCTGTGCCAAGTGCGTTACCGGCGTCAAAGATGCCCTCAAAAACCTTCCCGGTTATGCGGACAGCAACCCGGCTCCCAAAGGCACGACCTTCACGATCACCGGTGCATTCAACGCCAAGGACGCGATGACCGCCCTGCAAAAAGCCGGGTTTGACGGCAAGGCCGGCAAGACCACCCCGGTGGCCCCCGCCCCGAAAGCCGCCTAAGAGCTTTTCAAGTTCTTCAGTCCAAAAACGCCCGCGGCTTCCGCGGGCGTTTTTTGTTTTTGTAACGTGCAACACAGGATTGCCATGCGGCCCATTTTCCGGTGAAGTCTCGCGTTTCACCCCTTCATGTCTGCTGTTTCCGCACCTTTGCTCGCCCTCCGGGGCATCGCCAAGTCCTTTGCGGGCGTGCGCGCGCTCCGGGGCGTGGACTT
>CAZLPS010000134.1:0-9079 GCA_964561455.1 uncultured Opitutales bacterium
TTTTGCCTTGGGCAAATTTTTTCTTGTTTGGTTTGGTGGGGGGGTTTTGGTCCTGGGGTAGTCGGTTTCGGCCCAAAAACAAAATCCCCCCCCCCCCCCCCCCCCCCACGGCGGCGCAAAATTCGATAGCAGGTAATATCACAACGGCAGATTCCGGTTTGGGGACTGCGGTACCGGTAACTCCTGATAGCGACACCGCCGTCCCCGTCGCCGGGGACAATATTACGCCGCTGACTCCGGAAGCTCTCGGCGCCATCCAACAGCAGCGTCAGCAATTTGCCCAGCAACTTAATCAGGATCTGTCCGCCGCCTCGCCGGACAGCAAGGTCGCGCTCATCGCCGCCTTTCGCGCGCAGATGGACACCGTTGTCGCGCCATTGCAACCGCCGGTCTTGACGGACGCGCAGCAGGCTGCCCAGAGCGCCCAGCAGCAAGCCGCCCAACAAGCCTTCGCCCAATCTCTGTCCGCTGACGCCCAGGCCGCCGTTGCGGCCATGCAACAGCGCCAGCAATTGCTCGGGCAACTCACGACGGCCAGCCCGGATGATAAACTGGCGATTATTGCCCAAGTGCGCCAACTCGCCGCGCAGCAGGAACAGGCCACTGCCGCCCAAGCCCCGCCCGTGGACGGCCCGGCGGCCACTGCCGCCGCCGCCCAAGCGCAGGCGGCCTTGCAAGCTTCGTTACCCCCGAGAGAGCAGGCGGTGATGCAGGCCATGAATCAGCGCCAGCAAGCCATCCAAGCGGCAAGTCAATTGCCGCCCGACCAGCGGGCCGCGGCGTTGCAAGCGATTCAGGCGCAGGCGTTGCCAGGACTGGCCGTGAGCGCCACGGACCCGGTTGCGGCCGACCTGGCCCCCGGCACGAGCACTGCACCTTCAGCCTCACCCGATCCTTCGCAAAATCAACCCGCCATCCAACCATGAATCCATTCCCAAAAATCTCTTTCCGGTGCCGGCCTTCCTCCCGTTGGGCCCGCGGGCTCTGGCAGGGTGTCGTCGTGGCCGCTTTATGCGGTGCCCTGCCTTGTGGGCTGCGGGCGGAAACGTTTGATAACGTGACCGTCAATTATAATCTTTCAGTGGGTGGCAACCTTTCGGTCAACGGCAATTTTACCTCCGGCAACTTTGCGGCGGATCTTTTTACCTCGGGCAATCTGCAAGTGGGTGGCCAGGAAGGATGGTCCGGCTATGAATACTATGACGGCGCGCAATTCGAAGTCACTGCCACGCCCGCCGATGGCGCAGTTACGAATGTGACCATGGGCGGTGCCTTCATCACGAATTGGACGTGGACCGAGAGCAACGTGGCCAATGTCTCGGGCAACTTCGCCACGGCGATGAGCCTGGATCCGCTCGGGGTGCTGACGGTGTATAATGGCACCGCCGGCAGCATTGTCATTAATCCCGGCAACCAAACGATCGCGTTTAGCGGTGGCCTGGTGATCAACGGCAATGCCAGCACCCTCGGCCTGACCAACATCACCTTTATTTTCGGCGACAACGGCTTCACCGCCGCCAATGGCGCGATCGCCACGGGCAACCGCTCCGCAGCCCTCGGGGGCAATGCTTCGGCCACCGGCAATCTGTCGGTGGCGTTGGCCAATGGGAATGCCAACGGCTATCAGTCGCTCGCCGCCGCCTTCGGCGTGGCCAATGGCACGGGCTCGGTCGCCCTCGGCGCCGGGACTGCCACCGGCAATTGGTCGCTCGCCTTTGGCAACAACTCCCTCGCCAATGCCACCGGCGCCATGGCCTTGGGGGACAGTGTCACCGCCGATGCCGTCAACGCCATGGCCTTGGGCACCAACGTCACCGCCAGCACCTGGAGTTCATTTACCGTCGGCCACTTTAATGCGGAAATCACCGGCAACACCACCAGCTGGGTGGCGACGGACCCGGCCTTCATCGTCGGCATCGGCCAGAATTCCTCCGCCACCGCCAACGGCCTCGTCGTGCTCAACAACGGCGTCGCCACCATCAGCGATGCGCCCGGCAACACCATCCTCCTCGACCCCGGCAACCAGAAGATAACTTTCAGTGACGGGCTGGTCATCAACGACCCGGGCGGCGCGATGGTCGTTACCGGCACCATCAGCGGCAACATTGTCCTCGACCCGGACAACCAACGCATCGTCTTCAGCAATGGCCTGACCATCGCGAAAAACAGCACCACCCTGGTGCTGGGCCTGGGTTCATCCGGTTTGGCCGCTGGCAACAACGCCGTCGCCAATGCCAGTGGTGCGGTCGCCTTGGGAACCAACGTCACCACCAATGCCTGGGATTCCGTCACCGTCGGTCATTTCAATTCGGTCATCACCGCCTCCAGCAACACGACTTATGACTCCCGCGACCCCGCCTTCATCGTCGGCATCGGCCAAAACGCCACCACCGGCGCCGCCAACGGCCTCGTCATCCTCAACAACGGCATCATTTATTCCGGCACGGGAAACTATTCCAATCTGGATGGAAACACCGGTCTGCTTCAAGGTAACGGCACCCGAATGATGTGGGTCCCTCAAAACTCGGCTTTGCTCGCCGGCACGCCCGCCAACGCCACCATCTGGAATTACAGCAACCTCGGCATCGGGATTGCCGCCATCGGCTACAACGCCTCGGCTGCGGGCAATGGGTCGGTCGCGATCGGCTACAACGTCAGCACCCATGTCACGAGTGGCAACCAGGACGGCAGCGTCGCCCTGGGCAAGAATAGCACGGCCATCGGCGCAGATGCCGTGGCCATTGGCGGCGGCGTCACCGTGGACTTGAGTGCCAATGGCTACGGGGACCCCTTTGGCGCCGTGGCCATCGGCGGCAGTCTTTACACCTCGGGATTCTCCTCGGTCGTCATGGGCTACGGTTCTGGAGTTTACACCGACGTGGGCATCGCCATGGGCTATAATGTGTTTGTGGGGGGCTACTATGGCGGCAATATCTCGCCGGCCCATGGCAGTTCCGCCATTGGCTATGGCAGCGTGGCCTATGGCAACAGCTCCGTCGCCTATGGCGCTGGGGATACGGCTTCCGGTACGGGCGCGGTGGCCATTGGGTACCTTAACCTCCCGCTGGGCAACGGCGCCGTGGCCATCGGCAGCACCAACGCCGCGACGGGGAATAACACCGTCGCCCTCGGCGGCAACAACACCGCGACCGACGATGGCACCGTTGTGCTGGGCAGCAACCTCACCGTGACCACCGACCACGCCCTCGTCGCCGGGCAATGGGCGGGCGTCAGCAATGGCACCGGCAATTTTACGATTAGCGGCAATGGCCCAACCTCGCCCCTGTTCGTCCTGGGCAACGGAACATCCGCCGGTAACCTCTCCACCGCTTTCACCGTCCTTAAAAATGGGGACACGACGGTGAGGGGCAATCTCACCTTGGGTGGCAATATTGCCGGTAACGCGACTGTGGTTGGCAATCTGACCATCAGTGGCAATTTGATCTACACGGCGGCCTTCGGGGATATTTCCATGGGTGCCTACGGCTATTAAAGGCCTTTGCCAAATCCCACTGCGGCCAATTCCTCACCTTGCCATTTTTTTCTCCATGCGTTTCCCAAAACCCCTGTTGGTTGGCCTGCTCATCACGCTATTTTGTGCGGTGACCTGGGCTTGGGCCGACCCTTTCTACCCCTCTTGGTGGAGCGATTATGGCCTGGTCAGCGCCGATCGGCCGCCGACCGTGGGCCAAACCGGGTACAACTCAGGCAATTACAGTGCCTGGCTGGCGCAAAATAACCTCCCCGCCAACGTGGGGCAGTTGAAAAACTTCGCCACTCAAGCACAGGCCTATTTGGACACCAATCTGGCCTCCGTTGGCGGGGCCGGGCCGGGAATCGGTAATTTGGTGGCGAATTTCAGCGTGAGTTCGGCGACGAATTTCTCGCCCGTGAACATCGGCCAAATCAAGGCGGTCGCGCAGCCGTTTTATGACCGGCTCTATGCCGTTGGCTTCAATGCCAGCATTGTCCTTGCCGCAAACTATGGATTTACAGGCAATTGGACGGTTTACCATTATCCGTGGACCCAACCCCCGATCATGCCGGGCAACACCGGCTACAACGCCACGACTTACACCACCGCCCACGCCGCCTGGGTCGTTCAGAATTACTCCGGGGCCAACCTCGGGCACCTGAAGGAGGTTTTCTCGTTCGACCATTTGGACAGTTTCACGCCCGCAGCGACTTTGAGCATTAGCAACAGCACCATCCCGGATTGGTGGAAGGTGCAGAACGGCCTTGACCCTTTTGCGGGCAACATTGACACTCACACGGACTTTGGCAACGGGCGGACGGATTTGCAACAATTCCAGTTCGATATGAATATTTACAACGGCTCGGTATCGGGGAACTTGGTGGGGAACTTTACGAGTTTTCAGACGGTATATACTTCGAGCAGCACGGGCTCTCCGACCGTCCCGGGCGATTATATTCCCCCGGGCAACACGAGTTTGGATTTTCCGCACCTACCGACGCCGCAGTATGCCCTGATTGACCTCGGGCCAGGCTACGTGGTGGACATGGACGACGAGGGCGACGTGCTGTTTGATGACTCCGCCAATAGCACGCTCAAGCTATGGTCGGCGGGAAACGTCAGCAACGTGACGACGTCCGAAGGCACCTACACTTATGACTGGTTCACCCTGGCCAATAATGCGACATTGCTGGGGCGGTACTATAATTCCAGCAACGGCGAATGGGGTTTCGTCTCCAAGACTGCTACCGGTACCCCGAACCGCATCAGTTTGAAGACTGCCGCCGGGCCGTACGTGCCGGGCAACACGGCCAATATCACGGCGGTGGGTTGGGGCACCGGGGAGGACATGGTGGTTGTGCGCAATGCGTTTTATTGGGGAATTGATGCCACGACCCACACCTCGCAGGGGACTGACGCGAACGGACATGACTACGGTTACAATAACGAGCACTACATGGTCTTGTGCCTGACTGCCGATGGTTCGGTGTCGCTGACGGGAAATGTGATCTTCGACGGGGGCAGCGGCGAAGCCACGCCGACGGGAAGCATCGCCATCGCCTATGATTTGGCCACCGACGGCGCCAGTGACCACTTCACCTACACGCTCAGGGGCAATTACACGAGCGAGACGATCAGCGGCAACTACATCTCAAGCAACATCGGGGGCAACATTGTGCTTTCGCCTTTTGCCAACTACACCCACACGTATTTGAACTCCAGTACGCTAAACGGCACGCTATCACTTAACGGTGATGTAATATCCAATCCCGATTCCGGAGCAAACTTCGGGCTCTATCCGCCGTCGGACGCCGCCGTGGCCTACGCGGAGCCGCAGACTTCCCGGCAACTTTCCAACGTGAACGGCCAACCCGTGCTCATCAACCCGTTTCCCGACTGGGCGGACAACACCGTGTACACCATCAAGGACGGCAACGTGGTGACCGCCAACCTCACCGACCAAAGCAATACGACAATTGCATTATATGATGTCAGCGCCGTCGGCCCGTCGCTCGAAGACGATGGCACGCCCTGGAACAACGGCGTAGGCCTTTCCTACCTTGATATGTTTCCTAACTGGGCCTTCAACGCCGACTTGAGCTTCAATTGGACGGCGTTGCTGCCTTCGGCAAATCTTTCCACGAACTCAACCCTAAGTATCGCGGTCACCAGCGCCAACACCACCACCTTTGCCGCCGACGCAGGCAATCATACCGTGGTGGGAATCGCCACCGGGCTCTATGTGGATAATAATCGGGACGGAAGTATCAGTTTCGATGTAGATGACAAGACGTCTTTCACAAACTCATTTCGCTTTTGGATCAATAATGATATTGATCGGCATCAAGGTGTGGACAAAATTGAAGCTGGCAATCTTACTGGATACGACGTACAGGACGATTTCGATCCGAGCCTCCAGTTTTCGGGAAACCTAGATTGGAAGCAGGACACTATTCAGGGCACCCGCGACCTGGAGGATTTTTCACGGTTGTGGATTTCGTTGCAAGGGATGGCACCTGCCGCAAGCAGCGGCGAAATCTATATTGGTCTCAAATGGATGTTTGTGACCAGTGACACCGCACCAATCATCAAAATTTATTCGGCGGTGGAGTCTGATGGCGGTAGGCAATATCTACTCGACGGCAATACCGCTTTGTCCCAAGTGAGCAACACCACTGCGCTGAGTGACGTCGGAAACCTCGACAATGTCACGCCGACTCTGATCCAACCGACGCTGAATGCCGTTGATTTTGTTTTCTCATTGACTGCTTTTGCCAATCTCACAGCAAGCCAGCCCATAGGTCACTTTATCTTTGAAGGTTGCCAGAGCGGCAAGGGTTATCTCGCGGTGGTTTATCTCAGGCAGAACGGTTACGGCAATTACACCGCATTGGGGTATGGGCCTGGTACTTGGATTGACCTTAAGGACATTAAAGATATGTATGAACGCTGGACGGTGGGAGATGGGCATCCCGACATTACGGAATCGGCCGGAAATATGACCGTGCCCGCGACCAGTGCATGGCTTTCGCAAAATCGCCTCTCAAGCGACTTGAGTATTCCCTTTAATTATAGTTCGGGCAAGCTAGGTTTATCGGTTCCAGGAGATGTAGACGGCAACAAATACATCCTTTTTGTTCACGGATGGAACATGGATCCATGGGCGAGAGACTCGTACGCCGAGACTGCCTTCAAACGTCTTTACTGGCAGGGTTACAAAGGGAAATTTGGCGCTTTTCAGTGGCCGACAACCTATGGCTACTCAGTCAATAACGCACCAAGCTCTTTCGATTATGGGGAGTATACGGCCTTGCGCTCCGCCGCCCCGCTCTTGTTGCTTTGGGCGACTCAACTTGGTTCCTACTCATCCGCCGGCAATCTTTATGTTATGGCTCATAGTCATGGGAATCTTGTTGTTGGTGAGGCGTTGCGTATGGCGGGCCAACAAGGTTCAAAGCAATATGTGCAAACTTACGCCGCGTGCCAGGCCGCCATCCCCGGCCAAGAATATGACCCGGGCATTACCGCCAATTTCGCCTTAACATTCGTGGTTTCCAATATCAGCGTTGACGGCTATCCAATACCGATCAGCGGCAATTTCGGCCCCAATACCGCCAACATCCTAGATAGCTGGGTCGCGCCCGCCGGCAACACGACGGCTACGGGGACAAAAGTGAATTTCTACAATACCGCCGATTTCGCCATGAACTTATGGAATTCAAATCAAATTTTAAAACCTTCGGGCTCGATTGGTTTGCTCAATTACTTGTCCACGCCCCCAGCGTTGCCGTCAGTTCTACCTGGCAATATCATCGCCACGGATCCCTACGGCTACATCGGGAATACCTCCGGCTTGGTGGACAACACCGGCAACTACTTCTATAAAAGCGAATGGTATAATAGCAACGCGACCCTAACGGGCAGCAATTTTACTCTCACCCTAAACCTCACCAACCCCCAGGGTAATATTACCAACCGTTACGAGATTTTGGCCTTCGACGCCGAGCCCCGTAGCAAAGCAATGGGCGAGATTTCTGGCAATGTCAGCGGTTTTTCATTTCAAAAGCTTCCCGATGCTACATCCGGCGGTCTCTGGCTGCCGGATACGTTTAACACAAGCGGCAATTCGACCATGGATTACAGCGAACACCCCTGGCATAGCGCGCAGTTCCGATTTGATATTCAGAGTCAGGATTCATACTGGAATGAGTTGATGAAGCAATTCAGTATTACGCCCAACCATAATTCCTCCCCATGAAATCCAAAAAGTTACTTTTCATTATCCTTGGTGTTCTTTTTATCGGCCTAATGGGCTGGTGGTTTTTGAAGCAAAATGCTCCAATTGCCGCCAAAATATCTATCAAGGTTTCAGGCGTAAAGGCAGTTGGAAGCACGTCTGCGTCTTCGTTAGCTTTACCGCCGTTCGCGAATTCGGCGAATGGCCAACCTAAAGGTCAAATCGAAGCAAGCTCCCAGGCGCAATCGGAAGTCAAAATTGACCCGACGTTGCCAGATTCAACTAAACTACAAATGATTTTCGACGCGCAGAATAGTGGGCTACATGACCTCTATGGGAAAGTAATTGACCAATTTGGGCGCCCAGTAGTTGGCGCACAAGCCATCGCAACTTCTGTATTTGTTGCGAGTTCGGAGGCTAGTAGAAATGAAGACCGCATTGTCCTGACCGATGCGCAAGGTATATTTCAATTCACCAGCGTTGGCGGATGGAGATTTGGCGTCGGTGTTAAAATGCCAGGTTATGTATGGAGTGGCCATGGCGAACTTTCGGAGAATGTTCAGTCCACTCCCGAGCGCCGTGATGTTTTTATTATGTACAAACTTCAAGGCGCGGAACCGATGACGCATCAAAATTTCATTATTATGCTTCCCGGCGATGGGACACAGATTAATGTCAATCTTCAAACGGGTAAAGCTGTGACGACAGGGGGAGACATGACGATCACATTTGCGCGAAATCCTGTGCAGATTGTTCGCGGAACGCCATTTGAATGGGCATTGACTATGGATGTCCCAAGCGGTGGCCTTCTGGAAATGCACGACCTGTATCCATATGTTGCTCCTGAGATCGGCTACAAGCAAGCTGTGATAATCACTACCGGGCCAACCCCCAAAAATTACGTCAATACTGCAAATCAGACCTATTATTTCAAATCCGCCGATGGCAAATTCGGCAGAGTTACTATCGGTCTTCATGCCGATTTTCAACCGCCACCCACGCTTTTGGGAATCGAGGTTTATTTTAACCCTTCCGGCTCGCGCAATCTGGAATGGGATCCCGCGAAGGAGATTAAGCCGAAATGAGTGGATAACCAATAACGGGTCAGACTTTTCATGTTGACATTGGGAGTGGAACCGGGCAGTTATGAAAGCGTTACGGGGTCAGGGAAAGCGTTACGGGGTCAGAGAAGCCTTACGGGGTCAGGCGTTGCATGTTAACATTAATACCCGGAGACAATCTAAGGTTGTCTTGGCCGCTTATACCGGCTATTGTGCATCATGCAAGTGTCCCAGCCAATTTTCTTCGTTAACATGCAACGCCTGACCCGAATGGCGCTAAGTTAAGGGGGTCCATCGTCACTTTTA
>CAZLPS010000135.1:0-9044 GCA_964561455.1 uncultured Opitutales bacterium
AACTGCAACCCTTTTTCCCCTCCGCGCATTTTGTGCTGGGCATCGCATTGCAGCGAATGCGGCGACCCAAATTTGCCGTGGATGCCTTTCAAACCTGCGTGCGGCAGAATCCCAATCACGTGCAAGCGCATTTGCGGTTGGCGAAAATCCTGCCCCGTTTGCGCGATGCAGCGGGCGGCGAGCGTCATGGAGTTTTGGCGCGAGAAGCCCGGCAGCGCGTGCGACAACTGCGCGTCACGCGCGGGATGAAGCCCCTGGCCGCGAATCCCGAGCTGGATGCTCCGATGACAGAATCGGCGAACAGGGCCATTGGGGCGGGCTCGGCTCCAGCACCCCTCTTTGCCGCCGCTGAAACGATTACAATTGTCTCGGGATTGCCGCGGTCTGGCACATCGCTGGTCATGCAAATGCTGGCGGCGGGGGGATATCCCTTGTGCGTGGACGGAGCGAGGGTGGCGGACGTGGCGAACCCCAACGGCTATTATGAGCATGAGAAGGTGAGAAACCTGGCGCGCGATTCAACCTGGCTGGGGGAGGCGAGGGGGAAGGCGGTGAAAATTGTGGCGCCGTTGTTGTCATTTTTGCCGCAGATCCATTTCTACCGGGTGATTCTGGTCGAGCGCGATTTGGAGGAAGTTCTGGCTTCACAGGCGGCCATGCTCAAGGCGCAAGGCCGGCCGTCTGGTGGCGAAACCGCATTGCGCCGCGCCTACCGGCAACAGTCGGCGACGGTCCTGGGTTTGCTGGCGCGACACCCGCGAATGACCCACTTGGTGGTGCATCATGCGGATCTGCTCGCCGCGCCCGCCACGGCCGCCGCGCGATTGAATGTTTTTCTGGATGGGGGTCTGGACGAAGGCGCGATGGCCCGGGTGATAGACCCAGCCCTTCATCGGCAGCGTCGCGAACTTGGTTAAAGAATTGTTAAAATCAGTCGATTAAAGGGTATTTCCATCCTTGCACCCTGCGGGAGGGGATTTTAGTGTATAAACCGTCGTGCCGCCGTTAAAGACCAGCTTGGCCGTGCCCCGTGCTCCGCGTCGCGCCGTGTCGCCGGGGGTGCCGTCCCCTGTGGCGTATGCCATGCGGCTGGAGGATCATCCTTTTTTTCGTGGGCTCAGCCCGGAAAACATTGAAGCATTGGCGGCCGCCGCCGAGATTCGCCGCTATGAAACCGGGGAAGTGATTTTTGAGGAGGGGAGTGAGTCGGATGCCCTGTTTTTGGTGCTGGAGGGGAGGGTGGCGTTTGAGAAATCCCTTCCGGGCAACAAGTCCCGCGTAATCAGTTATGCCGAATCGGGCCATTTTTTCGGTGAAATTGGCGTGCTGACCGGCGCGCCGCGGGCCTTGCGGGCTTCGACCTCCGGTTCGTCGGCCATCGCCCGGCTCCCCCGCGAGGATTTGCGCGAGTTCATCCGCCGCTCGCCCGGGCCGGTGGACCAAATTCTCCAGTCCATCGTCAATCACCTGCACCACACCACCCGCCACTATGTCGAGGACATGCTGCACCAGGAGAAGATGTCGCTCGTCGGCAACATGGTCAGCTCCATCATCCATGATTTCAAGAATCCGTTCACGCTCATCAGCCTGGGTGCCCAGTTGATATCCACCCAGCATTCCGACGCGAAGACCCAGAAGCTGTGCGCGAACATGAACAAACAGATCCAGCGCATGGTGGACATGGCCAATGAAGTCAGCGAATTCGCCAAAGGTGTGCAGACGTTCCGTCCGTCCTGGGTGGACATGCCGTCGCTGGTGCAAAAATTCCATGAACTGAACGAGCCCTATTTCCAGAAGGAACGCGTGACCATCGAGACGGATATTGACCCGGTGGTCATTGAGGCCGAGGAAAACAAGTTGCTGCGGGTGTTGCAGAATTTGGTCGGGAATGCGATTGACGGTTGCGATGAACGTGACGACGGCGTGGTGCGCATCGAGGTTCATGACCGCAAAGAGAATATCGAACTCATTGTCGCCGACAACGGCAAGGGCATTCCCGAGCAGATTCGCAACAATCTGTTCGACCCCTTTGTCACGTATGGCAAAACCGGCGGCACGGGCCTCGGCACGGCAATTGTCAAGTCCGTCGTGGAAGCGCACAAGGGGCGAATTCGTTTTGAGACCAGCGACAAAGGCACGACGTTTTTCATTTTATTGCCCAAATCCCAGGGGCCGCGGGCGTGAGTGTTGCATGATGGGGTTGGTGGAGTTGGATTACGGCGTTTTTTAACTTGTCCGCGCCGTTGCATACTCTATAGTTTTGGTAAACATTGGGGGCTGGCCACGATGCGAACATCGAACATTGAACCTCCAACAACGAACACCGAAACAGTTATCAACTTCTGAAATCTGGAATTTGGAATTCCGACAACCTGCAACCTGAAACCGGCGACGCCAACCAAGCACCAAGCACTAGAACACCAAGCACTAAAGCACTTTTATTCCCATGCATCTGACCAAAAAAGGCGAATACGGCTTGCGGGCGCTGATTAACATTGGCATCGCGGGCGAGGTGGGGCGCGCCCACGTGTCGGTTTCCGAATTGACCGGTCTCAGCCAGTTGCCACTCAAATACGTGGAACAGATTTTGCACCAGTTGCGCCTCGCGGGCTATGTGGATACGCGGCGAGGAAAGTATGGCGGTTATTTTTTACGGAAGCCGGCCAACCAGATTAAAATCGGCGAAATTGTCCGTTTGCTCGACGGTCCGCTGGCACCCATTTCGTGCGCCAGCCAGACGGCCTATGCTCCGTGCACCTGCCCGGACGAGGCGCATTGCGGCCTGCGCATGCTGATGGTGGACGTGCGCAACGCCATCGCCAACATCCTCGACAAATACACGCTCGCGGATGTGGTCGAGGTAACGATGCGCAAGATGAAGCGGGATAAGATTCCCATGCCGTTCTCGCAGGTCATCCGGGCGCTGGAAAAAAAGTAAAAATAAATGGTTGACTCTGATTCAATCTTCACCAATTTAATGTCTACCAATTCAATGAAGTATATCTCTATCAAGATTAAGGGATTTACCCATGTCCACCCTCACTAACCCATCCGCCCAACCGCCCGTGCCCACGTGGCTGGAACTCGTCCGCCGCAAGGTGGAGGGTCTCGGCTATGGGCAAGTTTACATTGTCGTGCACGACCACCAAGTGACGCAGGTGGAGTGCCTGGAGAAGACGCGGCTGGCCGCGGGCCGTCCGGCGCCGGGTCGCGAAGCATCCGGCGACTGAATCTAATTTCGACCTCCGACCGGACGACCGGGGAGATCCACCACCATCCGCTCATTCCTCCATGCCCAACCGACCGGTCTCCCGGAGGCAGGGTTCCACAAGAAATCAATCACGATGAAATCCCTAATCAAATCCAATCTTAGCTTCCGGCGCGGATTCCTTCCGGCCTCCGTTTTGCTGCTGCTGGCGGCCACACCGGTCTTTGCCCAGGACAAGGCGACGCTTGACCTGCTGGTGAAGAAGAACGTCATCACCCAGGACGAAGCCACGGCCCTGGCCAAATCTTCCGGGACGCCAAGTGTGTCGGCCGGGCCCAAGGATCCGAATGTCAAGGGGCTCAGAATTGAGGGGTTGATTCAGTCGCAGTTTGACTGGCTGAGCACGGACGACAAGGCGGCGGGCGCAGCCAATCCGCCGGGAACGGCGCAATTCCTCATCCGCCGCGCCTATTTGGGTGCGCAAGCAGATTTGGGGAACGGGTGGGGTGGGGAAATTGAATTCGACTTTGCCTCCGGCTCGAAGGCTCCGGCGGGTCTGCAAGCGGGCGGCGCCAACATTCCCCAGCCCAACTTTGAGAAGCTGACGATTGGCAAGAAGTTGGACGATTGGGATGGCACCTTCACCGCCGGTTATCGGAAGGTGAACTTCACCCTGGAAGAATACACGTCCACGACGGTGGTGAAGCCCATCGAACGCTCGATTCTGAGCAATTATTTTGATTCCGGCTACAAAGGGTCGAAGAACCAGCGCCTTGGTTTCGCCGCCCGCCACGATGGACTTTACTGGGATGGCAGGGTGGGCGACACGGGCCTGTTTTACGGCGTCGCCGTGACCAACGGCATCCAGAGTTCCACGGGTTACACCGCGATTGGCGGGTTGAACCGCTTCGGATATTGGGCGTACGCGGGCTACAACGGCACCATCGGCGATGCCCTCAGCTACACGGCTGGCATCAACTATGGGTATTCCCAGGACGGCAACAGTCTCGCCGCGCAGGCGAATTCGGTGTGGGGTTACAATCCCTACGTGCGGGTGAATTATGGCAAGCAGTTTCAATTGGACGCGGAATTCATTCAGGCGGCGGTGACCAACGGACGCGCGGTCACCCCGGCGGGTACGAAGACGGAATTGGCTTCGCCCTTCGGCTTTAGCGTCACGCCTTCCTATAAGATCAACGACCAATGGGAACTGGTCGCCCGCTACACCTACCTCTTCACCGACGGCCGCGGCACAAACATCAGTGACGTCGTCAATAATGGCGCGGACGTGAATGGCGCCAACACGCTTTTCAATGACGCCCAGTCCATCTACGTCGGCTTGAATTGGAATGTCATCGGCGACAGCGTGAAAGTCCTCTTCGGCTACGAATGGGATGAATTCAACAACCGCCAGACGACCATCGCGCCGAACGCTGCGGGCACCATCAGTGCCAGCAATCTTCACGGCGCGAGCGCGGACGTAAACGGCTTCCGGGCCCGCGTGCAGTTGCAATTCTAAAACCACCACCACCGGCCGTCACCAGAGTATACGAGTCAACATTAAACAAAGGATCCAACATGAAGACACTTCACCAACTCACCCTCGCGCTGCTCGGCGCCGCCGTTTTGACGGCGGCGACCGGGCGCGCCGCTGACGCACCAAAAAAAGTGCAATTAACCAACGTCTCGTACGATCCCACCCGGGAACTGTACGTGGACATCAACGCGGCTTTCGCCAAGTTTTGGAAGGCGAAATCCGGCCAGGACGCGGACATCTCGAACTCGCACGGGGGCTCGGGCAAACAGTCGCGCGCGGTCATCGACGGCTTGGATGCCGATGTGGTCACACTTGCACTGGCCTATGACATTGACGCCATCGCCGACGCGAAGCTGATTACTTCGACCGACTGGCAAAAGCGTCTGCCGCACAACAGCACACCGTACACCTCCACCATCGTGTTCCTCGTGCGCAAAGGTAATCCGAAGGGCATCAAGGATTGGGATGACCTGGTCAAGCCGGGCATTTCCGTCATCACGCCCAATCCGAAAACGTCGGGCGGCGCGCGCTGGAATTATCTGGCGGCCTGGGCCTTCGGCAAGGACAAGTACGGCTCCGACGCCGCGGCCAAGGACTTCGTGAAGAAGATCTACGCCAAAGTGCCGGTGCTCGATTCCGGGGCGCGGGGTTCGACGTTGACGTTTGCGCAAAACGGACAGGGTGACGTGCTGCTGGCCTGGGAAAACGACGCCCACCTCGCGATCAAGGAATTTGGCGCGGACAAGGTGGAAATCGTGGTGCCGTCCGAGAGCATTCTCGCGGAGCCGCCGGTGGCCATCGTGGACAAGGTCGTGGACAAGCGCGGCACGCGCGCGGTCGCGCAAGCATATCTCGACTATCTCTATACCGATGAGGCTCAGGACATTATCGGGAAGAACTTCTACCGCCCGATTGGCGAGGCCGCGCAGAAGAAATACGGGGATCAATTCCCGAAGCTGAAGCTGGCGACCATCGCCGATTTCGGCGGTTGGCGCAAAGCGCAGAAAGACCACTTCGACGACGGCGGCACGTTCGACCAAATCTATGTGCCGTCGGCTGCGCCCAAGCCCGCCACCGCCACTCCGGCGAAATGAGCGCAGAAAGAATCTCCCGGGAAGGATCGGTTACGTTCAATGGTTCAAGGTTATAGGTTCAGACAGCGAGGGCGGGTGGCGCGGAGAGCGCGCCACCCGCCTGACCGCTCAATTGCCCCCGCCCTCAAATTTTCCACTTTTCCACCACCACCACGCGACGCCCGGCCATTCAGCCGCGCCACCGCCACCACCCGCCATTCAACCCACAATGCACACTCGCCATGATTCTTCCCTCACCCACCTATTCTCCGCGCCAAAGTTCCGACCTTCGGTCGGAAAATGAACGCACCCTGCTGTTGGGCGTGCTCGCACGCCTAAACGTGTTGGCGACGCATTCGCCCAACTTGTTTGCCTCGCCGCTGGGGCCATTGTACCACGACCGCGAGCTGTTTGTGCTGCCGCGGCATCTTTTCTTTGGCGAAAACGCCGCCGAGGAAGCCTGGCGCATTGGCATTTACGCCGGGTTTTCCGGCACCGACACCCGCGCCGGGCTGGCCAGCCTGCGGGCGCTGGAACGGTTTGCGCTCGAACCCAAACTGGGCAATTCACTGAATTTGACCTTCCACCCGTTTGTCAACCCGAGCGGTTTGGCGGACCGCACCGTGGAAACACGCGGCGGGTACAAGCTGCTGGAGCATAGCTGGGCCAATTCCCCGGCGGCGGAACTCCAAATTCTGGAGCGCGACGCCCGTTCGATGCAATACCACGGCTTGATCGTGGTGCGCACGGACCCCGGGGTGCAGGACCTGCGCGGTTGGTTGCGCGGCTTCTCGCCGGCGGATCCTTTCCTGCACGGGGAACCGGTGCGTGGCACCAGCAAGGCTGGCTACCTGCCGTTCAAATTCCCCATCCAATGGGAATCGCACCCTGAAGGCGCAAAGGCGAAAACGGGTCCGCTCACGCTTGCGGATGACTTGCGTCAACGGCCCTTTGAACTCACTCTCCTGGTTCCCGCCAAGCCGTCGCTGGAGTGGGCCGAGCAGGCGGTCACCAACACCCTGCGCGTCTTCCTCAACAATTTCCGCACGGCGGTATCCACGGGCTGGAATATTTGATGTCCGCACACGATTCCATCATGGCCAAGTCTGGTCCGGTCGCGCCCGCGGGCAGTTCTGCTGCCGGCGGGGCAGGGGCGCGACCGGGACCGGCGGAGGCCATGGATGGGCTGCTGAATCCATTGCGGGAGACGGCGCGGCGATCACCGCACCTGCGGTCCATGCCGTCGCCGGCGATTCCCCATGCGGCGGGGGATTACGCGGTGCCGCATTTCATTTTCAACGGGCCCTTGCCGGGGGATGAAACGATTCGCCTGGGACTCTTTGCCGGCATTCATGGCGACGAACCGGAGGGGGTGCACTCGTTGGTGGCATTGCTCGAGCGTCTGCACGCGGAGCCGGCGCTGGCGACGGGTTATCAGCTGCATGTTTATCCCGTTTGCAATCCCACGGGTTTTGCGGCGGGGACCCGGCTTTCGGCCGCAGGCCAGGATTTGAACCGCGAGTTTTGGAAACGATCGGAAGATCCGGTGGTGCACTGGCTGGAGACGGAATTGGCCACGCGCCGGTTTCATGGCTTGATTTCGCTGCACAGTGACGACACCGCCAACGGGTACTATTCCTATGTGCGGGGCGCGGTGTTTACGGAAGCGCTGGCGCGCCCGGCCCTGGCGGCGGCGGCGCGGGTGCAACCGGTGGACACCCGGCCGACGATTGACGGCTTCCGCAACCAGGGCGGATTGCTCTACGAGTGTTTTGAAGGAGTCCTCGCGGTGCCTCCGGCTGATCTTGACCCCAAGCCATTCGAGATCATTCTGGAGACCGCGCAACACGCCCCGCCCGCCCTGCAAGTCCAGGCGAATTTGGCCGCCATTCTGGCGATCATTGACGCCTATCAAGGGTTCCTGGGTTATCAAACCGGCATTTAGGACTGCCGGGTTGCGTTAATCTCTACTCAATTAATGTCCGATAGTTCACTCGTCATTATCCCGACGCCTCCACCCGCCCGGCCCGCGCCGCTTGGGGGGTTTCGTGCTGCCCCGATTCCGACCCGCCGCATCTTGCCGGGCTTCGGGCTATCGCTGGGCTACACGGTGTTTTACCTGGGGCTGATTGTGCTGATCCCCCTTTCCGCGGCTTTCCTCAAGACCTTTAATTTGACCTGGCACGAGTTCGCGGCCGCGGTGTGGAACCCTTTTGCCATTGCCTCCTATAAGCTCAGCTTTGGGATGTCCCTGGCGGCGGGCGCGACGAACGTGGTGTTTGGCCTGCTGGTGGCCTGGGTGCTCACCCGGTATGATTTTCCGGGCCGGAAGCTGTTTGACGCCATGGTGGACCTGCCGTTTGCGCTGCCCACGGCGGTCGCGGGCGTCGCGCTCACTTCGCTCTATAATAATAACGGTTGGATTGGCAAATTGCTCGCGCCGTTGGGCATCCAAGTGGCTTATGCCCCCTTGGGCGTATATGTGGCCCTGACTTTTATCAGCCTGCCGTTTGTGGTCCGCACGCTGCAGCCGGTGTTGGAGGATCTGGAGCCGGAGATTGAAGAAGCGGCGGCATCGCTGGGCGCCTCGCGCTGGCAGGTTTTTCGGCGGGTGCTTTTCCCGATGCTGCTGCCGCCATTGCTGACGGGCTTCGCGCTGGCGTTTGCGCGCGCCTTGGGCGAATACGGTTCGGTCGTGTTTATCTCCGGAAACCGGCCGCTGGAGACGCAAATCACCCCGGAATTAATTTACGAGGAAATCGGCGAGCACCGGATTCCCCAGGCCACGGCGCTGGCGGTGGTGATGCTGGTCACGTCCTTTCTGGTGTTGCTCGCCATTAATCTGATCCAGCGGTGGGCGCGCAAACGCACGGGCGTCGGCGTCGGACAAAGCTGAACCAACCCCACTGATTATGGCCGGTTCCACCACCACTCTCGCCCAACGCTCGCGGCAATCGTCGCCGGGACGGCGGGCCCTTGCCGAACCGGCGTGGGTGCGGGGGTTGTTAATGGGCGGGGCCATCTTGTTCCTGGTCTTGTTTCTAATTCTTCCCTTGGTGGTGGTGTTCGTGCAGGCCTTCAGCCAGGGGGTGGGGGTTTATTTCGATTCCATCAAAGATCCCGCCTCGTGGGACGCGATTCGGCTGACGTTGCTGATTGCCGCCATTGCGGTGCCGCTGAATACGATTTTCGGGGTCGCCGCCGCCTGGTGCCTGGCCAAGTACCA
>CAZLPS010000136.1:0-9018 GCA_964561455.1 uncultured Opitutales bacterium
ACAGGAGACAGGAGACAGGAGACAGGAGACAGGAGACAGGAGACAGGAGACAAAATTTCATGCGTAAAAACTTTCACTATTTGGCGAGCATAATTTTGCTTACGGGCGTGGCTTTTGCGCAGGCACCGTCGGTGGGGACCGGGTCGGGCGCAACGGCGGGGACGGTTCCGGCGGCTGCAACCGCAACCTCCACGGCGCCGGTGCCGGCCAAACTGGCGGCGCCTTTGCGGGTGGCGGTGGATCCGCATGCGGCGCCATTGATTTTCAAGACGGGGGACAAATATTCGGGGCTGGAGGCAGATTTTGCGCGGGGGCTGGGTGAGGCGCTGGGGCGGCCGGTGGTGTTTGTGGAGGGGACGCCGGCGAACCTGATCAATTTGCTGTTGAACGACAAGGCGGACATCGTGATGTCGGGGATGGCCATTAACCGGATGCGGCAGGTGCGGGCGGCGTTTTGCGACGCCTATTTGCGGATTGGCGAAGTGGCAGTGTGCCGGCTGGCGGACATCGGAGTTTACAAAAACAATGGCAATCTCGTAAACCTCAAGACGGAAGTGGGGGTGGTGGCGGGGAGTTCGGGCGACGTGCTGGTGGGCGAACAATTCTCCTTTGCCTCGCGGAAGTCGTATGTGTCCAATGCGGCGGCGATGGAGGCGTTACTGGACAAGAAAGTGGACATCGTGGTGACTGGTTACCCGGAGGCAATTTGGGAGAATTCGGAGAATGAGGCGGCGCTGGGAGTGGTGCCGACGCTGCTGAATCAGGAAGATTTGGCATGGGCGGTGCGGAAGGACGACGATGGGTTGCGCGCGGCCGCAAACGCCTATCTTGAGAAGCAGCATGCGGGCGGAACCCTCGCGACGATGGTGCGCAAGTGGGTGCCGGACGCCACCTCCGACGCGATTGCGCCGCGGCCGGCGGCGCCTGCAGCCGCGCCCGCCCCGGCGGCGGGCAGCGCCAGTGTGCCGAAAGCGACGCCGAAAAAGAATTAGTTTACGGGCCGGAGGAACTTGAAGGAACGGAGGAATTCACCGGCGGTGGTGGGATCGAGCTTCCCGGCGGGCGCAGTCACCTGCAAAACATAATAGCGGTTGCCAACGAGGAGGTAGCGGTTCATGTGGGCAAACGAACCATCATCGTTTCTGCCTGAGTCGTAATAGTCCCGCGCCACGGGGGCGGTCTGAATGAGATGCAAATTGGGCTGGAAGCCACCTTGGAAATTTTTCCACGGGCCTTCTTCGAAGAGAGCGGCCAGTTGGTCATGACTGAGATGTTCCAAGTCCACCGGAAATTCAACGTAAGCCACAACGAACTGGTGAATATCGTCCTGGCCGGCGAAGCCGTGGCCAGCAAACAGGTGGGACTGAATTTTCCCCAGAGCGGTGTTCATGGTGTAGGGAGCCGGAGACAAGTCCACTGGAGACTGGACGGAGAAATTGCCCTCTTCGGACTTAAATTCGACCGTTTCGGGTGGAGGCGGCGTGGGCGTGGGCGACTCCGTATGGCGACCACAAGCGGCGCACGCCAGCAGCCCCAGGAGGCCGGGCAACAGGAGGGGGCAAGTTTTCATGGCGAATCGAAAGGCGCAAGCCCGCCGGTAGAAGTGCCAATGACCTATGGCCCACAATGAACGCGATTGGGGCGGACAACTCCCCGGAGAACTAATTGGATGGAGGAAGGATTTTGAAAGAGTCCAAAAACGCGGCGGAATCGGGGCTGGGGGATTTGCCGGGGACCATCACCTGAGTTTGGTAAAGGCGGCCGGGAGACAAATAAAGGCGGTATTGGGAGGTCAGCTGGTGGCCCTCTTCCGTGAAGGAAAAAGTGATTTCGCGGGCGGGACAGGAGCTATCGGGGAGGTTTTTTTCGGAGATCAGAGTGGCCTTGTCCCCGGCGAGGATACGGTCGCGCATTCGGTCCAGAATGGGCTGGGGATCTTTGGATGCGAGTCCGGCGATGTCGGAAAACATGACCGTGTACATCGGGCCGCCCTCGCCGCCCATTACCAGGTGCAGAACAACGGGGGGCGTGCCTTGGGTTTGCTGGACGGTTTCAACGAGGGTCACGGGAGTAGTCACGGAAAAGCGGCCGCTGGTGGAGGTAAAAGCGACAGGACGGGTGGGATCGGGAACCGGTGGAGGCGGCAGGATCTTCACCGAGGTGAAAAAGGCATCTGCGGCGGACTGGTTGATTTGGCCGAGGGGGGCGCTGATGACGAATTGATAGGTACGATGGCCGACCAGGTAGATTCGCTCGTTGATGCTGACGTCCTGACCCTGACTTTTGCCGGAAGCAATAATTTCGCGACCGGGATGGCCTTCGAGGGTGACCGTCTTTTCTGAAACGAGGGTGGCCTGCATTTTGGCGAGGACGCTGGCGCGTTTTTTGGTCAAGGTGTCCTCAGGAAAGTACTTTTCCTCATTGACGGACTCGTCGGAATACCCGACGACGAAGCCATGGGTTTTGCCGTTGCCAGTGAACAGGTGCATGGTGAGTTTGCCAATTTCACTGTCCACCTGGCGGACGGACTCAGTCAGTTCCACCGGGGACTCGAGGGAAAAGCGACCGGCGGCGGAAGTGAAAGGTTTGGCCTTCTGGGCACAGCCCCCGGCCACGAACGAGGTGATAAACACCAAGAAAAGGAGGGGCAATTTCATGGGAGGGTTCGGCGATGCAAAGGCGGTTGTGAAGGAGCCTAACGCCGGGAAAAAGGGCGTCAATGCGTTAACTGGTGGGCGGAAGGCAGCAGGCGAGGGCGTGGCGGAAAATTGGCGGCGAGGATTAATTAGCAGACCTGAGGAGTTTCAAGGAATGGAGGAAACTGCCGGCGGTGGAGGCATCGAGCTGGCCGATGGGCGCATTGACCGCCAGAAAGTATACACAGTTGCCAGAGAAGCAGAAGTGGTTCAAAAGCTCGAGATTCGCCGTCGGGTCCTTGCCTGAGCCAAAGAAATCCCGCTGGCCAGGGTTGTCTTGCCCGAGAATGGGATTCGGCTGGAACGGCGCGAGGTCCAGCGGTGGCGGGACTGGTTGTTTGACAAACAAATTATTTGCCAGGAGGCCATCGGCCGGCGGTGCGTCCAGCTTGCCGCTCGAAGGATTAAATTGGAATCCACCCAGGAAATGGTTCCAGGGGCCGACTTGGAGCAACGCCGTGAGTTGTTCGGAGCTGAGGCGATCCAAGTTAATCGGGAAGACGAGGTACCCCGCGAGAAACTGATGAACATTTTGCTGCCCGACGAGACCGTGGCCGGAATACAAGTGGCCATGGATCGGCCCCAGGCTGGAGTCCATGCGAAAGGGCGTGGGCGACAAATCCACTGGGGTCAGGACGGAGAACTTTCCGTCCTCGGACTTAAATTCGAACACTTTGGGGGAGGCTGGCGAGGGCGATGCCGGCTCCGAGTGATCGCCACAGGCGGTGCAAAACAACAGCACCACAAGGGTGGGGAAAAGCCGGGGCCAAGATTTCATGGGGTCCACAAGGCCATATCGCTGCCCATGGGGAGTCAATTACTTATCCATGGCGTGGGAGGGGCGGGAAATGGTGGACTGGCCAGAGGCGCAATCGCGGGTGGTGGATCAGGGCGCTGGCGGCAAAATCTTGAAGGAATCGAAAAAGGTCGCGGATTCGGGGCTGGGAGAACTGCCGGCAATGGACACTTGGGCCTGGTAATAGCGGCCGGGTGCCAGAAAGATCCGAGATCGGGCGGTCGTTAAATGGCCAACTTCCATGTATGTAAAAATAAGTTCCCGGGCGGGGCCGGAGCTGGCAGAGATTTTTCTTTCTGAAAGCAGGGTCGCCTTGCTGACAGCCAAAAGCCGGTCGCGCAATTTGTCCAAGGTGACCTCGGGGTCTTGACTGGCATTGGCAACCATGTCACGGTAGATGACCTGGTATAAGGGTCCGCCTTCACCCCCGAGAAACAGGTGCAGCGCAATCGGTGTGGCCGTCGTATCCCTTTTCAGCGGGATTTCGCCCAGCGGCACCGGAGTGGTGACGGAGAATCTTCCGTCGGGCGACAGGAATTCGAACGGTTGGGCGGGGATTGGTGGTGCAGGCTGGATTTTCAAGGAAGCGAAAAAGGCGTCCACGGCTGGTTGGTTGAATTGGCCCAGGGGCGCGGTCACATTGATTTGATAGGTGCGGTGGCCCACGAGGAAGATTCTTTCCTGGAGGCCGAAAGCTTGGCCGCTGCTCGAAAACGTGGCCGAGAATTCGCGACCGGGATGGCCGTCCAGGAGAATTTTTCTTTCGGAGGCGAGCTTGGCCTGGATAATTGCCAGAGCACCATCGCGTTTCAGGTCCAAAGTTTCCCCTGGAAAATATTTCTCCTCACTGATGGGCTCGTCAAAATAGGCAACCACAAAGGCATGGGTACGGCCCCGGCCCTCGAATAAATGCATGGTGACCTGGCCGGAATCGGTATCGTCAATTCGGACGGTCTCGGTGAGGTCCACGGGGGCTTCGAGGGAGAAACGGCCGACGGCGGAGGAAAAGGGTTTGGGCTTTGCGGTGCAAGCGCCCGTCATAATGGCCGTGGCAACGATCGCGAGAGAAAGAATAGGAAGCTGCAACATACGGATCGCCGGGGGTACAGCGTGGGGCAGCTTAGGCTGGCACCCGGCCGCGTCAATTCGTTATCCGTTTGCCATGGGGCGGCGGGTGAGCATTCTCAGCGATTATGATGCCGAGGTTTTTGCGATTTGCGCCGATTTACCAGGAGCGGGTGTGGGGCGGGAGTGCGCTCCATGACGCGCTGGGGCGGGCGTTGCCGGCGGGCGGGAAGCCGATTGGGGAGAGTTGGGAAATCGTGGATCGGCCGGAGGCGCAGTCGCGGGTGGCGGGCGGGCCGTGGGCGGGGCGGACGTTAAGAGAATTGATGGAGAAGGAATCGGCGGCAGTGATGGGTCCGGGGTGGGACAAAACGAAGGTCTTTCCGATTTTGGTTAAGTGGCTGGATGCGCGGGAGCGGCTGTCACTGCAGGTGCATCCGCCGGCGGCGAAGGCAAAGGAATTGGGCGGTGAGCCGAAGACGGAGAATTGGTATGTGGCGGAGGCGGCGCCGGGGGCGGGGATGATCGCGGGGTTGAAGCGCGGCGTGACGCGGGCGCAATTTGAAAAGGAGTTGCGCGGCGGTGATTTGGAGAAACTTGTGCACCGGTTTCCGGCGAAGCGCGGGGAAAGTTTATTTGTGCCGAGCGGGCGGTTGCACGCGATTGACGCGGGTTTGCTGATTTTGGAGATCCAGCAAAATTCGGACACGACGTATCGCGTGTATGACTGGGGGCGGGTGGGGTTGGATGGGAAACCGCGGGCGTTGCATGTGGAGCAGTCGCTGGCGTCCATTGATTTTGAAGATTTTGAGCCGGGGCCGATTTCGGCGGGAAAAGATGAGACGGTACTGGCGGAGTGCGAGCATTTTCGGTTGCGCCGGGTGTCGCTGGCGCCGGGGGCGGAACTAAAATTCGGTGGGAATGAGGAGCCGCGGATTGTGTCGGTGGCGGAGGGGCGAGTGACCACAGATGAATTACAATTAGGCGAGTTGGAGCGCGGGGCGAATGTGCTGGTGCCGTATGCGAGTGGGGTGGTGATGAGGGCGAAGGAGGCGAGCGTGGCGTTGGTGACGGATCGCTTTTCGAGCTAGGCGGATAATGGCGTGGCGGGAGAATTCGGTGGGTTTATTAACCACAAAAACGCAAAAAGCGCATAAAACGCAGGTTGCCTGGGCGGACCCCATTTTTTGCGTCCTTTGCGTTTCTTGTGGTTAGAAATTCTTCACGCGCGTTTGCGGCCGAGTTGGAGGATGGCGAGGAAGGCGGACAGGTTGGCGATGAAGAAAATGGTGTCGAGGAAGTTGCGGGGGAGGCCCCAGCCGAGGCCGAGAGCGAGGTCGTAGAAAACGTAGATGCCAAAGGTGACGGCCCAGGCAACGCCGATGTAGCGTTTGCGCTCGAAGACCATTTTCAGGGCAAGGATGAAGATGGCGAATTCGAGGCCGATGGAAACGACGTGTAATAAAGACATGGGAAAGTGTTTTAGTGCTTAGTGTTCTAGTGCTTAGTGGCTGGCGGGCGAGGAAGGCAATCTTATCTCTGTGGCTGAGTTCGAGGTGGCCACGAACGGGGTATCTTTGGTCTTGCCTGTGACGCATATACGTCTTAATAAAGACGCCATGACGACGCTATCACCCACGGCCGCCCGGGCCAACTTGACCCGCTGGCTGAAACGCGCCGCCGGGGGCGAGGACATAGGCATCCTGTGCGGCGGGCAGGTCATCGCCCTGCGCCCGGTCAAAATCTATTCAGAGGATTACGCGCAGCGCGAATACGGCGTGACCGGGGCGGAACTTAATGCCTTTGTGAAACGCACGGATGCGGAAATCAAGCGCGAGCGCAAAGCCGGGCGTTTGCGGCGCTATACGGGAAATCTCGATGCCACCCTGCGCGATTGATTTTGGCAGCCGGTTTACGGCGCAGGTGCGAGGCTTGGTCCGCGAGGAGCGGCAAGAATTGGAGATGGTTTTGAAACGCTTGTCGGAGGCGTTCGGACAGCCTCATGCCCATAGCGGGTTGGGGGTACGCCGTTTACAAGGCAATTACTTTGAATGCCGGATTGGGCGGGATTTGCGCGCGGTATTCAAACTTGAAGGCTCAACCTTGACGATGGCCATGCTGGGCAACCACGATGAGGTTCGGAAATTCGTCAAGGGGCTGTAAGGGCGGAAGTGTTTTAGTGCTTAGTGGCTGGCGGGCGAAGGGGGCGGCGAGGCAGGAAATGCAGAATTTAGAATTAAGAATGGGAGTTATGGGAGCAATGGGAGCTATAGGAGCTATGCGAATGGCGAAGGAGACGAAGTGTAGCTGCGCCGCAAAAGTGCCTTGGAACCTAGTGTTCTAGTGCTTAGTTAGGACGCAAGGAAACAAAAGGCCATAGCGGTCGCCGTAAAAGCGGCTCGGTAGATGGCAGCCAAGGATCAAGAAAGCTTGGAAATTGCATCAAACAGGATGTAAATATGTACGTTCCCTTGTGGGACTCTGTATGCGCCCATTGAGCCTAAAGCGTTGCCGCTTAAAGCGGCCAATTCCCAAGGCATATCGGCATTGATAATGCCAGAGTCATTCGCGAATAACGACATGCCAGTCAATTCGTGGAGGCGCTTTATAGCTGATGATTTGGCGCGGATTTCTTCTGGCAGGCCTTGATTGGCCCAGGCCCTGTTCCAATGTTTTTTTTCGACCACGTAAGAACCAACGCAAGTAAATGCGCACTCGAGCTTGACCCGATTGTCTTACAGGAATTGGATTTTGCCGGTATCAAAATCCAGAAAATATCGACCATATTGTCCGATGGCGAACTCCGCCGTCAGATACTTCTGCTTGGCCTCCAATTCCTTGATGGCTATTTCAAGGAAGGCGTCAAATTCTTCATCGGTCATGGGGGTGGTTGATTTTTGCCCATGCGCTAAACGGAAAAGGACTATTTCTTCAACAACTTCCCATATTCCTGGAGCGGCCTTACTTCGACGGTTTTAGTGCGTTGGGCTTTGATTCCTTGGAGGGCGGCGCGGGCGCCGGAGAGAGTGGTAATGATGCAGACGCGGCGGAGGATGGCCTGGGAGCGGATGATGTTTTCGTCCTGGCGGGGGATTTGCCCGAAAGGGGTGTTGATGATGAGCTGAATTTCGCCGTTTTTGAGGAGGTCCACGACAGTCGGGCGGCCTTCCTGGAGTTTGAAGAGTTTGCGGACGGGGAGGCCGGCTGCTTCGAGGGCACGGGCGGTGCCGCTGGTGGAGCAAAGGGTGAAGCCGAGGGCGACGAGTTCCTTGGCGATGGCGACTGCGCCAGCCTTGTCGGAATCTTTAACGGACAAAAATACCTGGCCGGATTCGGGCAACGGAGGTTGCGCGGCCATTTGGGTTTTGGCGTAAGCGAGGCCGAGGTCTTCGTCGAGGCCCATGACTTCGCCGGTGCTGCGCATTTCGGGAGTGAGGGCGACGGGGGCGCCGGGGAAACGGACGAAGGGGAAGACGGCTTCCTTGACGGCCCAATACGGCGGGATGACTTCCTTGGTGAAGCCGAGCTTGACCAACTTTTCGCCGGCCATGACGCGGGCGGCGAGTTTGGCGAGGGGGACGCCAATGGCTTTTGAGACAAAGGGGATGGTGCGGGAGGCGCGGGGATTGACTTCGAGCACGTACAATTCATCACCTTTGATGGCGAATTGGATGTTCATCAGGCCGACGACTTTGAGTTCGCGCGCGAGGGCGTAGGTGGCTTGGCGCACTTCGTCGAGCATGGCGGGCTTGAGGGTGTGCGGGGGGAGGACCATCGCGGCGTCGCCGGAATGGACGCCGGCGAATTCGATGTGCTCGAGCATGCCGCCGATGACGGTGGTTTCGCCGTCGGAGATGGCGTCCACGTCGAGCTCGATGGCTTCCTCCAAGAATTTATCGAGGAGAACGGGTTTGCCGGGAGCGACGTCGAAGGCCTCGCGCACGACCTTTTTCATCTCTTCCTGATCGTAGACAATGAACATACCGCGGCCGCCGAGGACGAAAGACGGGCGGAGGAGAATCGGGAAGCCGATTTGCTCGGCCATTACGTGCGCCTCTTCCACGGAGAGGGCGGTTTTGTTGATGGGTTGGCGGAGGCCGATTTTCTCCAAAATTTTCTTAAACAGCTCGCGGTCTTCGGCGTCGTCAATGCTTTCGGGCGAGGTGCCGATGATGTTGACGCCATTGGCTTTGAGCGGGGCGGCGAGATTGAGGGGGGTTTGCCCGCCGAATTGGACGATTGCGCCCTGACAACCTTCCTGGTGGTAAATTTCCAGGACGTCCTCGAGGGTGAGGGGCTCAAAGTAAAGGCGGTCGGAAGTGTCGTAATCGGTCGAGACGGTCTCTGGGTTGCTGTTGACCATGACGGTCTCGAAACCCATTTCGCGGAGGGCGAAAGAGGCGTGCACGCAGCAATAGTCGAACTCGATGCCCTGGCCGATGCGGTTGGGGCCGCCGCCGA
>CAZLPS010000137.1:0-8947 GCA_964561455.1 uncultured Opitutales bacterium
CGCCATCATCCCCATGATGATCCAGGGGTTGGTGATGCTGAGCGCCTCAAAATTCGCCCAACCCTCGTGCGCCTTGAGCATGAGGATGAGCGAGAAGATCATGGTGGTCGCGCCGACCACCGCGGTGCCGATGAGCATCGGTTTGGCCGTCGCCTTGAAGGTGTTGCCCGCGCCGTCGTTGGCCTCGAGGAAGTGCTTGCCAGTCTCAAAGTCCGGCTTGAATCCAAAAGAGTGCTCCACTTCCTTGTGAATGTTCGGCATCTGCTCGATCGTCGAAAGCTCGAATACTGACTGTGCATTGTCCGTCACCGGGCCATAGCTGTCCACCGCGATGGTCACGGGGCCCATGCCCAACATGCCGAACGCAACCAGGCCGAAGGCGAACACTTCGGGATAATTCATCAGCTCGCCGAGGATGTGCCCGGTGCCCAGCGCATGCGTGCTGGTCATGAAGCCCACGAACATCAGCGAACCCAGCGTGATGCCCATCCAAAAGGCCGAAAACTTCCCCGCCACGAGGCCGGAAAGAATCGTCAAGCCCGTGCCGCCTTCCTTCGTCGCATCCACTACTTCATGGCAGTGCGCGCTGTGCATGGACGTAAACACGCGGGTCAACTCGGGAATGATGGCCGCCGAGATGGTCCCGCAACTGATGATCGTCGCCAGCTTCCACCACGCCGTCTCGAATCCGGGCAGCGTGTGCAGCATCGTATAGCTGAGCGCGTAAGTCACGCCGATACCCATCAACGAAGTGATCCAGACCAGCAGCGTCAACGGATGCTCGAAATTGAAATCTTTCCTGTCCTTGAACAGCGCCCGCGAAACTTGGGTGTTGATCATCCAGGCGACGATGGACAAGGCCACCATCACAATGCGCATCGCAAATATCCACACGATCAACTGCCACTGGTATTCCGGCCTGACCGCCAGGCAAATGAAGCTAATCAGCGCCACGCCGGTCACGCCGTAGGTCTCGAACCCGTCCGCCGTCGGGCCCACGCTGTCCCCGGCATTGTCCCCCGCGCAGTCCGCAATCACGCCCGGGTTGCGCGCGTCATCCTCTTTGATCTTGAGGACAATCTTCATCATGTCGCTGCCCACGTCGGCGATCTTCGTAAAGATGCCGCCGCAGATGCGCAAGACGCTCGCGCCAAGGGATTCGCCGATGGCGAACCCGATGAAGCAGACGCCGGCGAGGTGGGTCGGGACAAATTTCAGAATGGAAATCATCAGCACCAATTCAACACTGACCAACAGGACGCCGATGCTCATGCCGGAGCGGGTCGGGATTTCCGACAGCGGGATTGCCTTCCCGCGCAATGCTGCAAAGGCCATGCGGCTGTTGGCCACATTGTTGATCCGGATGCCGAACCAGGCCACGCCAAGCGAACCCGCCATGCCGATTACCGACCACAGAAGAATCAGGCCCACTTCATTCAAAGGCATGCCGCGCAATTGCCAAAAGTAAAACACCATCGTTCCGCCAATCAACAACTCCAAGAGGATGAGCAATTTGGCCTGTTGAAACAAATACGTCCGGCAGGTACTATAAATCAGCTCGGAAACATCGAGCATGCTTTTGTGCGCCGGCAGGCCTTTCAAATAGCGCAATTCGTTGAGCCCATAGAGCGCACCAAACACGCACATCACCAATCCGGCCCAAAGGATGTTGCTGCCGGACATGCTCAGGCCAAAGATATTGAACAGGTCATTCGCCGACGGCGCCGGTAATTGGATGTCGGCGTCGCCCGCGGCGTGGGCGGTCGAGCCCAAGAGCACGCAAAGCGCGAGAGCCGTGAAGAGGAACGCCGAAGCGCGCCCCGTCCACCGCGATAAACGGGAAAACGAGAGGGAATTGGGTAGGTTCATAGCAGCAACAAAAAAGGCCGGGTGGCAGCCAATCCGCCAACCCGAAGCAATCACCCATTAGAAAGAAATCCCGCGCTTGGCAACGCCATTTCACTTGCGCTGGCCCAAAGAAGGGATTTTCGCTGCCGATTTTAGGGATTCTTCTTCGTTGACGGTGGTCAATGCTTGGCCTATCCTGCTGGCCTATGACAACTCGAACCGCCAAAGTTTTTCGCAATGGTCGCAGCGAGGCCGTACGCATTCCCAAGGCCTGGTCTCTCGGCTGCGCCGAAGTGCAAATCTCCCGCACCGCCGACGGTTTGCTTTTGCGCCGACCGGCCCGCACCATTGCCGATTTAGCCGCCCGCCACGACGGACTACCCCCGCTGCATCTCAAGCGCCCAACCGGAGATTATCCACGCGTGGTTAAATTCTGATGCGCTACTTGCTCGACACCAACACCTGCGTTGCCATCCTCACCGATGGCTGGGGGGCACTGGTTCATTCGGCCCAATTGGTGCCAGTTGTGGAATTGGCCATTTCCGCCATAACCGCCTGGGAATTGGAAGGCGGCTGCGCCTTGAGCGCGTTGCCGGTCGAAAACCGACGGCGGCTGGATGCCTTGTTGAACGAGATTCAATTCCTACCCTTTGATCGTGCCGCCGCCCATCACGCCGGCGAGTTATTTGCCGGGTTGGAAAAAATGGGGATGCGTCTGCAAAGTGCCGACTGCATGATTGCGGGCCACGCATTGGCTGCGGGAATGAAGTTGGTCACTCACGACCGGGACTTTTCCCGAGTCCAGGGACTGTCAACGGTTGACTGGGTGCCCGCCGGATACCGGCGCGGCAAGAAGTGACGCTTAAAAATGCAGCCTGCCATCCGCCGCGGCCTGAAGAATCACCAACACCCACATAATCAAGCAGTTAACCAAGCTCAAAAACACCGCGGCGCTCCCCATGTCCTTGGCTCGTTTGGCGAAGGGATGGCGTTGTTGTTGGGCCGCCAAATCCACGCACCATTCCACGGCGGAATTGAGCAATTCCGTGATCAGCACCAGCAAGACGCTCCCTATCATCAGCGCCTTGCCCACATAGCCCACGGGCAGGATCAGCGCCACCGGCACCAACACAAACGCCAGCATCATTTCCTGGCGAAACGCCTGCTCATGCTTATAGGCCGAGCCAAAGCCCTCCATCGAATAAAAAAAAGCGTTGATCAGCCGCTGATACCCGAGCACCGTCACCTTCTTGTCGGCGACGGGCGCAGCGGCGGGCGGGTTCGCCGGCGACGACGGCGGTTTTTCAGAGGTGGGCGGCATGGCGGAAAGGTGACGAAATAAAGCCCGCAGCGTAGCGTCTTTCGTCTTGCCCGCAACAGGAAAGCACACCGACTCCTTCGTCAATTCACCAAAAAATATCCACCCCAGCAGGCGAAGGCCAGGGCCAGTATTACTAAAAATGCAAAAAATGTCCAAAACATTACTGGCCGGTCGGCACGCGTGATTAGCGTCCCGGAAAAAGCACTTCCATAATAAAACTGTCCGGAAATTATTTGCTCTGCGGCTACCAATCCCAGGATTCCAGCGATTTCCCAAACGAACAACGGTTTCAACCACCAATGTATTTGCATGTGCTGATCAAAAGTGGCGCCGAAAAACCAGGTCAAAATAATCCCGGCAAACACCATGGTTTGTGCCCAACTGACGAATACCGCCCCTGGCGGTCGCGGTTGCTTCGCCACCCGTTGCAGGCGCACCCACAATCCAACCAAGCCAAACATGATCGCCCCTTCCAAGTTTAACAGGACGACTATCCAAGGCTGCTCTCTGGCATGCTCCGCGAAAAGCACGACCGTAAGAAAAATCACGCCGAACCAGACAAAGCAAATTTTTGCCGCCAGCAAATCCCATTGCCGAGATTTACTCCTCGCTGGCAAATGCTTTGACATGATTCCGGGCTATTTAATCAACGCCTTGGGGAACGTGAAGTGGTAGATTCCGGCATCGAGTGGCAAACTCGTGGTTGCGCCAGTGCCGGCCGCGATTGCCTTCCCGGATTCCTTCACGCTCTGCGACGCAACCGGCAGTTGCAGGGTTGCTGACGAATTCGGCGGCACCGTCACGTCATAGGCCATCTGGTCGCCGTTCACCTGCCAGTGCGCGGAAATTTTCCCGTACGGCGATTCGAGCGACGATTGGACAAAGGTCAGCTTATCCGTGAATTGCGGCGCGAGGATGAAATGCTTGTAACCGGGGCTCCCGTCATCGAGCTGGATGCCCGCCGCGCCGGAGTAAAACCAGGTGCCAATCGCGCCAAATGAATAGTGGTTGAAGGAGTTCATGGACGACGCCTGAAAGCCCTTTTCGGGCGTCCAGGCATCCCACCGCTCCCAAATCGTGGTGGCACCATTTTTCACCGAAAACAGCCACGAGGGATAGTCATTGTTGAAGACCAATTTCCACGCCAGGTCGGACCGCCCAATTTGCGTCAACATCGGGCACAGCAGCCCGGAACCGACAAACCCCGTCGTGAGGTGCCCCGTCTCCTCGACCGCCGCCGCCAGATTTTTGGCCGCCGCCGCCCGGAGATTTTCCGGCAGCAAATCGAATTTGAGCGCCAAAATATAGCTCGTCTGCGAGCCGCTTTGGATCGAGCCGTCCGGCGAAACATAGGCTTCATTAAAGGCGTCAGTGACTTCTTTGGCCACGCGCTCGTACGCCACGGCGTCCTCCGTCCGCCCCAGGATGCGGGCGGCCTTGGCGACGATGCGGGCGGAATTGGCAAAGAACGCGGTGTCCACAATCGCCGGGGGCGTCATGACCGGGGCGAGGTGGTCCGCCACGCCGCCGTTCTGGATGAGGCCCTTGTTGTATTCGTAGATCACCCAGCGCGCCATGTAGGGGTAGCTGTCTTCCAGGAACTTCTTGTCGCCGTAGGCCTGATACATGTTCCATGGGACAATCACGCCGGCGTCGCCCCAGACCGGATAGGCATCGGCCTGGTTGGCGCGCGGCGCGACGGTGGAATACGCGCCGGCATCGTTCTGGGCGTCATCCACGTCCCGCATCCATTTGGTGAAAAATCCGGCGACATCGGCATTGCGCGCGGCCGTCGGCGAGAACACCTGCGCGTCTCCCATCCAGCCGAGCCGCTCGTCGCGCTGCGGGCAATCCGTCGGAATACTCAGGAAATTGCCGCGCTGGCCCCAAATGATATTCGAGTAAAGCTGGTTCAGATCCTTGTCCGACGACTCCCACGAACCGGTTTGGGTGTTGTCTGAACCCACCACCACACCGCGAATGTTGTCCGCTGTCAATTCGCCGGGATAACCAAGAATCGCCGCGTAGCGAAACCCGTGGAAGGTGAATTTCGGCTCGAAGGTTTCGAGAGAGGTGCCGCCTTTGAGGGTAAATGTATCGAGCGAAATGGCGGAGCGGAGATTTTCCGTGAAGAGCGTCCCGTCGGGGTTAAGCATTTCCCCGTGGGAAACCTCGATGGTCGCCCCGGCCGGACCCCGGGCCGATAAGCGGACATGGCCGACCATGTTCTGGCCGAAGTCCACGAGCCAGACATTCCCCTGCCGGGTTATCTTCTTGGGCGTCAGTTCCATCAACTTCCGCACGGGCGGGCCGCGCTGGGGGTCCAGCGCCACGGCGCTGTGGTCCTCGACGGCCACGGGCTGCCAGCCGTTGTCGTTGAAACTTGTCAAGTTCCAGTCGGCCACTTTGCGGTTGTCAATGACTTCACCCAAATGCTCGTCGGAGCCGAGAATCGCGCCCGAGCCACCCTTCCAGGTGTTGTCGGTGGCGATGATTTCCTGCGAGCCGTCCCGATAAGTGATTTCCAATTGGGCGTTGAAGGACGGATGGTCGCTGACTTTGCTGAATTGCGCCAATCCCATCCAGCCGAGTTCGCCGCAGAACCAGCCATCGCTCAAGATCGCGCCGACGACATTCGGCCCGGGACTTAATAGGTTCGTGATATCCGTGACCTGCACCATCACGCGCTTATTGTAATCCGTAAAGCCCGGGTCCAGCTGGTGGTCGTTGACGGGGTGGCCGTTAACCGTCGCTTCATAAGTGCCCAACGCCGTCGAGTAAAGACGCGCCTTGGCCACCGGGCCTTTGACCGTGAAAGCCTTCCGCAAATACCGTCCCGCGCCGATGGTGCTGCCGTTGCTCCCGGTCAGGGGTTGCGCATTGTAAAGTCCCAACACCGTCGCCGGGGTCCAAGATGAATCGTCGAAATCCGGCTGATACCACGTGTTCGTAACACCCCCAGCCGCCCCGCCTGCCGCCGCCCCGGCCCCCCGCGCCACCCCGGGAGCGCCGGCGTCCCGCCGGCCCACCGCCCCCGGAACAATGGGGACACCCCCCGTGCCCCGCGCCCCAAACGCCCCCCGCGCTGGCGGAGCCGGAAACGCATTCGCCTTCCACGCCCCGTCCGTATTGAATTCAATGCGCGTGCCGTTTTCCAACTCCACCACCCCATGGGCGGCAATCGCGTTGCGTCCGCCCGGAGTCGGCAGATGCACCGCCGCCGCGCCCAGCGCAATGATGTTTTTGCCGGGAACCAAGTGCTGTCCAAAATTGGCGTGGAACGGCGCCGCGTGGCTGGTCGGCCCCTGCAACGTCGAATGCCCGTTGGCATAGAGGGAAACCACGCCGTCGGCGATGGCGTCAATCGTCGCCCCGCGGATCTTCGCGTCCGCCGGCAAATTTAACACGAAGCGCACTCCCGCCGCCTGATTGGCCGCCGCGCCCGCGCTGATCCAATTGGCCTTGGCCAGGGAATCTTTCTCCATGTCAATGCGCGGCAAGTCCACGGTTATCCACTGACCCTTCCAGTCCGCCGCGGGGTTCACCAGGCCAATTTCAAACGTCGCCGGATCGCTCCAGGCGGACGCCACGCCATCCTTGTCCCACACGCGCACCTGCCAAAAAACTTCAGCGCGGGAGGCCAGTGATTTGCCGCCCCAGGGCACGAGCACCGATTGATCCGAAACCACTTTCCCCGAACTCCACAAATCGCCGGAACCGGCCTTCAACCCCGCCGCCGTCGAAGCCGCGCGAATCTCGTAGGCGGTCTGTTTTTCACCGATGCGGTCGGAAAGAATTTTCCACGACAGCCGCGGCGCAAGATCGCCGATGCCCAGGGGATTCTGTTGGTGCTCCGTGGTCAGCGCGCCAAGGCGCGCCGGGGATGTCTGCGCGGCCAAAGAGCCGGCGAAAAGAAAAGCAAACGAGAGGATCAGCGAGCGGGTATTCATGGGGGGACGCTCCAAGGGGGTTGGGGAAGGACAGTTTAGAAAAAAGGACCCGCCTAAGACAAAGGTAAAATTGAGAGGGGCGAAGCTCGTAGGTTGGAGCGGGGAGGACGGAGCGGGGAGCCAGGATTACGGAGAGTGCCAAAAGTGTGGCGTGTGGAGTTCCGAACTCCGACAATTGGTGCGCAACAGTTGTTTTGGACTCCCAACTCTTTGCTCCCCGCTCCCCGCCCTCCCCGCCTTCCCAAGGCTTGCGATGATCCGCGCCAATCGTCAACTTGGGGCACCCCTCGGATTTTTTCAGGAAACGGACGCCACGGAAAGGCATCCCTTCCCCCTGCGTCCTTAGCCCCAACCTCCAACGTCATGAAATTCCCCATCCTTCTTCCCGCGAGCCTGCTATTTTCTCTTCTCGCGGCTGGCTGCCCGAGTCAGCCTGCGGCCGTTTCCTCATCGATCGTGGCCACCGTTGATCCGGTCGCCCTCCGCTGCAATGGTTTAACCGATCCGCTCGGAGTGGATTCGCCCGCACCGACCCTGGGCTGGATGCTCAGGGTCAGCCAACCCGCCGCCCGTGGCATCAAGCAAACCGCCTATCAGATTCTGGTCGCCTCATCCTCCGCCAATCTCGCCCAGGACAAAGGCGACCTCTGGGACAGTGGCAAAATTTCCTCCGACCAAACCTTCGATGTCGCCTATGCGGGTAAGCCCCTCGCCACTCGGGAAGGGGTTTTCTGGAAAGTACGCGTGTGGGACCAGGATCAAACGCCCTCCGGCTGGAGCGCGCCCGCCCGCTGGACCATGGGCCTGCTCGCCGCCACCGATTGGCACGCCCAGTGGATTGGCCGCGACGACCCCGCGCCGACGGAAAACGTCGCCGCGCCGGCGCGCTGGTTGCGGAAGGAGTTTTTCGCGGACAAGCCGGTGCGCCGCGCAATTGTTTCTTTCGCCGGCATTGGCACGTCGGAATTGTATGTCAATGGCGCGAAAGTGGGCAATGCCGTGCTTTCGCCCGCGCTCAGCGATTACGACCAGCGGGTCTATTACGTCACCTATGACGTCACCGCGCAGTTAAAAGTCGGCGCCAACGCTCTCGGCGTGGTGCTGGGCAACGGGCGGTTCTACGCCCCGCAAATCACCGGCCGGAACGGCTTGCGGACCTTTGGCTGGCCCAAGCTCATTCTTCAACTGCATCTGGAATACACCGACGGAACGGCGGCGGAAGTGGTCAGCGACCCGTCGTGGAAATTTACCGACGCCGGGCCGATTCGCGCCAACAATGAATACAATGGCGAAGACTATGACGCCCGGCAGGAAATGCCCGGCTGGGCCGCGCCAAATTTCGATGATGCGAAATGGACGTCCGCCAGCCCCGCCAGTGCGCCCGCCGGCAAACTCTGCGCGCAGGACATCGAGCCCATTCGCGTGACGGGCGCCATCAAGCCGATTTCAGTCAAAGAAGTTTCGCCGGGTATGTTCGTCTACGACTTGGGCCAGAACATGGTGGGCTGGTGCCGCCTGTCCGTCACCGGCCCGACGGGGACGACGGTGAAGATGCGGTTTGCCGAGCGCCTGCATGATGATGGCACCGTGAGCATGGAAAACCTGCGCACCGCACTGGTCACCGACACGTATACGCTCAAGGGTGGCGGGCCGGAAACGTGGGAGCCGCGCTTCACGTACCATGGCTTTCGCTATGTGGAAGTTACGGGCTTTCCGGGGAAGCCGCCGCTGACGGCGCTCGAAGGCCACGTGGTCAATGACGACCTGGCAAAAACCGGCGAGTTCGCCTCGTCGAATGATTTGTTGAACAAAATTTACCAATGCGTCG
>CAZLPS010000138.1:0-8509 GCA_964561455.1 uncultured Opitutales bacterium
GCCGGCGCTGACGCACGAGCAGCGGCTGCGACACAGCTGCCGGTTGAAGTTTTAGCAGGACGAAATCGCATCCAGATCGGCACGGGTGCGGCCATCCCCAATCCCGGCTTGCGTATCACAGCCGATTTATTCACGCTCGCTTCATGACTCCGCCCCCGGTTCTGCAGCCCCGCCGGCCCCTTATTTGGCCGGCCATCGTCGCCGCATTGGTGATCGGCTATTGCGTTGTGCGAACGCCGGCGTTGTTTTCCAACACCGTGGTGTCGGACAACAATTCGAATGCCGTTCTCGCCAACGGCACCGTGGTCACCGTGCATGATACTCATGTCACCGTAACGGTCAATGGCGTCACCACCACTTCCGGGGGAAACATGATCACGGGTTCGGGCAAAGCGCAGACCGAAGTTCGCAACGTAACTGGGTTTACTGCCATCGAGGTTTCTGATTCCGCTGAGGTGGAAGCCACGGTGGGGCCAACGACCTCCGTCACGGTCACCACCGACGATAATCTGCTCGCCGCGATTGAGACCAAACTGGATGGGGCGACGTTGCGCATTCAGAGCAACCAATCCTACAGTACGAAGCTGGGCGTCAAGGTTACGATTACCGCTCCGTCTTTGGTGGCCGTGAAACTGACCGGCTCGGGCTCCGCGAAGATTGGCGGCTTGGCCAACACGAAGTTTTACGCTGACGTAACTGGTTCGGGGAGTGCGAGCCTCACCGGCACGGCGAACGAGGTGGACCTGCATCTCGTTGGGTCCGGTGGGGTCAATGCGCGGAGCCTGACGGCAAAATCGGCCCAAGTCACGGTGACCGGTTCCGGAAGCGCATCGGTTTACGCCACGGATTCCCTTGGGATTACGGTGACCGGCTCCGGTAGTGTAACGTATTTCGGCCATCCCACCTCCGTGGCCAAGGCCGTCACGGGGTCAGGATCAATTCATGCGCAGTAACCTGGCCCAAGCAAAGAACCGAGAGCGGAACACCTTGGGGCGATCCGTCGGAGAAATTCCGTGAAACCCTCCTCCACCCCATCCGTCGCGTGGCCCCATAGGGGGTGGTGCAGCTTGATTCTCCTGGTAGCGGCGTGGGCGTCATTTGTGCTGGGCCGGAATTATGGCTGGCGTCATCCTTCGCTGAAAAATGCGCCGGCCGCCGGAGCACCCGAAAGGGCCGGAACCAGAGCAAACCCGGCCACCCAAAAAACGCCCGCGCAAATAGCTGCAATGGTGAAGGCGATTTTCGACGGCGGCGACATTAACGAGTTTGGCCTGCTGGAGCTATTGCATCTCGCCAATCAGGCCGATGCGTCCCAACTGCGCGCGTTGGTTGAAGCCATTCGCAGCCATAACTCCCATGGCGATGCCCAATTGGTGGTGGCACTCTTGCTGCAACGTTGGGCGGAGGTGGATCCCCGTTCAGCTCTTGCCTGGGTCAAGGCAGAGCCGACGGACAGCGGTCGCAACGAGATGTTGGGTTTGGTGCTCTCCGACTGGGCGTTGCAGGACCCGGCGGCAGCATTGGCAGCCCTCGGTGATATTCAGGATCACACCGTGCGGACCGAGACCCTGGGCGTTATCCTTGAATCCCTTTCCCGGACCGATCCCGCGGGCGCATTTGCCATGCTCGAAAAATTGCCGATGGAAGAGCAGAATCCCGACGCCTTCGGAAAGATCCTCGGTCAGTGGGCGCGCCAGGAACCCACCGCCGCCGCCGCCGCCGCTGAAAGCCTGCCGTGGGGTCCGGGTCGCGCCAGCGCGCTTGAAGAAGTTGCCGATGGGTGGGCGCAATCGCATCCGGCCGAGGCCCTCGCCTGGGTGCAGAGTTTGCCGCCGGGTTCCGTGAGCAATGGCGCCTATAGCAGCGCGTTGTCCCGTCTGGTTGATCAAGCTCCCCTGGCAGCGGTGAATTATCTCTCGGATCTGCCCAATGCCGAAGCCATTCACACCTTCCAAACGCAAATTGTGCAGGTCCTGGCGCAACATGATCCGGCCGCAGCGATCAATTTTTTGCCACAGATCACCGATCCGACGGCGCTGGACGACGCGATGACCAAACTGGCGACGACTTGGGCAAAAACGGACAGAACTGCCGCGCTCAATTGGGCGCAATCCCTGACGGCAGACCAGGGCCACGCCCGAGACCAGGCCGTGCAGAACATTGTCGGCGCCTGGATTCCGTCAGATCCGGCGGCAGCGGCGAAATATGTCCAAACGCTGACGGGTACCGAGGTAGATCTCGCTGATTTGGCCACGAAGGCGGCGGGAACCTGGGCCGCCACCGCGCCGCAAGCGGCGTTGGACTGGGCCAGCAACCTGCCGACAGGTGACAACCGCGTCAGCGCTCTCGGCGGGGCCATCAGCACCATCGCTGGCCAAAACCCCTCTTCCGCCTGGAACGACGCCAATGAACTGCTCGACGGTAAAAGCCGCGATAACGTTCTCGACGGAATCGCGCGCACCTGGAGCCAGCAGGCACCGACGGATGCTCTGCCGGCGATCATGGCCATGCCGGAAGGCGGGGCGCGCACCGATGCCGTGGAAAATCTGGCCAGCGCCTTGCTGGCCCATGATTCCCTCTCGGCCTCCGAATGGATCAATTCACTTCCGCCCGGTCCGTCGCATGATGCAGCCGTGGCATCTTTGATCACCGCCGAGGGCAAGAACGACCCCGTCACCTCCTTTGCCTGGGCTCTGACCGTGGGCGTGGACGACCCGCACCGGCAGCCGTTGCTTAAAATCGTCACGCAACAATTGATGGCGCACGATCCGGCCGCCGCGCTTAACGCGGTGCAGGCCGCCGACCTCACCGATGCCGAGCGCGCGGATCTCTTAAAGATTGTACTACCGGCTCAGTCGCCCGTGGCCAGACCCAATTAATTAACCTGCCTTCGGCGGCCATACGGTCTTAATATATCGCCAGAATGTGCGCGCAATAATGGACTCGCCCGCTTGGAGCGTGCCCAAAAGCGGGCGGCCAGACTGCCATTACATGACCGGTCGCCCCCCGGTTCTTCAGATCGTTTACATTTCCATGCCATTATAGTCTAATTGCAAGGGGCTGCCCATTTTCGTCTCGGTACTCGGCTTGACTTCCACGACTTGCGAAAGCGCATTCTGGGGCCAGTGCAACAGGTCGCCTGGCGCCAACTGGGCCTCGACGAGATAAGTCCCCGACGGCAAATTCGAGATAACGAAAGCGCCCTTCGAGTCAGTTTTCGCCACCGGATTCCCGACGGCGCCAACGCCTCCGGGAATAATCGGCCGGCCCGCCGCCGCCAACGCCGGGCGGCTGGCAATATTCTTGGCATAGGGAGAATTCGCGTTTGGCGGGCTGAGATTATAGGGCAAAGCAATCTGGCAAGTAAGCGTTGCATTGGCCGCAGGACGGCCATGCCGGTCCAGCACCTGGCCTGTAATATTGCCCGTCCGCTCCGCCGGAACCGGCCCAATCTTTATCGCGACTGCATTACTCACAATGTCGTCGTGCTTCCAGACCGGCGCCGGATTCCCGTCTTCCGGGACGGTGTTGGGGAAACGTACTTCCAGTCGCACGCGGTATTCACCCGGCGGGAACGGCGAATTGTCCGTACCGCGGCCCATTACGGCCCGCGAGCCCACCGCAACCGAAGGGGCCTTTTGGAAACCCGCAAAATCTAAATCACCCTCCGCCATGCGGGCGCCGCTGAAATAGGCGGCCGAGGACTCAAAGGTTCCCCCGGGTTGAATGACCGTGCTTGGGACAGCTTCGGCGGTTTGATTGCCGCCCGTGCCAAATCCCGCCGTATATTTCTTGCCGGATTGGATGTCCTCCAATTTTAACAGCCAATCGCCGTACAATGCTGTGTTATTTGGCAGGCGCATGGGCTGCCCGGTAGTATTGCGAAAAACGACCTTCACCGCCAGCGGCTCAGTCGTCGGAATGGTCTCCCGGGATGGCTGGATCACCACTTCCAGCCCGTCCAGAACCGATGCTTCGGAGGACATAGTCGCCCAAGGCGCCGTGGGAATAACTCCGCGTGCCGCCACATTCCGGGCCGGCGCCGTGGGCGGCAACATGGGTTTCGCGTCCCCAACTTCCAGCCGGGTCAGCTTGTACGAAAATGCCCCCAGCACGTCCCCCGCTTTGGCCCCGGCATGACACTCGAGACAAAGCTCCCGGGCGCGTACCGGCCCCACGACGAGGCAGCCGGATGCTTCCTGTTGCACAACGGCCTCCGCACCAGCCCTCAATTGCTCGAGCGATTTCGTTTCAAACTCCGTCAATTGCCGGGTCGTGACCGTCGCGAAATTCGCCCCGCTGCGCTCGTGACGGTTAATGATGAATGCCACCGGCGAGTCGTGTTTCGCAATGCCGATGAGTTCCAGATTGTCCAGCTTGTATTGGGCGGGTTGGCCCTTGCTATCCAAGTCGTCGGGATCGTGGCGGATGAGGCGCATCGCGTCGTCAATCATCATGGTGCGCGGGATCATCCGGAGGTTGCCAAAATTCGCGCTGTCAATGAATTGCTGCACAAAATAGTCATTCATCTTCGCTTCCCCTTCCCAGTTGAAGGTATTGGGCAGCTTAGGAAAATCCCTGGCGTAAACCAGGCGCGTAGTTGCGCCGGCCGGAGCTTGGGGGCGGGGGGGCGGCTGCACAATCGTCGGCCGGCTGGCGCCAGAGGTGTCCTGGGAGTGGCCCACGGCGGCCAAGGCGCCGCCAAGGGCGAGAATGGCGCTGGTTCTTACCACCAGGAATCGAATATTGGTTTTCATGGTTTTTGGTGTTGGAGATACGGCAAATCTCAATCTCTAAGACGGCCCAAGTATCTTCTTATTAGAAAAAAATCATGGCAATGGCAATTACCGCTCCCGTTGGCCCGACTTTCGCTCCCCACCGGCCTTCCCAACCGGGCGGTTTGTCGCTAATCCGCCTCGTTCCGCTTCTCCTGAAAATACGCTTTGAGCAAGGCATGGCATTCCGGCCCGAGGACGCCGCGCGAGACTTTCAGCCGGTGGTTGAGTTTTGGCAACTCCTGCACGGCGCAGGCCCCGCCCAGGCAGCCCATTTTGGGGTCGCCGACGCCATAGATAACCTCGCTCAAGCGCGCCATGACCGAAGCCCCGGCGCACATGGGGCACGGTTCCTTGGTGACAAACATCCGTGCGCCCTTGAGCCGCCAGTCCCCAATGGCCTTGGCTGCCTGGGTCAGCGCGAGCATCTCCGCATGCGCGGTGGGGTCGCCGGAATTCTCGACAAGGTTGTGCGCTTGGGCGATGACCTCGCCACCGATTTCGATGACCGCGCCGATGGGCGTTTCATCCACTCGCCAAGCTTCGATAGCCTGGTTGTAGGCCAGCTTCATGAAGTACTCGTCGTCCTGCAACAGCAGGGACGGGTGGAGTTTTTCAAAAGGGCAAATGCGCGCCGGGGGGTGAGGTCCACTCATAGGGATACTGAGCCATGATTTGCACCGCCGGTCAAATCGCTTCGCCATGCAAAAATTCCGCCGGACGGACTCGCTGGGTCGATTCGGAACACGTTAAGAGCGGAGGAGACCGCCCGGGCCAAGCAGGGTTATACAGGTATCACCTTATAGCTTATCCGCCGGATTCAGAGTAACGTGTAAGAGGCCGATGGGTAAGCCCCTTGCAATGGCTCCATTCAACCGCCCGTGTCATGAAAACAATAAAACTTTCTGCTTTTCCCGCCAAGCACTCCGATCCGGCGACGCCTAATTGCCGCCAGGCTGCCCGCCGGGCCTTCACGCTGGTCGAAATCATGATTGTTGTCGTCATCATTGGCTTGCTGGCGGCCATGGCGATTCCCGCGTTCGCCAAAGTCCGCATGCAATCGCGCCTCAAGGCCGTGACCAATAATTTGCGGGTCTTGGGCAGTTCGGCGCAACAGTTCATGAGTGAAAAGGGCACCACCCAGGCGGCCTACACTGACTTGGTGGGAACGGGAACCGACAATTACGTCCGCAATGTCACGCCGGTGGCAGGCGAAATCTATTCGACCATCACGGTGGCGCAAACCACAACGCAGCTCTCCATCTCCAGCGTGGCTTTCGGCACCGTCACCTTCAATATGTAGGCCTCCCGGCCACCTCCAGCAGGGATCGAAGGAACGCCGGTCGCGGCAAATCCCCGCTTGACGGGGGGGCCGGGCCAATGACATCCTCTCCCATCGGCCCACTCCGCCGTCCACCTCCACCGCTGCAAATAAATATGACCGTTGAATCGCAAGATGCCATCGAAGTTGAAGGAAAAATCGTCACCGTGCTTCCTGGCACGATGTTTCGCGTGGAAATTCCCGGCGGACACCAGGTTTTGGCCCACATCTCGGGAAAGCTGCGCAAGAACTTTATTAAAATCACCGTGGGCGACATGGTGAAGATGGAGATGAGCCCCTACGACCTAAACAAGGCCCGCATCACTTACCGCCTGCGCAATGCGGTCGCCCCGCGCGGCGCCCCAATGCGCAGTTACGGTCCCCGCCGCCGCCATTAGGCAGGCAGTTAGCACGGGTTGGAGGGGATGCGTCAGATTTTTCCAAAGGCGTTGACAGGATCGGGAATCGCCCGTAGCGATTTTGGCATGAAGCGTCGCTCCTTCCTCAAATCCGTCGCCCTGGCAGGCGGAGCCGCAGCCACGGGCAGCTTGCGGGCGCAAAGGGGGGTTGTGCCTGCTCCCTCCGACACGGAAATTACCCTGCGTCCCCACCTCGCCGGGTTGACCATCAGCCCGCAGTTCTACGGGCATTTCATCGAACATCTTGGCGGAGTCATTTATGACGGCATTTGGGTCGGTCGCGATTCGAAGATTCCCAACGTCAACGGCATTCGCCGACAATTCATTGACGACTTGAAAGCCGTCAGCGCGCCGAATTTCCGCTGGCCGGGCGGTTGCTTTGCCGATGGTTACCATTGGCGCGACGGCATCGGCCCGGCCGACAAGCGCCCGCGCACCTATAACTACTGGCAGCAGAACACCCCGCAAGAGGTGCGCGGAATTGAGACCAACCAATTTGGCGTCCATGAGTTCATGAATCTGTGCCGCCAGACCGGCGCCGAGCCCTACGTCGCCGGCAACGTTGGGTCGGGCACCGTCAAAGAATTCCATGACTGGGTGAACTACTGCAACGCCCCCGCCGGCACCCTCAGTCTCGCCGACGAACGTGCGGCCAATGGCGACCAGGAGCCGTTTAAAATCAAATATTGGGGCATCGGCAATGAATCCTGGGGCTGTGGTGGAGACATGGCGCCCGAAGAATACGCGCAGCTTTACCGCGATTTTGTCACCCAGTTTCCCAATCACCTGCCCGCCTTTCTCATCGCCACCGGCCCGCGCGGCCACTCGCTCGACCATGATGTCGGCTGGACGCGTGGTTTCTTCGAAGGCATGAAGGGTCGCAAATCGCGGGTGGATGGATTCTCCCTCCATTACTACACTGATTTCCGTCAGACGAAATTTCAAGCCGCCAAGTTTTCCGTGCCGGAGTGGTATTCGGTGCTGCTCAAGGGCATGGCCATCGAAAATGCGATTTTGGATAATTGGGCCGTCATGACGGAGTTCGACCCCCAACATCAGACCAAATTCATTGTGGACGAATGGGGCAACTGGTATCCGCCCGGCGAGGAAATCGCCCCCGGCTTCACCATCAGCCAGCCCATCACGCTCCGCGACGCCCTGCACACGGCATTGACCTTCGACATTTTCCACCGGCACGCGGACAAAATCGCGATGGCCAACGTCGCGCAGACCATCAATTGCCTGCACTCGCTCTTCCTCGCGCACGAGGACAAGTTTGTCCGCACGCCCGTTTATTATGTCTTCCAGCTCTATCAGGCACACATGAATGGCCGCGTCGTCCCGATGGAAATCAGCGGAGACCAACAATCCGTGACGGCCGTCGAAGGCCCGGCCAAAATGCCTTTGGTCTGTGGGTCGGCCTCCGTGAAAGGCGCCGCCCTTGCCGTAACCCTGACAAATCCGTCGTTGGACTCTCCTCGCGCTGTTCGCCTTCAACTCGACGGCGCCAATGTGTCCGAAGCGAAGGCCCAAGTTCTCACCCACGAAGACCGCCAGGCCGCCAATACGTTTGCCGTGCCCAACCTCGTTTCGCTCGCCAATCTGCCTGTGACCATGGATGGAGCGTACGTGCGCGTCACCCTGCCGAAGCAGTCGGTGGTTTCGTTGATTCTGCGAACCAGTTAATCGCGCGCTGCCGATTGAAAAATTCATGCCCTACCCTCACCGCTGCCTCCTGCTCCTTGCCGCATTGTTCATTTGCGGCTGCGCCTCACCGTCTCCGGTGGCCACCCACCCGCTGGATTCCGTGCTTGATCAATTCGCCAGCGCTCCCGCACAGGGTCCCGGCGAACCACCGCTGCCCCGCCGCACCGTGCCGCCCAATTCCGTGGCCACCGCTTGGCCAGGCCATGGCCTGGCGCAGCATCCGTTCCTGTACTATGGCGAAGGCAACAATGTCCTCTATGTCGTCAATCACGGGCGGGTGGTTTGGA
>CAZLPS010000139.1:0-8268 GCA_964561455.1 uncultured Opitutales bacterium
GGTCGGTGGCCATGCGGACCTGGGCGGCAAAGAGGACGACGAGGCAAACCCAAAAGGCCACGAAGACCGTCGCAATGATGACGGCAGAGGGGAGGGGGCGTTTGGGCTGTAACATAGCGGGAAGCAGGGAGCCGGGAGCGGGGAGTCAGAATACAGGAGACAGGAGGTGGCATGGGCGTCTTGCCCATGACAGAGTGTTTAAGAACTTAGTGATTTGGTGCTTGGTTGGCAACGAAGGGGGGCAGGGAGGTGGGATTTGAGATTTGAGACCAGGTCCGGAAATTGGAGATTGGGAAAAATAGGCGCGGTGATGGGGGTGAGGCAAGTTGGAAGCGGCTCGAGTCATTAAGCGATCCTTCTGCCTTCTACCTCCCCCGTGTGATGTTCCGGATTCTACCTCCTACCTTCCAGTAGCTGCCCCTTTCATCCCTAAAAAAGGCCCTTTCGTCCCAAGTTTGGGCCCATTCACCCCCAAGTTCTCGAAGGAATGGCCTCCTGATGGCATATTGGGGGCAGAAAACAAAAGAAGCTAGGAGACGCCGAACATCGAACGTCGAACATCGAAATCCAAAATCCTGAAGCACGAAACTCAAAACACGAAACTCAAAACACGAAACTCAAAACTACACCCCCCATGAACACCAACACCACCACCTTCGAGTTCCCGACTTTCACCGCCCTGACCCGCGCCGTGGTCAATCGTACGACCAACGTATTCGCCCCCGAGACCTCCTTCTCGACCGCCGACTTTCTCCTCCGCGTGGCCTCGCACCGCCAGTATGTTCGCGCCCTGCAAGCGCTGCGCCGCCGGTAGAATCCTGAAAGCTGAGTTCTGAATTCTGTCTGCTGAATTGAAACTCCCCGCTCCCTGCTCCCTGCTTTCCATCTCAAATTTCAAATCTCAAATCCTCCCCCCTCCCATGAACCCTCCCATCCTCGAACTCGTGGTCAATTCCAACGGCTTTGGTTTTCGCTCGGACACGGGTGAGATCTTCCGCCTCAACACCACCGCCCGCCAGGTCCTCGGCTGGCTCCGTGAGTGCAAGGACGAGTCCGCCATCGTTAGCCGCCTCGCCGAACAGTACGACGTGCCCGCCCCCCGCGTCCGGAGCGATGTGTCAGCCTTCCTCGAACACCTGCAAACCCTTCATCTGCTGCAGGCGTAAGCCGGGAAAATAGCGCTGATCCCGCATTCGTGGGACAACGCTCTGCCTAAATATCCAAATGTGGATAAGTTGATGTACAGCGCTACAAAACGGAAACGTTTTACATTACTCACCCTTACACTCATGAAGCCTGAAACCTCCCTTGTCATTTCACTCCTGCCGCGCTGTTCCCGGCGCGTTGTTGTCATTGCTGGCCTGTTGGGTCTCGCGACGATTTCCGTCTATGCCGCCGTGGACCTCACCAAGTCCTCCGATCTCTGGAGCCAGTCCGTCGCGCTCGAGTCAAAATCTGACTTCAAAGGCGCGCTGGCCAAGATGACGGACTTCAACAAAACCGGCGCCGATCCCTACCTCTTCAGTTTGCGCTCGGGATATTTGTATTTGCAGAACAAGGACTACGATCAGGCCATCGCCAATTACCAGGCCGCGGCCGGCCGCTCGCCCTCCGCCATCACCCCATTGCTCGGCTTGATTTCCGCCTACCGCGCGAAGAATGACAACGACAACGCCGAACGCGTCTGCCGCCAGGTAATCAGCCACGACCCCGGCAACGTCACCGCCCTCCAAACCTTGGGCCTGATCTACTTCGACAAAAAGGATTACCAAAACGCCAACGCCGTCTATGACACGCTGTTGCGGCTCTATCCCGAGGATACGGCCGCGCTGAGCGGCTACGGCTGGGCGCGGATTTACCTCAACCACAAAGCCGACGCCATCCCCGAGTTTCAACGCCTGCTGATTCTGTCGCCGAAGTTCCAATTCGCCCAACAGGGTTACGATACCGCGACGGCGCCGTGATGCGGGCGCATTTTCGGAGCGCTGATCCCGCATTCGCGGGACAGCGCTCCGCCTAAATATCCGTATGTGGATAAGTTGACGTACAGCGCTACGAAAATGCCCAAATCCAATCCAACCACCCCCAAAAAACTCCCATGAGCTTCAGCCATCTTCCTCTTCTGGCGATTACCGGCCTTGGCCGCGGGGAAAACCCGCAGCCGGGCGCGGCCGTTTTGGCGAGTCTGCGCCGGCGGTGGCCGAACTTGCGGGCGGCCGGGCTGGTATACGACGCGCTAGAGAGCGGGGTTTACGCGCAGGATTGTCCCGAGGCAGCGTTCACACTGCCATATCCGTCATGTGGGGCGTCAGCGTTTCTGGCTCGGCTGGATGAAATACGGAAAGAGTTTCCGTTCGAAGCGCTCATTCCCACACTCGACGCGGAGATTCAACCGTTGCTTTCCCTTCGTGGAGAACTTTCCCGCCGCGGAGTGCTGGCGATGTTGCCGGACGAAGAGGCCTTCCAATCCCGGCACAAGCAGAACCTGCCAATCCTCGCGGCAAAGGCGGGGGTTCATGTTCCGAAAACGCATATCGCAAACACCGCCGAGGAGGCGGAACTCCTGGCCGCGGCCATGGGCCCCGTGATGATCAAGGGCCCGTTTTACGAAGCCGTGCGGGTTACCCATCCCGCCCGGGCGCGCGCGCAGGCGGCGCATGTGCTGGCGGAGTGGGGCGGGCCTGTCCTTGTGCAAGAAATTATCGAGGGCCATGAATTCAATTTTCTCGCGGTGGGCGACGGGCGCGGTGGCATGCTCGGCTCCTGCGCGCTGCGCAAGCTGGTCGTCTCCACTCTCGGCAAAGGCTATGCCGGCATGACCATCTTCGACGCCAACCTGCGCGAAACCGCCGAAGCCCTGATGCACACCCTGCAGTGGACGGGCCCGCTCGAATTCGAATTCATCCGCGACCGCCATGGCGATTTTTACCTCATCGAAATCAACCCGCGCTTCCCGGCTTGGGCCGATTTTCCCGCCGCCGTCGGCAGCAACCTCGCCGTCGCCGCGCTTGAGCAACTTTTGGAATGGCCTGCAACTCCCGTGCCCGAAGTGCCCTCCGGCAAAATGTTCATCCGCCACAGCCAGGACATTGTCTGCGACAGCGCGGATTTCGCCCAACTGGTGGGCGAAGGCCGCATCATCCGCACCGATCAAAATACCCCCCGTTCATGAATCCCCCCAAACCCGTCTACGAACCGCCGCGCATTGAACCCCTCGCCGCCGGGCGCATGAATTGCTCCGCGTTCGGCACGCGGGCCGGATTTTGCGACACAATTGCCGGCGTGCCCGTCGAGGAGCTGATCGCCACACATGGCTCGCCGCTGTTCGTGTTTTCCGAACGCACCCTGCGCCAGACTTACCGTCGCGCCCACGCCGCCTTCGCCCGGCGTTACCCGAAGATGAATTTTGCGTGGTCGTACAAAACCAATTACTTAAAATCCATCTGCTCGGTCTTCCACGGCGAAGGCGCGCTGGCGGAGGTCGTTTCAGATTTCGAATATGAAAAGGCCCGGGCGCTCGGCATCCCCGGCGAAAACATCATCTTCAACGGCCCGCACAAGCCCCGCGAAATTCTGCGCCGCGCGCTCCACGAGGGCGCGCGCATCCAGGTGGACAATCTCGACGAGCTCATGGCCATCGAGGAAATCGTCGGCGAGGAGGGCATTGTCGCGCCAAAGATTTCACTGCGCGTTTATTGCGATGCCGGCATCCGGCCGGTGTGGTCCAAATTCGGATTCAATCTCGAGGACGGCGAAGCCTTTCGTGCGGCCCGTCGCCTTCGCCACGGCGGATTGGTGAGCCTCACGGGGCTGCACACGCACCTGGGCACCTTCATCTTGGATGCCAGCGCCTACCGGATTGCGGCCACGAAGCTGATGCAGTTTTCCCGCCGATTGCGCGAGGAACTCGGCTTCGAAATCGACACCCTCAACCTCGGCGGCGGTTTCGCCTCCCGCAATGTCCTGCACGGCCAGCAGCAACCCGCCGAGGAAATTGTCCCCTCGTTCGATGAATACGCTGAGGCAATCTCGAAGGGCATTTTGGAAAATCTCGCGCCGGAGGCCGAACCGCCGCAGCTCTACCTCGAAACCGGCCGCGCGCTGGTGGATGAGGCCGGCTATTTGCTGGCTAGTGTCGTGGCTACCAAGCGCAACCGGCGTTTCGCCGATGTCACAGTGTCCGCGCCCAAGGCCAAATCACCCCCGCAGGCCGCGATGTCGCAACCCGGCGGCCCGGCAGTGATTGTGGACGCGGGCGTGCACCTTCTTTACACCTCGAACTGGTATCGCCAGAAAATCCTGCCCGCGCGCCTGCATTCCGGCTCCCCCGAGCCGACCACCATCTACGGTTGCCTCTGCATGAATATTGACGTCATGCAGGAAGCCACACCGCTTCCCGGCCTCAGCGTGGGCGACGCGCTGGTGATTCATCCCGCCGGCGCTTACAACATTACGCAGTCCATGCAATTCATCACCTACCGCCCGCGGGTGGTAATGGTGATGGAGGACGGCACGGTCGAAGTCATCCGCGAGCGCGAAAACTTGGCGCATATCGAATCGTTGGAGCGTCTGCCGGAAAAATTGGCGAAGGTAAACGGCGACTCGGGGGACGCATCGGCCCGGTCGGCCATTGGTTTTCCCACCTCCCCTCTGGCTCATCCCGCGCTCCGCGTCCTCAGCCAATTCACCCGATGAAAAAGCACCTTTCCAGTCTCCGTCAGAATGTCCGCGCCGTGTTGCTGGCCTACGCGGCGGTGATTTTCAGCGGCAATCTCGCCGTGGGCGCCTTACTGTGCGCCGCCTCGCTACTGTGTCCGTGGATCGGCGTGGCGGGCCTCTGTGGCACCATGATTGCGCTGGCTGCGACGCGCGCCGCCGGATTTGACCGCGCGGCTATTGACGACGGACGATTACTCTTCAATTCCCTGCTCTGCTGTTTGTCTCTCGGCTGCTGGGCGCCGCCGGGGGCATTGTCCACCGCGCTCTTTGCGGTATTGTTGGTGGCGGTTTCGCTGGTCGCCCTGGGTTGCACGCTGCTTCTGAATCAAATGACGCTCGTGTTGGTCGGCACGGCTTCGCGGAGCCTGGCGTATTGCGTGGTCGGCGCGGGCTTGAATTGGTTGCTCACGCGGTTGATCCCCACGGCGAATTATCCGGCGAATACGGTGCTGGTGAATCCTTCCATTCCCATGCCGGCGGCGGTGGATTTGTGGGCGCGCGCGCTCAGCACGTTTTTCTTTTCGCCCACCGTGCTGGCGGGATTGGTCGCGACGGCCGCGCTGCTGCTCGCCTCGCGCTTGAGTTTTCTTTACGCCTTGGCCGGCTTTGGCATTTCCTCCGCCATTTTATCTTTGCTCGGCTTTTCCCTGCCGCAGTCTCCGTGGCTGCAATTGGACGCCATTCTTTGCGCCATTGCCCTAGGCGGCGTGTTTTTTGTTCCCTCCCGCGCCTCGCTCCTCCTGGCGGTCATCGGGTCCAGTTTGTGCGTGCTCCTCGGCGTGGCGCTTTCCCAGGGCTTGCGCTGGATTGACGCGCCGCTTTTGACGCTGCCCTTCAACCTTGTCGTGCTCGGCATGTCCGGCGCGCTGCGCTGGCGCGTCGCCGGGCGCGAACCACGGGCCACGTTGTTTCCCGGCAAAAATCCGGAGACCACCTTTCGCGCCGACCGCCTCTGGCGCGCGCGCAATCCCGAGCCCGATTTGCCCGCCATCGCGCTGCCCTTTGACGGCGTTTGGGTGGTGACCCAGAGTTTCGACGACCAGCCCACGCACCAGGGCGCCTGGCGCCACGCCCTCGATTTCGAAGTGGCCGATGCCAATCTCCGCCCCGACCGTTCGCCTGAGGCCACGCTGGCCGATTTTCCCACTTATGGCGCGCCGCTGGTCTCGCCCGTCGATGGCCGCGTCGCCCGCCTCGTGGATGACGTGGAGGACAACGACATCGGCGACAACAATTTCGCGGAAAACTGGGGCAACTCCATCGTCATCGAAATTGCACCGGCCTTGTTCGTGCAACTCTCGCATTTTCGCCGCCGGGGTTTCAAGGTCCGTGAGGGCGACCGCGTGCGCCAGGGGCAATTGCTGGGCTATCTGGGGAATTCGGGGCGTTCGCCCGTGCCGCATCTCCATTTGCAGATGCAGGTGCTGCCGGAAGTTGGCTCGCCGACGATTCCGTTCTGCCTGCAAGGCTATCGCACGCCCGCTGGCGATGGACGGTGGAATCACCATTTCCGCGGGCTTCCGCAACGCGATGAACCCGTTGCCGGTGGCCGCCGGAGCCGTTGGGTGGAGGAATGTTTTGCGCCCGGCACCCAAACGGAGCGCGCCTACCGCGTCTTCACGGCCCGCGGCGAAGAGCGCGAAACCATCCGCCAGGAATGGACCCCCGGCGGCGGCCTCACGCTCCATTCCGTCGAGCATGGTGCGCGCGCGCGTCTTGTCTCGGGCGAGGGCCACTTTACGCCGGTGGAATTTTCCGGCTCCCGCAAGAGTCTGCTGGCGGTATTCGCCGGCGCCGGCCGCATTCCCCTCAACCCTGCGGCGAGTTTGCAGTGGACGGATTTCGCCGACCCCACCTGTGGCGCTCATTGGGGCCGCAAATTGTTTGACGATCTCCTCGGCCCCTTCCTTGGCCGCACCCCGCAGCCCTGCCAGGCCGAAGTCATTTCTTTCGACGTCTCGGAGAAAAAATTTGCCGTGCGCTGGACTGCCCCGGACACTTTTAAAACGGAGCTCCATTTTGGCGCCAACGGCGGATTGATTTCCGGCCGCCTCGAAACCCAAAACCGGTGGATTCACTTCCTCGCCGTGGACGCCGTGCCCGCCGCGCCCGAAGTACCTCAAACATCGCGCACGCAGCGGAAACCGGTGTTGCCCGTCGAACTGTCCGGCGTATTCCCGATGCGCGCGCCGACGCGGTAGCGGTTGCAATAAGAGGAATGGCAAAGGTAGCTGCCGCCGCGAATCACTTTGCGGTCGCCGGTCGGCGGCCCCACGGGATCCGCGCGCGGGCCGTTGACGTGAAACCTCGGGCTGAACCAATCGGCGCACCACTCCCAGACGTTGCCCGCGACATTATAGAGGCCGTAGCCATTGGTGGGAAAACTCTTGGCGGGGGCCGTGCCGCTGTAGCCATCCTCGGCCGTGTCGTGCATCGGGAATTTGCCCTGCCAGATGTTGCACATATGTTTGCCGTCGGGGTATAATTCGTCGCCCCAGGCATATTTTTTCTGCACCAGCCCGCCGCGGGCGGCGCATTCCCATTCGGCTTCGGTGGGCAGGCGTTTGCCGGCCCACGCGCAATAGGCTAGGGCGTCGTTCCAGGAAATGTGCACGACGGGGTGGTCCCAGCGTTTTTTGATGTTCGAGCCTTCGCCCTCGGGATGCCGCCAGGTCGCGCCCTCGATTTTGCACCACCATTCGCTGCCGGTGACGCGCTCGGTGACGCGGGCGATTTGTTGACGTGAAAGAAAGAGATGAAAGACAAACGACCAGCCAAAGCGCGCGGCCTCGGTCTGGTATTTGGTGGCGTTGACGAAATCATTAAACTGCTCGTTGGTGACGCACGTGGCGTCCAGGTAAAACGGCTGCACGGAGACCGACCGCACGGGGCCCTCGCCATCCGCCGGCCAGCCATCCGCATCAGCGGAGCCCATCAGAAATTCGCCGCCGGGAATTGCCCGCATTCCGGCCAATTTCCCCCGGTTCACCCGCACCAAATCATTCCCCGGTGCCACTGGGGCGGACACGGAGGCGCCCAGGTCGCGGGAAGGAGTACAGCAGGAGTCGCCGTTCATGGGGGATGGAATTGGAAGAGTGAAGAGTAAAGAGTGAAGAGTAAAATTTAATCCACACTAATCCCTGAGCCATCAACATTGAACATTTAACGCTTAACTTTTAACTCTTTATTCCTGTATTCCGGCTGCTGAATGGCGCTCGCGAAGCCACGAAGGCACGAAGAATCATCGAGGGCGAGGCGATTTCTTCAGAAAGTGGTCTGCTCACGTTACATCGCTCCAGCCCGGGTTGAACGGGGTTCGCTCCAAACCAGCATCCATGGACCATTTTCGCGGGTGAATTTGCCGAGGCCGGGGTGGGGGGTCATTATGCGCACGCACGCGGCGGGCGAGGTCATTGGTATGCCCAACGTAAAATTTCCCCATGGGGTTCTGCAGAATATAGACCCAAAACTGAATAGAAAAAACGTGAAGCCTTAAATGGCTGCCCGGGGAGGGATCGAACCTCCGACCAAGTGATTAACAGTCACCTG
>CAZLPS010000140.1:0-8222 GCA_964561455.1 uncultured Opitutales bacterium
TCTTCCCGAGATCTCTAAAAGTGACGATGGACCCCCTTAACTTAGCGCCATTCACCACCGGCCCCAATTCCTTTCCCACCCAGCCATCCAAACTACATCATGAAAAAAATCACTCCCCTGTTACTCACCGTCGTCACGCTGCCCCTGGCCGGCTGCTTTTCCGCCGACGGGGCCTACACAACGACCAACCGGACCCCCACGCTTGGCCAGGAACTGATGGATTTGAAAAAGGCCGAACAAGCCGGAGCGATCTCCCCGGAACAGTATGAAATAAAAAAATCCGCGCTCCTGAATAAATAAACCATTTTCCAGCCGGTGGCAAGCCGGACGCCGGGGCATAGCGGGTCCCTCGGCGTTCGGATAGCCGTTGCTGTCGGACCGCGAATTTTCCACCCTCAATCCCCTCGGCCAAATGAAAATCTCTACCTCGTCGCATTTCTTCAAGTCCAGCCAGCACTATGCCTTTCACGCCATATTCCTGGGCGCGCTGGCCGTGGGCTGCTGGTTCCAGTGGGGGCCGCAATCGCACGTCATCTGGGACGCCAATTGCGTGATTGCCTTCAGTCTGGCGGCAACGCAGATGCTCGTTTACACTCTGCGGTTTCTCCTCCAGCCGGCCGGGTGGCAACCGCCCACGGTTTGGGGCGCAATATTTTTCGCCTTCAATTTTGCCATTTGCCTGGCTGAATTCCGCTGCGGAGTTCCCTTTTATCGCGACGGATGGATTTTCTGGATATTTTTGGGCATGATGCTCGTGTCACTGCCCAAGGGGGTTTCGTTAACCATGGGCGTGGTCGTCACCATGCTGTTTGTCCCCTTCCAGGTTGGGTGGGGCCAGGTGGGCAATTTGTCACCGCGGAATTGGTTAAATCTGCTCTACCCGCTGGCCTTTCCCTGGATTCTCGGACTGCTCTACCGGCAATTGGTGGATACCAACGGCGAGCGCGCGGTGCTGATCGAGAGCTTGCAGGCGGCAAAAAAAGAACTGGAGGCCGCCCGCGACCACGAGGGCGAACTGGCGACTCTGCGGGAGCGCGAACGCCTGGCGCGCGAATTGCATGACACCCTGGGCCACCAGCTTGTCACGCTGACTGTTCAACTGGAGGCCGCGCAGCGATTGCTGGCGGTGGACCCGGCGCGAGCGGCGGAGATGATGAGCGACATGCAAAAACTTTCCCGGGCCAGCATGGATGATTTGCGCCGGGCGTTGGACAATTTGCGGTCCTCCGGCTTGGGCGAAGGTTCGCTCGGTGCAGCTCTGAAAAGGTTGTGTGCCGAGGCGGGGGAGCGTTCGGCGCTGGCGGTGGACTGCCAATTGGCCGCGAGCACGGACACCCTGCCACCCGCGGTGGCGGAAGTTCTGTGGCGCGTCGCGCAGGAGAGTTTGACCAACATTGGCCGCCATGCCCGGGCGCGCCACGCCCGCGTGAGTTTGAGCCTGGCGGCCAGGGAAGTGGTCTTGCAGGTGGCCGACGACGGGGTGGGTTTGCCGGCGGGCGAGGAAGCCAGGCCCGGTCACTATGGATTGCGCGGATTGCGCGAGCGGGTGGAGGGCTTGGGCGGGACATTTGCCTTGGCCGCGCCGCCGAAAGGCGGCACTGTGGTGGAAGCCCGTTTGCCGCTCATCTCCTGATGAAATCCATCCGTCTCATGGTGGTCGAGGACCAGACCCTGATGCGCCAGGGGCTGAAAACCATTCTCGAGCTGGAGCCGGGATTCAGTGTGGCGGGCGAAGCGGGTGACGGACAGGCCGCAGTCAAACTCGCCCTGCAATTGCGGCCGGACATCATCCTCATGGATGTGCAAATGCCGCAGATGAACGGGGTGGAGGCGACCGCCGAAATCTGCCGGGTATGGCCGGAGGCGAAGATTATTATTCTTACCACGTTCGACCGCGACGATTACGTCTTTCAGGGCGTGCGCGCCGGTGCCCGGGGCTATTTGTTGAAAGACCTTCCCGCCGTCAAATTGATCGAGACCATACGCCGCGTGCAGGCGGGCGAAACGTTTATCCAGCCCGAAATCGCCTCGCGGGCGCTGCGCTCGGTGTTGCATTCGCCGGGGGAATTTGCGGAACCGCTCTCGGAGCGCGAGCGGGAGATTCTGGTGCTGCTGGCGCAAGGCGTGCCAAACAAGGAAATGGCGGACAAGCTGCACCTTGCCGAGGGCACGGTTAAGAACCACGTTTCCAATATTTTGGGAAAATTGCAGGTGCAGAACCGGACGCAGGCGGCGAATTTAGCCCGGCAGAGGGGATTGATTTAGAGTGCCTTACCCTATCCAACATGTCGCATTTCGCAACGTAGCGCTGAGCTTCAGCCAGCGCTTTTTTGATATTCGCGCGATGCAGAGCGCTGGCTGAAGCTCAGCGCTACGTTGCGACATTTTCTTCCACGCGCTCCACTTTGCCCACGAGGAAGATGTAGGACATCGCGCCCAGAAACGCCACGCTGCTGACAAACACCAATGCCGGGGCGAAATTATCTCCTTTGATCAGCAGGCCGATGATTTTCGGCACGGCCAGAGGCGCGATGTTGCCGCAGCAATTAAAGACTCCGCCCGTCAAGCCGAGCAATCGCTTGGGGGCCAGGGCCGAAACCATCGCCCACGCAATCGAGGACAGCCCGTTCCCGAAAAACGCGATGCACATGAAGAGCATGATGAGATGCTGGCTGCTGACATAGTTGGCGCCGATAATCGTCGTCGAAAGCAACAATCCGGCAATGATGGGCAATTTCCGCGCAATGGTGGCCGACACGCCCCGTTTCAACATGAAATCGGAAAAGAACCCCGAGCAGAGAATGCCCGCAAACGCCGCCAAATAGGGCCAAGTGGTAAAATTGCCCGCCTTGATAAAGTCAAAGTGCCGGTAGGTGACCAGATAGTCTTGAAACCACGTAAGAAAAAACCACAACGTCGAGTTGATCGCAAATTGCCCGAGATAGATGCCCCAGAGCTTTTTCCGGCTCAACACCAGGCCGAGATCCGCCCAGGCGAATTTGGTCGCCTTCGATTTTGCCGAGCCCAGATCCACCAGCCCGCCGCCGTCCCGGATGATTTTGAGCTCCGCTTCGTTCACCCCCTTGGACTGCGACGGGTCGCGGTAAAAAAGGTACCAAAACAATGCCCAGATCAGGCCGAGGGCTCCCGTCAGGAAGAAAACCGAGCTCCAGCCGCGCGCCGCCTGGATTTTGGACAGCTGCGGCAGCAGAAACGCCGGCCCGATGAACTGCCCCGCGGTATAGAACGCGATCGCAAACGCGCGCTCCCGGTCCGGAAACCAGGTGGTGACGATGCGGTTGCAAATGGTGTACGTCGGCGCTTCAAAAACCCCCAACAGCATGCGCATGGAAATCAAAAACATCACCGAGGATGCCCAGCCTTGCAATACGGTCACCAGCGACCACATTCCGCAAAAAAGCGCGAACAGGAGGCGCGGTCGAATGCGATCCACCAACCACCCGGCAGGAATCTGCACCAGGGCATAAGCAAATCCAAAAGCCGCCAGAATGTTTGCCTTCTGATCCTTGTCGAGGTGGAAATCCCGCTGTAAATCGATGATAGCTCCCGTCAGATTGACGCGGTCCAGATACGTAATCACCACCGTGAAAAACAGCATCAACAGGATGCGAAAACGCTGGCGGGAGGGAATCATGATTTATTCCGCCGTGAGCGGGAATTTGATGGGGCGGCGGTCGCGGGTGGCGCGGTAAATGGCGGTAAAGAGTTCCACGGTGCGGCGGCCTTCCTCGCCGGTGACCGAGGGCGGGCGTTTGTCCGCGATGGAACGCAGAAAGTCCTGAATCTGCAACCGGTGAAAATATTCCATCGGCTTGATTCCGCTGAAGAGTTTTGCGTCGTCCGCCTTCCATGGCGCGAGATTCCCCTCCTCGCCGGGAATGGTCCAGATGTCATTGTATGGCGCTTCAATGGCGGTGGTCATGCCGGCGACAAACATGGCGCCGCCGTCCGTCTGCACGCCGATGGAGCGGCCATTGGAACCATGGACGGAAACGCGGACGTTGATGGCGGGATTCTGGCTGTTGCTGACGACGATGTTGCCGAGCGCGCCACTTTTGAACTTCACGACGGCCACGGCGGTGTCTTCGACTTCGATATAAGGATGATTCAGATTCGCCCAATAGCCGAAGAGTTCGTCAATTTCCCCAAAATACCACAGCAGCAAATCCAATTGGTGCGGTGCTTGGTTGACCAGCACGCCGCCGCCTTCACCCTTCCAACTGCCGCGCCAGGGGTCACTTTTGTAATAAGCTTCGTCGCGCCAGCCGAACATGACGGTGGTGCCGAGCACGGGTTTGCCGATTTTCCCGGCGTCAATGGTTTGACGAATCCGAATGCATGGCGGATACAACCGTCGTTGGCACAACATGCCCAGGGTCACGCCACCCGCTTTCGCCGCAGCCAGCATGGCATCGCAATCGGCCAGGCTGGAAGCCAGCGGCTTCTCGACGATGACATGCGCGCCCGCGCGCGCGGCCGCAATGGTCGGGCTGGCGTGCTCCGGGTGGGGCGTGCAGATGCATACCATGTCGACCTTCTCCTTTTTCACCATTTCGGTCACATCGGTGTACGCCGCCACGCCGTATTGTTTGGCAAACGGAACGGCTTTGGCCTCCGTCCGCCCGCAGACAGCCACAAAATGAGACTCCGGCAGGGAAGCGAGCGCCGCCGCGTGCAGATGACCGACTTTGCCGCAACCAATGATGCCTGTGCGCAGTTTTTGCATGGAAATTTCGTAAAAATACTCAGGGTTTCAGCAAAACCTTCATCAAGCCCTTTTCGCCGGCATACAATCGCGCAAACCACTCCGCGCCCTCAGTGAGCGGCGGGGTTGCGCTGATGAATTCCGTCACGTTGACCTGGCCGCTGGCAATCAAGTCGAGGCATTCCGGATACTCACCTGCTGAGGCACAGGTGCCAATCAGCGTGAGTTGGCGCGTGACGGCCGCCTGGAGCGGGAGGTCGACCTGGGCCTTCAAATTGCCGACGAGCGTGATGCTGCCGCCTTTACGCACACAATCCATGGCGGTCTTCAACGTGGGGGAGAGGCCGACGACTTCAAAGGCGGCATCGGCGCCGCGGCCGTCGGTGAGCGCTTTGATCTTCGCCGGAAGGTCGGTTTCATTGGCTTTGAAGGCCGAAGTGGCACCGCGCCGGAGAGCGAGTTGCAGGCGGTCGTCTTCCAGATCAATCGCAATGATTTGTTTGCAGCCTTTCACCCGCAGCACTTGCACGACAAGCAGGCCAATCATGCCCGCGCCGACGACCACGGCCGTGGAGCCCTTTAAATTTGGTGTGCGCGCCGCGGCATGCACCGCGACCGATACGGCCTCGACCATCGCAGCCTGTTCAAAAGTCAAATTGTCCGGCAAGCGGTACAGAATGCGCTCGGGCACAGCCACATATTCGGCAAAGGCACCCTGGCGCCGGTAGTCACCGCAGGACACGCCCAGCACTTGGCGGTTGTCGCAGAGGTTGACGTCGCCGCGCTTACAAAACCAGCATTCACCGCAGTAAACGGTGGAATCGAACGTCACCCGGTCGCCGGATTTCCAGGCGGTGACCCCTTGGCCAACGGAGGCGATTTCGCCCGCAGCCTCATGGCCCATCACCAGGGGCGGAATGCGCCGGCCCGTGCTGCCATCCATGCCATGGACGTCGCTGCCGCAAATGCCGCAGGCGCGGACGCGGACGAGGACTTCGCCGGGCTTCGCGGTGGGAACCGCCAGATCTTCGATGGCAAATTTTTTGTATTCCTGGAGAACAAGAGCCTTCATGGGGGATAAGCCGTTAATTACCGACAGAATATTTCGCCGACGACAAGCCTGTTCTCCCGGTTTCGCACACCCGCCGGTAAAGCGCCTCGTATTGAGGCACAATGACCTCGGCCGAAAATTTATCCCGGGCCCGCTGCCTGGCCGCCCGGCCCATCGCCGCCCGCCGGATCGGGTCTTGGAGCAGCGATTCCACCCCCCGCGCCAGCGCGTCCACGTCGCCAAAGGGAACGAGCAGCCCGGTTTCCCCGGAAACCGTCACCTCGGGAATCCCGCCCACAGCCGTCGCCACGCTGGGGCAGCCAAAGCACATGGCTTCGAGAATGCTGAGGCAAAAGCTTTCGGTTTCCGAGGTGAACAGGCCGATGTCGGCGGCTTGCAGATAATCCTCAATATCCGTCACGCGCTCGCGCACGAGAACCCGGTCAGCCAGGCCGAGCCGCTCAACGTGGCCGCGAAAGGGGGTGAAGTCGGCGCCGGCCATGATGACCAGTTTAAAGCTCTCGCGGGGACGAATCTGAGCCGCAGCTTCCAGGAGCAGGTCAATGCGCTTTAACGGACGCAGATTTGAGGCATGCAGTACCAAGGCCTCGTTCTTTAATCCGAGTTCCCGCCGCACTTCCTCGCGGTTCCGTTTCGCCGCGCGTGGTTCGAAAAAGTTATGGATGACTTCAATCGGCCTTTCCACTGCCAGCAACCGCCGGGTCTCCTCCTCCATAAACGCGGACACAGTCGTTACGGCATCGGAGCATTCGAGGGCGTGGCGAATCGCGGGGCCATATCCCGCATCGCGCCCGAGGAGCGTGGTGTCGGTTCCATGCAGGGTGGTCACCACCTTGGGGCGTTGCTCGGGCGGCATCATGTCGCGAGCGAGAATGGCGGCCGTCGCATGGGGCACCGCATAATGCACATGCAGGACATCCAGGCCAAAATCCCGGCTGACCTCGGCCATCTTCACCGACAGCGGCAGCGTATAATCCGGATACTTAAAGAGCCCATAGTCATTGATGACCACCGGATGAAACTTTATCCGCGCCGAATCCTGCGGAATCCGGAACGGCCGCTCATAACTGATAAAATGAATCTCATGCCCCCGCGCCGCCAGCTCTTCGCCCAACGCCGACGCCAACACCCCGCTCCCGCCCACCGACGGATAGCAGGTGATGCCGATTTTGAGGGAACTTAGGAAATCCATTTTTTTGACAGAATTGACAGAATTAAACGGGATTGATCCGACATTCAAGGGGCGAACTATTTCATTACTTCATTCTGATCCAACACCGGAAAGTTCTGCGAGGGAATTGACCACGATCGCGTCATTGGGATAAAGCGGCTGGGCATAATCAACGCCAGCCCGCATGCCATGCACTTTGGCGCGGGCGAGTTGGAATTCCACATAATTGCGAGTTTTCATCTGCGAAGCATGGGCGTCCATTGAGGCGACCCAGGCGGCCATGATTTCTAGGTCTGAAATATCGATCAGCACCGGTTGCAGGTCATTCGGTTCCGCCTCGGAGGATACGGCGTAGAAAAACAGATTTCCAATGGCGTGGGCCGGCTGCTTTTTCAATTCCTTCAAGCCGCCGTAGCGCGCCAACCGCGTAGCGTCGCGCACCATGATTCCCAGCCGCCAATGGTCGGGATGCTGGTTCTGTTCCACCGTCGGCGCGAGCACGATGCTTGGGCGCACGCGGCGGATGATGGCCGCGAGCTTCAAGGCATGCGCCGCCTTCACCTCCAAGTGCGCATCGCCTTCAAGTTCAATAAATTCGATGGTCGCGCCCAGAGTCGCCGCCGCCTTCTTCGCCTCCGCTGTCCGTTGCTTCGGTGTGCCATTTGTTCCGGCCTCTCCGCGGGAGCAAACCACAAAATGCACTGCACGGCCCGCCGCGGTCTCGCGGGCAATGATGCCGCCGCACCCAAATTCCAAGTCATCCGGATGCGCGCCAAAGGCGAGCACCGGAAGGCAGGGCGGGGTGTCCTCGACCCGCCTAGCTCTGCTTTTCGATAATTTCGGTATAGGCTTCATCGCAGCGTTCGATTTCATCGCGTTTAATATAAATAATTTCCGGGGCGTCTTCCTTGCGTAAATAAGCCTGCTCGCCCAACCCGGCAATGTAGTGGGTGCAATGGATGACCGATTGCATCCACCGCAGCCGGGAATCGCGGGTGGGGCTGACCTGCTCTTTCGTATATTGAACCATCGGCAGGGTCACATAGCAATCCCCGCCCTCGTGCAACTTCAGCGCGCCATCCGCCGCCCGGGCCCGCACGGTTTCGCCCTGGTAGGGGACATCCACGAAAAATTCTGCAATCTCGCACGCCGCACGGCGCACCGGCCCATCGCTGGAGCGCACGACCCGGATGCCTTCGAGCAGGCCCATGGCGCGATACATTTCGAGGCAGAAATCGGCGACGGTCACCGGC
>CAZLPS010000141.1:0-8076 GCA_964561455.1 uncultured Opitutales bacterium
CTCAGACTTAGCTTCCGCTTTGGCATCGGGCTTGGCTGCGTCTGCGGGTGGGCTGAGTTTTGGTTTTCCCTTCGCCTCACTTATGGCGCCTATCATGTAGAGCGACCGCTCCGGGTAATCTTTGAATTCATCGTGTAGAATCCGCTCGCAACCGTCGAGCGAGTCTTTGAGGGGCACTAACTTCCCTTTAAGACCCGTAAACTGCTCCGTCGTAAAAAAGGGCTGGGTCAGAAAACGTTCAAGTCGGCGGGCGCGGGCGACCACATTGCGGTCTTCCGGCGAAAGCTGCTCCAATCCAAGCATGGCAATGATGTCCTTGAGTTCCGCGTATTGGGCCAATGTCCGCCGAATTTCCCGGGCCAAACTGTAATGTCGTTCGCCGACAATGCCTGGAGTGGCCATTTTGGAAGTGGATTGCAGTGGGTCAATCGCCGGGAAAAGTCCTTCACTGGCTCGCTTGCGCGAGAGCACAATCGACGCCGAGAGATGAGAGAAAGTATGCACCGCCGCTGGGTCGGTAAAATCATCAGCCGGCACATATACGGCCTGAATTGAAGTGATGGCACCGGTATTGGTGTTGGCAATCCGTTCTTCCAAACCCGACAACTCAGTGCCCATCGTAGGCTGATAACCCAGGCGCGACGGCATTTGGCCCATCAGTCCGGAAATCTCCATGCCAGCCTGGATAAAGCGAAAGATATTATCAATGAGCAGCAGCACATCGCGGTGCTCATCGTCCCGGAAATATTCAGCCATCGTCAGCGCGGCATGGCCCACGCGGAACCGGCTGCCAGGTGGCTCGTTCATCTGGCCAAAGACCATCACCATGTTGGGCAATACCCCGGCTTCCTTCATGTCGCGATATAATTCCTCCCCCTCGCGGCACCGTTCGCCAATCCCGCAAAAAATGCTTACGCCTTCCTGGTGCTTTATCATGTTGTGAATCATTTCGGTGAGCAGCACCGTTTTGCCAACGCCCGCCCCGCCGAACAGTCCCGCCTTGCCCCCGCGTTCCAGCGGCACCAGCACGTCAATCGCCTTGATGCCCGTTTCAAAGATTTCCGATTGGGTGGATCGTTCCGCCAGTGGAGGCGGAGCCCGATGCACTGAACGCCATTGGACATCGGCGGGCGCAGTCTGGCGATCAATGGCGTTGCCGAACACGTCGAACATCCGGGAGAGAACTCCCTTGCCTACCGGAGCTTTTAACGGGCCGCCCGTATCCATCACCGCCATGCCGCGAGCGAGACCTTGCGTAGGCGTAAGCGCAATCCCGCGCACATGTCGTGCATCCCGCTGCGCCAGAACTTCAATTACAATTTGCTCCTTATCTCCAGCGCGCAACAACGTGTAAATCGGCGGCAAATGGTCATCGAAACGAACGTCGACGACACTGCCCCGCACAGAGACGACTGCGCCGAAGTTCGATAAATGGGTTTGGGTTTCCATGTTTGTTCCATTTATCCAAAGTCAGTTTAGTTCAGGCATCCGCGTCTTCTCCGCCAACGCGTTCCTGGTTTATGCTCCCTCAATACTACTTTGAATCTCCGCGTTGACCGATGTTACCCCATGAAAGGGGGCCAACGCCATAAGGTGAAACCCTACTGCCGTCGGTCGAACCACGCAGACGAACCCAGTCGCAAGTCATCTCCTCGGCAAGCGCACTCAAAATGATGACCGGGAATAACACCCCATAGACCACGCCGGTGGTTGAGTTTAGCATGTCAAAGAGACTCACGTCTCGGACGGAGGTAAAAATCCTCCTGAGCGGTCAACAACAAAACAAAACAAATACCATGACAAAGAAAATCCAAGAACAGCACACGAAGGCGGCGGAATGTTGCAAAACGGCCGCATCGCATCATGAGCAGGCGGCGGTCCATGTGGGCGCCGGGCAGCACGAGGCGGCCGCCCACCACGCCCAGTGTGCTCAGGGGCATCAGACCAGCGCGCGGCATCACGCAGACGAAGTGGCCACGATGCACGGCACTGCGTTCGGAAATAAGTAAGCTGAGACACTTCGGTCCAGTGAAACGCCCTGTAAGCGGTTGCTTACGGGGCTGTTTCACTTCTTCACGAGGCGTTAATCTACGGGGTTTTCACCTCGTTCATTTCTCCGCATCAGATACCTTCACCGTCGTTGCAATTTGCCACATGGAAACATCTCCGACCAGCGGTTCACTCGCTCTTTCCCGCCGCGCGTTTGTGCGATCGACTTCCGTGGCGGCGACCATGGTCGCTTACGGCCTCGGACTCACCAAGGCCAACGGGCAGAGTTCCGCAACTGAGACCCCACCTAGACCGAAGGGGACGCCCGCTGACCAGACCATGAAGATGCCGTCAGATTCCAATTTGATTCAGAGCGCAGCGCCATTGCAGGCGATCGACGCGCACGTCTGCGGCCTACATTTCTATAGCGGCAATCCGGGGCGTCAGGTGATCGCCCATCACTACTGTTCCCATTACGGCAAGGGTATGCACCAATGCGTCATCTATGACTCCGACCAAACGAACGCACGGCTCGTTGGCATCGAATACATCATCAGTGCCGAACTCTTTGAGGCGCTTCCAGCCGAGGAAAAGCAGCTATGGCACAGCCACGTCTATGAGGTAAAGTCAGGGCAGCTAACCGCACCGGGAATTTCTGCGACGAAGGAAAACGACCTGATGATTGAATTGGCCGGCACCTATGGGAAGACTTGGTATACTTGGCAGGTGGATCGCGGCGACAAATTGCCCCTCGGCATCCCGCAGCTCATGATGGCGTTTGTTGCCGACGGCCAGGCCAATCCAGAACTTCTCGCGGCCCGAGACAAGGCGCAAGGCATTACCACGGCGGAGAAGAGAATTAGCCGCGCCAACATTGTCGCCCCGGTCATACTGCCGGGCGCGGATGCTTGGCAAAAGGCCGGGGCAATCCAGGTACAGATCAAATCTCTTTAGGGGCTATCTTGTAGACGAAACCCTGGCCCGCGACGCAGTACAGGAAGTTTTTGTCCGCACCTATTTCAATATTCATCGCTACCGGCCAACCGCGACCTTCAAAACCTGGTTGTACACAATTGCCGTCAATCTTTGCCACGACGAAACGCGTAAAATGCGCCGCCAGCCGGTTTTCATCACAATAGACGAACCTAAGGCCGGAAAGGAAGAATGCCAGGCGAGCGTCGAGCCCGCAACCTATCCCCCAGTGAATGCATGTTGTTAGCTTGTAATTGATAATCGGAAGAATCTAAAAATATTTGCAAGCTGTGTAATTAATTTTGTTCGGCTTCGTCAAACTGTTTTTGGGCCTCTGCGACACGTCCGAGTTCGAGGAAAGTTATAAGCGCGGGCGTAACCATGAGCTTCAGGCAGCGCTTCTGCGATTTTTGCTTCACCCAAAGCACTGGCTGAAGCTCAGCGCTACTTTCGAGCAAATCAATCTTTTGCCTGAAACGATTGAACGACTTTTTCAAAACCAGAGATTGCTAGAAGCTTCCGTGTAATCCGTGGTCAACCCCCCCTCATTTTCTTTGCTTTTCCCTGCCACACCTTGGACAATCTCCCCTGATGTCCCCTGCCCCATCTCCAACTCCGGCTGGCACTGTACCACCGGCGGCGCCAGCGCCGGCTCCACAATGGCAACGGCTCGACTCACTGGATTTGCTGCGGGGTGTCGCCATCTTGGGAATATTTTTGATGAACACGTGGACGTTCTCGCTCCCGCAGAACGCCTACACGAATCTAAATGCCTATACGACTGATTGGGTGCAGGGACAACCACCGGGCGAGGGCTTTCCGCCGGGGACGGAATTGGTTCACGGCGCGGAATTTTGGACTTATGTCGTCATCCATCTGGTGGCGGACATGAAATTCATCACGATGTTCTCGATGTTGTTTGGCGCGGGGATATTATTGCAGGGCGAGCGCGCGGCCGGGCGCGGGTTGTCGCCCTGGCGCATTCACTACGGGCGGATGACGGTGCTGCTCCTTTTTGGTTTGGCGCATGCTTATTTGATTTGGTTTGGGGACATTCTCGTCGCCTATGCAACCTGCGGGATGCTGCTGTTTCCCTTGCGCAAAGCGCGGGCGGGATTTCTTTTGCTTCTGGGCATCGTGATGGTGGCCATGGCCACGGTCATTAATGTCGCCACCATGGAAAAGATCGACATCCCGCTGCCGGGCAACACGGGCGTGCTGCAAGCCTTGGCGGAGTGGAATGGCCGGATGGTCGCCGGCAAATCCGGCAATGATTTCGAGCTTGAGGCCTACCACGGAACCTGGAGTGACGAGATGAAACACCGCGTGCCAACCTCCTTCAGCGGCGAGACCGACGGTTTTTTGACATGGTCACTGTGGCGCTGTGGTGGCGCAATTTTAATCGGCATGGCGCTGCATAAACGAAAATTCTTCCATGGTCTCTGGACCCGCGAGGCCTATGCCACAATCGCCGCGCTGGCGATTCCCATCGGCTGGGCCGTCACGGGCCTCGGGATCATATTTAACCAATCCATCGGCTGGGTGGATCTGCCGCCGGATCCGACGGGTTCAACCGTCCTCACGGTTTGGGGCCTCGGCGTGGAGTTTAACTACTGGGGGTCGTTGATGACGGAGCTGGGGTACATTTCCCTCGGCGTGCTGGTGGCAATTTGGGCGATGCAAAACGGACGCGAATTTTTGCGGAAATGCCTTTGGCCCTTTCGCGCCATCGGCCGCATGGCATTGTCGAATTACATCGGCCAGAGTTTAATCGCCTCGACCATTTTCTACGGGCACGGCTTCGGCTTGTTCGGCACAATGTCGCGAGTACAACTGCTCGGCGTGGTGTTCGCGACATGGACGGTGCAATTGATCGTCTCGCCAATTTACCTGCGATTCTTCCACCAGGGCCCGCTCGAATGGCTCTGGCACCGCATCGTCTATTGGCGCGGGGAACCGCCGCCACTTTCTGGAAGTTAGAACCTACGACGGCCTGAAGCGCGTTCTGACCATCGAGGACGCCCTGGGGAACTCGACCGTCTACACCTATGGCCCGGCGAATGTGGCCAGCCTGACCTACGCCAATGGCAATGGTTTTTCCTACACTTACGACGCTCGCAACCGGATGGTCTATGACGGCACCTACTACTACACCTACGACTACGCCGGCGAGCTCGTCTATGCCGCGAGGAACGAATATTCAGCCGATTATTCCGATCAATTGGCTGATTTTTCGAACTACAGCACGCAGTTTTACACCGGCGTGTCCTATGCCTACGATGGCGCGGGGAGGGTCATTTACGAAAACCAGGGCGGCGCGGATGGCAGTTGGATTTACGCTCCCGGGGACGACATCACCGGCAATTCCTACGGCGCACTGCCGGGCAGCGTGACCGGGGGCAGCGTCCTCGCCTTTACCTACAACAAGGCGGGTAACCGCCTGACCGCGAAATACGACGATGGGGTGGCAGGGAATCGGACGCTGACCAGCACCTATGACGCCTTGAACCGCCTGTCGGTCGTGGCGGACACGGTGGGGAACACGACCTACCATTACGACCTGGCGGGCCGGCGGGTGGGCTTGCTGTACCCGAGCGGGAGCAACATCACGACTGCCTATGACGCCCTGGGGCGGCAGACGTCCATCACGGGCTCGGGGAACGCGACGACGACGCGCTACGCCTTCAGCGTGGCCTACGACCAATTCAGCAACCTCGGCCAGCAGGCGGAGACGTATACCAACGGATTGCTGTCGGCGCGGACCGTGACGCTCGTGTACGATGGGGCCAACCGGCTGACCCGGGAGTCGCTGGTGACGGGCGGGACGAATATTACCAGCAATTTTACGTATGACGCCGGGTACAACCGCTCGACCAAGGTGACGTCAAATATCTCTAACTCAACGGTGCTCAGCAACATCACCTACCACTACAACGCCGGCAATGAATTGACGTATTACACGGACACCGTGCCCAGTGTGACGACCAACCTGACCTACGACAACGCGGGGAACCGGTTGACGCTTGTCAACGCCACCGCCAACCTGACATATAATTACGACGTGACGAATCGTTTGGAGAGCATGGACGACCACAACGCGACCTGGTCCAACCCGGGGACGACGCCGGCCTACATCTTCGACTACGATTACCGCAGCCGGCGGTTGGGCCGCGAAGGGGCGGCGAACGTGGGCGGCTATGCCTCCTATACGCCGTCGCGGGAATTGTATGACGGCGGCGCGGCGGTGCGGGCCTACACGGTGAGTGGGTCGCCCGTGCTCAATGCGGAATATATTCGAGGCAGCGATTGGGGCGGAGGGGTCGGGGGAATCCTCTATAACCTCTCCGGCAGCACGCCCAGCTACTACCACTATGACGGACGGGGCGACGTGGTGGCCCTGACCAGCAACACGGGCACGGTGAACTACCAGGCGGCTTATGACTCGTATGGGACGCACAGCGCTTCCGGCTCCAAGGGCACGCAGGAGTCGGGCACCAACTACGACCTCTTTCGGGCGAACACCAAGGAGGAATACCCGAGCGGGTTGCTAAACGAGGGTCAACGGTATCGGGATTTGGCCACGGATGTGTTCCTCACCAGGGACCCGGCGGGCATGATTGATGGGCCGAATGAGTACTCTTATGTGCGGCAGAATCCGTGGACCGGGTTTGATCCGGAGGGGTTACAAACTGAACCCATGCCGGGTCCTGCTATGATTGTTCCATTAATGATCGAAATTACTTTAGTGGCCATTATTGTTAAAGTCGCGTGGGAGAACACTTTTCATTCGCATCCGGCTCAACAGCCAACTTATTCAGCTCCAACAACACCTTCTTCCCCGCCACCTACCTCGACACCGCCGATAATACCACCGGCACCACCGCCAACTTCAACCCCGCCACAGACCAATTCTGCACCGGCCAAAAACCCGGAGGGCTTTACACCCGCAGCGCCGCTACCTAACAGCATCCCCGGCGGTTCGACACCGACGTTGCCGACGCCGACAAGCACGCCGCCACAGGAGATTTCACCCGAGGCCAGCCAGCAACTCACAGTTATGGAGGCAACCGTTAATGGCAACTCTGCGGCTAGTACTAGGCGGCAAATTATTTACGGGCTATTTTACCCAGAAGGGCCCATTTGGAAATATGGGATAAGCGGACAGGATGGACCTGCGGACGTAAATCACCCGCGAGTTAAGCAGCAAACGAAAGGCACGGACCTGGTTCCGAAAATTATTGATGTAGTGCCTGAAGGTGAAGGGGCACGTCAAAAGGCGCTTGATATCGAGCTGCAAAAGGTTGATGAACATGCAGATCAAAATGACGGCAATGGGCCGCCCGGCAACAAGAGACCACAACCAAGCAATCAAGGCCCAGGAGGGGCACAGTAATGGCGAAATTTCTTAACGATATTTCTATTTATCCATATTACACTGAAGAGGCAAAGAAGTGGAGCTATTCTACTAATTTCCTAGAATATCTGTACTTGGATTCGTTGCCGAAGGTCGAGACGAATGGAGTAGCTAAGGTTCTCATTAAGCCATGTAAAGCACTTCCGGAACAACCACTGCAACTTAAGCAGAGGAAGCCTGACATTTACCAGTTCTCAAAATTGTTCGATTTCGATCTATATTTCGAATCCGACAAAGAGGCCCGGAAGCGGATGGCACTCGATTTTTTGCAAGGTGGAATTCTTGAAGTGGCAAGGATTCGAGGGTGGGATACGAAGCCATTTGTCGCCGCTTACGAGACAGTTTTGGAAAAAAACTTTGTCTACTACCATCCGTGGAGCAAGTTGGTTTTAAGCCCCGACAGAAAACATAAAGCCCAAGTCTGGTGCGACTTCGACTCAGACAAGGCAGGAATCTATATCGTTTTTTTTCATCGCAAGGAAATCGTGACAAGAGCGCTTGTGACGACCATTAAGCCCGGAGGCGTATGGATAAGACAAACGATCGGGAACCTTGAATGGGTATCGTCGAATAGTGTTAAGCTCAGCTCGAAGGATGGAAAGCAATCATGGGAAGCATCTGTTGAAACGCCTCCACCAGCTCGATAACCCCCGCTAATACCTGCGGGTAAACCTGGCTCCTCCTGACTCGACTTGGCTTGT
>CAZLPS010000142.1:0-8060 GCA_964561455.1 uncultured Opitutales bacterium
TTCACCGCGCCCGGCGGCAGGCGGTTGTATTCCAAATCAAACGGATGCCGCTTCGCCAGATCGAATGACTGGTCGTCGCGGCCCAAGGCCAGCGACACGCCCTTGTAGAAAGAATGAAATTTTCCCTTGGGCGATTTGTCCTCCGCTTCAGGGATGTCCGCGAGATTGGCTTTTTGCATGGGAATGGATGGGGCCGGTTCGAATCCCCCGCCACAATTCACCGCAAAGCCACGGAGCCCGCAAAGAAAAAATTCCGCAAATTCTGTCAAAAAAAACTCTTCGTGCCCTTTACTCCTTCGGAAACAGCCGAAACCGCGATTGCTCGCGAATGGAAAACAGCGACACGGCCAGATACTGGTCCGTCGCCCGCAACCGGCGGCTGACTTCGCGCGCCAGGTTCAACAGCATGGTCGCGTACACCCGCGTGTTGCGCAGATTGAGCTTGTGCAAATCAATGTTGTCCAGCGCGAGTACCACCGTATTGGCCTGCGCGACGACCGTGGCGGAACGCGGCTGCTGGTCAATCAACTCCATTTCCCCAAAAGTGTCGCCGACATGCAGCGTGGCGATTTTCTCCTGGCACTCGCCCTCGCGGGAGACCACTTGTTTCAGGATGTCCACCCCACCCTGATAAATGACATAGAGGGAGCCGCCCCGCTCGCCTTCACTGATGATCCGCTCGCCACGCTGGAATTGCTCGGCCCGGAACAGCACGGGCAAATCCTTAAGATCCTCCTCCGTCAAGCCCGCGAACAACCCATGCCTTTTCAGGAACGTGGGGTCTAAGGTGATTTTTGCTGGGGCCTGCTTGCTCATGGACAATTCGCTGTCAGGGGTGGGAAGAGCATCCAACGATTTGGAATATGACATAAAAGTCGGGGGCAGGCAAGCATTGGCAGGTGGGTTAACGACAATATAATCTCTAAATGAAGGTCAATTCGCCGAGGCGGATGAAAATTCCACATTGGGTGGCGGCAGATTGCGGTTCCCACTGATTTTATAAGAGAAACGTCGAACCATCAATCTCCTGAGCCCAGGCAATAGCAATCTGCACTATCGTAGAAAAACCACCTCACCCAAGCCCAATTTGCCTGAAATCTACCCCAACATTGTGGCGGAATCGTGGCGTAACTGTTTCATTTTCGCACATCTGATGCAAATTTTATTCACCGTTGGAATTCCGCCAAAAAAGTCCATGGAATAATCCCCCAACCTGCTGTAATTCAATTCCTTGTACCACAAGTACCCGGCGTAATCGCCGCATCCCCCGCACATAGTTGGGCCGCTTTCTCGTAGCTGCGTCGTTCGAGAAAATGCACCAATTGGGGTGTCATCTCGTCCCGATTTCTGGCCAGCAGCGATTCCAACTCGGCCAATGAACTCATCATCTGCTTCAATCCGTCTTTGCCTGGCTGGGGTGAACGCACCTCAACCAAGAGCTTACGCAAAGGCTCGATCCATGTTGGCTGGGTTGGGTTCATCAGGAAACCTGAATAGCTTTTCCACCCAAATTTTGCAACAATTGAATGACCTTTGGTTTAGAAGATTGATTCACAAACTATTAACTCATTTACAGATAATAAGTTGCATGAAAATTAAATAGCAAAATAAATTGAGACAGACCAGTTTGTCTTTTATTCTTTGGCTTTATTATCTTTGTCTCTTGCGTCTTTCCGCTAATGAGTTAAATTCCCGAATTTACATTCTTTCCCTTTGATATACCCCCATCCCTTGAATTTCCATGAAAAACCTTTCGTTCGCGAATCGGTGGAACGCCGACCTTATTGATCAATACTACGAGAGCTGGCTTCGCCAGCCGGAGAGTTTGGAGCCGGATTGGCGTGCCTTCTTCGAAGGCTTTGAGCTCGGCACAACCCGCACGGAAGCCGCCCCCTCCACCACCGGGACCGCCACGATGCCGGCTTCCGGTGCCGCTGAAGCCCTGGCACCCGTGGATCCCATACTCCAGGCGCGCGCCATTGGTGCGATTTACGCCTACCGCGGCATTGGCCACACCCAAGCACACCTGAACCCCCTGCAAATCCAGGCACCGCAGAATCCCCGCCTGTCGCTCGAACGCCTGGGCTTCACCCCCGCCGATCTCGATCGCCCCTGCTTCACCGGCAATTACCTTCAAGGCAGCACGCTGACGGTGCGCGAGATGTTGCGCACCCTGCACGAGACCTATTGCGGCCGGGTCGGCATCGAATATCTGCATATTCAAGATACCAAGCGCCGGCGCTGGCTCCAGGCCCGCATCGAACCCAGCGGCATGAAGCCGAGCCTGTCCAAGGCCGAGAAATTGCGCGCTCTGCGCAAAATTTCCGAAGCGGAAACTTTTGAGCAATTTCTCCACACGCGCTACCAGGGCCAAAAGCGCTTTTCGCTGGAGGGCGGTGAGACGGTCATTGCCGCGCTGGATGCCCTCACCGAACGCTGCCCGCAGGCGGGCGTCGAGGAAATCGTCATGGGCATGGCCCACCGTGGCCGGCTCAACGTCCTCGTCAATGTCGTGGGCAAGTCCTACGAATATCTCTTCCGCGAATTTTCGACGAATTACATCCCCGACACCACCCACGGCGACGGGGACGTGAAGTACCACCTCGGCTACGAGGCGGATTGCACCACTTCCAGCGGAAAAACCGTGCACATCGGGCTGGCGGCCAATCCCAGCCACCTCGAAGCCGTGGATCCGGTCGTACAGGGCAAAGCCCGCGCGCGCCTGCGCCGCCGCGACGACATGGTCGAACGCAAAAAAGTCGTGCCCGTGCTCATCCACGGCGACGCCGCGTTCATCGCGCAGGGCGTGGTCGCGGAAGTGCTCAATCTTTCGCGCCTCGAAGGCTACCGCACCGGCGGCACGCTGCATTTCGTCATCAACAATCAAATCGGATTTACCACCGAGCCCAAGGACGCGCGCTCGAGCATGTACTGCACCGACATCGCCAAGATGATCGAAGTGCCGATCTTCCACGTCAACGGCGATGATCCGCTCGCCATGGTCATGGTGACGCAACTGGCGCTCGATTACCGCCAGACCTTTGGCGACGACGTGGTCATTGACATGTATTGCTACCGCCGTCACGGCCACAATGAAGGCGACGAACCGGGGTTCACCCAGCCGACGTTGTATCGGCTGATTGAACAGCATCCGCATATTTCGCAAACGCTCGCCCGGCGGATGATTGCCGATGGCGACCTCACCGCCGATGAAGCGAAGAAAATTCACGACCAATTCCAGCAGAGCCTCGATGAAATCCTGGCGCGGGTGCGCAAAAATGAAGAGGAACAGAAGGCGGCGCAGCTGGCCAGCAAAGTCTCGAGCATGCGCGCGGCCTTCCGTCCGCACTATTCGTTTGAGTCGCGGCCGACGGCGGTCGCTCGAGAGGATCTCGAAAAAGTCGCGCGCGCCCTCACCACGATCCCCGAGGGCTTCAATATCAATCCAAAGATCCGGCGCCAATTGGATAAGAAATGGGAGAATTTCCAAAAGGGCGAGGGCCTGGACTGGTCGATGGGTGAAGCCCTGGCCTTTGGTACGCTCCTTCAGGAGGGCACGCCCGTGCGCTTGTCCGGCCAGGATGTGGAACGCGGCACTTTCACCCACCGGCACTCGGTTATTTATGACATGACCAACCGCACGCCGTATGTGCCGCTGGCCCATATTTCCCCGACCCAACCGCGCTTCTGCGTGCACAACTCCAGTCTTTCTGAATACGCCATCCTCGGTTTCGATTACGGCTATTCCCTCGACTATCCGGAAATGCTCTGCCTGTGGGAAGCACAATTCGGCGACTTCGCCAACGGCGCCCAGGTGATCATTGACCAGTTTATCACCAGCTCCGAATCGAAGTGGCAGCGCACCAGTGGGATCGTTCTGCTCCTGCCGCACGGTTACGAGGGTCAGGGCCCCGAGCACTCCAGCGGCCGCGTCGAGCGGTTCCTCCAGGCCTGCGCGGAAAATAACATTCAGGTCTGCAATCTCACCACCCCCGCGCAATTGTTCCACGCGCTGCGCCGGCAGATGAAACGTGATTTTACGAAGCCGCTCATCATTATGTCGCCCAAGAGCTTGCTGCGTGCCAACCCAAATCGCCCGGAGGACGCCGTCTCGCGCGTCAGCGACTTTACCGACGGCCGTTTCCAGGAGATCCTCGATGACCCGGTGCAGCCGAAAAACCCCAAACGCCTCATCTTCTGCTCCGGCAAGGTGTATTACGACCTGCACGCGCTGCGCACGACGCACAACATCCGCAACACCGCCATCATTCGCGTCGAGCAGTTCTACCCGCTTAACACTGAACTGCTGCAGGGCATCCTGAAGAACTACGCCGGCTTCGAGAAGATCATCTGGTGCCAGGAAGAGCCCCGTAATATGGGTGGTTGGACGTTTATGGCGCCCATCATCGAGCAAATTACTGGTTTGAAACCCATTTATGCCGGCCGCAAGGCCAGCGCCAGCCCTGCCTGCGGCTCCTACAACATTCACGTGATTGAACGAGACGCGCTCGTCGAGCACGCCTTTAACGCCTGATTCCCCACCCCTCATGATCGAAGTTAAAATCCCCACGCTCGGCGAATCCATCACCAGCGGCATCCTCGCCAAGTGGCACGTCAAAGACGGTGATCTGGTCGCGCGCGGCCAGCCCATCTTTGAGTTGGAGACCGATAAGATCACCTCCGAAGGTCAGGCCGAATCCGCCGGGCGCATCGCCCTCAAAGCCGCCGCCGGCGCCGAGGTCGCCATCGGCCAGACCGTGGCCACGATCGACGAAACCGCCTCCGCCGCGAGCGCCCCTGCGGCTCCCACTGCCGCGCCAGCCGCCGTTGGGCCCAAGGCCGAAGCGCCCAGCGCCAATCTCGACACCCTCTCCCCCGCCGCCCGCCGCGTCGCCGCAGAAACCAAAGTTGATCCCTCCACTGTCGCCGGTTCCGGCAAAGGCGGACGCGTCACCAAGGGCGATTTGCTGTCGGCTTCCTCCGCAGCTCCCGTGCCCGGCGCACCTTCCCTCGCCGGGCCGCCGCCGCCCGCCGCCGCGCCCGTCGCCCCGGCACCGGCAACGGCCGCGACCGCTCCTTCCGGTGGCCGCTCCACGCGCAGCAAGATGTCGCCCCTCCGCAAGCGCATCGCCGAACGCCTCGTGGCCGCGCAGCACAACGCCGCGATTCTGACGACGTTCAACGAAGTGGACATGAGCGCCGTCATGGGGCTGCGGAAAAAATTCCAGGAGGACTTCACCGCGCGCCATGGCGTCAAACTCGGATTTATGTCGTTTTTCGTGAAAGCAGTGGTGCAGGCGATGCAAGCGGTCCCGGCCATCAACGCTCAAATCGAAGGCGACGAACTCGTCCAGAATCATTACTTCGACATCGGCGTCGCCGTCGGCACCGACCGCGGTCTTATGGTCCCTGTCGTGCGCGATTGCGACCGGCTGTCGTTCGCCGAAGTCGAAAAGGCCATCGGAGTCGTTTCCAAGAAAGCCCGCGATGGAAAAATCAAAATCGAGGACCTGCAAGGCGGCGTCTTCACGATTTCCAACGGTGGCATCTACGGCTCGATGCTTTCGACCCCCATCCTCAACCCGCCTCAAAGCGGCATTCTCGGCCTGCACAACATCAAGGACCGCGCCGTCGTCGTTGACGGCCAGATCGTCGCCCGCCCGATGATGTACCTCGCGTTGAGCTATGACCACCGTGTGGTGGATGGCAAGGAAGCTGTAACTTTCCTCGTGCACATCAAAGACGCCATTGAGGATCCGACCCGGTTGCTGTTTGCACTTTAACTTCGCCGGAGTTTTTTCTAGGCTTTCCCCATGAAAACAACAGCCAATTCCCCGACCTCCAAGCGGCCCGCAGGCCGCCACGTCAAAGTGCTAACCCCAAAACGGAAGCCGCCGATGTCCAAGGAAGAATTACGTTCGGCTATGAGTGCTTTGTTACACGATGATCCGTCGTTTTTGCGTGAGGCCGTGGCGGAGTTCATGGAGGATGAGGGCCTTTACCGCGCCATGAAGGAAGTGGAAGACGCCGGAGAAGCCACGGCAGACGAAGTTTACCAGGCGCTTCGGGAGGCCAAAGGGAAATCCGCTTGATCAATCCATGCCCAGTATCCCTTCTTCGCCCAAGTCAGCTCCAGTGAACATCCACTACAACAAGCATTTCCCCATTGACGTTCGCAAAAAGGTGCCGGCGCAGGTTGCCCGGCGGGTGGAGAAAATTATTGAGGAATTACGGTTGGCTTCAGATTTGCGGACGATCTCCAATGTAAAGGCCATCGCCGGGCGGCGTGGCCATTTTCGAATTCGAGTGGGTGATTATCGGGTTGGCTTCCGCTTGGAACACAGAGAAATTTACCTGATGCGTGTTCTTCACCGCGGCGAGATGTATCGCTATTTCCCCTAAATTCCATGCCTGACTCAACTTACGACCTCGTGGTGATTGGCGCCGGGCCCGGCGGCTATGTCGCCGCCATTCGCGCCGCCCAACTCGGCCTGCGCACCGCGCTGGTGGAAAAAGACGCCTCCCTCGGCGGCACCTGCCTCAATGTCGGCTGCATCCCGAGCAAGGCGCTCCTCACCTCGACCGAGCTGTATCACACCCTCGCCTCCCAGGGCGCGCTGCATGGCATCAAGGCCGGCAAGATTTCAGCCGACATCCCCGCGCTCATGAAGCGCAAAGCCGACGTCGTCAGCAAACTCACCGGCGGCGTGAAAATCCTGCTCGACAAGCGCGGTGTCACCATCGTCCAAGGTCTCGGCAAACTCGGGCCGGGCGGCAAGAGCGTCGACGTCACCCGCGCCGACGGCAGCACGCAGAAACTGGAAACAAAAAACATTCTCATCGCGACCGGCTCGATCCCCGTGGAACTGCCGTTCATGAAATTCGACGGCAAGCTCGTGGTCTCAAGCGACCAGGCAATTGCTTTTGAGGAAGTGCCGGCCAAGCTCGTGGTCATCGGCGCAGGCGCCATCGGACTTGAACTGGGCTCCGTCTGGGCGCGCCTCGGCTCGGAGGTCACGGTCGTCGAACTGCTCCCGCGCGTCGCCGCTACTTTCGACGAAGATGTTTCCCGCATTGCCCAGCGTGTTTTCCAAAAGCAGGGCATGAAATTTGAACTCGGCGCCAAGGTCACCGGGTTGAAAATGGACGGTGGCAAGGGCGTGCTCAGCGCAGAACGCGACGGCAAAGTTTTGGAATTCCCCGCCGATAAAATCCTCGTCGCCGTCGGTCGCAAGCCGACCACCGCCGGTCTCGGCGCCGCCGAAGCCGGCCTGACGCTCGACAAGGGTGGCCGCATCGTCGTGGATGCCCATTTCCGCTCGAACCTCCCCAATGTTTATGCCATCGGCGATGTCATTGCCGGCCCCATGCTCGCCCACAAAGCCGAGGAAGAGGGTGTCGCCTGCGCGGAAATGCTCGCCGGCAAGGCGGGACACGTGAATTACCACACCATTCCCGCGGTCGTTTACACCGAGCCGGAAATCGCCTCCGTGGGTCTTGGCGAGACCGAAGCCAAAGCCAAGGGCATCGCCGTCAAGGTCGGCAAATTCAACATGGCCGCCAACGGCCGCGCCCTTTCCGCGGCGGCGACAGATGGTTTTGTGAAAATCATCGCCGACCCGAAGACCGACCGCCTGCTCGGCGCACAAATCATTGCCCACAATGCCTCCGAGATGATCGCGGCCATCACGCCCCACCTCGAATACGGCGGCAGCGCCGAAGACGTCGCCCGCACCGTCACCTCCCACCCCACCCTGGCTGAAGCCATCAAGGAAGCCGCCATGGCCGTGGACGGTTGGTCCATTCATTCGGTTTAATGGGTTGCAGGAAGGAAGTTCCAGGTTGCGAGTTGCAAATGGGCGAGAAAGACCTTCGAGGCTTTGAGAATGTCTTCGCAGGGGCGCAGGTTTGCTATGCCCGCTTCCGAGTTGCCCGTCGGCCTTTAAAATTCATCGTCCCAAGGGAAAAGACCTTGACAAAGCAAACATTGCACAAATATTTCCGTTTCTTAATTCTTAATTCTTAATTCTTAATTCTTAATTCTTAATTCTTAATTCTTA
>CAZLPS010000143.1:0-7932 GCA_964561455.1 uncultured Opitutales bacterium
CGGGGGGTGTTTCGTTGGCGGGCCTGAGCTTGTTCTAACTTCTTATAAGTCCCAAATCAGTGCAGCCTGCTGCGAAATCGTGCGTGAATCACCTTACTATTCCAGGCTACGGTCCCATCAATCGAGGCTTTAAACAGGCTGGAACTTGCTTTTTCGGGGTTGCCTTTGATTGGAGGAGGGGGGTTAAGCCCCGTAGTGCCATTGCTTTCCCATCTATTTTGTGCGATTTTGAGGACTGCGGCAACTAGACTGCAAATACCGCTCCCCACATGACTCCTGATTCCGAATTGCTTCGCCGATACGTCCTACGCCACGATGAAGCCGCGTTTGCGGAAATCGTCCGACGGTATGTGAATTTAATATATGCTGCTGCTTTGCGCCAAGTCCATGGCGACTCCACTTTGGCGGAGGACGTTACCCAAGGAGCATTTGCCGAACTAGCCCGAAAGGCGGAAAACTTGACCACCCACCCGACAGTCGCGGGCTGGCTGCACGTAACGGCCCGCAATTTTGCCCTGGAAAGCGTGCGTTCCGAGCATCGCCGTCACACGCGCGAAAGAGAGGCCATGGCCATGAATGAAATAACCACTCCGGCAGCTATTTCCGAAATTGCCTGGGAACAACTGTGCCCCATACTCGACGAGGCCGTAAGTCAACTGGCTGATGCCGACCGCGACGCCGTCTTGTTGCGCTTTTTTCAAAATAAAACCCATCGTGAAGTCGGCGATCTCCTCGGCTTGAGCGAGAACACTGCGCGTATGCGCATTGAACGCGCACTCGATAAATTGCATGCACAATTCTCCCGCCGCGGCGTGACGACCACCGCCGCGTTGTTGGCCTCGGCACTGGGTGTGCACGCCGCGGGCGTGACCGCGCCAGGCGGTCTTGCTGCCAGCGTCGTAAGCAAATCCCTGGGCGGGGCGCAGACGTTAGGCGCCGCTCCCGCCATTCTCCCGAAAACGGCATGGGCCATCTGGGCAGGCGCAGGTACCTTGGCCGCAGTTCTTTTGTTTTTTATCATCCATCGGGCGCCCGCTAACGAATTTGCGAAAGTTTCGCAAAACTCCTCAAATTCCGCTTCTACAGTTAAATCAACTCAAGATATCCGTACCGGCACCCTGTCAGCCGCGTTGCCGGCCACGGCGTCGGCGACCACCACGCAGAATTCCCCTCCGACTTCGCCGTCAGCCTTGGCGGCAACCAGCGATTCGCCCACAGTGCCAGCCGATTCCGCAACTGTCGCGGCCTTGGTCAGCGCCAATAATCGTTTCGCGATCGATTTATTCCGCCGCGTCAATCCTAAGCCGACTGAGAACGCCTTCTTTTCCCCCTACAGCATTTCGACTGCGTTGGCCATGACTTGGGCGGGAGCCCGGGGCGACACCGCCTCCCAAATGGCAAAGGCTTTGCACTTTTCGGAATTGCCAGATAACACCGTGCTGTCAAGTTTTACAGTGTTGCAGCAGACGGTCGCTAGGGCGCAGACACTGGGTGGTGCGCAACTGGCCATTGCCAATTCGTTGTGGCCCGAGCAAAACCCCGAACATCCCCTGCTGCCGAATTTCCTGAATTTGGTGCAGGCAAATTTTTCGTCTGCAATTACACCCGTGGATTTCATCGCGCACCCAGTTGATGCCACCAAGCAAATCAACGATTGGGTCAACGACAAAACCAACGGCAAGATCAAGGGCCTGCTCCAACCGCCGGACATCGATTCGTTAACGCGCCTGGTGCTGGTAAATGCGATTTATTTCAAAGGCAACTGGACGAATACGTTTTCCCCGCGAATGAATGCCAATGCTGAATTTCATGCCGCCGACGGGAGCGCCATCCCTGCCATCTTGATGAACAACTCGCAATACGCTGGATATTTGGACATTAAGGACGCCCCCGTGCCCTGCCAACTGCTTTCGCTTTCCTATTCGACCAATTCGCGTTCCGGCACTAACAACCCGCAGCATTTGTCGTTTGTCGCCCTGCTTCCCCGAAATGCCGAAGATTTGAGCACGCTGGAAAAATCGCTCACCGCCGAACAGCTCGCCGGCTGGCTGGAACGACTCCCTGGGGCCGAGGTAAACGTCTACTTGCCCAAGTTCATTTTGGAAGAGCGATATTCCATGGCTAACACTTTGGAGGCCATGGGCGTCAAAGATGCCTTTCATCCCGCGCAGGCCGACTTCTCGGGCATGGACGGCACCCGCAATCTTTTCATTTCCAAAGTCATCCACCAGACATTGGTAAACTTGGATGAAAATGGCACTGAGGCGGCCGCCGCGACTGCCGTGATTATGGCGCCTGGTGGTATTCCCGAATCCCCCACGGTCGAATTCCGCGCCGATCATCCGTTTCTATTTTTCATCCGCGATGATATTTCCGGCAGCATCCTGTTTATTGGCCAACTTGCCAGCCCGGCGCCAATGACGGGAGCGAATATTCCGCCCACTCGGGGCCGTTTAGGCCGCGGCACCACTCCGGTACGAACTGGTGCTGGTCTACGCGTAAGCAATAGTCCGCGGTCGATGCCCGCCCCGGCTTCGATGCTTACCCAACCCTCAATGACGACGCCAATTCTGGGCCCAGAAGGGAACTTGCCACCTGCCGCTCCGGCAGGTGACACCGGAGTGGTATCCAAGGTCAATGTAGTGAATGCGCCTACCAATAAGATTGGCGCAAAAACGGGTCTTTCCCTTGCCCCTGGCCCCGCAAACGGCTCCGAATTGGTGCGAGCCATGGCCAACCAAGTCCGGTATGCGCCCGCTGCAACTCCTCGAGGTCCGCGGGCGGATCTAACCACGGCGGCGATTCGACCGTTGGTGGCCGAGTATTTTTTGAGTCCCGACAATATCACCACGGGCAAGGGATTGGAAGCGGCGGAAGATAGTCACGACTTTTTGTATGTCCTTGAATCCTCTGGGGCAGTTGTTGCCTACGCGGCCGTGCAAACCGATGCATCCGGCACGGGCAAGCCGGTAACGAATTTGAGTTTTGGCACCATGGGAATTGAGGTCGCCAGCGCGCTGGGTCGGGCGGCTGCGCTGCCCGGGGTGAAGGCCGGTTCCTATGAGCCTCGAGTTTTGACATTGCCCGCGATGGGAAAAGGCATGCACGCCAATCAGGTGCTTTGGCTCAAGTCCACCGAAGGCAACCTGGATCTAATCTATATGTTTGATCCCACAAACGGATTGCAAACGGATATGTTTAGCGCAACCAGTGGGTTGCAAAAGGACGCCCTTATCTCGACTGACAATTTTCTGAAACTCATCCGTCCGCTGGTCCAGCAGGCACTGACGCGCCCGCCGCTTCCTCCCGGTGCCGGTGGTTGATTTTAGTACCGCGAGAAAACCCTTTCAATTCACTTATCCCAAGTTGGGGATTATCCAAAACTTTCCCCATGAAACTCCGTGTGCTAATCACCCTGCTTGTGATAATCGGTCTAGTTTGCAGTTTAGTTTGGTGGCTTCAGCAACCGGCAGTTGCGGAAAAAGAAGCTGCGGCATCCTTGGTCTCGTCGTCCAAAGCGGCGGAGTCAAAAATTAGCGGCGGTTCGCCGGCATCGAATGCAACAAAACCAGAAATTGTTTTTGAATCGCCCGTGAACCGGAGCGGAAAGAACCAACCGGTGACAATTACTCAAAAGGGCGTGAACCCAACTGCCCAAAGCTTAACAACAAAATCCTCTAAAGGAATTCAGTTTGCGACCGCACCTGCTGGGGCTAAGGAATATCTTTTGGGGCGCATTCCGATTATCAATAAAGCTGAAGGAAACGGTCGTCGAGGAATGCCGACAGACGACAATTTTGATCTGGAGCCCCCGCTGGTCTATAATTTTCTGGACCTCTCGGTCTTGGCAAACGGCGGAAGCATGACGGATTCAATTTCCAAGCTCCAGGCACCGGGAGCTTATTATATCGTTGATGTGGGAGGCGTGCCTGTGCAGGGGATGGCAGTCCTATCCAATGGGGCAGGCGGTTTTATGGTCCCGGCGGTCGGCACTGGCTCAAGTAAGGCTGCTGAAATAAGCGGTGCTATGAAGTATTTGGCGGGACTCGATGCCGTACAAAAAGGTTATTATGAGGCCCACTTGTTTAATTTCAATGCGTTTGTGTCAGCGAGCGAGCCACGCGTTCTGGCAATCTGGCTGAAATCAAATTCAGATGGCCCTGATTTGATTTACACGCTATCAACTTCAACCACGGGTCTAAATCCCAGAGCGTCATCCGTTAGCCCAAATACACTGTTCACCGTGGACGAATTTCGTACGGTGGCTGGCACAATAGCATTACAGCAGATTGCAGACCGAAATGCGGCTGCGGCGGCGCGCGGCACTCCTACTCAATAGTTTCTCAGTTAATCCCAAAGCGGAGCTTTGGATGGCCGCGCGGCCCGCGCGCTACCGCCACTACGCAGCGGCTCACTTTTGGGCGAGCACGCTTGCGAGTCCCCCTTTACAGCCTCCGGTTCGAAATGTGTAACCCGTTTGTGTAACCCGGTGGCCAAAAATGGGCCGAATTCTGCGGATTGCTGCGGAGTCAAGATGAAGGCGATACTTTCGCAAGTTGCTCCAACTCATACTCAAGCGGACTGCTGCGGACTTGGGCGTATTATAGCAAATAATATCATTTATCATTAGAAAACTGTCGGTCTATCCAATTGAACTGTGGGGACAATTCTTGGAACGTGGGAGTTGCCCTAAGGGTGTGCTGGTAGATGGGCCGCGCGGCCCAAGCGCTACCGCCATTACGCAGCGGCTCACTCCTGGTCGCGCACGCTTGCGAGCCCCCCCCCCCCTAACTGCCGCCGGTTCGAAACGTTGATTAGAATTTTACGCATGGCGGCCAAATGTGAACATGCGAACACCTCCTTTTCAATGGATTGATGAAATAGTGATTGACGAATCGTTGTTCATAGTTAATTTGACCGAATGGAAGACACTTCATTTCCCTTCGTAACCGTCCCTCCCGAGATGGAAAAGATCATCGGCACTCGGGACGGACCATCCCACGTTTGGCGGCAGTCGGGCTCTGAAGAAGACTGCTCGGCGTGGTACGATGCGCTCAGCGAGTGCGCGGGTCGATGCGTAAGCCCAGGAGGAGTCAGCATGTATTGCCCGGTTTCTCGGGCGGCGGTGCATCGGCGGGTCAAGGACGGAAAGCTCTCCCTGTTCCTCTTTCATGTGACGGAGAACAAAACTGGTCTGTTCAGGCGTGGGCGCGAGGTTCGCCGGATGCCCTACGGCTATATCCCAGTGAGCGAATGCAAGGCATGGAAAAAGGAATTTGAGGACCGGGCGGTGCGCCATGAAGAGATTTCACGCGAGGATTTGGAGGGGGCCAAACCGGACTGGGATGGCGAGTTTATCCAGTGGGATTCCCGCTGGCAGCGCGATCAACTTGAAATTGGTGGGCCTCGTGAGTCTGCGCTCACGATAAAACTGTCGCGAAAGGAAATCGAAATGCTAAATGAGGCTGCGAAAAACCTGAACATGGGAGATGCAAGCAAGCTGGGGGCGATGGTGTTGGGTGACGCAATCCACGGCGGATTTAGTGGCTATAGCTTCATCAAGCTAGGAATGAAAATTACCCGAATGGTCGAAAAGTCAGGGAAGGGCGTGGTCGAATGGCGAAAGCTGTTTAAATGGAGCTAAAATATGCACACTGCAATTTCCAATACTGTTGGCGAACCTGACCGGCGTTTACGCAAGCCGGAGGTGCTCAAGCTGACCGGGTACGAAAATCGCACGTTCTACCGGCGGATAGCGGCTGGACTCTTCCCCAAGCCGGAGAAAGATGGCCGGATATCATTTTGGCGTTTGAGCCAGGTTCAAAAATTCTTGGGTAACAACAATGGAGGACAACCAACATGAGATTTCGCGTTTACATTCCCCATCGCAACCAGGGCAGCAAAACCCGCCGCAAAATCTACTTTGCGGAATTGCGCATCGGTAACGAGCATAAGACCGTTTACCGGAGCCTTGGCACAACGGACAAGCGCGTCGCCGATAAGAAGGCAGAGGCGCTGTTTCAACAATTGCAACAGGAGGCCGCTGGCGTGCCTACCGCAAGGGCGCTCACCGAATGGGCGGACAAGTCCCTCGCCGGGCTGTCAGAGTCGTTCCTGCGCGATCTCCAGGCCTGCAATCGCTCGGCTGCGACGGTTCGCAAGTATGGCCTGGTACTGGCGAAATTGTTCAAGGAATGCGGCTGGACCACCCTGCGCGATACCGACGCCGTTGGATTTGACGAATGGCGGGCGTCCTCGGGCCGGTCGCCAAAGACGCTGCATGATTACCTGGGGGTTGCTAAGGAGTTTTTCAAGTGGCTCGTGAAAAAGGGGCTGCTCCCGAAAAATCCCTTGGAGAATACCGACCAAGTAAAACTCCTGGATGAGGATGATTTTCGGTTTGCGCTCACCCAGGAGCAACTAAACGGCCTTTTCAAGTCGGCTCCCGATATGCGGGCCTTTATGTATCGGGTGCTCTACTACTCGGCTTTGCGGCGTAACGAGGCCAATCAACTGACCTGGGACAACATCAAGTTGGACATCGAGCGCCCGGTTATTATCGTCAAGGCGTCGGTGGGCAAGAACCGCAAGCCGGACATCATCGAGATTGCCCCGGCCATCCTGCAAGAGCTCCGCGCCTTTCGCCCGCAAAACTGGCAACCGGCGGCGCGGGCCTTCTTTGGGCACGTTCCCAAAGTCGAAACACTGCGGAAAGACCTACTCAAGGCCGGGATACAACCGGAGGACACGTTGGGCCGTCGTTTCGATTTGCACGCCTTCCGCAAGACCCTGGGCACGCACATGGCGCAAGCCGGAGTGCCAATGCACATTACCCAGCGAGCCTTGCGGCACCGGGACATCAAGCAGACAACGAAATACTACACGGACAAGGCGTTGCTTTCGACCCAGGGCGCGTTTGTCAGCATTGCGGAATTTTGGAAGGCCGCTCAGGGCGCGGAAACTGGCCGGGTACTTGAACGGGGCACCGACGATAGGGGCATTTCAGGGCCTTTGGTGGCACGCAATGACATTACTGGATACGGAGAGACGCCTCCGCAAACCCCTGAAGATGAGCCTTCTAGGCTCGTTCTGACACCGGTTGACACCGGTGGAAAATGGTCGGGCTGGAGAGATTCGAACTCTCGACCTCTTGCACCCCATGCAAGCGCGCTACCAGGCTACGCTACAGCCCGAAACAACTGAAGACAAACGGGGGAAGGGTTGAGATTACAGGGTGGGGCGCGGAGGGCAAGGGAAAAAGGCGACAATCCTAAAGTGATTTAGTGCTTAGTGACATAGTGCTTAGTGGGCCAGGAATTTGACGAGAAATAGCCTGCAAGAGGGAAATCGCCGAATGCCAAGGCCGCAGGGTCTCGCCGTGGGCGAAGAGGACTAAGCACTAGAACACTAAGCACTAAAGCACTTGGCTGTCTTTCTAGCTTGCCATGGGTGGGGAAAGGCCTATTTTCTCCCTTTTCCCCGGGTGTCGGCGCCGGTCGGCGGCATGCGGGGTCCACCAACTATCCACCGGCAAACAAACCAAAACACACTCAGATCCTAGGTCCGGGCCGCGCGGGCGTCTTCATATATAGATGAAGAGTCGGCAAAGCCGGGATACGGAGCCAGTTACCATTATGAATATTACCGTCAAAGACCTGCTTGATGCAGGCGTCCACTTCGGTCACCAAAAACGCCGCTGGAATCCCAAGTCCAAGCCGTACATTTTCGACCACCGCCAGGGGGTCAGCATCATTGATTTGGAAAAGACGCACAAGTGCCTCGAGGCCGCGGCGCGCTTTGTGGAAGAACTCGTGGCCGGCGGGGGAGATATTTTGATCATTGGGACGAAGAAACAGGCGCAGGAAATCGTGCGCGAGATGGCGACGACGACCAACATGCCGTTCTGCGTCAGCCGCTGGATGGGCGGAACGC
>CAZLPS010000144.1:0-7911 GCA_964561455.1 uncultured Opitutales bacterium
GGCCAAAAGAGTCATGCTTTACATTTGAACCTTGACGGGGCGGTAGGAAGGTGGGAAAAGGGGCGCATGGCGCGAAAACTACGGGTGGAGTTTCCGGGAGCGATTTACCATGTGATCAACCGGGGTAATTACCGGGCGGACATTTTTGCGACGGCTGGCGCCCGGGGTGCGTTTACGCGTTGCTTGGAGGAGGCCTGCCAAAAGTCGGGCTGGCGGCTGCACGGCTACGTGCTGATGCGCAATCATTACCATTTGGCGCTGGAGACGCCGACCGGCAATTTGGTGGACGGGATGCAGTGGCTGCAAGGGACGTTTGCCAACCGTTTTAATAATCTGCGGCGGGAGCGGGGGCATCTGTTCCAGGGCCGCTACAAGGCCTTGTTGGTCGAGCCCGGAGCGGCGCTGGGGCAGGTGTGCCATTACATCCACCTGAACCCGGTGCGGGCCGGGGTGGTGACCGTAGCCGGGCTCAAGGAATTCCACGATTCGAGCTACTGGCAGCTCTGGCACCCGGCGAACCGACCGCCCTACCTTGACGTGCAGACGGCGCTGACCCAGGCCGGGGGGCTCGCCGATACGCCGGCTGGCCGTCGGCAGTATGAAAGATTCCTCGCGTGGCAGGCGGCGGAAGGGCCGGCGGGACGCAATGCGGCGTATGTCTCGATGAGCAAGGGCTGGGCGCTGGGCAGCTCAGCGTTCAAGGAGCGGTTGCTGCGGGATTACGACCCCGCGGAGGAGTCCCGGGCCTGGGAGGCGGAAGGCCGGGAGGAGCTGCGCGCGGCCCGCTGGGCGAAACTGCTCGAAGCGGGGCTGGGGGTTCTTGGCCACCGGGCGGCGGATTTACCTTGCCCGCCTGCGGCCCAACCGTGGAAGATAGCGCTCATCGCCTATTTGAAAGAATCCACGCAAGCATCCAATGCCTGGCTTGAGCAACAATTTGGACTTACCAACCCGGTCTACGCCAGCCGCCTCGCCGGGATGGCCCGCACTTCGCCGGTCGCCGCGGAGCTCTTGGCCCAACTCAGGTTTAAATGTAAAGCATGACCCTTTTTCGACCCCAAAAATCGAATTTGAGTCCCGCAGGGACGACCGAAGGTAACCCAGCACTTTAGTGCTGGGACGGGGTATGAAAAAGGTCTGAGTCCCGCAGGGACGAAAGAATGCAATTGCAACCAACCTTATTGTGTAAGAGCTCCAACACAATTAATTAATTCCAACTCGCAAATCCATTAACATGAAATTGGGACTTTATTTCGCCTTTAGCATCGTATTCGCTTTTGTCAATGCAACGCCGCCCCCGACGCCAGTACCCCAAACCATGAATCCCAAAGATATTCTCTTTTCCTTGGCCACGATCAACGATGCACTGCCGGCGATTGACCCCAAAGGAATCAAGAGCGACAAAGACTTGATCCTGCACGAGGATGACTGGCGGCAATTTGAGCTGATTTCCATGGATTGGGATTCGACCGTGGCATCGGAAATTCTCGAGATTCAGAAGATTTTTAAGGATAAAAGCCGCCAAGTTGGTGAATTTAAGGCCTTCACCGGTATATATATCCGAAAAATGATTCTTGTTCCATTTCCGAAACCTTTAAGCATGTCGGAGTTGCTCATTGCATGCGGAATCGATGAGAAATCGCTTCATCAGGTTCGGATCGACGCCAGCCCGGCATTGGTACCGAGTCCGGGTATTGTCAAAGGCGGCTTTTCACTGCAGTTGGCCAATTTAACCATCTATGGAATTCGGGATTTGGACGCAGTTGGCTTCCTTTGTTTTGTGCCAACATCCTATCCTGGATTGGACCCCAAAGCAGGCGCCAATCTGGCTGAGTACCTTGTGCGCCATAAATTGCTTTTAGTCCATTGGCCCAGCGCATCGATCATTCGTATCAAGGAGGATATTCTGGCTTATCTGACGAAAACGGATCCCAAGCCAACCGGGAAATAGTGGCAAAATTAGCTGAGATTCTACCAGTTCAACGTCGGGATTTTACCCGGCACTTGATGGCGCCTTCGCCGACTTTACCGCCATTTTTCCCGTCACCGTTCGCCGCCTTTGGTGTTCCGCTTCTCCACCCAAAAACACCCCAGTACGACGATGATCGCCACGAAGGCCAGCACGATTGTTGAAGGCATGGCAAATTGGTTTTTTACCTTGGCTGGTAGGCCATTTAAGGGCTGGTCAAAAGCAATATAGTTGGTTGGCGGCACTCCCGCCGCAAATTTGCTGACCGCGCCCTGCTTCGTTATTTTGGCGATCGAATTGCCCTTTTCGTAAATCGCGTAGATGTCGCCCTGAGCATCGAATGCCAGGCCCTCCGGATTATCCAGCCCAGTGACAAACGGGCTGGCCGCGCCTGCGGGCGTAACTTTGGAAATCGTGTTTGCCGTGCCATCCGATACAAAGAGCACCCCATGCGCGTCGAACGCCAACCCTCCGGGACTCCTAAATCCGGTTGCGAAGATGGCGGCGACGCCGGTCCGGTTTATTTTGTAAATCATGCCTCCCCGGAAACTTGACACGAACAGGTTACCCTGTTCATCAAACGCCATGGCCCAAGGCTCGGTAACGCCAGTGGCGAAAACGCTGGGCACCCCGGTCTTGGCAACCCGGACAATGGTGTCATCCCCGTAGTTCGCCACATACAGATCGCCCTTCGCATCAAAAGCCAGGCCAGTGGGATGCCTCACGCCCTTGGCAAAGGTGCTGATGACTCCCGCCTTCGTTACTTTCACAATTGTATCATCCCCGGGAAGCATCGGAGAATCAATTCCCACGAAAAGTTCCCCGTTGGCATCAAACGCCACACCACCCAGCCAGCCACGGGAGGGATTATTAAGACCTTTGGCGAAAATACTGGCTTTTCCCGAATTGGAAATCTGTCCTATGTCGCCATCGTCCTGGGCCAAATAAAGGTCATCCGCCCACGCCGCCCCGACCGTGCCGCTCAGCGCCAAGACCAAAACTGGCCAACGGCCCCAATCAAATTTCGGCCACGCCGTTTTTGACCTGGAGCGGTGGCATTTGGAGGACGTGGTTGGATGAGTGGCGATGCCTCATTGAATTGCGCCCATTGCCCAGAAGCCACGCTAAACTGATTCCCTCCGGGCGCCACGCATCGGGCCTGCCTCAGCCTTACCGCGGGCTCCGGCGCGAACCCCTTCCTTTTGGTCCATCTCGCCCATTCAGTCTGCCTCGACGATTACTTCGCCATCGCTGGCGCCTCCGTCGGCAAGTTCCCCGTCGCATGCGCCAGATTGGCGATGGATGCCCCCAGCGTCGCCTCGGCCTGCACTTTTTGCTGACGGGCCGCGGCGAGAGTGCTCAGCGCCGTCTGCAAGACCACCTCGGAATTGAGGCCCGCGTTGTAGCCGGTGCGAATCGCGTAGTAAGCCTCCTGCTGGGCGTCCACCTGCGCGTTCGTGGAGTCCACCTGGCGCAACGCATTCTTGTAAGAGTAAAAGAAGTTCCAGACGTCCGTGACCACCTTGCGTTCCTTAACCCCGTCCTCCAATCCCCAACCCCCACAAGAATGCAATTTCCAACCCGTTTACATACCCGCCCAGGCCGCCGCGGGTGGCTCTGGTGCCGGCGTGGCCAATTTCGCCGGATCGAAAATCGCCGGCGCCAGCTTCAACTTCATCGCCGCCCGCATGACGGTAAAGCGGTCGTAGTCGCGCGTCACCAAATTCATCAAGTCCGCGCTCTTGATCATCCATTCGTCCTGCACCTGCGCGAATTCGTTCAAATCAAATCGCCGCACCAGCGCGCCCTTGCCATCCAATTGCTCGGCGCGTTGCAGGGCAGGCGGGTCCCGGACAATCGTCAGCTTCACCGCCGCCACCCCGTTCGCCTTTTCCGCCTCGGGCGCCTTCATCGTGTAGAGGTCCACGCCACTGCCCATGGCGGTGCGCTGCGCGCCGTCATAGGTATTTGGCCAGTACAAAAACGGCATGAGCAAATCGAATGGCGTGTAAATTAAACCCGCAAACAGCGGCTCGCGCCATTTCTCCGGCGGTAATTCGTGCGCTGCCGTGTCGCCCGGCCCAAGCACCCATACCTGCGGTTTCGGACCGTTTATCAACAGCCATTCCCACGCGACTGGCTTCGCCGATTTGTCCGCCGGCGTCGCCACCACGCGGAAACGCGCCACCGCCCCCTGGCCGCCCCACGTGCACCAGGCAACCCCCGCGTAATGCGTCTCGACATCGCTGCGCCGGAGATAATGGGTCAAATCAAACCGCAAACAAAAATCGCCGCCGGGCACGAAGCTGTGGCTGAAATCATCCAAAAACTTTGCCGCCTCCGCCTTGCTCAATGGTGCCGGCGCGGCCTGGACGATGGCCGCACTGGTCCGCTGAGCCCATCCGGCCGGCGCCAAAAGCAGCCACACCGCCATCAGGCCGGGGAATGATTTGAACAGGTTCTTCATCAGTTGGTCCATGCACCACAGAACCCGGAACTTGCGATCCGGGTTCCAGAAAATCATTGGTTCAGCCCACCGCTGCGCCACCGGCTTACTTGGCCGATGCCGAGGACGCCGGCGTGCTGGTCGCCGGAGTCGGCGCTGCTTTGGCCGAAGTTGCCGACACTGTGGTCGCAATACCCGGAACCGCCGCGGCCGCTGAGCCCGAGGCCCCGGCTGACGTATTCTTCCCTGTAGCAGGCGGAGGAGTGGCAGGGGCCGTCGGCGGCAAGTTGGCCAGCACCCCCGGGAGGGGTGCCGCTGCCGCCGTGGGATTATTATGTGCCAAAATGCCCATATACAGCAAAAACGACACGGCATAAAACGCGACTGAAAGACGCACCGTGTATTTCAGCAGCACGTTGGCCGTTTCACCGCCAAAAACGGATTCCGCCGCGCCGCCGCCCAAGGCCGCACCCATGCCGGCATTTGCGCTCGGCTTTTGCATCAATATGATGATCGTCATCAGCCCGCACAGCGCGAGCAGTCCAATCATGGATAGGAAAATCAGGGCATTGGCCATGGCAGTAACCTCAAAAGTAAGTGTTAAACCGTCCACTCTGCCAATCGGTCAGGGGGCGGGCAAGCGTAAAAGAAGCTAGGAGCTAGAAGTTGGGAGCTAGAATCAATGCATCGCCGAAGTTTGAAAATTGGCAGTTTTAACCCTGCCCAAACTAGCTGGGTTCATTCTACCAGCTTCTAACTTCGAGCTTCTAGCTTCCCCAATCCCCTCACGTCCCCACCCCGAGGCGCTCCAGAATTCGCTGCAAATCCTCGTTACCGAAATACTCGATCACAATGCGTCCGTGTTTCGGGGTGTGCTTGAGCGACACCCGGGTGTTCAACCGGGTGGCCAGACGCTTTTCCACGTCACGAATGGCCGTTGCGTCCGCTTCGGGCCCGGTGCGTCCGCCTGCGCGCACCGTCGTTTCCGTCTTGAGCCGGCGCGCGTGGTGCTCGAGGTCGCGCACGCTCCAGCCTTCCTCGATGCCCCGGCGCGCCAGCAGGACGCGTTGGGCCTCGTCGGCCATGCCAAGCAAGACCTTCGCATGGCCGGTGCTTAACAATCCCTTGGCCACGTACCCCTGCACTTCGCGGTCGAGCGCCAGCAGGCGCAATGAATTGGTAATGGTCGCGCGCGCCTTGCCCACCCGCTCCGCAACGCTTTCCTGGGTCAGCGAAAAATCCCGCAGCAGGCTCGCATAGCCCAGGGCCTCGTCAATGGGATTCAAATCCGCGCGCTGCAAATTCTCAATCAAGGTCATCACCGCCGCCGATGCATCACTCGCCTCGACCACTCGCGCCGCGATCGTTTTCAACCCCAACAACCGGCACGCGCGCAGCCGGCGCTCGCCCGCAATCAAATGGAATTTATCCCCGACCGCCCGCACGACGATGGGCTGCAACAACCCCTCGGAACGGATACTGTCCGCCAATTCCTTCAGCGCCGCGTCGTCAAACGTTCGCCGCGGCTGGTGAAGGCTCGGCTCAATCGCGAGGACGGCGATTTCCCGGTAGCCGGTCAACCCGGGGGCGGGCGCGGCCACAGGCGCCACAGCGGGTTTCGGCACCGGCGGAAGTTTCGGCTCCGCCGGCTGCGGCGGCGCTTCCGGCGCTTTGGCCGCAGGCGCACTCTTGCCCCCGGCGATTAAATTGCCTAAGCCGCGACCGAGTCGGTTTTTAGGGGTGGTCATGGTGGTGGGATGGAGTGCGCGACTGGGGGGAGGAAATTTTACCGGCCCGTCGTTGCGGCAGGCGAAGTTGCGCCGTCCTTATGGGGAATGGCGATTTGCTGACCCGCCCGAATTTTATTGAGATCCGCGATCTGGGGATTGGCCGCCAAGATTTCATCCCTCGAAACATGATAGACCTGCATGATTTTGGTGACGGAATCGCCGCTTTTTAAGGTGATGATGTCGAGCTTGGTATCTGGCGGCAATGGCTTGGGCGGCGGTGTGCTCACCGCGACGGCCACCGGTTTGTCCCCAATCGCCTTCGCCAGCTTCTTTAACTGCGTATCCATGTCCGTCGCCAGCGCCTGGATTTGCCCGGCGACTTCCGTCATGATCTGTTTGCGCAAATTGTCACTCGCCGTATCCATGCTCTTGCCCACCTCCACGCCGATTTCCGACCGGCTCTTTGCAATGGCATTCTGCACGCTCGTTTGAATCAAAGTGGTGATTTCCTGGGACGTGAGCACCTGCTTTTGCAGCTGCTTGTTTTGCTCGGTGAGAATATCGACCTGGGAATGCAACTGGTCGTATAGCCGCTGCAAGCCTTGCACATCCTGATTGAGCGAAGCCGTCGAAGGCGCTTCACCTCCGGCGCCGGCCGGAGCAGTTTGCGCGCGCAAGACCAGGGCGCCGGCGGTTAGGAGAACGAGGGCGGCGGCCAGACTTCGGCCGTGCGTGGTGTAAATCTTTGGAGAATGATTCATGGTGGAAGATGCGGTTGACCCGCATTATCGTGCTTTCCCGCCGTCTGTCAAAAAAAAGCGCTGTCCTTCCGCCAGTCGCTGCATGTGGTCCGCGCTACCCCACTCGGGGAAAAGGCTGGGGCGAGATCAAGGGCGCCATCGGACGGCTCGGCAAAATCTCGCCCGCCGCCAGCGGATAACCCCGCAAAAATTCCCCGACTTCCATCATTCGCCCACCTGGTCGTTGCAAAGTCAGCAGGCGAAGCACGCCCGCCCCTGTGGCTACGTCCAAACCCGTCGTTCCCGCGCGCAGCACCGTGCCTGCCGCGGCGGAATCGGCCTCCGCCACCACCGCTGCCGCACCGATTTTAATGGCCTGGCCACCATGCTCAAATGCCACCCCCGGCCATGCCGCCAGCGCACGCACCCGCCGCTCCACCTCTGCCGCCGGCGCCGTAAAATCCACTTGACCGTCCTGCTTGGTCAGCTTTCGCGTGTAGGTGGCGAGCGCGCCATTTTGTTCCACTGGCCGAACCGCCGCCGTGCCCAGCCCGGCGAGATGCCTTTGCAGCAAGGGTACACATGCATGTGCCAACCGGGCGCGCAAAGTTGGCCCTGTGTCGGAGCCCAAAATGGCGACTTTCTCGACGCCCACAACCGGTCCGGCATCCATTTTCTTCACCATGCGCATCAGCGACACACCGGTTTCCTTCGCCCCGGACACAATTGCCGATTCGACCGGCGAGGCGCCGCGAAATGCCGGCAACAGCGAGGCGTGGAGGTTCCACATCCAGTGCGGCACCGATTCCAGGAGACTTTGCCGCAAAATATGCCCGTAGGCCATGACCAACGCCAAATCCACCCGCTGATATCGCAACCATTCCGCCTCCTCGCTCCCCGGTTTCTCCGGTTGCAAGAGCGGCACCCCCTTCGCGACCGCCCACGCTGACACCGCATTCTTGTGCAGGTGCCGCCCGCGGCCCGCCGGCCGGTCTGGTTGCGAAACCACCCCCGCCAGCTCAACCC
>CAZLPS010000145.1:0-7880 GCA_964561455.1 uncultured Opitutales bacterium
CGTCTTCCGCCAGGCACACAATCGGCTCGAACCAGGCCTTGTAAACTTCGTTGGGAAAAAGGGTCTGAAAATCGCTTTGCAGGGCTGCCCACAGGGTTTGCGGCAGGGTTTTAGCGGACATTGAGGAAAGGGGTCGAAAGGGTTGGATATTCACACTGGAATGAGCAGAACAAATTTGTCACAGAGCGGGCCCGGGAGCACTGACCGGCGGAGGAGTGCGCAACTCGTTGAAAGCGCCTAGCTTAGCCGGTGCCATTGCAGGGAGGGATAGAGCGTTAGATTCATAAGGTATTGAAGTTTAAGTGGTTATTAACTTGCCCAGAGGAGCGGTGGGAAAGCCTCGCAGTGAAGCTCGGGAGGAGATTCATTGAGAGATTTCGCCGACAAAGGCAAGTGACGAATACGTAACTGAATTTCGCCCAGTCTAGGCAAGGAGAAGTTTTGCACAACTTATTCACATCCTTTCTGCGCATAACTTTGCCCCCATTTTGGCGGAGGGACACCCTTCCCGTCATATTACAAACGGGTAGCCAAAATTTTCGCGCCCAAATGCCTCCAAAAGTGATTTCAAACATGTGTTTGGCAATTAGTCGCGTTTCCCAGTGGCGGTGGCCCCCGCCCCGGCCATATGGGCAATCAAACGCTCGTTAAATTCCCGGGCCGAATCATGCCCAATTGCCTTTAACGCCTGCACCAGCGCCGCCACTTCCACCAGCCGGGCCAGGTCCCGCCCCGGCCGCACCGGGATTTGAATGCAGGGTATTTCCCGCCCGAGAATCGTGTGGTAATTCTGCTCCAGCCCCGTGCGGTCCTCTTCCATGCCCACCTCGAACTCCACAAACGTGATCACCAGATCAATGCGCTTCTCCAGCCGCACCGAGCGCACGCCGAACAATTCCGTGATGTTGATGATGCCGAGGCCGCGGCACTCCATGTAGCCGCGATTGAGGTCGGCGCTCTTCCCGATCAATTCCCGTTCCCCGACGAGTCGTACATACGTTATATCATCGGCCACCAGGCTGTGGCCGCGCTCCACCATGGCTAGCGCGCACTCGCTCTTCCCCACCCCGCTCTTGCCCCGCAAGAGCGTGCCCACCCCCTTGATGTCCATCAGCGTGCCGTGCACCGCGATCCGCGGCGCAAATTTTTCCTCCAGCAGCACCGTCGCCTGCGCGGTGAAATCCTTCGTGTCCAGCGGCGTGCGGATCAGCGGCACATTCGCCGCCTTCGCCGCGCGCAGCAGCGCGGGCGTCGGCGCGAGATTTCTCGAGACCACGATGCACGGAATCTTTTTGCCCAGAATCTGCCCAAGGATCATGTCCTGGGTCTTTTCCCGGAGGTCGCGGAGGTAGCCCATCTCGCCGGCGCCAAAAAGCTGGATGCGCTGGTACGCGAAATATTTGAAATACCCGGTCAGCGCCAGCGCCGGGCGGTTGATGCTCTTTTCGCCGATCACTTTGTTCAACCCGGTCTCCCCAGCCACCAGTTCCATCTTCAGATCCTCCTTGTACGACTCGAAGAATTCGCGTACGGACAGGCTCTCAATGATTTTATGCGAATCGCGCTCGGCCATGGTCGGGGTGGGTTCGATGGAAGTGGACTCGGGAAAGCCAACGCGCTTTTTCGCCGCTTTACAACGAGAAATCCTTGCCCAGATACAACCGGCGGCTCTCGGCGTCGTTCACCAGAAACTCGCTGGAGCCCTCGCGCAGGACGCTGCCTTCGTAGATCAGATAGGCGCGGTCCACAATCCGCAGGGTCTCGCGCACGTTGTGGTCGGTAATGAGCACCCCGATGCCCTTGCCCTTCAGGCCGGCGACGATGTCCTGTACTTCACGCACGCTAATGGGGTCCACGCCACTAAACGGCTCGTCGAGCAGCAGAAACCGCGGGTTGACGACCAGGGCGCGGGTGATTTCCAAGCGCCGCCGCTCGCCTCCGCTGAGGGTGTAGGCCTTCTGTTTGGCCAGGCTCAGCAAATTGAGCTCCTCCAAGTGGTGGCGGATGGTCTCCTCCCGCTGCGCCTTTGGCAAAGGCAGCGTCTCGACAATGGCTTGGATATTTTCCCATACCGTCAACTTGCGAAACACCGACGGCTCCTGTGGCAGATAGCCAAGGCCCAACCGGGCCCGCCGATACATCGGCAGCGAGGTCAAGTCGGCCCCGTCGAGTAGAACTTTGCCCTTGGTCGCCGGGACCAGGCCCACAATCATGTAAAACGTGGTTGTCTTGCCCGCCCCGTTGGGCCCGAGCAGACCGACAATCTCGCCGGCGTTCACGCGCAAATTCACGCCGCGCACCACTTCGCGCTGGCCGTAAACTTTGTGCAAATCCCGCGCCTCAATGGCTGCCGCCACGGTTGTGGCGGACGTGGGCGTGGGGCTGGGTGCGGTGGCGGGCATGACGGGTGAAAAGGATCCGGCTGCTGGCTTATCGCCGAGTTTCCCCGGGTTGTCAAAATTCAATGTCGCGTCACGCTGCCGCCCGGTATCGTAAATGAGGGCCGCTTGACCGGCTCACCCGCCTTGGCTGGCGGCGTATCCGTGTCCACCGCCCGAGTTTCCATGTTATAGACCACATGTTCACTGGTTGAGGATCCGCCTTTGACCAGGTCTTTCACCACGACATTGCCGGTCAGCGTCACCAGGTGGGAGCCCGGCAGGATTTCGGCGCGGCTCGCCGTGATCTCGGTGCTGCTTTGTTTGAAGGTCACATGGTCTTCAATGATGATGCGCTCAACCGCAATCTTGTCGCCATCTTTGGCCGGCGCGCCTTCGGCGCGCATCCGGTCACTCGTGGCGTTGAAGGCCTCGGCGTCAATGCGGACGTTGCCGAGAAAATAGTAGGTGTTGCCCGCGGGATTGTCCGGGGAATCGGCCACGGGGTTGGTCATCAACCATTGCTCGTCACTCGTGATTCTCGCCACGGCGTCAGCATTAACCGCTTTCCCGTCTGGGCGGCCAGCGCCTGGCTCCGCCGCCACCAAGTCCACCGTCTGTTTGAGCGGCACATCCACTTCCGGGCGAAATGGGCCAGTGATGCCCTTCGGGTCGCCGTGCAACTGTACGAGGCGATAGGCTTGAGCCGGGGCCGCGCTCGGCGCCACCTCCGTCGCGCCCTCGGCCATGTCGGGCGCCAACTTCGCCTGCGGAAAAATTTCCGCGCTTGCGCTGAGGGCCTGGTAGGCGCCCTGCCGCACGACGACATGGTTTATCTCCTGCAATTCCGTGATTTGCCCGAACTTGGCCGGTGCCGTCAACGGGTCGTCCCCGGGGCCGGCGGGAAGGTTGTTGGTGGTGACAATTAATTGTCCGCACGTCGAATCATAATCCAGCGCGGTGACATGAACATTGCTGTCGAAGGTAAACATCGAACGCTCTTCGCCCCGCTGCATCGTGACGGATTCGCTTACGACCGTGGTATTAACCGGGCCGGTGTCGGCCCCGCCGATCATCGCCGTGGTGCGCAGCGACGGCAGGATAATCGTTGCCGGGCGGCCGGGGGTGCTTTCAATCGTGCCGTTCTGTCCGTTGTTGAGGAGGCTCACGCGGCCCCCGTCAATAATCGCATGGCTGCGCCCATCCACAATATGTGCACCGGCGTTGAAATCAATTTCCCGGTCGGCCGGCAAGATTTCGGCTCGCGGTGTCGTCGTGGTCAGGAGATTGGTCGTACCCTTGGTCCCTTGGAATATTGTCGCATTGCCACTGACCGTAAGGTGGCTCAGCTTCCCCATGGGGGGCAGCGTCGTGGGGGGAACCGCACCCAGCGCGGCCCCCAGGGTGGGTCCCGCTGCAGGCCCTGCCGCATCCGGGTTCGCCTTCGTCACGAAATCCGCGTCGAGGTGGTCGGCATTGACTCGCAGTTCCTCGTCCTCCACATGGACGGATTTCTCAACCGCAAAGTTTTGCTGCCCTTGCTCGAATTGCGCCGTGAGGGATTCGCCCGTTATCACCATGCGCGGCCCTCCGGTCGGGGTCGCGGGGGCGTCCTTTTGCAAAGAAGCCAGCGGCGGCAGCGAAACACTTACCCGTCCCGGCGCATTCGGCGTGCCCGCTGGCGGCTCCACTTGCATGACCTGCCTGTCCTGCTTCCAAATGATCCGCCCACCCTGCAACAGCGTGTCGCTTGCCTCGGCGCGCAATTGCGGCGATTCGGTCATGATTACGTCCTGTTCAGCGGGATTGAATTCGGCCTGTCCGCCACTGGCTTTAAATTCCCCTTTGTTCGGGTCCTTTTGCACCACTTCCACCTGGTCCTTCGCCACAATGCGCTCGACGTGGCCCACGCCCAAATTAACCGGTGCCGTGGCTGGACGCGGCGTAGCCGTCACCGCTGGATTCGGGGCCGCGCTGCGCTGTGCCAGCACCTCGAGCCATTGGCAGGTGGTGATGGTTTCGCCATCCAGCACCCGGATATTCCCCGTGAACACAAAGCGATTGTCCGTCTCCTGCTGATAGATGTCGAGCGTGTCGCTGAAGATTTGCACCTGCTGCGGTGCCGGGGAATTCGCCGCCGGCTGGCCCGTCGGGGCGGCCGCCGCCGTCGTGAACAGCACAAAGACATTTTTGTCAATATGGATGACCGGCTTGCTCGCCGCCGGGGTGAGCGACGGCACCGCCGTCATTTGTGCGGCCACCCCGTCCCACGTCCAATTGTTGCCTTGCGCGCTGTAGTTGTTGTTGGCGCCACCGGAAATAAACAGCTTCTCCGGACTCGAAACCGTGGTCTCGTTGGTCGCCTTGTCCGTATGCACCGTTGCGTGCGCGCACACGAGTGTGGATTCAATACTCAGCGCCTGCCCGCCGGCGTAACGGATCAGTTTCAAGTCCGTAATTTGAATGGTCGTGGCATCCTCCGCCGCCGCCTGGGCCTCCGTCCCTTGGATTTCCCAGGCCTTATACCCGTCGTCCCCAAAACCCGGCAGTTTAAACCCCGTGACGTAAGCCGTGCCTTCAGTTGCAGACGCCCCCGCCGGTGCCGCTGCCGCCCGCACCCCGGTCAAGCCCACTGCAGCCAGCGTCAGCAAGCCCGTGCAGGCCCGCAGCAAATTCCCGGCAGTTAGTCGAAGACTCATGCGTAAAACGTCACGTTAACCAACCCCCGGCCCGGGACAATGGGAAATTACGGGGAGAGTTATATCCACGAAGGAACACGAATGAAAGACTCGGGCTGCTGCACTTCGTTTTTCGTGTCCAGTCGTGGATCAAATGTATTGGAAGCCTTCGACCCCGAGGATTGCTCGCAGGTTCCCACCAATCCCGGCCCGGTCCACTCACCAAGCCGCAGCCTCTGATCTTAATCCCAATCCTATCCATCCTTATCATCCCTGTTCAAAAAGCTGTCCTCCGTGTTCTCCGTGCCCTCCGTGTTTCAAATATTCCGTCGTCCAACCCCACCCGAATCACGCCAGACGCTCCTCGTCGTATTCAATCAAGTCGGCAAACGACCGCAAATCCTCCCGGTCTTCAATCGCCATTTTCTTCTTCGTCGCCGCCAGCGCCTCGCGCCCCATTTCGCTCATGCCCATTTGCACGACCTGGCGGTTCCATTTTGCGGCGTTGACGTTGGCGGGCAAAATTTTGCGCAGGCGGGCGGTGAGATCATCCTCGTCTTTCGCGTCCCCGACCGCCGCAACGACCATTTGCGGGTCCACGCCAAGATGCAGGCAGAGAAAACCGTCAAAACCCTTGGTGAAATTACGTTGATACGATGGCGGCAGCGCGCCCGCCAGGTGCTTCCGGGCCTTCGCAATGAAGCGCGGCAGGTGCAGCAGCCCAAATGCCGGATGCGCCAAGTAGGGCGACGGCAGGTCGTAAAGTATCGCGCCAGTGGACGGGCGCGGTGGTTTGGAGTCTGTCATGGAGAATCTAGAATTTAGAAGCTGGAATCTAGAATGAAAGACAAAAGCACTCAAAATGGCTTTTTCCCTTTTTTGCATCACACCGTTCTTCTTTTGACATTCCAGCTTCTAGCTCCTAGCTTCTAACTTCCAATTTGCTTGTCCCCATCGTCTAACGGTTAGGACGGAAGATTCTCATTCTTCAAATCGGGGTTCGATTCCCCGTGGGGGCGCCATTTTCACGGCGGAGTGTCCGGCCGTCGGCGGTAGATTTCAATGCCCCGGGCCGATGCAAAGGGCTGCCGTTCAAACCAGCCGGATTGAACGACGCGGTTCCGCGCTGCCAGCGTGATTTGATTCAGAAAATCGGGCGGCGCGGGTTGCCGCTCGGGCGCCAGGGTGATAAAATAATTTACCTTCGCATCCAACAGGCGCTTCCAGCCGAGTTCAGGATCAGTTTCCGCATAGCCCAGGTTCGAGTAAAAGCCGAGTTGGTTGGTGTCCAGCCGCAGCTTGGCCGCATAAAAGCTGAGCGTAAATCCATTCAGCCATGGCAGTTCCACGCCACTGATCACAATATGCCCGTCCCCCGACGTGGCCGCCACCAACCGGGTCACTTCGGCGCGCGTTCCTCCGTCAGTTTGCAGCGGTTTCAACCACACGGACACGGTTGGCGCGGGCTCGCTCCCGCCAAAAGAAACTTGCTGGTCAAAAATGAATTGCCCCGCGAGCGCCAACGCCGCCGTCGCCAGCAAAAGTCGCGACCGCCCGGCCACCAGCAATGCCACCACGGGCAACACCAAAGCCGGCAACATCGGCAGCAAATAGCGCGTCTCCTCATTAATCTGCTGCGAAAAAACCACCAGGATAAACCCCACTTGCGCCAGTGAACCCACTGCCAGTATCATCACCAACCGGGGCCATTTCCACCCTTCCCGGCGGCGCCGCCTAAATGCCAGCCATGCGCTTCCCGCCAGCGCCCCAGCCAGGATCAAGCCCGGCAGCGGTGCCACAAACGCTTGTTGCGTGGCCGCGAGCCAATAGCCCATTTTGGACGAGAAAGTACCCGCATGGCCATAATGCATCCCGCCGCTCCCCGACGCCGCCGATTGCATAAACGACCGCACTGTTCCAAAATTTACCCGATACCAATCTGCCGTCATGGCGGCGACCACCCCCGCCACCACGAGCAACGCCCACGGCATTCGTGACGCGGGCGGTTTTGGCGTTCGCCGGCCCTCGTTCCACCAGCGGCCGACAATCACCAGGCACGGCGTGATCACGTACAACGGGAACGACGCCTTCGCCAGCATTCCCAAAGAAACGGCCAGCACACTGTGCGCCACCAGTCGAACCCGTGATCCGCCCGGCAGGGCCACCGCAATCCAATAAACATAAACCACTGCACCCAACTGCAGCGATTCGACAAAGAATTGCTGACTCATGCCCACGGCCAGCGGTGCCACTCCGGTTAAACCCGCCGCCAGCCAGCCCAGCCGCGCATCCCCTCCCCCGGCCGCGCGCCCCACGTCATACATCAATCTCACTGCCACCACCACAAACAGCCAGACCGACAGCAGTAAACCCGTTTCCACCGCCCCCAACCCCTGGCCCAGCGGCACGAAAAACTGCCCCAACCATGCCACCCCCGGCGCCTTGCTCCCAAACGCGGTTTCCATGTGGGCCAGCCAGCCCCCCACATGATGGTGCGACAAATCCCACCACAAATTCGTCGCCAACTCCGCATAATAGGAGGGATCCCAAGCCCATACCGATTTATCCCAAAATATCCATATCGCACTCGGCAGCATCAAACCCACTGCCGCCAGCCAGCCGCCCAGCCCAACCGGGTTGGGCTTTACCTTTTTACTTAAATTCTTCCAATTCAGGATTGGACTGGGGGTGGCGGCAGGCATCGGACTCCAGTTTGCTGATGGAGCCGGGCCTTGGCGAGCCGAAGTGCTCCGCCAACGGCTCATCAGGGGGTGTGTGACCGGAAAGTGACCTTTTTTTGAGTTTCGAGTGAAAAAAGGGTGAT
>CAZLPS010000146.1:0-7849 GCA_964561455.1 uncultured Opitutales bacterium
TTTGGGGGCGTAGCTCAGGCGGATAGAGCAGCAGTTTTCTAATGATAAATGATATAAATTGCTAGAATAGGCCAAGGTCCGCAGCAGTCCGCTTGAGTATGAATTGGAGCAACTTGCAAAAGTATCGCCTTCGACCCGACTCCGCACCAGATCGCAGAAATCGGCCCATTTTTAGCCACCGGGTTACACAAACGGGTTACACATTTCGACCCGGAGGCAGTAAGGGGGACTCGCAATCGCGCTCGCCCAGGAGTGAGCCGCAGCGTCGTGGCGGTAGCGCTCGGGCCGCGCGGCCATTCTTCTAACCCATTTTTGGCCGATTTGTTATGCTCGACCACCTTTAGCCAACCCCGCAAGCTGCACAAAGCCATGATACGCCCTGTAAGCTTAAAATCATACTGCGCCATTGCAATGGGGCTGGCGGGGCTTTTGGTGCCAGTCGTAGCCTATGCCTGCCTTTGGGTAGATGGAATTACCGTGGACGGTAAATATGGCCACGAATCGGGTATGCTTATTCGCGTTCTCCGAAACTCTCTGAGGGAAGGTCCAGCCGACGCTACGGTCGAGATGTTTTCACAATTGCCAGACCACGCGAAAGACGACCCAGTTGTAGCAAAGGAAATAGAGGCAGTAACAGCTGTAGGGGAAGGAAAATATGACGATGGAATTGCCATATTACTTCAAATAGAGAAAGAAAGTCCTGGCCGTTACAGTACAGCGTCCAATCTGGGAACAATTTATGAGTTGAAAGGCGAAAACGAAGCGGCGCTCAAATGGATCAGCGAAGGGTTAATCCGCAATCCGAATGGACATTATGGGACGGAATGGCTGCACAAATTGATTTTGGAGGCAAAAGTCAATATTGCCAGCGACCCGAAATGGCTGGAAAGCCACCGGGTCATTGAACTCGACGAAAGCAAATTAAGTGACGCGAGTTATCGATTTAACTACGGAAGCACGGCGTATTCCGTGAAGGATTTGATGGACACGCTCGATTTTCAACTTAGGGAGCGGATGGTTTTCGTAAAACCCAAAGACCCGATTGTGGCAGATTTGCTTCTCACTTATTCAGTGCTGGAGTCCCATAACGGTGTCGTAGACGTTGCAAATGAGCTTTTGGATTTGTCCAAGCTATACGGATTTGCCGACCAGACATTGATTGATGCACGCTATAATTCTTACGCCCGGGCAAATAAGCAAGGGGAACACGATGATTTTGTGGATATGATTGTGTTTTATGCCGTGGCAGGGGCCGCATTGCTGTTTGTGGGGCTTGCCACGGCCCGGAGAATCAAGAACCGGCGAATTTCATTGAATTCCACTTCCCCTTAATGCTACGGTTGTTCGACATTTGAAATGATTGGATGGTCAACAAAGGAAAATTCATCATCACTCAGTTTAGCCTTCGATAGAGACCACTTCGCACCACGTTCTTTTCGCAGCTTAGCGAGTGTGGAGGCACCAGCGACGCCGCATCCCATAACCCTGGCCAAACCACTGGTTTCGAATCCGGTGATGGGGGTATCGGCACTTACGGTTTCCCAATCAAGTCTTCCACCCTTAATTATTCTGCGTCGGCACCACCACCACGCGCAGGTAGACGAGGCCCTGATCGGGAATGGCGGCATAAGCGATAAATCGTGCGGTGTTCGCATCGTCGTCCGCGAGTTGTTCGATATCGGTCGCCGGCACATCAACCCAATGAATCAAGTCAGAGGACGATTGCGGAATCATCTGATAACCGACCAGCGATTTGCGCTGGCGGTATTGGAGCGTCAGGCAATTGTTGCCGGCCCGCGCAGTGGCCGAGGTAGCCGGCCGCTGCCCTTCGGTGGGCGAACTTTCCAAGTTCATGGCGTAGCGCGCCAAGTTCGTCATATTGTCCCCAAACGGCGTGGCCTGCGGCAGGGCATTGGCTCCAGTCAAATTCAGACCCTGGACCCAGGTGGAGTAGGCGGGCGTACTTAGCGAAAGCGCCACCGTCGTGGTGCTTACGGAACTGGAAGAGCCGGAATACCCGAACACGCTGTAAGCATTGACCTGGAAGTAATAGGTCAGGCCGGGCTCCAGGTTGCCCACGGTGTAGCTCGTTGTGTTGCCCACGTCCGCGCAAAATGCCACGCTGCCGAAATCCGGCGTGCTCGAAACCGTCAGCACGTAGGAGGTCGCGCCGGGGATGGCCGACCAACTCGCCGTGAAGCCATTGGCGGTTACCTTGGCGGCACTCGTTCCCGTGGGTGGCGCGAAAGGCGATGTCGTGACGCATTGGGTGGCGGAGGACAGCGACGTATAATTCGGTCCGTCCGCCCGGATCCTGTAGTAATAAGTTGTGTTCGAAAATAGGGTGAGACCATTGGCATAAATAATCCCGGCACTCACTCCTGAGCTACTGGTATTGCCGCCGTCAAAATACAGGGTGGTTGCCCGGGGATCGCTGAAGTCGGCCGCCGTGGAGATGTCCAGGGAGTAGCCCACGGCCCCCGCGACCGGCGTCCAGTTGACCGTAAAGTCGCTGCACGTGACCTGGGTCGCTGCGCCGACCACCGGCACGGGGAAGGTGGTGGTGGTGATGTTTTGGCTGACTGGATTCGGTGATGTTGTCCCGTTGGGTCCATTCGCGAAAATGCGGTAATAATATTGTGTGCCCGCTTGCAGCGTCAAATACGAGGTTTCAAGATAGGTCTGGAATACAATCACCTGGGTGGTATCAATGCTGGTCGTATTGGCATCGCCCAAATTCAGTCCGCTGGCCACCAAGTTGCCGAAATCAGGAGTCGACGAAATATCTATCGAATATCCCGTGGCTCCGGGCACCGTGCTCCAATTCGCCGTAAAACCCGTATACGTGATGTTTGTGGCCGCACTCACTTGGGGCGCGGGAAAATTCGCCGTGATCAGCGTCTGGGTGGTGGAATTGGCGGATTGGACGACATTGGCCACATTGGCGCGGATGCGGTAGTAATAGGTGGTGCCGGGCTGGATCAAAGTCTGGTTGGAAACTGCAGGGGTGTCACCGCTGCTGGTTCCGTCGGGTTGCCGTGCACTGCCTGGGCCGACCACCACCGGTGCAAACGTAAGGTTAGAGCCACCGTTGCTAAAAACAAAGCCCCCGCCAAAAAATATCCCTCCGCCAACTCCGCCACTTGAGACGGAAGAGTTGCCCGGGCCGGGGCCTCCCAAAATAATGCCACCCCCGCCTCCGCCAATAATGATTCCCCCGCCAAGGCTGTTCGGGTCGGAACTGACATTTCCGCTGGTGGCATTGCCATCGCCCAAATTGTAATTGCCCAGCACCAAGTTTCCGAAATCGGGCGTGGTCGAAAGGTCGAGTGAGTACCCCGTCGCGCCGTCCACGGCATTCCAGTTGGCCGTGAAGCTGTAAAACGTGACGTTCGTGGCAGCCGCAGTTTGCGGGGCCAGAAAAGCCAGCGTGGTGACGTTTTGGGTTGCCGAGGCGACTGACGAATTGCCGTTAAACTGGGAATAGATCCGGTAATAATAAGTGATGCCGGACTGAACGGAGCCCGTAAATTGGTTGCTTCCCAAATCATAGGTGGCAAGGCCCGTGACATTCGCACTCGTGGCATTGCCGTCGCCCAGGTTATATTGGCTGAGGACCAGATTGCCGAAGTCGGGCGTCGTCGATACATCAATGGTGTATTTTGTCGCCCCGGGCGCCAGATTCCAATTAGCCGTAAAGCTGGCGATGGAAACATTAGTGGCCGCGCCCACCACCGGCGCGGGTAAAACTGCCGTCGTCAGGGCATTGGTCGCGGACGCCGTGGACGTGGTGCCGCCTGCAGAAGCGAAAATCCGGTAATAGTAGGTGGTGTTGGGCGTCAATTGCGGCAGCCAGGGTTCCCAGTAGGGTACGCTAACGGGCCCGCTCGTGGGATTGCCGGCGCCCAAATAGGCATTGTGAATCACGAAAGTGTTGAAATCGGCCGTAGACGAAACGTCGATGGCGTAATTGTCGGCGCCGGCCACCGGCTCCCAATTTGCCGTAAAACTGTTGACCGTAATGTTGCTGGGCGCATCCACCACCGGGCCGGAGAAGGCAGTCGTGGTGACGGACTGGGTGGCGGAATTCGGCGACGAAAAATTCGCCACCGTGGCATGCACTCGGTAGTAATAGGTGGTGCCAGGCAGAACCGGGCTGGAGGACCCCAAGGAGCTGAGGTTGGCGCTGGTGGCGCTTCCTGTGCCCAGATTCAAATTTGAAACCACAATGTGACTGAAGTCCGGCGTCGTCGAAAAATCGGCGGCGTAGCCACTCGCGCCGGGCAACACGCTCCAGTTGAGGGTGAAACTATTAATCGTAATATTCGTCGCATTGCCCACCTGCGGCGCCGGGTAGGTCAGGGTTGTAAACGTCTGTGCCGCCGAATTGCCCGACATCACGTTGTTGGGCCCAACGGCCCGGATGCGGTAGTAATAGATGGTGCCGGGTAGCAGCGGAACCTGCCAGGGATTGGGCGCAATCACGTTGGCGGTGGTCGAGTTGCCGCCGTTCACCGACCGGTTGACAATCACGTTGATGCTGAAGTCCGCGTAGACTGAGACATCGATTGCGTAACCCGTGGCGCCGGCCACCGGGCTCCAATTCGCGTTAAAACTGTCGTAGGTGATGTTGCTGGCCGCGCCTATTTGCGGGGCGGCGAACGGCAGGGTGGTGACTGTCTGCGTATTGGAATTGTCCAGCGAATAGCCGCCCAGGTTCGCATGCACCCGGTAGTAATAAGTGGTGTTGGCCTGAATGGCCGGGCTCGCGTTCCCCGGCGTGCTTACCACGGTGCTCGTCCCGCTGTTGATTGGCTGGTCATTCACCACCAGATTGCCGAAATCCGGCGTCGAGGAGACGTCGATGGAGTAACTCGTCGCCCCGGCCACGGCGCTCCAAGTGGCGGTGAAGTTGCTGATCGAAATATTGGACGGGGCGCTAAGTTGCGGCAATGCAAACGGGGTGGTCGTAAAACTCTGCGCCGCCGAAGGCGCGGAGACCAAATTGTTGGGGCCGTCAGCGTAAATGCGATAGTAATAGGTAAGGCCCGGGTGCAGCGACGTCCAGGTGGCATTGGTGGTGTTGCCATCGCCCAAATAGCCGCCGTAGATCGAACCGAATTGAAAGTCCGGCCGCGTGGCAATGTCGATGGCATAGCCGGTGGCGCCGGGCACCAGGCCCCATTGCGCCGTGAAACTCGTGCTCGTGATATTGGTGGCCGGGCTGACCGTCGGCGCGGGAAACGCCTGGGTGGTGACGGTTTGGGTAGTCGAGTAAGGCGAAGTCGCGTTCGGGCCGGAAGCGTAAATGCGGTAATAATAGGTCGTGTTGGGTTGGAGGACGTTGCTGAGCCACCAGGGAATGTTAACCGTGCTGCTGGTCGTATTGCCGTCGCCCAAATTATACGCCCGGGTGGTTACGTTGCCAAAATCGGCGGTGGAGGATATATCCAGCCCATATCCGGTCGCCTCCGGCACCGCCACCCAATTGGCGGTAAAGGTGTTCACCGTCACATTGGTGGCATTGCCCACCAACGGCGCTGGAAAGGCGTGGGTGGTGACAGTTTGCGTGGTGGAGTTCGCCGAGACCACGGTGCCGTCGTCCGCCCGCACCCGGTAATAATACATCGTTCCTGGATTGAAAAAATATTGCGACCATGGCACCGTGGTTAGGGCCGCGCTCGTCGTATTACCCCCGTCCACATGGGTGCTTACCAGCAAATCGGCGAAATTCGCGGTGTCGGACACAAAGATATCATAACCGGTGGCCGCGGTCACAGTGTTCCAATTCGCGGTAAAGCCGGTAATGGTGACGTTGGTGGCGTTGCCCAACACCGGCGGGGGGAAGGCGGCGGCGGTTACGCTTTGCACGGTGGAGCTTGGCGAATTGATAATTCCGTCGGTGGCCGTAACTCGATAATAGTAGGTGCCGCCGGGTTGGATTAAGGCCGCATCCCAGTAAATCGTAGGCGTGGTAGTGAAGCTGGTCCGGCTGCCATCGACACCGTAACCGAAAGTGGTTCCATTCGCGTTCAACCAAAAGTCGGGCGTTGTCGAGATTTCGAAATCATAGCTGATCGCGCCGGGCGCCGCCGTCCAGCTGGCGGTGAAGCCGCCGTTGGTGATATTCGTCGCCGCGCCCAGCACCGGTGCCGCGTATACCGGGGTGGTGAAAACATGAATGTCCGAATTGGGCGAAACCGCGCCGCCGTTGGCCGCCCGCAGCCGGTAGTAATAGGTCCCGCCTGAAGGTAGATTACCCTGCCCATGCCAGACGTTATATTCCAGGGCGACATTCGCGCTGGTGACGGTGTCATCACCCAAATACTTGTTCGTCACCACCAGATTGCCAAAGTCCAGCGTGGTGGAAACATCGATATAATAGGCCGTGGCCCCGGTCACCGGGCTCCAAGACGTGGTGAAGCTGTTGATGGTCACATTGCCCGCGCCTGCAACGGAAGGCGCGACCAGCACCACCGTGGTCAAGTTCTGCGTCACGGAGGGTGGGGACGAAGTGTTGTACGGACCCTTGGCCGCAATGCGATAGTAGTAGGTGATGTTGGGCTGCAAGGCGCCTTGATCCCAATACGGGGCACTGACGTTGGCGCTACTGGCGGCGCCGTTGCCCACATTAAATCCCTCAATCGCCAGGTTGAGAAAATCGGGTGTGGTGGATACATCAAGCACGTAGCTGGTGGCCTCCGGCACCGGAATCCAATTGGCCACGAAACTGTTTACCGTGATGTTGGAAGTCCCCGTCACCAATGGCGCCGGAAACGGCCCCAAGGTTACGGTTCCCACGGCCGAGGCGGCGGAACTACTCACGCCATCGCCGGCCGTGACTCGAAAGTAATATTTGGTTCCCGGCTGCAAATAACTGGCGCTTACGTTGAAGTTCGTCACGTTCCCCACCACCCCCGACCATAACGTCTGGCTAAAGTCGGCAGCCGCGGAAATCTCGAAAGAGTATCCGTCCGCGTTCGCCACGGGGCTCCAATTGGCGGTAAAACTGGTTGTCGTAATATTGCCCGCCGGCAGCAGGGTGGGGCTCGCCAGTGAAGGGTTGATTCCCCCCATGGCCGCCAACGAAATGGAACCCGGAATGTGGGTTGGCTGCGCCTGCAACCCCGGCCACCACGCGGCGGCGGCCATCCCGAAAAGCAGGATCATTGAATGGGGGCGCATGGTTAAGTATAAAATCGCTCCCCATCCTGCCCAACCATGGGGTAATTTGCAAAGCAAAACAGGCCCAAGAAAGGGCCGGAATTGGCTCGCCCCAGCCGCAATCCCGTGACTCAATTTCACCGGCCGACATTCCTTTCCCGCCGCTTCCTCCAGAGTTACTCTGCGGTTGTCCTCCCTTTAAACTGCCCGCCTTTCCGCTTTCGGGATCTGGCGCAGGCAGCTGAGTATGGAAGGTTTGGGGGAACCCAATGAAACATTGGGGTTTGCGCGTGGTTAATATTCCACAATGATACGAGCGAATTCCTGGGCGTAGCAAATGGCAGATAAAGGCCATCTTTGTATTTTTCCCACGGTATTATGAAAATCTCACGCAATCTATTGGTATTGGGCTTGATTCTGATTTTGCTCGGAGGATTGGCCGGGAACCTTTTTGACGGGAAAAGTACGACGCCAGAAAGCCCATCGACATCGCAGGTCGTTACACGGGTTAAACAAGTGAATTCGAATCCGATGGGGGTGGTTTCGGCACCAACGATTGCCCCCGTGCCGCCCATGGAGACACCGCCGGCGCAGTTTACGGATGAGGACAAAGCCTGGATCGGCGGCCAAGTGCGCACCCTTGAGCAAACTGCGGAAAATTTCGAGGCCATGGCGGGACCCATCA
>CAZLPS010000147.1:0-7846 GCA_964561455.1 uncultured Opitutales bacterium
GTAAGCCATCGTTGCCTAGAGCGGAGGCGGAATCATCCGCCTCCGCTCCCCTTTTCATACTAACCCCGGAAACGCCTTTTTGTTCAAAGTATTTTGTTTTTATATAAAATACCCCTTGACGTGAACATATGTTCATGGTTTTGTCGGCGGCGATGAAAGCTGCGTCCAAGGCCAAACCCATCGGGCAAATCGAGCTGCCCATTTTTATCGTCCGCCGCCAGCGCGTCATCCTCGATGCGGATCTGGCTCTCGTTTATGGCATTGAAGCACGGGTGCTGAATCAAGCGGTCCAGCGTCACATGGTCCGCTTCCCCGAAGATTTCGCATTTAAGCTCACCAACGCTGAATTCATGAGTTTGAGATCTCAGTTTCTTATTCCAGATCTGCAACTCGCTCATAAAGAAGACCTTAAAGGCAACTCATCACAACCTGTGATGAGTTCACCTCAACCCGTTGATAGTCAAGGTGTTTTCAAGAGCGCTTTCGCCGGATTTTCAAAGAGTCGGCGAGGGGCAGCCTATCGCCCCTGGGCCTTCACCGAACATGGCGCCCTTATGGTCGCCAACATCCTCCACAGCCCCCGTGCCGTGCAAATGAGTGTCTTTGTCGTCCGCGCCTTCATCAAACAGCGCGAGCAACTTCTCGCCAACGCCGTCATCTTCCAACGCCTCGCCGAAATGGACAAAACCCTCCTCGATCACGACGACGCCCTCCGCACCCTCTGGTCCCAATTGCAGCCTCTTCTCACTCCCCCGCCCGAATCACCGAAACCCCGCATTGGGTTCCATGCGCAACCCAATTAATTTCCGATATCACATTTTTCCCCGCGCCCAATTCCACCTCGCTCTCAAATTCCAAATCTCAAATCCCAAATTGATCCTCTTCTCTGAAATCTGAAGTTCCTCCCGTCCATCTTTCCACCACCATTCCCGCTCCAACTTAAGCGTTAGATGTTGAGCGTTCCCGGTTTGCGTGCACCTGTTTCTGCATTCTGCATTCTTAATTCTACATTCCGCCCCTCCCTGCTCCCCGCTCTCCAAAAAATCCCTCTTGACCTGAACGACCGTACACGGTATACAAGCAAGCACCATGAAAGACCTCACCCTTCGCCAGCAGGAGATTTTGGGCTTCATTCAACTCCACCACCGCGAGCAGGGCTACTGGCCCAGCATTCGCGACATCCAGATCCATTTTAAATTCGCCAGCACCAACGCTGTCATGGGCCACCTCCGCGCCCTCGAGCGCAAAGGCGCCATCTCCCGAGTGGCCAATCAGGCCCGCGCTTTCCGCGTCACCCACGATCCCAACGAAGCCGCGCCTGAAAACGCCTTCGATGTCGTGGACATTCCCGTGTACGGCAACATCGCCGCCGGTTATCCCGATGGCGTGGAGCCCGGTGGCGAAATCGGCCGCCTCCAGCTCGATGTTCACACCGCCGGCATCCGCCGTTCCCGCCGCGCCTTCGCCTTGAAAGTTCGCGGCGACAGCATGATCAACGCCGCCATCAATGACGGCGACGTCGTCGTCTTCGAACACGGCCCGGCGAAAGACGGCGACATCGTCGCCGCCCTCATTGACGGCGAAACCACCCTTAAACGCTTCATCCAAAAGCCCGGCCGCAATCCTTATCTCAAAGCCGAAAACGACAACTATCCCAACCTCCACCCCGTCGCCGACCTCCTCATCCAAGGCGTCGCCAAAGCCGTCGTCCGCAGCCTGTAAACAGACCCGCAATAAATGGTAGGGCGGGGCCTCCGGACCCGCCTAGCTCGGTTTTTCGTCCCTCGTTTTGTGTCATCGCCCGGAATTCGCCCGTCCAGGCGTTAAGCGTTAAACATTGCCCTTTGCGCGTTCTTGGTTCCCGCGTCCATTTCTGCATTCCTGTTTCACTCTTTAGCCTTTTCTCTTTTCTCTTTCCAACAGCGCCCGTTTCCGCTCCACGCCCCAGCGATACCCGGACAAACTGCCGTCCGTCCGCACCACCCGGTGGCAGGGAATTGCGACGGCAATTTTGTTTGCCCCGCAGGCGGACGCCACCGCCCGCACGGCCTTTGGTGCGCCGATGTGCTGGGAAATCTCCGCGTAAGTCGCCGTTGTTCCCGGCGGAATTTTGCGCAACGCCTGCCAGACCCGCTGTTGAAAGGCGGTGCCGCGGATGTCCAACGGCAAATCCCAGCCGAGTTTGGGCGCTTCCACCAAGCCCACTACCTGCGCCACCCATTTTTCAAATTCGCGGTTCGCACCGGTTAATTGCGCCTTGGGAAAACGGTCCTGAAGTTCCTTCGCCAGCGCATCCGGGTCATCCCCCAAAAATATCGCGCATACCCCTTTCGCGGAGGCCGCCACCAAAATGGACCCGAGCGAACTCTCGCCAATCGCAAAGCGAATGGCCTCGCCCGTTCCGCCCTTGCGAAAGCTCGCTGGCTTCATCCCCAGCATTTCGCCCGACTTTGCATAGAACCGCCCACTGGAGTTGAACCCCGCGCCATACATTGCCTCCGTTACCGTCCCGCGCTTCGGAAGCTCCTCGCGCAATTTCTTCGCCCGGTGCGCCTGCGCGTAAGCTTTGGGCGTCAGCCCGGTCGCCTTTTTGAACACCCGGTGAAAATGAAACGGGCTCATCCCCGCCTGCACGGCCAACGCCTTCAGGCCCGGCGCCTCCTCGGCCGCCTCGATCGCCCGGCAGGCTGCCGTAATCGCCGCGCCGGCTCCCTGGGATTGCGTGCGTGCCTTTTTCATCGCGTTCGGTTTCATTCCAACGCCACCCTACCATAAATGCGAAACGAAAAAACTCCGGTTCTTGCGGTTTCCCTGGGACCGCCGGCGTCTCGCCGGCTCCATTCTGCCGGCGGGACGCCGGCGTTCCCAAGTCTGCGTCACGTCCTCCACGATTCCCGCATTTTCTTCTTCCATCCCTCATCCCTCATCCTTCATCCTTCCAGAATGCCCAAAGTAGACCTTGATCTCGTCAAAGCCATCCTCACCCGCAACGAACTCGACGTTCGCCAGGTCGCCCGCATCCTTGAAGAAATCAACCAGGAGATCGCCGCCATGGTGGATGAGGACAAGCCGCCGGCGGTCAAAAAACAGTATGTCATCGTCGTGTCCGACCCGCGCGGCCAGCTCGAGGGCAAGGATTTCACCGGCTGGGTTATGCAAATCCCCGAAGAGGCCGGCTACGCCTCGACCGAAGACCGCCTCATCAAGGCCGCCTCCGATTTTAACACCTCCCCCAAGGGCCGCCGCCTCCCCGCCAAGACGATCGCCGAAGTCTGCGAGCACATCCCCGCGCGCTTCCTCAAAGAGCAGCAAATTTGGGTCCGCACCAAGGAACCGGTGTATGTGGTGGCCACCGCCAACAAGCTCCCTGGCCTCAAGCTGGAGAAAGTGGGCCGCGGTGCCGGAGACTAAGGTCTTGCCTTGGGCTCCAGCCCATCGGTCGAATCCGTCCAATCCGTCGGACAAGTCCGACTCGTCCGACCTGTCCGAGCATTCCGACTCCCCCAGGCACCGCCCCCGCCCTCTGAACTTCACACTTCACACTCCACACTTCCCGCCCCCGCCCCCCGCCCAATAATTTGTGAATATGTTTTTCTTGCCAGCGCCGCTCGCCCGGTAAATTGTGGGGCCGCTTAATCCGCTCCTTGCCATGACCACCGAAAACACCTCCCTCCTCTCCTCGCTCGACCAGCTCATCGCGCGCCACCACCTCCTCCAGCACCCCTTTTACCAGGCGTGGTCCGAAGGCACGCTGCCTGCCGAAACGCTCGCGCTCTATGCCGAACAGTACTATCAGCAGGTCCGCGCGTTCCCGAAGAATCTGATCCGCCTGGCCGGTCGCTGCGACGGCATTCTCGAAGACCTCGTCGTCGAGAACCTGAACGAAGAGCTTGATCCCGCCGGCCCGCATCCCCAGCTCTGGCGCCAGTTCGCCAATGCCGTCGGCGCTGATGACGCCCGCCTCGACGCCGTTCAGCCGCTGCCCGGCTTCGCCGAATTGCTCACCGCCTTCCGCGACATCTCCGAACGCGGCACGCTCGCCCAGGCAGTTGCCGGTTTCTATGCCTATGAAGCCCAGGTTCCGGAAATCTCCGGGGAGAAAATCTCCGGCCTGAAAAAGTTCTACGGCATCAACCAACCCGAAGCGCTCGCCTATTTCGCCGTCCACCAGGAAGCCGACATCCGCCACCGCGAAGCCTGGCGCACGTACCTCGCCCGGGAAACCACGGGAGAAAATGACGCCGAAATCCTCGCCGCCGCCGAACGCATCCTCAAAGCCCTCTGGGGCGCGCTGGATGCGGTCTATCCGCAGGGCTGTGAATGCATGGCCGGGAAGAATTAGTCCGATAGTGAGGGACCAAGGGACAGAGGGACCAAGGCACCGAGGGTCAGACATAAATTTCTTGAGTTTTTAACGGAGTTTGCCACGTGCAAATTCCCTCTGTCCCTCTGTCCCTCTGTCCCTCTGTCCCTCGCCGCATCGTGCCCTCCTCCTGGACCAGCCCCCACGGCCGACACCTCCCTGCGCCCGGCGCCCGCACGCTCATCATGGGCGTCCTGAACGTTACGCCCGACTCCTTTTCCGACGGCGGTGAACTGCCCACGTCACAAGCCCTCCTCATCCGTGCCGAAAACCTGCTCCTCGAAGGCGCCGACATTCTCGACCTCGGCGGCGAATCCACCCGCCCGGACGCCGAACCCGTCGATTCCATCACCGAGCTGAGTCGGGTCCTCCCCGCGCTGCTTGCCCTCCGAAAGAGATTTCCCGAAGCCCCCATCTCGATAGACACCTACAAGCCCGATGTCGCCGACGCCGCCATTCGCTCCGGGGCCGACATCGTCAACGACATTTGGGGCGCCACCATCGGGCTGAACGCCGAAGTGCGCGACATCTGGATCGCGGAAAACTGTGCCGGCCCATCCGCCAAGAATGCGCCGCCCAAAATGTCCGCGGAAAAGAAGCCCCTCCACCCGCGCTCGCCGATGGCCGAGACGGTCGCCAAACTCGGTTGCCCGATAATTCTGATGCACAACCGGCCCAACCGGGAATATGCGGGCTTTTTGACCGACGTCCTCAACGATTTGCGATTCAGCCTCGCCCTCGCGGCTGAATCCGGTGTGCCCAAGCACCAAATCTGGCTCGACCCCGGCTTCGGCTTCGCCAAGAACGCCGCCGAAAATCTCGAGGTGCTGAAGAACCTCCACCAGATTGTCGCCCTCGGATATCCCGTCCTCCTTGGGACCTCGCGCAAATCCACGCTCGGCAAAGTCCTCGGCAATGCGCCCGCCAATGACCGCCTCGAGGGCACGGCCGCCACCACCGTCTGGGGCATCCAACAAGGCGCGGCGATGGTCCGCCTCCACGACATCCCCCGCCTTCGCCGCTTCATCACCATGGCCGATGCGATCAAAGCGGGGCTCGCTTGGAAGGATGAAGGATGAGGGATGAAGGATGAATTTTTTCCGGCGGACTTTTGGAAGTTTATTTCCTTTATCATTAAATAAATTCCCGATTTTAAAATTTGGTGCTTCATCCTTCATCCTTCATCCTTCATCCTTCCCTGATGGACTCCCTCACCCTCCACCGCCTCCGCTTCTTCGCGCATCATGGCGTCCTCCCCGCGGAAACGGCCCATGGACAAATCTTTGAAGTCACGGTCCGCCTCGAACTCTCCCTGGCCGCCGCCGCCCAAGCCGACGATTTGCAAAAGACCGTGGACTACCAGCTCGTCTATGAAGTTGTTCAAAAAATCATGAACGGCACGCGCGTCAAACTCGCCGAGACCCTCGCCGAATCCATCGCCACCGAATTGCTTTGCACTTTTCCCAGCGTCACCGCCGCCGACGTCGAAGTCATCAAGCCCCAGCCGCCAGTCAATTTCGCCTTCGCTGGATTTTCGGCCCACCTCCGCCGGACTCGGTAATTCTTGCGCGAAATCAGGTTTCTTAAAAACTTGGCTTGGGTTGAGGGTACGTAATCCTATTGTTGTATTGCTCTATTGTTGTATTGTTGTACACGCCCACGGCATTTCAGCTAATCTGAAATTCCAAATTCCAAATTCCAAATTCGGTCTCCTGTCTCCTGTCTCCTGTCTCCTGTCTCCTGTCTCCTGTCTCCTGTCTCCTGTTTTCAGTTTTCTTAATTCTTAATTCTGCCTTCTAAATTTCCCATGCGCCCGCTTCCTCGTCAGGCCTTCATCGGCGTCGGCGCCAATCTTGGCGACCGCTGGGCCACGATTACGAAGGCGCTCATCGCCCTTGCGCATTCCCCGGGCATCACCGCCCTGGAAACCTCCGCCGTGTTTGAAACCGTCCCGGTCGGCGTGACCGACCAGCCCCAGTTTCTCAATCTCGTCGTTGGTGTTGAAACCATTCTTTATCCTGAGTCCCTGTTCGAGCTGCTCCTCACCCGCGAGCAAGCCGCCGGACGCAACCGCGCCCGCGAAACCCGCTGGGGCCCGCGCACCCTCGACCTCGATCTCCTCCTCTTCGAAAATGAAATCCGCGCCGACCCCGGCCTCCAACTCCCCCACCCACGCCTATGGGAGCGCCCCTTCGTCCTCGCCCCTCTGTCGGATTTGCTCACCCGTCGTTCGCGCTTCCATCGCCCCTGCTGGGCCGAGATCCGCATCCGACTCGCGCAAACCAATTTCTCCCGCGACGGGATCACCCCATGGACGCCAACCACGTAGAAAATTCGGGCGCAGCAAGACTGCGCCCCTACGAAGTTGCCGACATTCGTAGGGGCGCAGTCTTGCTGCGCCCTCCGTGGATCGAATTTTATCCACAGCCATTTGATTTTTCAGATGGCCTCTGGCAACCCGCTTTGAAAAAGGGCAAAGGCGTGCTCGAAGGAGAAACGAGCAACCCGGAACTCATCGTCAAACCTTGCACTTAAGCCGTAGTTTCGCCAGCAGTCGCACCACCTCCGGCGACGGCTTGGCGTTTGCCGCCAGCTTGCTGACGTAGACAGCGCGGGCCAGCCCGAATTTTTGCACCAGCCACCCATTCGTTACCTGGGTGGATTCCTTAAGGAACGCCATGAGCGCGAGCTTCCAGGGCAGCGTCGCCGGCCGCCGGGTCATTTCACCGGCCGTGTGCCCGAGCGCCTTTCGCCCGGCGGTGAGAATCCGGTTCCAGCGCGCTTGCTCTGCTTTTTCCTTGCTGTCGCTGGCCCACGGGCGCTTCTTCGTCACCCGTGCCTGCTCCTGCCGCAGTTGTGCCCTAAAATCCCTGCTGCCCAAATACCATCCGCGACTCAGGCTGGCATAGGCGGGATTTCGCCCCGCCGGGCCCGCCGCCGCCTGCCAGACGAGGAATTTTTCGTAGTGGCGGTGGCCGACCGGAGAATCCGGCAGGTTCCCGGCTTCTGACAACGCCGCGCTCACGTCGAGGCACGACGGGCGTTCCGCCGGGCGCCACAGATACCAGTAACTCGAATCGTGAAACTCCTTTAACCGCCCGACGGTCACCTCACCGGCGCGCACCGGGTTCAAATGGATATAATGACAGAGTTGCCCCAGCGCCACGCCGGGCTCAACAAACATCGCCTTGTAGCGGCCCTGAAACAGGTGCCCGCGCCCCCGGCGCACCTGGTTGAGACGGTTTGAAAAAGTCGCCTGCATCCATTGCATGCCTGTCGCCAGGTTGCCTTGTGGGACCTCGAGGGCCAGGTGATAATGATTGCGCATCAGCACAAAGGCATGCAGCCGCCAGCCGGATTTTTGGCAGGCGGCAAACAGGCACTCGATAAAATCCGCCCGGGTGGCGGCCTTGGCAAAAACATCGGCGCCATCGCGGCCCCGATTGATGACGTGGTAAATCGCCCCCGGATACTCCATGCGTA
>CAZLPS010000148.1:0-7733 GCA_964561455.1 uncultured Opitutales bacterium
CTTTTATTCGCCGTTAGGTCCGACGCCCCGGCTGTGCCTAACTTAGCGCCATTCGAATCTGAGTACTTTTGCGGCTTACGATAGAAGGTGCCTCGCGTGACGCTTACCATTTATCTGCAGGAATTAGGGTCAACCTTCGCGCATGGGAGCGTCCGAATTCAACCTCATCGTGCGAGCATATGAAGCCCCCACCTATAGTCTTCGGGATAACAGCTGAACCTGAGACTGCCGTAGCCTTAACCCTTTGAATTTTGGCATTTCCCAAAGGCTTAATTGTTCGGCCTGACTCAGGTGCCCAAAACACTGCCAAATCTCCACTTGGAATGTTTATCTTCCCGATTTCTTTTTTGGTCGACGATAGAATGGATGCCAGCTTCAACAGGTGATTCGCCGAATCTTCGGCGAGCCACGCACGTACGATCCGAATTGTACCTGTTGCATTATGGAATATGTCAGCCGTTCCGGCACAAGCCATTTCCCAAGCGATCGCGGTTTGATCGCCAATGGCAACCAAAGCAGCGGGCAGACTTGGCGAAGAGTCGAAGATGGCACAAAGATTTTCGTAATCGCTTCCATCTCCTTCGGCACCGTTCCAATTCTTTGCTGCGCGAGCATCGACGCACAACAACGGACCACCCTCTGCATTTATTGAAATGAGGAATTCCATTTCAATTCAAGCCCCACATTGTTTTCATTAGTTTGGAGAATGCAGCAGCTGCAGCGCCTTGTACCCGCTGGGCAAAAATGAGCCAGGCTTTCCATGTTGACATGAGGACTTGGGTGAGTTGCCAGAGGGCAGGGGTGAAGGGTTGGAGGAGGCGGCGGCTGACGGCACAGGGGTAAGGTGTTCAGCCAGCCACCGATTGGAGATACCCGTTTTGCGGCGCAACCACCAGCCCAAAGCAACTTCCCACTGTGCCCCTTTGGCGAGTTTGCCTGCAGGAGGGTCAGCCAAGGGTCAATTGCACTGCGGTTCTAACAATTGCCATGATTCTTTGGGCAACTCGGTTCTTGGAACTCCGCCAGTCGGCTTCGTGCGGCGGGGATTCGAAAAGGGCCGTCAAGCGGCTTGGGTTCGCCCGCTTGCATTGTGACAATCGGGTAAATATGTCCGGGGCATGGGATTACCCCCTCCAAACTCGCGAGGCAGCGACAACCCCGTCACCCGGGAAAATACGGGATAATTTTGCGTCATCTCAATTTTAAGCTTTGCGCAGTTGGGGAAATCCGCCTAGCGTGGCCTGTATTTCCTCAAGACCGTCTTGGATTTCGACTGTGCCGCAAAAAAAAACCAGTGACCCTAGTTCCGCCCGGCATAATGAGGATGCCGGACCGCACCGGATTTCCGCCGGTCACGGTGCGCCCAAACAGGAGCCGTCTGCGCCACACATTGAACCTCCGATCAATACCGAGGAGCGCAATGATGAACAGGAAGACAAGGCGATGTTTGACTTGCCGGCCAGCGAGCACAGCAGCCTGCGCCTCTACCTGCATGAAATTGGGAAGGTGGCACTGCTTACGCCGGAACAGGAAGTGGAGCTGGCGGCACGGATTAAGCAGGGCGACGAAACGGCCCGCCAGCAGATGATTAGCGCCAATTTGCGGCTGGTGGTCAAAATCGCCCACGACTACAGCCAGTTTGGCCTTCCGCTCCTTGACCTGATTTCAGAAGGGAACATCGGCCTGATGAAGGCCGTTGAGCGTTTTGACCCGGCCAAGGGTGGAAAGCTCAGCACCTACGCCGCCTGGTGGATCAAGCAGTCCATCAAGCGCGCCCTGGCCAACCAGAGCAAGACCATCCGCCTCCCCGTCCACTTGGTTGACAAAATCTCGCGCCTCCGCAAAGCGGCCCTGCAATTGCAGGAGACCCTGGGCCGGGAGCCCACCAATGAGGAGTTGGCCGAGGTCATGGGGCTGCCCGTGCGAAAGATTGCCCACCTGAAGACGGTCAGTGTCAGGCCAACGTCGCTGGATGCGCCGGTGGGTGACGATGATTCGACGGAACTGGGTGAACTTGTCTGCGACGAAAACGAATTGACCCCGTTTGAGACCTTGCGCGGCAAAACCACCCAGCAGGACATCAGTAATATTGTCGCGAAACTTGACCCGCGCGAAACGGAGATCTTGCGCCTGCGCTTTGGTTTGGACGGCGAACGCCCCAAAACCCTCGAGGAAGTCGGCGAGTGCCTGCACGTCACACGCGAGCGGGTGCGCCAACTGCAGAATACGGCTCTGGCGAAGATGCGCAAGGCGCTGACCAAGTTGGAGCGGCAGAACACTGCGGAGGAGGCGAAAGACGAACTTTCCGGCGCGAATGGCGATTCCGGACCCAGCCCAACGCTGACCAAGGCGGATGCACCGGCGCCGCGCCCGAACGACCAAGCCGAGCTTTATGCCTTCATGCGCACCCAGCGGGAGCGTTCAAATGGGTCGGCGAGGTTGTTGTAGGTTTTTAGTTTCTAGTTTCTAGTTCTTGGTTCCTTGTTCTTGGTTGGTCTGGGAGAAAATAGAACTCGAGGGGCGCCGCAGAATCGATCCATTGCGATATTTCTGTTTTTTGTTACCTCAACCGCCTCAATTGCCTCACTAGCCTCACTAGCCTCACTAGGCTCAGTGCCTCAGTCGCCTCAACCTTCCCTCCCGGTTTTTTCCTCCCAATTTGCATCGCGCCTTGCACCCGGACGGAATTTACGCGTAATTCCTTCTCATGACTGCGGTATATCTTGTCTTGGGCCTGCCTGGCGCCGGCCGGCATGAAGTGGTGGGCAACTTAATTGGCGGCGCGCTGCCGGATGCCACGGGTGTGGCCGTTTGGCATCCAACCAATGAACCGCCGACGGTTGGTCTCGAGCCCAAGACCCCGATTCAGCGCCTGCCGTATTCGTTCCAGAGCGGCGCTTTTATCCCCACGTCGCAGGACGAATCGGGCCGGGAACCGGAAGCCGTTTTTTTTCTGACCGATGGGCGCGCTTCGGTGATTGACCAGATTGAAGCTTTCCCGGCCTGGCTCAGTTCACACGGTTGGGAATTGGCGCGAATTCTCCTCGTGGTGGACTGCACGCTGGCGGCCGCGCATCCGCAGGTCACCGAATGGCACGACGCCTGCGTTCACTTTTCCGACGTGGTGTTGTTGAACCGCCGCGAGGCGCTCTCGCTCAAGTGGGCGGAGCAGTACCAAAAGAAATACGCCGCCCTGCGTTACCCGTGCCTCTTTATCCCGGTGAAAAAGGGGCGAGTGGACAATTCGCTGCTAGTGCTGTTCCCGGAGCCGCGGCGCATGTCGCTGACGTTCGACGACATTGACCCCGTGGACGAACTGGACCTCGACGAGGAGAATTTGCCGGAAGAACCCTTCACGCTGGAAAATAAGGTGGACCCCTATTTTGAAAAGCTCCTCAGCGGCCACCGGTGCAAACAGGTGCCCGACGTGAACGCCTTTTTGCCGAAGGACTGAATGCCTTCGATGCCATGACCATGAGAACGCCCAGTTGTTACTCCCGATACAACATCAAGCGGACGGCGGAGCCCGCCGGCTTGTTGCGGCCCACAAAGCGCACGTCAATCGCCGAGACGATGTTTTCGTGCAATTCCTCCAGGGAGGAACCTTCGGTGTAGATATTTTCGCTATAGCAGGCAGCGACGAAGCTGCCTTCCAATTGTTGAATAACCTCAAAGGTGATTTCCATAAGGGAGCCTGCGGTAACAAGCGCAGAAAGGCATAGTGCCATATTTAGGAGTGAAATTCAATGTTTATATCCGGGAATCATACCCTAGAAGGACGTTAAAATAACCTTAAGCCCCGCCTTTTTTACTTGCATTCGTTTCGTTATTGCCGAGGGGCACAATTTCTGCTTTAAGTCCCGTCTAATGCAACGATTTACGACATGCTCGGGCGTCCTCGTGGGAGCCTTGGCCACCCTGTTTTTGTGCAATGCGGCTGCGGCCCAGCCGGCCAGCGCCACGGCGTCCCCCCCCGGGGGTGTGCCTGCGACTGCCGCTGGGCCGGGCAATGTTACGATGACGGTCACCCGGTCCATGGATTTCCCGCAAGGCATCTGGAATTTGACGCACGAAAACGATTGGTTCATATACTCCGACCGCGATTTCACGGGCAATCTGCGGTTGGCCTATACCACGCCGAATGCCTCGGATTGGTCCCATCTGCCGGCGCCCAGCTGGTTGGGAACCGCGTTTAACCATTTCAGTTTTATTGATTCTACCACCGCGCAAGACGCCGTGGGCGCGTATGCCAATCTCAATATGTACACGCCCGATGTTTTGACGCTCAATCCACCGAATCCACGGGATCATCCATATGCGGGTTGGACCAGCGTGGGCTACGATATGATTCGGCAGTCGGCGAACCGCCGCGCCATTTTTGAAGTTAACCTGGGCTTGGTTGGGCCGACTTCCGGTGGCGAACAATTGCAGAAAAGCTTTCACTCGCTGATCGGCTCGACCCAGCCGGCCGGCTGGGCGTATCAAATTAAGGACGAGCCCGTGTTGCAATTAACCTACCGGCAGGACTGGCGCCCGTCGTTTCTGACAAATTTGGGCTCCAGCAATTCCGGCGCAATCAATTACGACGTCATTGGCCATATTGTGGGCACGGCCGGCAATGGCTTTGATTATGCTGCAACCGGTTTGCTGGCGCGCCTGGGCTATCATCTACCTGCAGATTATGGCGCCGCCCGCCCTCGTTTGGGCGAAATTGAAAGTGCGCCCGTTCAAGACGCGGGCGCCCCGGCCCCGGAAAACAACTGGGCCTATTTGTGCTTGGGCGCGGAAGCCCGGGCCGTGGCGCGGGACATCACCGTTGACGGCAACACCTTCACGACCAACAGCTATTCGCAAGTCAATCACGCGCCTTTTGTCGCCGAGTATTATGGCGGCATGGCAGTTGAATATGGCTGGTTCCGGGGTTCCTTCCTGATTGTCTATGAATCCCACACTTTCAATACCCAACCGCAGGCCGGGCAGTGGCGCGGAGTTTTGTCCTTGGGTGTGGCTTTTTAAGGAATGTCGGCATGATTCTTTGGGCTTGCAGAGGACCGGGGTCGCCCCTAGCCTAGCGGGGAAACGTGCTTCATTTCGCTGCAACTGGCCGGCATGGCCGGGGTTGGATTTTTCGCGGCGCGCATGTTTTGCCTGTTAGGATTCCGCGATCATGGTCTGGCTTGAAAGCAGGATGATTGCGGAAATATTTCGCCGCTCGCGCGGTGGATAGGCGCTGTCTCCCCCGACGCAGGTGTCGGCGGCCACTTTGCCCCCCAGATTTGCTCCCCGCCCGCGGTCCACCCGGTGCCGCGCGTAAACACCCTCCATGACTGATATCATTACGGCACCCAATCACCAAATCCAGGTGAAGGGCATCCTCGAACCCGACAAGAACAAGTGCGGGAACCTGCTCGACCCCACGCGCAACGGGAAGACCCGGCCCACCGATCCGTTTCTACCACGGGAGCTGCTGCATCGCTTCAAGCTCAAGCGTGGCAGCATGATTGAGGCGCAAGCCATGCACGACGAGCGCTTCCTCAACCCCAAAGTCCGCTTTATCGAGAAAGTGGACGGCCTTTCCCTCGAAGACCGCCGCCGGCTCCCCGATTTCTCCCAACTAACAACCATTACCCCCGACCAGCAGCTCAAGCTCGAATGCAAGGACGGGCGCATGACCACCCGGGTGATTGACCTTTTCTGCCCGATTGGCAAGGGCCAGCGCGGTCTCATTGTCTCCCCTCCCCGGGCCGGCAAGACCACCCTGCTCAAGGACATTGCCGTTGGGTGCCTCGAAAACCATCCCGAGGTGCACGTCATGATTTTGCTGGTGGACGAGCGCCCGGAGGAAGTGACCGACTTTAAGCGCGATTTGCCCACTTGCGAGATTTACGCCTCCTCGAACGACGAGGAATTGGAGAACCATGTCCGTGTTGCCGATTTTGCCATCGAGCGCGCCAAGCGCATGGTGGAGGTCGGCAAGGACGTCCTGCTCTTGATGGACTCGCTTACCCGTCTGTCGCGCGCCCATAACGCCTTTCGCAATACCGGCAAAACCGGGACCGGCGGCCTGGACGTGCGCGCGCTCGAGCGCCCGCGGCAAATCTTCTCCTCCGCCCGCAATACGGAGGACGGCGGCAGCCTGACTATTATCGCCTCGGCCCTGATCGACACCGGCTCGAAAATGGACGACATCATCTTTCAGGAGTTCAAGGGCACTGGCAACATGGAGATGGTGCTTGACCGCAAAGCCGCCGAATTGCGCATCTGGCCGGCCATTAATCTGCATTCCTCCGGCACCCGCAAAGAGGAACTCCTCCTGAGCGAAGAGTACCTCGAAGGCGCCACCCTGCTGCGCCGGGCGATGACAGGCGCCAAGATTGAGGACGCCACTGAAACCCTCATCGAACGTCTCAGCCAAACCAAGACCAACGCGGATTTCTTGCGGAAGATATTGAAGTCGTAGCTTTGCCGGCCGGGGAAAATAGAGAATGCCGGCGGCGGCGGCGACCGTACACCATGATGGATTATCAGACAGTTTTCATCGCCCTCACTCAGGACCCTCAATATCTGCAGAACCTCGATTGGGGTGAATCACGCCCCGGCCACCCGGAAGGCACCGTCCGGGCGCACATCGCTGAAGTTGGCCGCAATCTGGAGAAAATCCGGGCAAAATTGAGCGATATCGATTATTGGAGGTTGCGGGTACTGGTTCACACCCACGATACATTCAAAGCAGCGGCCCAGGCGGGAGTCCCCATCATCTCTCCGGCGAGCCACGCTTCGTTGGCGCGCAATTTCCTCGCCGCCTATTGTGACGACCCGGATCTCCTGGCGATGGTGCAGTACCACGACGAGCCCTATGCGCTTTGGCGCCAGTTTGAGACGAAGGGCAAATTCAATGAGGAACGCCTCACCCGTCTGCTCGGGAACATCAGGGATTGGAACCTCTTTCTAGCCTTCAATCTCGTCGACGGCTGCATGGATGGCAAAGGCCGGGCTCCCCTACAGTGGTTTTTTCGCCAAATTGAGGGCCGGGTGGATTCCTTATTCACCGAAGCAGACATATTTTAACGATTCGCGATTGACAAACACCCGTTTGACCCGCTCAAATTGACCTCTTTTCCCGCCGATTTTGCGGTTGGGGACCAGCCCGCGCTTCCGAATGCAAAACTTTGCCGCTCAGTGCCTCGACATGGCCCGCTCGATCTTGGGCCATAATTTGGATGCCATTAATCCGGATGGCACCATCACCCCCATACCCGGGGAATCCGGACGCGCGGATGAGGCGGGCCACGCCGCCCTCGCCATCGGCGAATTCTTTCGTGCCACCAACGAAACCAAATTGGGGAATTTCGACCTCGTGGACCTCGCGGCGCGCACCATTACCTCCCAAGCCTTCGTCGAGGAGGAGGATGAAAACGGCCTCGCCTACGGCGCGCTGGGGCTCCTGTCTTTTGGCTGCGCCAAGGACCGCAATCCCGTTTGGGAACGCTTGTTTGAGGAAACCCGCCAGAAGCTCGATCGCCGCCTCCTGGCGCGCACCGACTACGATAACCATCTGCAGGCCTTTAACATCGCCAAGTCGGTGGCCCGATTCAGCCTTGGCTTGTCGAAGAAGGATGAAACATCGAAGCTGATTGAACGCTTCCTCGAGCGCATCAACGAAAGCAGCTCCGGGGGATATTTTGACGACCATCCCACGGGCTTTGGCGGCTGCTTCGACATTTACGGCGTCC
>CAZLPS010000149.1:0-7558 GCA_964561455.1 uncultured Opitutales bacterium
TGTCGTGGAGCGCGAGGTCCACGTCCTTGGCCATGCGCTTGGCGTCGCCGCAGACGTAGAACGCCGCGCCGTTTTGCAACCAGGCCCAGAGTTCAGCGGCGCTTTCCTGCATGCGGTCCTGGACGTAAATTTTGTGGCTTTGGTCGCGCGAGAAGGCGAGGTCGAGTTTCGCGAGCCGACCGTCGGCTCGCCAGGCTTCCCACTCCTCCTCGTACAAATAATCGAAGGCGCGGCGCTGGTCGCCGAAAAACACCCACATGCGTCCCGGCGCTTTTTTGGCGAGGCGCTCATAAACAAACGAGCGGAACGGCGCAATACCCGTACCGGGGCCGACCATAATGATGTCGCGCGCGTCGTCCTCGGGCAGCCGAAAATGCGAATGGGAAATAAACACGGGCACCGCCGGTTCGTTCACCGGCGCGCGGTCCGCGAGGTAGGTTGACGCGACACCGTGGCGCCGGCGGTTGTTGGTCATGTAACGCACAACCGCGACCGTCAAATGGATCTCCGTGCCGTGTACGAGCGGGGACGAAGCGATGGAATACAGGCGCGGCTGCAGTTTGCGGAACAGGTCAATGAACGCCAGCGGGCCGAAGCGCACGCTGGGGTACTCTTCGATGAGGTCGAGAAACTCACGCTCATCAAGGTAGGCGTGCAATTCCTCCGGCTTGGTGTTTTCGAGCAAATTGTGCAACCGGGCCTTTTCGTCCTCGGCCGTCGCAAAAGCGCGAAAGATGATGAGAGTCTTCTTGGTCGGTTGCGCGAGGGCAACCCGCGTGAGGAGGGCCTCGCGGAGCGTCATCGTGTCAAAATTCTTGAGCATGATCTCCTCGTCCCCCTTGTGCCCCATCGCCAGGAGGATGGATTCCACCAGCGTCGGGTCGTTGGTCGGGTAAACGCCAAGGGAATCGCCGCATTTGTAGGCCAGACCGCTGCCGGCGAGGTCCACCACGAAGTGCTGCGTGTCCTTCTCGCTGCCGGGCTTGGTGAGCTGGCGGCGTTCGGTGAGCCGCGCGAGGAACGGGCGGTCTTTGTTGTAGGCGGAGTGGCTGGATTCGTCAGACATGAATGGTGCAAAAGGTGAAAAATCGCCTTCCCGGGCACCGTTGGCAACTCCCAAAACGAGGGAATAGATGCCGTAGCGGGGCGTTCTAATCGAAGCAGACCCCCCCCGGGGTGGGTAAAAAATGCTTTGTCGTTGGCCGAAAGCACGTTATGCTGCGCGGTTACCGGTCGGATTCTTAATTGCCATGAATAATCGTTTTCTCCTCGTCCTCACGGCGGCGTCCAGTCTGTTGCTGTCGGCGGCGGCCCGCGCTGACGGCATGCCTGATGCCGTCTCGCTTTACCTTTCCCCCGATACCCACACGGCCACCTTCCAACGGGTGGCACCCGCGGACCCCCGCCTGGCTGGCGCCAAGCCCGTCGCCGATGCCGACAAGGCCGCCCAAGGCTGGTTGGCGCTCGACCTCACCGGGTCCTTCAGCGGATTTGTCACCACCGACAAAACCAAGGATGGAACCGTTGCCGCCGGCACGCCCGTGCATTTGACGATGGACGACCTCGGCCCGATCATGGGCAATGCGGCGGAAACGCCGGCGCTAACGACGAAAGCCGCAGGTGGCGTGTGGACCGCCGTTAGTTATCCCGGGCCAGTGACCGTTTATTTTCTGAAGCCAGAGGCAAAAACTGCGGTGAGCCCGGCACCGGCGGCCGCAGCGCCTCCGGCAGCCGTGATGGCACCCACGCCTGCGCCTAGGCCGGCCCAAGCGCCATCGCCCGTGGTGACGGCCGTCGCGCCGGTGGCCGCAGCCACGCCGCCCGTGATCGTCACCGCAGTACCAGTGGCGAAGCAGTCGGATCCTGCGGAAGTGCCGCATTTCTATTACGGGACCCTGGCGTTGCGCACCAATCCAAAAATTGGCGGGCCGACCAACGCCCAATACCTGCTTTACGGGGACAAGGGGCAGCTAATCGCCTTGGTGGATTTGAATAACGTGGTGCTGCCGAACCCCGTGGTGACCTACCTCGACAAGTCCGTGAAGATTTACGGCACCGCCTATCCGGGCCAGAGCGCCCCTTATCCGGTGATCTTTGCAGTGACGATGCAGGCGAATTGAACGTGACCCAAACCCGTTTGGTAATTGGGTGACGGTAATATCGTAGCGCTGATCCCACTTTGGCGGGACAGCGCTTCGAGGTGCGTCAAACTCTCGGAAGCGCGGGCTGAAACACCGCGCTACGATTTTACCCCCCCTCTCAATAAATCGCCTGCAACGAGAAACTCGGACGGAAACTGTGCGACTGGAACTGGTCGGGATTAAGCGGATACCCGAAGTCAATGCGAATGGGCTGGCGCATCAGCAGGAAGCGTATCCCGAAGCCCACGTCCTGACGATAGTGGCGCGGGTCAAAGTCGTACGAATTTACATTGACGAAGCCGATGTCGTGGAACACGGCGAAGCGGAAGTCCTTGAACAGCTCAAAGCTGTATTCCGTTTGCACCAAGCCACGGGAATTGCCCCCCAGCGGCTCGCCAAACGCGGGGCCAGGGACGTCGTAGTGCGGGCCCACCCAGCGGATTGAATACCCGCGCATGTCGTAGTCGCCACCGAGGAAGAAACGCTGCGCGTACGGCACGCCTTTCCCGTCATAACCGTCAATTGTGCCCAAGCGGGCCGACAAGGACAGCACTTGATTGCCGTAACTGAGCATCGGCACGAGTGTACTGATGGGGAACCACCAACTCACATGGGCGTCCAGCTTGTAGAAGCTCATCTGCCCGCCGATGGGGCCGCCCCCGACGGACGTAAGGAATTCCTGACGTTCGCCCCGGGTGGGTGACAGCGGGCTATCGAGGCCCTTTTGGCGCACCAAATCCAGGCTGACAATCGAGGCGGAGGTGTGGCCCGCCTCCGCCTGCACGGGCGGCGGGGCACTGGTGGTGATGTCCTTGAGGAAAATGTCTTCGAGTGTGTAGCCCAGCGTGGCGTCAATAAATTCAATGACCGGTTTGCGCACGAAAACGGTGAAGCCGGTGTCGTTCTCGTTGTACGTGTCGCTGTAATAGCCGTTTTCGCTGTGGAAAAGGCTGATGCCCGCGTCAAGCCGGCGCTCGAACAGCCAGGGATACTCATAATCGAGCTGGACGCTCAAAATCTTGCTGCCGACCGTCAGTTTGACGTGGGCTTTCTGGCCGCCCCCACGGAACCCGGTGCGCGAATTGAACAGATCAAAATTGCTTTCTTGGAATTCCACAAACGCCGCCACGCCCTCCACCGGGTCAAACCCCGCGCCGATGCTCGCCTGAAAGGTTTTGGCTTCAGTGACGTTGACCCGCAGGTTGCGCTTTCCGGGAATGTTGGTTTCGCCGGGGGTGAGGTTGACCTCTTCGAAATAACCCGTGCCTTTGAGCCGATCCTCGCTGGTCTTCATGCGGTCGGTGTCGAACACGTCGCCGGGCGCCAGCACCAGTTCCCGCACGATGACGGTGCTGCGGGTTTTCTTGTTGCCGGTGATTTCGACATCTTCCACATAGAATTTTTCCGATTCGCCCTCCGCCACCCGGTCGCCCAGCGGATGCATGATGACAAAGTCGACCCCCATGTCGCCGGTGTAGTGGCCCGCGGCATCGGAGTCGGGCAGGCGGTCCGCGCGCACAAAGGTGTCCAGATAGCCGGCCTTGCCATAAAAATCGCGAATGGCCTCTTTGTTTTTGTCAATTTCCTCGGGGGAAAAAACGTCACCGGTCTTGATCGTGAGCAGAGCGGTCAGGGCGTCCACCGGGAAAATGGTGTTGCCGATGATGCGGATGCTCTTACCGACATGGTATTGGGTACCTTCATGCACGGGAATGGTAAGCACGAGTTTGCCGGGCGCAGGATAGTCGTATTTGATTTCCTCCTCCACAATGCGCACATCGAGGTAGCCCTTGGATTTGTAATACTTGCGGAGGGCGTCGAGGTCGTCGAGAAACTGGTCCTTCTTGAACACCCCGCCGCCGGTAAACCAGGAAATGATGAATTTGTGCGTCACCGTTTCGATCTGGTCCGCCAGTATGCCGCCGCTGACATGGTCGTTGCCGGTGAAAATGATGTCGCTGATCTCGACGTCCGGACCTTCGTTAATGTCAAACGTGGCCACGGCGGTGCCGGTGTTCTCATTGGTGTCCATGTTCGCGTCCACTTTCACCTGCATGAAGCCCTTTTTCTGGTAAAACTCGATGAGCTTCAGCTTGTCGGCCTGCAACTGTTGGGGGTCGGCAATCTCCCCGGCCACGGTCTTGACCTCTTCGAACAGGCGCGCCTGGGAGTAGGTCTTGTTGCCCTTGAAGACCACAGCCGTCAACCGCGGGTTCGGCGCGAGACGGATAACCAGGCGCACCCCGCCGGACGGGAGGAGGTCGCGGTCCGTGCGGACGAAATTAAATTGCTTGGTGCCTTGGAGCGATTCCACGGACTTGTCCACCAATTCCTGATCGTAAGGCGCCTTCTCGCGCTGCAGAATGTGTGCGCGGATGGCCTCGGTGCTGATTTGTTGCGGCCCCAGGACAATCAACGAGATTTCCTCGACGATGGGCGCCGGCGCATCGGCGGTTGGCGCAGCGGCCCCCCCCGGCATCAACGCCTCCGGTGGCGGCAAACCCCCGGGACCCGACGGCGGTTGCGCCCCAACCGATGCGGTTGCGACCACCCAGAGGCCCATAATCAGGGCCGCGAGACGCAGGCTACTAGGCGTGACCGGTGTAATTTTCAAATCGGGTGAGGCGTTTATTGAAGGTAAGCGCCACATCTCCTATCGGGCCATTACGGTTTTTGGCAATGATTAATTCACGTTTGACGGCGAGCTGGTCCGGCGCCTCCTGCTCGTCCCGGGCGTCTTTGGGCTTGGAAAGGAGCAAAACCACGTCGGCATCCTGCTCGATGGAGCCCGATTCGCGCAGGTCGCTCAGACGGGGGGCCCGCTTCTCTTTTTCAGATTCGCGGTTGAGCTGGCACAGCACCACGACCGGCAAACCCAGCTCTTTGGCCATGGCCTTGATGCCGCGCGACACCTCCGCCACTTCCTGCTCGCGGGAGTTGTAATTCCCGGCTGGGGAGACCAATTGCATGTAGTCAATGATGACCAGCCCGAGCTTGTGGCGGGAATGCAAGCGGCGGGCCTTGGCGCGCATTTCCAAAATATTGAGGTTGGCGCTGGCGTCAATCCACAGCGGGGCCGTCTTGAGTAACTTGGCCGAGTCAATGAGTTCGCGCTGGCGGTCGCAAAAACCATCCTTCAGTTTCTGCATGTCCACCCGGGCATTGGAGCACAGCAGGCGCATGGCAAGCTGCTCGGCGGCCATTTCGAGGCTGAAGACGAGCGTGGCGGTCGGCGGCCGCGTTTCGCGGGGCAAAGGCAGCACGGCACTTTCGGCCACGTTGAGCGCAATGGAGGTCTTCCCCATCGAGGGCCGCGCCGCAATGACGATCATTTCCGAGGCGTGGAACCCGAATGTCAGCTTGTCCAAATCCGTAAAACCGCTGGGCACGCCGCTGATTTCGCCCTTGCGGTTCAGCATGTTGTTGACGAGCTGCGTGGCCACATCCAGCGACTTCGCGATGGGCTCAGCCGATTCGGAAACGGTGTCCTGCTGAATTTCGAAAAACCGGCTTTCGACCGCGTTCAACAATTCCGGCACGCTCCCCTGCCCCACCCCGTGCGCCTGCTCGACGGTCCATTGCGAAGTGCGGATCAACTGGCGCAGAAAATATTTATCGCGGACGATCTGCATCCAGTGCTTGGCATGCACGGTGGTCTGGATGCGGTTGGTTAACTCATAGAGAAAACCGTGGCCGCCGATGGCGTCCAGCTGGCCGGCATCCTTGAGCTTGTTGGCGACAAGAATTTCGTCGGGCGGCAGGCCGGCGGCATTGAGGGCCATTAATGCCTCAAAAACTATCTGATGCGGCGCCCGGTAGAAATATTCTGGCCGCATTTTTACCATGAGACACTCATTGAGAACGTCCGCGCCATTTTCCAAAAAACAGGACGCCAGCAAGCCCTGCTCGGCGTCGATATTGTGGGGAGCCACCGGGTCACCCGACCCGCCCGTGCCCGAACCGGCGCCGCCTGCACCGGGTGAGGATTCAGTGCGGGTCGTGCGGGGACGGGCGGAAGGGGCGACGGACATGGTAGGAATGGTAAACGCAGAGGCAAACCCGCGCAATGTGAAACCGGAAGGTCGTGAAACCAGAGCATCACTTTTTCGCCGCAATCGGACCGCGGGACAAGATAAACATATTGGACTTATTCCCCGTATTCACATTCGGGGTTGGCTCGACCTGTTTCAAATGGAGTCCCGTCAGGGACGAAAGAATCTTTCCACTTCCCAGATTTGGCGATTCTGTCTTTAAGCGTTAAAAGTTAAGCGTTGAGCGTTGTTGCCCCTCTGTCCCTTCTCCTGACTCCGGTCTCCCCGCTCCCTGCTCCCCGCTTCAACCATCTACGAATTCTTCGTATTGACATTACGAAAACTTCGTATACCTTACCCCACCATGCCCCCGAAGCCCCGCCCCGTGCCGACCAAGGCTGAACTGGAAATCCTGCAGGTGCTCTGGCGCCGCGGCTCCGCCACCGTGCGGGAAGTCCATGAAGAAATGGGCCGTGCCATGGGATATACGACGGTGTTGAAATTTCTTCAGATCATGACGGAGAAGGGCCTGGTGGTGCGGCAAAACAAGGGCCGCGCGCATGTGTATGACTCGTGCATCTCCGAAAAACAGGGCATGGCCGATTTCATGAAGGAATTGATCGGCCGGTTTTTCGGCGGGTCGGCTTCGCGGCTGGCGTTGCAGGCGTTGGGCACCGGCCAGGCCTCGAAACGCGAATTGGAGGAAATAAGGAAATTGCTGGAGGAATTAGAAAATAAGAAGGTGCCATGAAGGTTTTTTGCAAAACGAGCATCGGCATCGCGCAAGCGCGAGCCCTACGTAGGGCCAGCGCTTGCGCTGCGCCGCTTCTCCATTCAACCCCATGACCACCCTGCACAGCTTCCTCGCCACCCCCTGGGTCGAATCCCTGGGCCGGACGCTGCTGCATTTTCTCTGGCAGGGCGCGGCGCTGGGAACCCTGGTTTGGTTGGTTCTGCGATTGGCCCGGAAATCCCCGGCCCGCCTGCGCTACGGCTTGGCCTGTCTCGCGATGCTCGCGTTCGTCGCCGCGCCGGTGATCACGTTTTTCGTTTTGCCCCGCGCCCTACCCTCACCTGCCATTCTTTCAAGTACATTCGTGGGTGCGCCCGCCCCCCAACCCCTTCCTTCGCCCGAACCTGTCGGCCTTCCCGCCACGCCCCTTACGCCGACCACCTCTCTCTCGTCCCCCGATCCAACCCCCATCGGTCCCATCCGTCCGATTCAGTCCATTATACCCACCACCCCACCCGCCCCGAAAACCGACTGGTCCTGGCTCAAACGTGCCCTCGACACCTCCGCGCCCTGGATGGTCCCATTTTGGTTTGCGGGTGTTTTGCTCATGGGCGCCCGCCTCGGCTTCGGCTGGTGCCGCATTCAATTCTGGC
>CAZLPS010000150.1:0-7318 GCA_964561455.1 uncultured Opitutales bacterium
CCGGCAAAAGGGCGGCAACCGCAGTGAAAAGGGAGAGCAAAAGGAGGTGCCGACGATGCATAATAGGGACGATAAGGCATCGGGCAAAAACGAACCGATAATACATTTGGATTAAATGCATTCCGCCCGTCCTTGCTGAACAGCCCATCTTTGGGGTCACTCTATCGAAAAACTGGGAAAAGGCAATTTCCAAAGAAACCCGGAATTAATATAGTATTAAGATGAATACCGCCGTTCACGTAACGAAACCGTAACTTGGGTGCTTGGGGGGTTAGACGGCTTGGGCACACTCCGCCCGATGAGCCCGATTCGCCGACTTAGCCTGCTTAATTTATTGACCCGTGAGCATCCAGCCCCCGCAGGGCCCTAATCCGCTTGGTGTCTATGGTCTCCTGCAACCGCTTTTCGGCGTCCGGCACCTTGGCCCGCGAGGCCGGGGGATGGTTCAGGTGGTAAACAATGGCCCGCCCGTGCACGAATTTGCGTTGCCGCCCCAGTTGATAGAGCCGCGCGGCGAGGTCGCTGTCCTCCTTGCCCCAGCCCTCGTAGCTTTCGTCGTAACCGTTGACGGCGATGAGGTCCTTTTTCCAAATGGCGAGATTGCAGCCGAGAATGCCGTGCAAGTTCTGGTCGTACCTGATTACCGGCAACGGCAGGCGGAAGGACTTAAAGAGGCCGGAAATTTTTCCGGTGAGCGCGAGCTGGCCCAGGGACCTTTTGCCCGCCAGGGCGTCGGGCACGGCGCTTTCCGTGATAAAGCAGCGGCGGCATTGGACGAAACAGCCTTCTTCGGCGAGGGCGCGATGGTCGGCGGCGAAGCGCGGGCTGGGGAGGCAGTCGCCATCGAGGAATACCAAATAATCGCCCTGGGCCAGGGCAACGGCGCCATTCAATGCGCTGGCCCGGCGAAAGTCCCGATGCTCCTGCCAGGCATGGCGCAGCGGCATGGGCGCACGCTTTTTCCAGAGCTCGACGACCTCGCGCGTGGCGGGGCCCGAGCCATCGTCGGCGACGACGATCTCATCCGCCAGCACCCGTGCCCGGCACAACCGCGCCAGGACCGCGTCGAGGGCGACCGGATTTTCGTAGGTGTTGACGATGACGGAAAGACGCACGGAAGTTTCTAATTTTGAATTTCGAATTTCGAAATCTCTCGCAGCGATGGAGGCGGTGGTTTGGATTCTAGCTTCTAACTTCCAGATTCCAGCTTCTTTTTTTGTTCGTCCTCGTAGAGCTTCGTATGCCGGTACAGCGCCGAGAAGCTTTGAAAATAGGCGATGTAGAAACCGGGGTAGCCGTCGAGGACACCGAGGCGCAGGAAATAGCAGCGGAAAAACCGCCATTGGCAGCGGAAGATCGTGGCGAGCGCCGACCAGCGGGCGTTGCGGGCGCGCAGATTTTTGAGAAAATAATTGGCGTAGTAGGGGAGTTTTTCCAGGTGATGGTCGAGGTCGCGGTAACTGTAATGGTTGAGGTCGCCCGCAATTTTGGCCGAGGGACCGTCGAGCTGCATGGAGTCGTGTTCGGAGGTACCCCCCCATTTGCCCTTGCCGCGCCGGATCAGGCGCAGCGACCAATCGGGATACCAGTCGCCGTGCTTGATCCAACGGCCCAGAAAGAAAACGCGGCGGGCGAAATACGCCCCGGCAAATTTGGAGTCATCGCGCTGAATGAATGTTTTGATGCCCGCCGCAAGTTCTGGCGTAACTTCCTCGTCGGCGTCGAGGCAGAGAATCCATGGTTGCGTTGCGTAACCGAGCGCAATGTTTTTGGTGTCGCGATGGCCCTGCCAGGCGTGGTCATGGACTTTGGCCCCATAGCGAAGGGCAACTGCGGCGGTGTCGTCGGTGCAATTGTTGGTGACGACGATGATTTCCGTCGCCCAGGCGGCGGCGCTGTCGAGGCAGCGGGGTAGATTGGCGGCCTCGTTGTGGGCAATCAGCACGAGACTGAGTGGAAGTTTTTCGGCAGCGCTCATGTGGACACGGGCGCCGGGGTGGCCAGCGCTTTCTTGATGCAGGCGAACACCGCGCCGGGCGTGATGCCCGCCATGCACGGGCTGGCCGAGTGGCAGACGTGCCAGTGGCCGCTGCACGGACATAAGCCGCCTTGCACCACTTGATGGATTGCGCCGAGCGGAGCCCAGCGCGAGGCTGCCGTCGGCCCGAAGAGGCCGACGGTGGGAACGCCGAGGCCGGCCGCAAGGTGCAGCGGCGCGGTGTCCGGCGAAACGAACAGCCGCGCGCGGGCAATGGCGGCCAGAAAGGAATCAAGTGGCAAGCCGGGCGGAATCGTACGGGCTTGCGGTAATGCCCCCCACACTTCGGCCAGCAAGGCCTGCTCCCGGGCGCTGGGGCCGGAGGACAGCGCAATTTCGATCCCAGCATCGTGCGCGCGATGGTAAAGTTCGACCCAATTGGAGGTGGGCCATTCCTTCTTCGGCTGGCTGGTCGAAAGATGGAAGATGACGGGATGGCCGGGAAGAATTTGTTCGGCATCCTTGGCCAGCGCGCCATCCGCTCGCACCTCAAGTTTGGGTTCGGTCGGAAACGGCACACCCCAGGCGCTGATCACGTGCAGGTCGCGCACAATCTCATGGCGGGTGGCATCGGCCTCCTCAATGCAACGGGTGTAGGCCAGGCGGCGCAGGAAAGTGCCGTCCACCGGCATCACGCCGAGGCGCTCTTTCGCGCCGATAAGGCGGCTGAGGATCGCGCCCCGGTCATTGCCCACGAAGTCTACGCTGCGGTCAAAGTGCTCCTTGCGCAGGGCCTGAATAATCGGCCAACTGGCCGACAGCCGGGCGCGACCGCGGGTGCGCGGCAGGGCCCAGACTTTGTCGAGCCAGGGCAGATGGCGCAGCAGCGGGGCGGCGTCTTCGGCGACAAGGGCGTGGAGCTCGGCGTCCGGCCATTGGTTGCGCAGGGCGCGCAGCGCCGGGACTGCCACGACGACATCGCCGAGATACTTGAACTTGATTGCGAGGATTTTCAATTTTGACACCGGCGGTAACGATGGCGGAAAGGCCGGACAATTCCAAGCACAGGAATTTGAAAATATGAATGCTGAATTCAGAATGCAGAATACAGAAAGGGAGGGCACTGTGGGGCTTGAAAGAGCAGGGATTGGCTTGTTTCTTAATTCTGCCTTCTGCATTCTGCCTTCGCAACATGCCCCAACCCGGCGACAAATTCTTTTCCGCCCTCTCTCCGTCCGCGCACCTCCTCGTGCTCGACTTGGGATTTCTCGGCGACGCCGTGCATTTGATACCCGCGTTGGCGGCCGTCCGGCGGGCATTGCCCAAGGCGAAGTTGGAGGTGATGGTGGCGGAACATATTCAAAGCATCATGGCGGTATGCCCATGGCTGGACTGCGTGCATGGTTACCCGCGCTTCCCCAAGGGGCCGCCGTGGTATGAGAATTTTGGCCGGGTCGGGGAGTTGCGGCGCGCGCACTACGACGCCGTCATTAATCTAAACGGGTCTGACCGTTCGAGCATTTTAACTCTGCTGAGCGGCGCGCCATTGCGCCTCGGGCGGGTGCCACCGAAGGTGCCCTGGTTTTGGCCGTATTGCTTTACTCATACCGTGGACGTTCCTCGTGGGGAGCGGACGGTTTTTCTCCAGCATTTGGATGCGCTGAAGGCGGCGGGTTTTCTCGAGCCGGCCAAGGGGCCATTTTTCCCGATCGAGATTCCAGCCGATTCGACGAAGAAAGTGGCCGCCCGGCTGGGTGGGGCGCGCGAATTTGTTCATGTCAGCCCGTTTGCGACGCAGGATGAGAAGGAATTGCCTGCCGACGTTTTGGCGGAGTTTCTCAATGCCGCCGCGGCCGCGCGGCCGGATTTGGCCTTTGTGTTGTCCACTGCGCCCAACGAGCGCGAATGGACAAAACTCGCGGCGTTACTGGCGAAGTTGAAATTTGAGCCGTGGAAAGTTTTCGCCGGGGATTTGGATTTGGTCGAGCTGGCGGAATTGATGCGGCGGGCGCGGGTGCATTTCGGCGGCGACTCGGGGGCCTTGCACGTGGCGTTGATGGCGGGGACGAAGACGCTGTCGTGGTGGCGGGATTATGACGGGCGGTTGGCCTGGACGCCGCCGGGCGCAGGCCATGTCGCGGTGGTGGGCCGGGCGGCGCCCGCAGGCTTGCAGGGCATCGAGACGGCGGCATTGTTATCGGCATTCAACCAACTCCTGCCGCGATGAAGCCCGACGATTCCGCCAACGACGACCACGGGTGGAAACACTTCCTGTGGCTGGTCGCATACAAGCCGTACGAGGGCCTCGCGCGGCTGTGTCTCTATCCGTTGCGTTGGTTGCCGGAATCCTGGCGGCCGAAAACGCGTTACCTGCGGTCCGCGTCGGAGCGCATCGGCCATTTGGCCATCGAGCCGGATTTGTTCGTGAAGGAGTTGAAGTTGGGCCTGCGCCCACCGGGGAAATACGTGCTCGTGGCCCGCCCGGGCAAGGTGTGCAACCCCTGCATGTTGGATTATTGGAAGCCTTTTTTGACCATTTATGACCGCGGCCTAATGCGCTTTTTGCTTTTGCCGGCATCGCGGCAACGGAGCCTGGGCATTGAACTGAACGAGCCGATTATCGCCGATCAGAAAACCGCCGGTTACACCCGGGTGCAGGCCGCGTGGGGCGACCGGCCCCCGCTGCTCACGCTGCGTGACGAGCACCGCCATCGCGGCGAGGCCGCGATGGCCAAACTCGGGCTGCCCGCGGGTGTGTGGTTCGTCTGCGTGCACGTGCGCGAACCAGGCTACCTTCCCGCGCATAAGTACGCTGAGGACTACCGTAACACCGACATCCACGCGCTGGTCCCGGCCATGGCGGAAATCGTGCGGCGCGGCGGTTGGTGCGTGCGCATGGGCCACCCCACCGGCCAACCTCTGCCGCCCCTGCAAGGGGTTATTGATTACGCCCATGCACCGGAAAAATCAGACTGGCTCGATGTTTATCTCGCGGCCTCATGCCGGTTCTTTGTCGGCTGCACTTCCGGCCTGGCGTTTGTGGCGTCGGTGTTTGGCCGGCCCGTGGCGCAGGCCAATGCCGTGCCGCTTTCAACCATCTTGTGGTACGGTCCCCGCGACCTGGGCATGGCCAAATTATATACGGACGCCAAATCCGGGCGCGTGCTCGGCTTTCCGGAAATCTTTGGCAGCGCCGCGGCCAGTTTCCGCCGCCCGGAGGATTTTGCCCAGGCGGGCCTGCGCGTGCGCGACAATTCCCCCGGGGAAATCACGGACCTCGTCACCGACATGTTCCTCCAACTCGACGGACAGACGCGGTCGGCGGAAGACGTCGAATGGGAGCGAAAGTTTTTGGCGCTGATGAAGCCGGGCCATTATTCGTTTGGCTCGCCCGCCCGCGTGGCGCCGAGTTTTCTGCGGCGATATCGGGATTTGTTGGCGTAGCGGTTGTCCAACTCCGGGGCGGTCGGCATGTCCGCGTCGCCGCGAGCGCGCCACTTGCCGTGAACGCTAAAAGGGTGGGCCGAATCAATCATTCGTCGGGTCCGGGCAACTTAATTCAGCGGGAAATTTACGACCGGGTCTCGTTTTGTTTCTGCCGCCGCGCTTCCACCCGCCAGCCGATAATTCCGCACAGGAAAAAGAGCAGGGCCACCCCGGCGACGATCGCGGTGGCGATAATCGGGTACAACGGCGGGTTTGCGGCGGCTGCCACTGTGGGTGTGGCCCCATGGGCTACCGGGATGATCGCGGGTCCTGTTGGGGGCGCGGGCACGGTCGGCGTTGCAACCGCGGGCGCAAAGGCGGTCAGCCCCAATGGGCTGCTGAGTCCGGTGGCCAGCGTGCCGACGCTGCCGGCCTTGTTTATTTTATAGATCACCCCGCCCGCCAAACTTGACACCAATAAATTGCCGCTGGCGTCAAACGCCAAAAACTCGGGAATGTATGGCAGATTCGCAAAGGTGCTTACCTTGCCGTCTGCGGCCACGCGCGATATCGCCCCGACCGCTGATGCGGCGCCGCTGACCGCCTGGCCGGCGAAAACATTGCCCCCGGCGTCCACCGCCAGCCCCCGCGTATTGGTTAACCCGGTCGCGACGACGCTGACGACACCCGTGCTGCTCACCTTGCAAATCTGCGTGCTCGCAGCCACGTATAAATTGCCCCGGCCATCAAACGCCAGGGCGAACGGATGAGTCGCCACGCGCGCGAATTTGCTGGGGGCGCCGGTGGGCGAAAATTTGTAGATGATGTCGGTGACAATGTCCGAGGCATACAAATCGCCATGGCTGTCGCACGCCAGCCCGCGGAGTGTGCCAAATCCGCGGGCAAAAGTGCTTGCCGTGCCGTTCGGGGCGATTTTGACGACAGTTCCGCCATCGGCCACAAACAAATTGCCACCGGCAAACGCGAGGCCCCGCGGACTGTGCAAGCCGGTGGTAAAAGGGTGTACGCCGCCCGCGCCATCCACCGTGGAAATCGAGCCGTTGCCGTAATTGGCAACCAGCCAGGCATCCGCCCGGGCGGGCACCGGCCCCGCCGTCAACCCCAACAGGAGTGCGCCCATGACCGCCAGGCGGGAACTGAAAGTTTTGGCAAAGAACAGCATTTGTGATTGTTAAACACCAAAAATTGTCACCAGACGGGCCGAAAATGACTGGCGGGTTTTGCTGGTTTCATGACTTGAAAAACTACGGCCTCCGCGCGGAAAGGGCCTGCACCAGTTTCCGGTGCCCACAATAATTGAGCAGATCAATCGTCACTTTGCCGGCGGGTGAATAAAGCAGTACCTTCGTCATGGTGTATCCGGGATTCTGGCGCGGATCGCAAGGCCGCCAGGGTCGCAAGTTTAATGGCCGCCATGCTACGCGGGTAACGTCGGCCAATTTCATTTCCCGGATGCCGAGCACCCCGTGCACAATGAGGAACTCCTGGCTCAATTCCACGCGGCCACGAAAAGAATAAAGCACCAGCCAAGCGCTCGCCGCCGTCATGATCGCACCGGCGCTGCGGAAGAGCAGGGGGCCGCCGGCAAAATCCGGCAGGGTTCCGTCGGAGTCCCGGAAGAAATTCGAATATGACGCCAGCACGGCGGCCGGATAAACCACCAATCCCAGCAGACCCACCCACCGAAACACCGGCGTAACGGGAAAAATCCTGTTGGTCGGCGGTCTTGGCGCCGGAATACTGGCAAGACCTGCTTGGGATATATTGTTCACGACGGGGGGATTTTCCATCCATTTTCGAAAGAATTCCGCGGCTGTCAATGGTGTCGGGGGGCCGGAGCAGGGCAGACGCATCTAAATCCCCCGATTTTTGAAAGATTTGGTTGGCTTGCCC
>CAZLPS010000151.1:0-7251 GCA_964561455.1 uncultured Opitutales bacterium
ACCGCTCCCCAAATGATGGAAATTCGGGCGGGCAACTCGACCCTTGGCTCCATCCCGGTCAACTTCGGCAAAATTCGCATTAATTTCGCCGGCGCCAGCGACCCAAATATCACCAGTGGAATCAAACCGGTGGGAGCCAATGATTTCGAAATCACCGTTACCCAGGACTCCGTGACTTTTCCGGGATTGAATGGCTCGGGCAACATTTCGGTTTCCGGCAATGGCAAATTGATCGTGGCGGTTCCCCCGGGTAACCATGCCGATTACTCCGGCTCCATGTCGGGAGATTTTACATTAATGATGAGCGGCAAGGGCACCCAGAGTTTTTCGGGAAGCAACAAAAGCACCAGGGGGGTCATCATTGACAGCGGCACTCTGAATGTGAACGGCTCGTCGGCGCCGCCGAAAGGTAACTCAAGTTCGTCCAGCAGTGTCTTGCAATCAGGCACTGGCTCGCCGGGAGCAACTTCAAGTCCTGCTCCGGTGCCAGCAGCACCGAAGACACCCGGCTCACCGCCTTCATCAACTATTTATAAGGGCACCACCTCCGTCAATAGCGGCACCTTGCTGCTGGACTTCTCGGAACCCGGGGCTCCCCCCAAGGCCGACCCCGCGAAATCCCCGCCCTCGGCCACCCCGGCCGCAGGCGCAAGCGGAACTTCGAATACCCATGACGTCACCAACCCAAGTGGTTCCATCGCCAGCGGCGCTGCGGGCACGAATTCCTTGTTGGACAAAATGACGATCCTCGCGGGGACTTCACCCCTCGGCTCCATTCCGATTCAATTTGGAAATATTCATCTTAACTTTGCCGGCACGAGCGATCCGAAAGTCACCAGCGGCATCAAATCCGTGGGCGTGAATGATTACGACATCACCGTCACCCAGGACTCGGTGACCTTTCCCGGATTGATTGGCAACGGCGACCTGACCGTTACCGGAAAGGGCAGGGTGATTTTGGACGTGCCTGCGAATCGGAATGCCAATTTTGGCGGCACGATCTCGGGCAATTTTACCCTCCTCAAAGCCGGACCGGGCACACAAAGGTCCACGGGAAACAACAACAGTTATACCGGCCAGACGGTGATTAGCGGGGGTTCGTTGATCTTCGGCGGCTCTTCCGCGCCATCGTCCGGCAGTGGCATTCCCTTGAAAGGCGAAGGAATCCAAGAGAACGTTGGAGACGTTGGTGGGTCGCCCCGGTTCTTTGCCAAAACCACGGGCGGCAGCGCGGCCAGCAACCTTTCACTAATTGATTCCTCCTGGGGTTACAGCACCATGGGGAGCGGCCAACGGTCGTGGCGTTTCGGCGGCCTGCCGCAGAACATCAAAGATCTGATTACTGGCGCCGCGATTTCCCTCAATGGCACAACGCCGGCCAACGAGAGCGACCCGACTTCTTCCGGAAATATTTTGGCCATCCGCGGCAATTTGGTTTGGGGAAATAACAGCGGAAGCGCGTTGCCGAATATCACCCTGCAAGGCAATGGGGCGACAGTAGTCATGGCTGGCAACCAGCCGAATCTAGCGGGCCAGCGCTTAGATCTTACCATAGAGCCCAGCCCGACCGGCAGTAACAACACGAGTTTTTTGGTTCTCAATGGCTCTGCCGACTCGAACACTAATTCGCCGGGCACGGAGACCGGCCCATCTGTAACCGACGGCTGGGGCGAACCGGTCAACGGCATTCAACTCCAACTGCATTCTGACCAGACCCAATGGGTGAGAAATACCGGGGTGGTTTTGCACGTGGATGTGCGAAACACGCGGTCGACCAATTTCAATTTCTTCCCGCAATATGATTTATCCCACACCATTGCCGAGGTTGACGGTTCTTGGTATGGTTCACACTTCTTGAACCTGCCAGATCTGCCGCGCGGAACGGCAGTGGAAATCAAGCCGGGCGATGTCATGAAGGACTATAACGCCGATCTGCGCTTGCCGTTATTTCCCAATCCAACCAAGGACCTGAAGAAAGTGGACGAAACCGTCCCCCCGCTGCTCCTCAAACCGGGCAAACATACCATCCGCTGGACCCTGCAACTGGGTGGTGGCGCGATGGCCGCAAGCAATCCGGTGGAGATTGAAATCGTGGATGCGGACTGGCTGCCCGCCGCCACCACGCCCGCACCGAGGAATCCGGGACTGCAAGTTTATGAGAACACAAAATACGGCTTCCGGTTCGAAGCGCCCAAGGAGTGGAAAATCAGCAACAAAAATTCCAGCGATGGCCGCTACAGCCCGAGCTGGTTCCTCGCCATCAACAGCCGGCGGCCGGATTTGCAGGTCATTGATTTCATGACCAAACCTTATGGGAACCGAGGAACGCAAATGCTGCCTGCCGATTCAGCAACGCTGGATGCCCAATTGCAACCGGGGGAAGTCAACATCGCCATCGGCCTCGATGACAACCACGGCGGAATTTCAATTGGCCGGGATTTGGACCCCGATTCCGTAGATACGGACTTGAGGGATTTGTTGAAAGAGAAACCCCTGAAAGAAGAAGGCGATATTCTCCGGCAGCAAATGCTGTTCTCCAAGCGCGGTTCGCCACTGGCCATCCGGGTATTCATGCGCGGGCCCGTCACCCAGGAAGATCGCCAGCGGTTGCAAAAAATTCTCGAAAGTTTTCGCTTCGTGGACGGCCCGGTGGGCAATGATCGCTGGGCGGAATACCTCGCTTGGATTCATTTGCCGGAACATCTGCGGCCCATATGGTCGGCCTTCGGTGGCCCCGATGGCTTGAAGATGGCGGACCAAAAGGCTTCGGATGGCGGCCATCTCATCACCTTCAGCACGCCGGATAAGACCGAATGGAAATTTCAAGTTTCCAGCAATAGTGACATCAAACAATTGTCCGGCCCGGTAAATCCGCAACCGGTGCCGGCCTATTATGACGGGTGGGGTCCGGCAGTGGGCGGCGTGCAATTGAAACTCAGTGGCCCATTGACCGCATATTCCGGAGAATTAAATTTTTACGCCGATTTGCGCAATCGCAATGACCAACCTTTGAAAGTCGGTTTGCCCGGGGCAATTACCGCCACCTTTGTGCAAGTGGACGGCGTTTGGTACAGCTCGGAGGATGGCCGCCTGTCCAGCAATGGCTGGGCGACGATTGGCCCCCGCATCCTGTCGGAAGGCTACACGGCCCATCTGAATCCGGACCATTTCTTTCTCAACCCGACGAATGATTTGACCAAGGCCGACAAATCCAAGCCCTTAGTTTTGACGGCGGGAAAGCACGTCCTGCGGTGGTCGATGGAAGTCTTGCCGGGCAGACCCGATTCGACCAACGGCCCGTTGGTGCGGGTCATTAGTAACCCGGTGGAAATCGAAATTCCAGCTGCAACTAAATAACGCGCGCAAGCGCTTTGGAGTGCGGTGGCTTGACACCGCTTTTTCTTCCGTTTTCGAACGCCAGAATGCAATGGAAGGCCAACGGCCCAAAAAACGTAATTCAATCCAATCAAAAGCGGTGTCGAGCCACCGCACTCCAAAGCCGCTGCGCGGCGTTGTTATTCCGGCGTGGATTCTTCGCGCACTTCGCGGCTTCGCGTGAGATATTTTTCCTCCGTGTTCTCCGTGCCTTCCGTGGTTGAAAATTCGGAGCTAGGCGGGTCCGGAGGCCCCGCCCTACCATTTTTCATCTTATTGACGCCCTCCTTGCCCCGCCCTACCTTCTGCCGATATGAAAATCCTTACCCCGGTTTTCGCCCTGGCCCTGATGTCTGCTTTTTCCGCCTTCGCCCAATCCGCCTCCCCCGCTCCCGGCGCGGCTTCGGGTGCCCCAGCCGCCATCGGCGCCGGGCGCGGCCCTCGCGGCGGCGGCGCGCCGACCCTCGTTTCCCCCGAGGTGCACCCTGACCGCACCGTTACTTTTCGCGTTCGCCTGCCGAATGCCGCCGCCGTTGCCATCACCGGCGCCGACTGGACGGACTTGGGCGCGACGATTCCGTTGACGAAGGATGACACCGGCCTCTGGAGCGTCACCGTCGGCCCGCTCGACCCGATGAACGCCATCTACAATTTCACCATTGATGGCGTCACCACGCCGGACCTGAACAATCCCCGCGTCAAGTTGCGGACGAACTCCGGCTCCCCCGGCAGCGTGCTCTATGTGCCCGGCACCCCGCCCGAACTCTGGGAGGCACGCGACGTCCCCCACGGCACCGTCGAAGTCAACTGGGCGAAGGCCACCGTCCACAACGACACGCGGGCGTACAACGTCTACACCCCGCCGGGCTATGCCGCCAACCCGACCGCCCAGTACCCCGTCCTTTATCTCTTCCACGGCAGCAACGGCACCCAGGATGACTGGACAAATGTGGGCCGGGCGAATTTCATCGCGGACAATCTCATCGCCGACGGCAAGGCCGTGCCAATGATCATCGTGATGACTTGGGGCCACGACAACCTGGGCTCGCTGGCCTCCGGCACCTTTGAGCGGTATTTGCTCGAAGATGTCATGCCGGCCGTGGAGAAGAAATACCGCGTGGCGCCCGGACGCGAAAACCGCGCGATTGTCGGACTTTCGATGGGCGGCGGGCAGGCCCTCAACATCGGGCTGAAGCATCTCGACCTCTTTGCCTCGGTTGGAGGATACAGTTACGCGTTCACGGCCCAGGCTCTCCAAAATAACTATGCCGCCCTGTTGAATGACCCGGCGGGCACGAATGCGAAGCTGAAGATGCTGTGGCTGGGGTGCGGACTTCAGGACAAGACCGTCGGCTTCGCCAGCAACAAGCAGGTCTCCGATGTTCTGTACGACAAGGGTATCAACCACATCTTTTTCGAAATGGAAGGCGCGCACACCTTCGCCGTCTGGCGCAAATGCCTCGAGGAAACCCTGCCGGTGTTGTTCAATCCCAAAGCCGTGATGCCGTCGAAACCAGTGGCGGCGGCGCGGTAGGGCCAGCGCTTGCGCTGCGCCGTTTTGCGCGCGTTTAATCAGCAAAGTAGCGCGGAACTTCAGCCCGCGCTTCCGAAAAATTGACCGAACCTGAAGCGCTGTCCCGCAAAGCGTGATCCGCGCTACTTTCAGGACACCCGCACTGAATTCACTACCAGCCATCTACGATTGGTATTCAGAAAAATCACCAAACGCGGCGCAGCGCAAGCGCTGGCCCTACGGCCCCCCGATTCGGGATGCCTTGGTTTCACTCTTCACTCTTCACTCTTTCGACGACTATTCCTTCTTCCCCTTGTTCTTGCCCTTGTCCTTCTTCTTCTTGCCCTTGTTCTTCTTGTCGTCGTCGCCGGCGGCGGCGACTTTATCCGCCGTGGTGTCGGGGCCAAAAGAGTCGAGAATCATTTCGACGGCGGTCTTGCGTTCGCGTTGCGGCGCGGCGCTTTCTTCGTAGCTGCGACGCGGTTTGCGGGGCTTGCCGTCCTTGTCGAGCGCCGGAGCGGCTTCGGCGGCCTTGGCGGGCTCGACGATGGGATTCTCGGAAACGACTTCAAAGGAAATGTCCACCGTGACTTCGGGGTGGAGCTTGATATTCGCCTCGTGCTTGCCGAGGGTCTTGACGTGGCCGCCCGGGATGTGGACGCGCTTCTTTTCCAGCGTCGTGTAACCCTGCTCGACAAGCTTGGCGTGCAGGTCGCCCTGGGTGATCGAGCCAAACATCTTGCCGCCCTCGCCGGTCTTGACCGCGAATGCGACCGCGACGCCCTTGAGGCGCTCCGCGAGTTCGCGCGCACCGGTGAGTTCCTTGGACTCGCGCTCGACGCGCCGGGTCTTCAGCGACTCGATGTGCCGGCGGTTGGCCTGCGTGACGGGCACGGCAAACTGGTGCGGCAGCAAATAATTGCGCGCGTATCCGGCGCGGACGCGAACGAGGTCGCCCTCGCCGCCGAGGCCGTCAATGGGTTTGAGAAGGAGAATTTCGTGGTGGGCCATGGTGGGAAAGAAGTTAGGAGTTAGAAGCTAGAAGCTAGGAGTCAGACTTTGGAATCTGGAATTTGGAATTTGGAAGGAATGCAAAGAGTAAAATGAGATTTCGGAAGTAGTGAAGCATTCTAACTTCTAGCTTCTAGCTCCCAGCTTCTCGTTCAGAACGGTACATCCTCATCAATATTGTCTCCCGGGGGCGGGGGGCGCGGGGCGGCCGGCGCGGAGCCAGCGGAGGCGCGGGGCGCGGCCGGGCGGGCGGGCGGGGCGGAATCATCGTAGCCGCCGCCGGAGGGGGCCTCTTCGCCGCCGGCACCGGGGCCACCATCGCGTCCGCCACCGACAAAACTGAAGGATTCCATGACGACCATGAGCTTGCTGCGTTTCTCCTTGGTGTTCTTGTCCTCCCACTTGTCCTGTTTGAGGCGACCTTCCACCAGGATGCCTTTGCCCTTGGTGAAAAACTTGGAAATCGTCTCCGCCTGCTTGCCAAAAGTATCCACGTCAATAAACGCCACTTCCTCGCGCTCCTCTCCGGTCTGCATCTTGAACTTGCGGTTGACGGCCACCGTGAACTTGCAGATGGACAAGCCGCCGGGCGTCACGCGCATCTCCGGATCGCGCGTGAGGTTCCCCATCAGGATGACTTTATTGAAGGAGGACATTTAGGTGGACACCACGTGGATGCGGTTGACGTTCGGGGCGAGGCGCATCTTTTCGCGCAGCGCGGCGGCGGAAGTCTTCGGGCCCGTGAAATTGAACGTAACGAAAATCCCATTCGGGTAGCCACGTGAGGGTGGGCGCTGAAAATCGCGCTGGCCGTGGTTTTCGACCTTCGTGACTTCGCCACTGACGGAGATAATGGCGTCGCGCAGCTTGGCGATGAGCGTGTCCACCGGTTCGGTGTAACCCCGGGTGTCGAGGAGAAAGGTGGCGGCGTAGGAGCGGTTGGTGGTGGGCTTGGACATGACAGTAAGAAGCTGGAAGCTAGGAGCTAGAATTTGGAATTTGGAAGATTAACGATGGGGAAAGAAAGAAGCCAAGGTAAAGAAGCAGGCAAAAGCCGCAAGTTGCAGGGAGCAATTTGAGAGTGGTTTAAAAGTGGTTGGTGCTGGGTTTGGTTTGGATTCCAACTTCTAGCTTCTAGCTTCCAGATTCTAGCTTCTTGACCGCGTTTACCTTGTTCATCGCCGCCGCCGGGCCTTCGGTGACCAAGAGGCGCAGGGCCGTCAGAAAATCGGGTAACCGGGCGGCGAGCAGGGCTTCCTCGTCCGGCAGCAGGCGACTCAGGACGTGGTCCGCCAGATTCATTTCCGGATGGGCTTTGCTGCCGATGCCGAGTTTGACGCGGGCGAAATCCG
>CAZLPS010000152.1:0-7182 GCA_964561455.1 uncultured Opitutales bacterium
CCCGCAATTCCGCGCCATACCGGTCGCCCCCGCAATCCTCGCACGGCAGCCAGGCATCCGGCAGAAAGCTCATCTCCAATTTCACCCGCCCCGCCCCCGCGCAGGTCTCGCACCGCCCGCCCTTGGTGTTAAACGAAAACCACCCCGCCTCATGCCCCCGCAGCCGCGCCTCCGGCAATTGCGCAAACAAAGCCCGAATATGCTCAAACGCCCCAATGTACGTCGCTGGCGTCGACCGCGGCGTCTGCCCAATCGGATCCTGCCCCACCTCAATCACCGACTTAAACGCCTCCGCCCCCGCTATCTCCCGCCACGGCGCCGTCGCCACGAGGTTCACCGCCGATGCCGATTTTTGAATGCGGGTTTTTTTCTCCTGCCTCCTGTCTCCTGTCTCCTTACTTCTTAATTCTGCATTCTTAATTCTTAATTCGCCCCTCTGTCCCTCTGTCCCTTTGTCCCTCGGCATGGCCCCCGTTGCCCGCGCATAATCGCCCCACCTCAACCGCGCCAACTTGTGCTCCGCCGCAAATTTCGCCGCCGGCTCCAATACATCCCGCACCAGCGTGCTCTTCCCCGCCCCCGACGGCCCGCTCACCACCACCAACCGCCCCAGCGGAAACCACGCATCCCCGCCCTTCAAATTCCGCAACCGCGCCCCCCGCACCACCAAAAAGGATGAAGGCTGAGGGATGAAGGATGAATCGTTCCCTTCAACGTTCCCACTTTGCTTTTGTCCCGCCGCCAATTTTGCATTTTGCATTTTCCCTTTTGCATTTCGTGGCCGCGTCGCAACTTGAGCGTTAAGCGTTAAGCCTTGAGTGGTAAAAGTTTTTGGCATTCCCCTCTGTCCCTCTGTCCCTTTGTCCCTCGGTCCCTTCGGCATGCCCACCGCCCTCCACGCCCCCCTCCGCGGATGCACCAGTCCCTCCCGCAAACACTGCGCCGTCACCGACTCCGGGTGCCGCAAAATCTCCTCCACCGTCCCCTGCGCCACAATCTTCCCGCCATGTACCCCCGCGCCCGGCCCCATGTCAATAATCGTGTCCGCCTGCCGCAACGTGTCTTCATCGTGCTCCACCACCAGCAGCGAATTCCCGTTCTTCTGCAACGACCGCAGTGACTCAATCAACCGCTGGTTGTCCCGCGCGTGCAATCCGATCGACGGCTCATCCAGCACATACAGCACCCCCGCCAGATTCGACCCGAGCTGCCCCGCCAGTCGAATCCGCTGGGCCTCACCTCCCGACAACGTCTCCGCCGAGCGATCCAGCGTCAAATAATCCAATCCCACCCGGTCCAGAAATTTTAACTTCTCCGCCATCTGCGGAATTACTTCGGCCGCGATCAATTTCCCGCGCGCATCGGTTTCCAAATGCTCCAGCTTCTTCAATAATTCCGCCGGCGCCAGCGCCACCAATTCCGGCAGCGACTGCGCCGCCCCATTCTTGAAATAGAGCTTCACCGCCCGCGACACCGGATTCAGCCGTGCGCCCTGGCAGTCCGGACACACCTCCTCCGTCGGCTCCGCGTAACTCGGCGCCTCCGCATACAAATCTTCATTCCCTTCCACCTCTGCAAACAACCGCCCATACCCCCGGCACCGCGGACACCATCCCCGCAGCGAATTCCACGAAAAATTCTTCGGATCCAATTCCGCAAACGCCTCCCCCGTCGCCGGATCCGTCCGCGTCATCGAAAACCAAATTGGTTTTGTTCCCGCATCTGCTCCCCCCAATTTTGCATTTTGCATTTTTCCTTTTGCATTCCCGCTGTGCGTCTTCTCAAATCCCAAATCCCAAATCTCAAATTCTGATTTCGCGCCCCTTTGCTTCTCTGCTTCTTTGCTCCTTTGCTCCTTGCCTGACTCCCCGCTCCCCGCTCCCCGCTCCCCGCTTGTGGCCGCCCTCGGTCCCTCCATCAAAAAACACGCCCCTCCCCCAATCTTCAACGCCCCATCCAGCACCCGTCCAATTTCGCTCTCCGCCACCTTCTTTTCCGCTTTCACCCCAAAATCAGCCACCGCCACCTCCACGTCATGTTCGCGATACCGGTCCAATTTCTGAAAATCCGCCACCCGCACCAGCTTCCCGTCGCACCGCAGCAAGTCATACCCGTGATTCCCCGCCCAATCCGCGAGTGGCTGGTGATGCCCCTTCCGCCCCCGCGCCAAGGGCGCAAACATATATAGGTGCTGCGCCCCCTTGCGCCGGCCAATCTCCGCCCGCACCCGCTCCGCGATCTCCTTCCGCCCGAGCGCCACCAGCGGCAGCCCCGTCACCAGACTGTGCGGAACCCCCAGCCGCGCGTACAGCAACCGCAAATAGGGCGCTACTTCGGTCACCGTCGCCACCGTGCTCTTGCGTCCGCCCCGCGTCACCCGCTGCTCAATCGCCACCGTCGGCGGCAGCCCCGTCACCGCATCCACGTCCGGCCGCGGCATCTGCTCCACAAACTGCCGCGCATACGCCGACATGCTCTCCATGAACCGCCGCTGCCCCTCCGCAAAAATAATGTCAAACGCCAGCGTGGATTTCCCCGACCCCGACACCCCCGTCAGCACCACAAACTCCCGCCGCGGTATATCAATCGAAATATTCTGCAAGTTATGCTCGCGAGCGCCCACCACCCGCAGCGCGCTGGTTGCAGGTTGCCGGCTGCAAGTTGCAGGGGTGTCAATCTCTTGAAGTTCTTTAATCCTTGAAGGTGCCTGTCCCTCAACCGTAAACGGTAAACCGGAAACCGTAAACTCCTTCACCCCCTCGGCCGCTTTTTGCAATTGTGCATCGCTCCCAAATTCCAAATTTCCAATTTCAAATGCTGCCTTTCCTGTGGCGGCTCCTGTCTCCTGCCTCCTGTCTCCTGTCTCCACCTTTCTTAATTCTGCATTCTCAATTCTTAATTCCTGCGCGCCTCGTGATCCTCCTGTCTCCTTCTGAAATCTGAAATCTGAAATCTGAAACTTCCTGGACTCCCCGCTCCCCGCTCCCCGCTCCTTGCTCAGAAACCTGCCCGTCTCCGTCCCCATCCCCGCCACTTCCTCCGGCGTCCCTTCCGCCACGATCTTTCCACCCTTTGCTCCGGCCTCCGGCCCCAGCTCAATCAACCAGTCGCACGCCGCCAGCACATCCAGTTGATGCTCCACCACCACCACGCTGTGCCCGCGCCGCACCAGCTTATGCAGCACCTGCAACAACCGCCCCACGTCATCCCGGTGCAATCCCGTCGTCGGTTCATCCAATAAAAGCAGTGACGGCCCCGCCGTTTCCTCGAGCCCGCCCAAATAACGCACCAGCTTCAACCGCTGCGATTCACCACCCGACAAAGTATTCAACGGCTGCCCCAGCGGCAAATAACTCAACCCAACCTCCACCAGCGCGCGCAACCGCAGCGCGATTTTCGGCTGCGCCGCAAACACCTCGACCGCCTCGCCCACTTCCATCGCCAGCACCTCCGCCACGCTGTGACCGTTCCATGCGCACGCCAGCACCTCCGGCTTGAACCGCTTCCCGCCGCACTCTGGACACGGCACATACAGATCGCTCATGAATTGCATCTCCACCCGCTCGCTCCCCAGCCCCTGGCAGTGCGGACACCGCCCCTCGCCCGCATTAAACGAAAATTCCCGTGCCGTGAATCCCGCTGCCTTCGCCGCTTCGCCCGACGCAAATAATCCCCGGATTCCCTCCCATGCGTCGCAATAGAGCGCCGCGTTGCTTCGCGGGGTTCGGCTCACGGGCGATTGGTCCACCAGCATCAGCTCCGCAAACTTCGGCATCGAAATCTTTTTAATCACCGCCGGCTCCTCTGCCACCTCTCCGCGTTTCACCCGCAAACTCTGATAAAGCGCATGCTTCAACAACGTACTCTTCCCCGACCCCGACACCCCGCAAAGCCCCACCAACCGCCCGCACGGAATGGAAACATCGAGGCCCCGTAAGTTATGCAGGGTAATGCCTTGGAGTTTGATAAACGCAGAAGTGTGGAGTGTGGAGTGTGAAGTGTGGAGTTCAGCGTCCGTTCGCACCGTATTATTCATCGGCGCCAACAATTTCGCATTTCGCACTTTGCCTTGGGCCTTTCGCCCCCCCTCGGCAGCCAGAGCGCCTTCGGATTTCCGAACTCCACACTTCACACTCCACACTTCACACTCGCTGCCCCTCTGTCCCTCTGTCCCTTGGTCCCTCTGTCCCTTTGTCGTCCCCAACTCCCCGCTCAAATACTTCCCCGTCAAGCTCCCCGCGTCCCTCATCATCTCCGCCACCGTCCCGCTGAACACCAGCCGTCCGCCATTCTTTCCCGGCCGCGGCCCAATCTCTACGATATGATCCGCCGCGCGCATCACTGCCTCGTCATGCTCCACCACCACCACCGTATTCCCCGCATCCGCCAGCCGCCGCAAGATCCCAATTAACCGGTTGATGTCCCGCGGATGCAAGCCGACGCTCGGCTCATCCAGCACAAATAAAGTCTCCACCAGCGACGACCCCAGGCACGTCGTCAAATTCACCCGCTCCGTCTCGCCCCCCGACAACGTCCGCGTCGCCCGGTCCAAAGTCAAATACCCCAACCCCACCTCCCCCAAATACCGCAACCGCGTCACAATCCCCTCCAACGCCAAATCACTCTGATGCCATTGCCCGGGAGAAGTTGGAATCTGGAATTTGGAATTTGGAATGGCCTCACCAGATATCTCGAGGGCATCTGGTTCGGGAATTCCAGATTCCAGATTCCAACTTCCAGATTCTAAGTTAGTGCTGTCTGGATTTTTCTTAATTCTTAATTCTTTCTTTTTAATTTCTTCCAGAAGCTCCTCCACCGTCATCCCATACACCTCCGGCAGCGTCTTCCCCCGCCACTTCCACCACAACGCTTCCTCCTTCAATCTCGTCCCCTTGCAAACCGGACAGGTGTTATACGTCCGATACTTCGACAAAAACACCCGCACGTGCATCTTGTAGGTCTGCGTCTCCATCCAGGTGAAAAATCGCCGCACGCCATACCAGTGGTTTTTCCACATCCCCTCTTTGTATCCCGGCTCGCCCGCCATAACGAATTCCCGCTGTGCCGCCGTCATCTCGCGCCACGGCACATCTATTGGAATTTTGAACTTCTTGCACACCCGCAGCAGGTCCTGTTTGCTCTCGCCGTAAACCTCCCCTTGAAACGGCCGCAGCACCCCCTCCGCAATCGTCAGTTTCGTGTCCGGCGTCACCAGCCGCTCGTCCAGTTCAATCACCCGCCCAAATCCCCGGCACTTCGCGCACGCCCCCATCGGCGAATTAAACGAGAACATCCCCGATGTCGCCGGACGAAATTTCCGCCCCGTATGCGGCGAATGCAGCCCCTCCGAAAACCGCCCCAGCTCCGCCCCCGTCTCCTCCAGCAACCGCAGCGCCCCCTGCCCAAAATGCAACGCCGTCCGCGCGGCCTCCAAAAACCGCAACTCATTCTTCGCCACCAGCTCCACCCGGTCCTGCACCACCAGCAACGTCACGCCCTCCGGCCATTTCCCCGCCTCCTTCTCCAAATCCTCCAGCCTCGCAATCCGCCCAATCGTAGGGGCGCAGTCTCGCTGCGCCCGCTCTTTGGATTTTTTCAGAGCGGCTTGTTCGTCTTTCTGAAATTTGAAATTTGAAATCTGAAATTTCCGCTCCCTTTGTCCCTCTGTCTCCCGCAAGGCGGGATCCCTTGGTCCCTCTCCTCCGGCCTTCTTAATTCTTAATTTTTCCTTCTTAATTTCCTCGCGCGCGACCGCGCGCGAGTACCCCTGCGCCCGCAGCGGCCCAAAAATCTCCGCCCACGTCAACGCCTTCGGCTTCGTCACCGCAAACGCCACCAGCGCGGTCTGCCCGCCCCACCGCCCGAGCGCCTGCTTCCAAATCGTCCGCGGATTGTCGTTCGCTATAATTTCCCCCGTGTCCGGATCGTGCAACTGCGCCGCCTGCGGCCACCAGGCTTTAAAATAATCGCACAGCTCCGTCATCGTCCCCACCGTCGAACGCGACGTCTTCACCGTGTTCGTCTGCTCAATCGCAATGGACGGCCGGATGTTCTCAATCCGATCCACTCGCGGCCGGTCCAGCCGCTCCAGGAATTGCCGCGTGTACGCGCTGAACGTCTCCACATACCGCCGCTGCCCCTCCGCATGCAGCGTCTCAAACACCAGCGACGACTTCCCCGCCCCGCTCAACCCCGTCACCACAATCAACTTCCCCAGCGGCAAATCCAAGTCGAACCCTTGTAGATTATTCTGCCGCACTCCCCGCAAGCGTATGGATTCAAGTTCAGCCATGGTGAATAATGTCGAACGTTCAACATCCAACAATTTCATCCCACCTTTCAACGCTTAAGTGAAAATTTCCCCCATCTTCTCTGTCCCTTTGTCCCTTCTTCAACGCCCTCTGGCATTTGGACTTCACTCCTCCCCCGTCGCTCTTCATTCTTCCCCCATGAAGCCGTCCCGCCTCGCCCCCCTCCTCGTCCTCGCCGCGTCGCCCCTTTTCCCTTCGACGCTCTTCGCGCAATTGGCCCCCGTCGCCACCGGCACCCCGATCCCCTACGGCGATTTCGCCGACCTCCAATATTTCCTCCTCAAGGACACCAACAACCTCGTCCTCGAATTCTTCGACGGTAGCGGCGTCAAAATTGCGGATATCCAGGCCTCTTTCCAAACCGCGGCCCCTTCCGCCGGCCTCCACCTTCGCATCCTCGGCAATCAAACCGGCCCCGAAACCAAGAAACTCTACTGGGACAACGAGGGTAACGCCATCTTCACCTACGACCTCGGCGCCGCCAGCCCATCCTCCCTCCACATCTACTACGACGACGGCCAAGGCCCCCACGAAGTTCCCTCCGCCGGCACGATCGACCAACCCTTCGCCGAGGAAAAACATATCAGCCCAGCTCCCGCCCCGGCCCCGTCCCCTACCACCGCCTTACCCGTCCCACCCGGCGCCACCGCCCCGGCCTCGTCTTCTTCCGCCACCTCTGCCGCCACCTTCCCCGTGGGTGTAGTCTCCGCCTCCGGTGTCACCCACACGATTCTTGTCCACGCTCCCATCCAGGGAAAAGTTTTCAAAATCGCGCCCAATGGCGACATCGCTGGCGAATATACCGTTGGCGTAAAAGGCGAAGACAGTTGGCTCCTTCCCAATGGCCGCATTCTCGCCAGCTACACCAGCG
>CAZLPS010000153.1:0-7156 GCA_964561455.1 uncultured Opitutales bacterium
TGTTGCGGTATTCGGTGCGGTTGAGGCGGTGAACGGTGATGCGGCCGGGGTCGAGATTCTTGGGGTCGAGGCCAAAGGCGGTGAATTTAATCCAAGTATCGAGGGTGCCCTGGTCTTGGGCGGAGAGGCGGGGATGGCCATCGGCGGGCATGAGGCCGGCACGGGTGTTCTTGAGGACCTTGAGCCAGAGGTCGGGCTGGTGGAGGAGTTGGTCGTCGGAAGTGAATTTATCGAGGGCGAGGTTGCCTTTGTCGACGCCGTCGGCGTGGCATTCGTAGCAGTGGGCTTCGAAGATGGGCTGGATGGTTTTACGGAATTGGGCGAGGGCGGGAGTAGGGGCGGAAGTTTTGAGTTTCGGGTTTTGAGTTTCAGGTTCGGTGGCGCTGCTGGGTGGGGTGGAGGTGCCAGGGGTGCCCGGGGCCGCAGCGGAGGCGAGCGTGACGAGAGAAAAGGCGGCGGCACTGGAAATCAGGGCAAGCAGTGGCCAGGCACGCGACCGGCGTTCAGAGGGGGTATTCATGACGGGGCAGACGGGGATTGACAGTGTAGCCTAGGGTGGAAGGGCGGGTGATGGCAATGCTTTTGACGGACAAAGTGGGGGTGCAAGGGGAGGGCTGCGGGAACACCGGCGGGATTCTTGTCCGGTTTGGCGGCGGGTGGTGTATAGTAATTGAAATTTCGCCAAACGGATGCCTGCGGACACCACAATGACGGACGTTGAATTGCTGCGCCGCTTTACGAAAAGCCAGGACGAAGCGGCGTTTGCCGAGGTTGTGCGGCGGCACACGGATTTTGTTTATTCGGTGGCGGTGCGGGTGACAGCGAATGGGGCGCTGGCGCAGGATGCGACGCAAACGGTGTTTACGAAACTGGCGCAACAAGCCGGGCGGCTCAGCCGTTACGACACGATTGTGGGCTGGTTGCACACCACGGCGCGCCATGCCGCGATCAACCTGGTGCGCGGCGAAGAACGCCGCCGTGCGCGCGAACAGAAGGCTTTTATCATGCAGCATAACTCCACCGGCCCCGAGGCGAATTGGGAGGAAATCGGTCCCCTCCTCGACGAGGCCGTGGGCACTCTGACGGAACCGGACCAGAAGGCGGTGCTCCTGCGTTTTTTCAAGAATCAGAGTCATCAAGAAGTTGGTGCGGCGCTGGGGATGAGCGAGGAGGCGGCGCGGAAACGGGTGGAGCGGGCGCTGGAGAAATTGCGGGGGCAGTTTGCGCGGCGGGGGGTGACGGCATCGGCGGTGGCGCTGGCGGGGGCGGTGAGTGGGAATTCGGTACAGGCGGCGCCGGCGGGATTGGCGGAGAAGGTGATGGCAACGTCGCTGGCGGAAGCGGGCGGCGCGGCGGCGGGCGGGGCAATGGCTTTTTCACTGTGGGCATTTCTCATGAGCACCAAAAACAAAATCATCATGGCGGTGGTCGTTCTGCTGTTACTGGCCGGGTCTCTCGCGGTTAACTGGCGGGGGGCGCCGGAGGCGGCCTCGGATCGCGGCCCCAGCGCGCTCGCGCCGGTCAAGGCGGCAGTGCCGAAGGTGATGGCCCCGGCGCAAGTTGCAGCCCCAGTAGTCATGCCGGCAACGCCTGTGGTATCGACTCCAGCCCAAGTCGCGGCGACGGGTGGGGCGGCACCCGCCATGGATCCGCGAGTGGAAATCACCACGGCGATGACGGACTATGCGCATTTGCTGGAAGTGGGGGATTATGTTTCGGCGGCGGACAATTACATGCAGTTGCCGCCAAATATCTCGGGCCAGGAACTGATTGAGATGATGCAAAAGAACCCGGATTTCCCCAAGACCGTGCAGATGCTGATGGAGGCGACGAAAGCGGCCCAAACGAACCCGCCAACTTACAACGAAGCGGGCGACGTGGTGACGTATGAACTTTCGCCGCCGGTGGATGGCAAGGTGAGAGTCCGGTGGAAGCAGATTGCGGGCCGGTGGATGGTGGATGGGTATGAATGAAATTGAGTGCCTTAGTTCTTGGTTCCTGGTTCCTGGTTGGATGGATCAACTTCAGAAATCGCAAGTCGTAGATTTTAAGATCCACATCAACCGGCAGAATCTTAAGTTGGAGATCGCACCGATGATCTTAGCGCGCGAAGCGCCGGGCTGGGCAGCGTGATTATTGCTTCACGAAAGATTTTGTGTCAGAAATGGCGTTGGGCGGGTGCCATGGGGTAACGCCGCCACCCGCCATGACTCCTGATTGCGATTTATTGCGCCAGTACGTTGAACAGCACGACGAAACCGCCTTTGCGGAAGTCGTGCGGCGGAACGTGGATTTGGTGTATTCGGTCGCTTTGCGGCAATTGGCGGGGGACACCCATCTCGCGCAGGATGTGACGCAGGCGGTATTTCTGGATTTGGTGCGAAAAGTGCGGCCGCTTTCCCGGCGGACCACCCTGGCTGGCTGGCTGCATACGAGTGCGCGGTTGGCCGCATGGAAAGCAGTCCGGGGAGAGCAACGCCGCCGCACGCGCGAACAGGAGTCCCTCGCCATGAATGAAACCCCGACCACCGCCGAGATGAATTGGGAACAGTTAAAACCGCTGTTGGATGAGTGCGTCGGGCACCTCGGCGAGATGGATCGGGACGCCATTGTGCTGCGCTATTTCGAGGGCAAGAGCCACCGGGAGGTGGGGACGGCACTGGGGTTGAGTGAAAACTCGGCGAACAAACGCATTGAGCGCGCGCTGGAAAAATTGCGGGGGTATTTTGCGCGGCGGGGGGTGACGGTGCCGGCGGCGGTGCTGGCGGTGGCGATGAGTCAAAATTCGGTGCGGGCGGCGCCGGCGGGTTTGGTGGCGAACGTGGCCGGCGCTTCATTGGCAGGTGTAAAAGTCGGTACGCTGAGAAGCGGGTGGCCGATCCTCTTTTCATTTATGAACAACCAAGCTAAAATTGCCATTGCCGTGGTCATCGTGGGGGCGCTGTTAATCAGCCTACGGCTGAGATTCCAATCGCCCGAAGCTGAAATCTCCAAAAAGTTGGAAATGCCGAAGCTCGTGGCAGGGGCCGGAAACGGGCGGGGAAAGTCCCCGAACCAAGTTGAAGCGCCGTCCGTGGCAGCGGCGCCAGCCTCGTCCGGGACTTCCAGCCAACCGCAGTTGTTGGAGGTCAGCACCGTGCAGGTAATGATCGCTTCCGGGGAGATCCAATTGCGGGCGCCGGATGGGAGCACCCGGGCTCTGGGCAGGGGTGACAAGTTTCAAGAGGGCTCGACGATCATTACGGGAATAAACGGCACGCTATTAATGACATTCTCAAACGGGGCGAATGTTAAACTGGCGGCCAACACGGAACTCGTCTTGGATAAATTTCAACAGATACCGTTCGAAGCGGAGAAAACAGGAACTTTTTTGCGGTTATCGTCTGACCCTGGCGAATCGCATGTGGTTTTGAACCTGCGGAAGGGAACAATCAGTTGCGAAGTAAAGCCGTTGAACGAAGAATCGGGCTCGACGTTCATGGTTAATACACCCGACGGACCAGTTGAGCCGAGCGGGGTGATTACCGTGAAACCGAAGGCACCGGCAGTAAGTCTGGCAAATTGATGGAATTGGGTTCCCCGGCATCCCTTCGGAGGTGGCATAGGAATTAAATTTCATTCTCCATCAACGGGTTATAAAATAGTTCTGGACGGCGATGCTTATTTATGGTTTGTTGGGCAACGAACCCAAGATAAGTGATGGCTGCGAAAACGAAAACCCCCAAGGCTGCTCCCAAGTCAGGGACGAAGGCCAAAGCTACGGAGAATAATCTTCATCCGCACTTTGACAAGATGCTGCCGCGGGCTGACCGGGAGAAACATCTTGGTCAACATGGGGTGGTATGCTGGATGTTCGGGTTGTCGGGCTCCGGTAAGAGCACGCTGGCGTTGGGCCTTGAGCGGGAACTATTTAAGGAAGGCCGACATGTGATGGTTTTAGATGGCGACAATATTCGCTCGGGGTTGAACCGTGATTTGGGATTCGGCGATTTGGCGCGACGGGAAAATATCCGGCGCGTGGCGGAAGTGGCGAAACTCTTTGCGCAGTCGGGAGTTATCGTGCTGGCGTCGTTCATCACGCCACGGGAACTTTTGCGCGAGCTGGCGCGGGACATTATTGGCGAAAAGGATTATTTTGGCGTGTTTGTGAAGGCATCGCTGGCGGCCTGCACGGCGCGCGACCCCAAGGGGTTGTACAAACAGGCGATCGCCGGCGACGTGACGCAGTTCACCGGACGCGACCAGGAGTTCGAGGAGCCGGACGTGCTGCGGCCGAATCTCGTGCTCGAGACCGAGAAACTGGACTATGAGGCGTGTCTGGCCAAGCTCTCCGCCTCGCTGAAGCCGCGGTATCAACTCAAGAAAAGTTGAAACACGGAGAACGAGGAGAGCACGGAGGGGGTTTTTATTTTTCCGGCTTATTCAATCTGCGTTGGTATTTTTCATTCCACATTTTTCATTCGTCATTCAAAATTAGAAAATTTACCTTTATGCCGTCTTATTTGGTCAACCATCTCGCCCAGCTGGAAGCCGAGGCGATTTTCGTGCTCCGCGAAACGGCGGCGCAGTTTTCGCGTCCGGTGTTGTTGTTTTCGGGCGGCAAGGACTCGATTGTGATGGCGTGGCTGGCGCGGAAGGCGTTCTGGCCGGCGCGGCTGCCGTTTCCGCTGGTGCACATTGACACCGGGCACAATTTTGTGGAGACGATTGAGTTCCGGGATGAGTTTGTGAAACTGATGGAGGCAAAATTGGAAATCGGCTCAGTGGAGAAAAGCATCAAGGACGGCAAGGTGGTGGAGGAAACGGGCCCGACGGCGAGCCGCAACAAATTGCAGACGGTGACGCTGCTCGACACCCTGGCAGCGCTGGACGCGGATGCCGCGCTGGGCGGCGGGCGGCGGGACGAGGAAAAGGCGCGCGCGAAGGAGCGATTCTTTTCGCACCGGAATCATTTTGGCGAATGGGACCCGAAGAACCAGCGCCCGGAACTGTGGAACATTTTCAACGGACGCAAACATTTCGGCGAGCATTTCCGGGTGTTCCCGCTATCGAACTGGACGGAGATGGACATCTGGCAATACATCAAGCAGCAGAACATTCCGCTGCCGAGCCTGTATTTTGCGCACCACCGCCCGGTGATCGTGCGCGGTGGCACATTGCTGGCGGTGACGGATTTCATCACCCTGCAACCGGGGGAGAAGAAGGAGGAGCGCCTGGTGCGCTTCCGCACGGTCGGCGACGCGACGTGCACCGGGGCGGTGGAATCGTCGGCGAGCACGCTGGATCACATCATTGACGAGGTGGCGGCGGCGCGGGTGACTGAGCGCGGGGGGCGGGCGGACGACAAGCGGTCGGAGAACGCGATGGAAGACCGGAAAAAAGAGGGGTATTTTTAAGGCAAGTGTTTTAGTGCTTAGTGTTCTAGTGCTTAGTGCTTCCAATCCTGCGACGAATCAAAATTCCAGAGGCTTTTACGCCATCTCGAACGCTCTACAACCTTTTCTGCCATGTTGATTAAAAAATTTGAGGAGATAAAGGCCTGGCAACACGCCCGTAATTTGGTGCGTGAGGTTTACGCCGTGTCCGGCAAAGGCGCGTTTGCGAAGGATTTTGGGCTAAAGGATCAAATTCGGCGGCCCGCTGGGTCCGTTATGCATAATATAGCGGAGGGTTTCGACAGTGGGAGCCGACCAGAATTTACACGATTTCTCCGCTATTCCCAGCGCTCGGCAACCGAAGTCATGAGCCAGCTCTATATCGCCCTCGATCAAGGCCACCTGACACCAGCGCAATTTGCGGAGTTGCGAATGCTCGCCGACGAGACGCATGCCACCATCGGCGGATTCATCAAGCACCTGCAGAACAAAAAGACTTCCGGTAGTACTGCGGACGCCCAAAAAGCTCCGTTCAACGCCAAAGTTTAGAGAGTTTCCCACTAAGCACTAGAACACTAAGCACTAAAACACTTTTTTATCATGAGTACTGGCTATTTGGACATGGATTTGTTGCGATTCACAACGGCGGGCAGCGTGGATGACGGGAAGAGCACGCTGATTGGGCGCCTGCTGTATGACAGCAAGAACATCTTTGAGGACCAGCTCGAGGCGGTGGAGCGGGCCTCGAAGCAGCGCGGCACCGACTACGTGGATCTGGCATTATTGACGGATGGGCTGCGCGCGGAGCGGGAGCAGGGCATCACCATTGACGTGGCGTACCGGTATTTTGCGACCCCGCGGCGGAAATTCATCATCGCGGACACGCCGGGGCACATCCAGTACACGCGCAACATGGTGACGGGCGCCTCGACGGCGAATCTGGCGATCATTTTGATTGATGCGCGCAAGGGCGTCATCGAGCAGACGTGCCGGCATGCGTTTATTGCGAACCTGCTGCGGATTCAGCACGTGGTGGTCGCGGTGAACAAGATGGACCTGGTGGATTTCAAAGAGGAGCGGTTCAATGAAATCACGGCGTCGTTCAAGCAATTCGCGTCGCGGCTGGATAATTTGGTGGAGATGACGTTCATCCCGATATCGGCGCTCAAGGGCGACAATGTCGTGGACAAGTCCGCGAACATGCCCTGGTACCAGGGGCCGACGTTGCTTTATCACTTGGAAACAGTGTATGTGCGACCGGACGCAAACCACGTCGAGGCGCGGTTTCCGGTGCAGTATGTGATTCGTCCGCATCTGGCGAAATACCATGACTTCCGCGGCTACGCGGGGCGCGTGGCGGGCGGGGTGTTCAAGCCCGGTGATGAAGTCATTGCGCTGCCATCGGGATTCAAGACCAAGGTGACGGGCATTCATACGATGGATGGCGAACTGCCAGAGGCATTTTCCCCGTTGTCGGTGGCGATCACGCTGGCGGACGAAATTGACATTGGGCGCGGGGACATGCTGGTGAAGGAGAACAATCCGCCGGAAATCGGGCAGGAGATCAAGGCGATGGCGTGCTCGCTGAGCCAGATCAAGCTGGAGGCGAAGAGCCGGCTGGTGCTGCGGCACACGACGCGTGAAGTGAAGGCCATCATCAAGGAAATCCCCTACAAGGTGGACATCAACACGCTGCACAAGATTGAAAATGAACCGTGGCTGGCGCTGAACGAAATTGGCCGGATCACGGTGCACACGTCGGCGCCGCTGTTTTACGACAG
>CAZLPS010000154.1:0-6952 GCA_964561455.1 uncultured Opitutales bacterium
ATGAAGGATGAAGGATGAAGGATGAAGGATGAAGGATGAAGGATGAAGGATGAAAACCGAAGATTTCAAATTTCAGAAATTTGCAATTGGGAATTTGGAAATCATGAGACAGGAGCCAGGATTTTGGAAACGAAACCATGACCATCGGAAGTCAAGAAGGGAGAGGAAGTTGCATGGGGATGGTGAGGGATTTTGGGGTTTAGCATTTCGCCGTCTGGAACGCGAAACCCAAAACCCAAAACGCGAAACAAAAAAGGGGTGGACGGCGGGGCGGCAAATGGGCAGAACCACCTGCGCGGCCTGCGGGCCGCGTTTATGAAATCGAATTCTTCGCATATCTGGAAATTTTTCCGCGTTGGCGGGGTGGACCAGGTTACGTTTCGCAATGGCGCGGACTTGGTCAACCTGGCGCAGCTCGACCAGAAGTTGTGGATGACGCTGGCGATGCCGACACGGGGCGTGGAGTTTGACCCAAAGACGGCGGACTTGATTGACTTGGACAAGGACGGGCGCATCCGGCCGAACGAAGTGATCGCGGCGCTAAAATGGGTCGAGGGCGCGCTGAAGGACCCGGGCGATTTGTTGAAGGGCGGGGACTCCGTGGCCCTGGCGGCCATCAAGGATGCGGGGATTCTGGCGGGCGCGCAGCGGATTCTGGCGAGTTTGAAGAAGCCGGATGCCACGGTGATATCTCTGGCGGATGTTTCCGACACGGTGAAAATTTTCGACGAGACGCGCTTCAATGGCGATGGCGTGATTATCGCGGAGACGGCGGACGCGGCCGCCGACCAGCAGGCGATCACGGACATCATCAACGCCCTGGGGCCGGTGCAGGACCGGAGCGGGAAGCCGGGGCTCAACCAGGCGAAGCTCGACCTATTTTTCGCCGAGGCGCAGTCCTTGTGCGAATGGGCGGCGATGGGCGAGGCGAACAAGGCGCTGACGCCCTTGGGCATCGAGGGCACGACGCGCGCGGCGGATGCGATCCGCGCCGTGAAGTCCAAGGTGGACGACTATTTCGGGCGCTGCCGGCTGGCGGCGTATGACGACCAGGCGGCCGCGGTGCTGAACCCGGCGCAAACGGATTACAGCGCGATCGCGGCGAAGAGCTTGACGATCTCCGCGCAGGAAGTGGCGAATCTCCCGCTGGCGAAGGCGGCGGCGAACCAGCCCCTGCCGCTGGCGGGCGCGGTGAACCCGGCGTGGGCGGCCTCGCTGGCGATATTGTCGGCGGACGCAGTAACACCCTTGTTGGGCGCGGGCAGGAATTCGCTGAGCGAGGAGGATTGGGCGGCCTTGCAGGGAAAGATCGCGGCGTACGCGGACTGGACGTCGGGCAAGCCGGTAACATCGGTGGAAATTCTGGGTTTGCCGCGGTTGCGGGAGCTGCTGGGCTCGGGCGCGCAGGGGCGCATCGCGGAGTTGATCAAGATGGATGCGGCGCTGGAGGGCGAATTCAACCAGTTCTCAGCGGTCGAGAAGCTGGTGCGCTTTCAGCGCGACTTATGCAAGCTGCTGACGAACTACGTGAATTTTGCGGATTTCTACGGGCGGCGCTGGGCCGTGTTCCAAAGTGGAACCCTCTATCTGGACAACCGGAGCTGCAACCTGTGCATTGACGTGTCGGACCCGGGCCGGCACGGGGCGCTGGCGCACCTGGCGGGGGCGTTTCTGGCGTATTGCGATTTGTCGCGCGCCGGCGGGGAGAAGCGGCAGGTGGTCGCCCTGTTTACCGACGGAGACTCGGACAATTTGATCCTCGGGCGCAACGGCGTGTTTTACGACCGGCAGGGGAAGGATTGGGACGCGACGATCGTGAAAATCGTGGCGAACCCGATCAGCATCCGGCAGGGATTTTGGTCGCCGTATAAAAAAGTGGTGCGCATGATCGAGGATCAGATTGCGAAGCGCGCGGCGGCGATGGACGCCGCGACGCAGCAAAAGATCGCGGCGAACGCGCAGCAGGTGGGCGAACTGGAAAAGGCTCCGCCGCCCGCCCCGCCCAACAAGATTGACCCGGGCACCCTGGCGGCGATCGGATTGGTGCTGACGACGTTGCTCGGGGCGGTGGGCACGTTTGTGGCGGCGATTTTGGCGCGGGAGTTGTGGCAAATCCCGTTTATTTTGCTGGGCCTGATGCTCGCGATTTCGTGTCCTTCGATGTTTTTGGCGTATATGAAACTGCGGAAGCGAAACCTGGGGCCGATTCTGGACGCAAACGGCTGGGCGATAAATAATTCAGCGAAGATGAATGTCCCGTTTGGCCGGTCGTTGACGGACATGCCGAAGCTGCCGGCCGGGTCGGAGCGGTCGCTGGTGGATCCGTTTGCGGAGAAGAAAAAACCGTGGGGGCTTTACATGGCGTTCTTCATCGTCCTGGCACTGGGGATTGCGTTCTACTGGTTCGTGTGGCCGAAGCGGGAGGCGATTCTGAACAGACTGATGCCGATGCCGACAAAGGTGCCGGCGGGGGAGGCGGTGGGGAAGGGGACGGGGGTGAAGAAGTGAGGGTGGGTTTTTGTTTTGAGTTTCGAGTTTCGAGTTTTGAGTTGATCCATCCACGAAGGGGCACGAACGGGGGGATGGGGTGAATGCTGAATGCTGGAAACGCTTTGGGGGAGGAGAAATTCGAAATGCAAAATGAGAAATGCAGAATGGCGAAAGTGTTTTAGTGCTTAGTGACTTGGTGCTTAGTGGGGCGCTGGGGGAATTGTTGCATTGTCGGGGAATTCGTTTTGGGTTTTGGGTTCTGAGTTTTGAGTTGGTTCATCCACGAAAGGACGCGAAGTTTTTTTACCACGGAGGGCACGGATAACGCGGAAGGATGGGGGGCGGGAGAAAGAGTGAAGAGTGAAGGGTGAAGAGTGAAATCGGAAAGGAAGCTGGGAGGCGGAAATGGGAATTTTGAAGTTTGAATTACGAATTTTGAAGTTTGAACCAGGAACCAGGAACCAAGAACTTGGAATTGGGAACCGTAACCCGTAAACTGTAAACTTGGCGTTTCTGGCTGGTTTTGAGTTTGGAGTTGCTTCATCCACGAAGGGACGCAGAGTTTTTTTACCACGGAGGGCGCGGATGGGGGGCGGGAGAAAGAGTGAAGAGTGAAGGGTGAAGAGGAAAGGGATTCTGGGAGACAGGAGACAGGAGACAGGAGACAGGAGACCGAATTTGAAATGAGAAATGTGGAATGATGAACTCGGGCGATGGAGCGGGCAGTTTCTAGTTTCTAGTTTTTCGATTGCGGAAGTGCCGAACGAAACGGGGGCCAATGGAAAATAGGGAAAGGGAAATTTTGAAGTTTGAATTACGAATTTTGAAGTTTGAGCCAAGAACCAAGAACCAAGAACTTGGAATTGGGAACCGTAAACCGTAAACCGCAAACTGGAAACCTGGCCTTCAAAGCCGGGCGGGACCGAATGAACTCGGAGCCGGAGGGACTGGGTTGCCAGGCTAGAGTGGCGGCCTTGGGGACGATGTTAAGTAGGTATAGCCATGTGCTCAAAGTAGCCAAATTGGCTAAGGCAACAATTTACTCAGCCGCCTATATCATGCCTTCGGGTGGTCGATGGCTTAAGACAAAGTACAAACACGAAATGCATCTTATACTTTTGCAAATGATGTTGAAGGAGAAAGTTTGGGAGCGCCTTCAGAAGGCCGATTCAATGAGTTCCGCTTTTGATATCTTGCGTTCTTACCCTACTCTGGGTGATTTTCTTGCTTATCAATATGTCACCGACCTGAACTACAGTACGCTCACGGATTTTAATGAGACGGAATTTGTAGTTCCTGGACCCGGTGCGCTAAATGGCATCAAAAAATGCTTTTCAAGTTTGGGTGGCCTTACTGAAATTGAGGTTATTCGTTTTGTATGCGATCATCAGGAGTTTTTCTTTAATGAACTTGATTTGAAGTTCCAAGACCTTTGGGGGCGTCGGTTGCCGCTCATTGATTGCCAAAACTTGTTCTGCGAAGTCGATAAATATGCCCGAGTGCGGCACCCGGAGTATTCCATCCTAACAGGCCGAGTTCGAATTAAGCAAAGCTTCAGAGAAGCTGGTGATCTTCCCAGGCCATTTTACCCCCCAAAGTGGAAGCTCAAATTGCCCAATTGACAGCCAAATTATTCGATGTGCTCTACTATACTTTAACCACCCGAATTGCATTCGTAAGCGTCGCGCATAGCACCGTCTATCGTAGGTATCCTATCTATGGTAGAATGGCGGGACCAGGGAAGTCGGGAATTGAAATGCAAAATGCAAAAAGAGAAATTCAGAATTTAGAATGTAGAATGCCGAACGGTGAATTGGGAATTGGCGAACCGTAAACTATAAACCGTAAACTCGGAGCTCGAATCGGATAGGAGGCGACATTCTGCCCTGCCGCCAGCGCGGCGGGATACGAACGATGGAACGGCCATTACTTTTGGTCCCAGGGGAATGACTCGGTGGGGTCGCGGGCGTAGCGTTTCATGGTGAGGGTGAGGGTGTTGCCGGCGCCGGGGGCGAGTTTGACGGTGAGGCTGGGGGAGTTTACGGGGGTGGATTGGCCGTTGAGGGTGACGGTTTCGATTTGGTGTTCGGCGTAGGCGCCGCCCTGGACGATGAAGGTTTTGGGGTCGGTTTTGCTGAGGTTGACGAGGGTGACCGTGGTGGTGGTGGCGGTGAGGTTGGAGACGAGGGCGGCGACGTCCGCGGGGAGGCCGGCGCGTTTTTGGGCGGGGTCGAAATAGCGGAGGCGGGCGTTGATGAGGCCGCCGTCGCTGCCGCCGGCGATGCCGCCCATCATGAGTTGGACGAGGGCGTCCACGGTGCCGTTGGCGGGGTCGTTATCGAGTTGGTTGTCGGCGAGGCGGGTTTCGGGGGTGGTTTTGTCGGCGCGAAAGTTTTGGATTTTGCGGAGCATGGAGGCGTGATCGCGCTGGAGGGCGGTCATGGGGTAATTGGGATTTTGGCCCTGGAGGTAGGCGACCCAGGGGGTTTGGGAGACGCGGGCGAGGTCGGCGGCATTCATGGACCAATACCAGATGTTGAGGGCGCCGACGCTCCAGGGTTGGTTGGACCAGCCATACCAGCCGTCCGCGCCGTACATGGTGGGATACTGGGTGCGGCCGTTGGCGGTGGTGGCGTGGGAATTGACGGCGTCAATCATGGCGCGCCAGGCGTCCACATATTTTTGGTCGCCGGTGAGCCAGAGGGCGTTGTTGAAGCCGACGAGGGCGCGGGGGATGCGATTGCGATTTTGGCGCTGGCCGAGGCTGTTTTGGGCGGTGCTGATGGGACTGAAGCCCCAGCCGTAAGCGTTGCCCCACCATTTATTTTCGGGGCCGCCGATTTTGCCGTCGAGGGCCACGTAGCTGGGGATGACGCCGCCGTTCTGCTTCATGCGGTCGAGCCAGGCGTCCATGTATTCGATGACCCATTGTTTGTATTTTTGATCGTGCGTGAGCAGGTAGGCAGTGGTGGGGAGGGTGGTGGCGCCGAGGTTGAGGAAGGAATCGCCCACGACGTCGTTGTAATCCTTATAGTGCGCGAGCATGCCGGCATAATCGGCTTCGCCATGGACGGCGGGGAATTTGGAGATGTCCACGGGGTCGCCGACCCAGTCGAGGGCGGTGGCCTGGCGGAGCATTGGGCCGCGGGAGCCGGTGAGGAGGCTGCGGATGAGTTTGAGTTTGGGGTCGTAGTTTTGCGCCTCGGGGTCTTCGTTCATGTAGAAGCCGGCGTAGCGGCGGGCGCGCTCGATTAATTTCGGGTCGTTGGGAACGGAGAGGCCTTCGCGGTTGTGAATTTTGGACCATTCGCCGAGGTGCATCCAGTCGGTCTGGCATTCGAATTCCTTGTAGAACATGCCTTCGCGGGGGATGGGGGTTTCGACGGTTTTGGCCTCGGTGTACTGGACGATCATGGCGTCGTTGGCCTTGAGGTAAGTGCGGAGGATTTCGTCGGGCGCGCCGAGGGCATGGAGTTCGGGCCAGCCGGTGAAGTTTTCGAAGGCGTCGTCGGGGCCGTCGTCCGCGCCCCAGCGGAGGACGGCCTGGAGGCGGCCTTGGTCGTCGTAGAATTTATGGTAGAACTCGAGGCAGGCGGTGGACATCTCGGTGATGAACTGGCGCTCGTAGGTGGCCCAGTCGGGGGCGGGCATGGGGGAGGAGATGGAGATGGTGGTGGAAGTAGCGGGGAGCGGGGAGCCGGGAGCCGGGAGTTGGGCGTGAAGGGAGGGGGCGGGGAGGAGGAAGAGTGAAAGGAGAAGAGTGAAGAGTGAAAAAAAGGATGAAGGATGAGGGATGAAGGATGAATTTGCATCCGAGGAGGGAGGGAGGTGGGCGCGGAGGGGGTGCATGGGGGCGGGGGGCGGGAATTAAGAATTAAGAATTATGAAGTCAGGAGAAGGGGGAGTGTTTTAGTGCTTAGTGACTTGGTGCTTAGTTGGGGGCAGCGCGGGCATTGAATATCGAATCCCGCCACGGCGGGAAATTTGGAATTTGGAATTTGGAATCGGGAACGGGGAAAGGAGAAATGGCGAGAGTGTTTTAGTTTTTAGTTTCTAGTTTTTGGTTATTATGAACCCGGAGGGGGCGATGGACATTGAATCCCGCCACGGCGGGAAACATTGAATTTGGAATTTGGAATTTGGAAAACAGGAGACAGGAGACAGGAGACAGGAGACAGGAGACAGGAGACAGGAGACAGGAGACAGGCAGAATTCAGAATGCAGAAAATCAAGCCCGAATTTGGGATGGGGAACTGTAAACTGTAAACCGCAATCTTGGCCTTTGACGCCGACAGGAGTCGGCACTCAGCATTTTTTGCGGGGTGGGGAAATACAAAACTGAGCCAGGCGGGTCCGCGCTAGGCGGGTCCGGAGGCCCCGCCCTACCGATTTTGTCAGGCGATTTGGAGGCGGTCGGTGGAGTCGCCGAAGCGTTCGACTTTGGGGAGGCCCATGCGGTCGA
>CAZLPS010000155.1:0-6940 GCA_964561455.1 uncultured Opitutales bacterium
CGGGGAGCGGGGAGCGGGGAGCGGGGAGCGGGGAGCGGGGAGCGGGGAGCGGGGAGCGGGGGATGTGCAAGTGCTTAATCTACAACAACTGTTGGTGGTATAATATACATGAAAACCCTGAAAAAGCGAGGGGGGAATGGGGAGCGAATTAAGAATTAAGAATTATGAATTAAGAAGTGGTCGGACCGTTAGGGCAAGTGAGGGGCCAGACTGGTCGGCAAGGGGCGGGGGGTGGGGGCCGGGAGATTTGAGATTCGAAATTTGAGATTTGAGAGGGGTGCCGGTTGGGGGATTTGAGATTTGTGAGGGGCGGAGGCGTAGTGGGCATCGGGCGAACGTTTAGAATTCAATGATTAACGCTTAATGTTTAAGTAGTTCCAAAACTGGAGATCGGCTCGCTGGGGCACCCTTTGCGGCCTTTCCGCTTCCAACATCTGGAATCGGAAGCGTGGTTGGGCGTTTTTGGCCTGTTGGGGGGCGAATATTTCGGTAACATTGGGCTGGGTTCGCTTAATTGACCTATAGGAAAACGAACCAACTTTGCTCAACCCCCTGCCAACTATGAATGATGATTCCATGCAGAATCAGCCGCGCAATATTGAATATGAGAAGGAGCGCACGAAGCGGGTTTCATCCTGCACCTCGATTGCGGTCGTGACCGCGATATTCTCAGTAGTTCTCCTGGGCAACGCACCGGGCTGGCCGTCAGCCTTTGGGGTGATGGCGCTGAGCGGGATGGCGATGGTGGTATGCTATTACATTTTGCATCAGAAATAAAAACGGCACACCTGCCAATGCGCCTTGCGACGCAAACATTTTTTGACAGGCGGAATTTCCCATGATTTCCTTACAACCTCATATGATGCTGGCAATGCTGGGAGGCCTGGACCCCCGCGAGGCATTGTTCATGGGTGCGATCCTGGTGGGGATGGTGATTTGGGTGTGGGCGATGATTGATTGCAGCAAGCATGCGGGATCGACGGAGGAGCACCGGCACCGGCAGTTGATTTGGTTGGTGATCATTGCGCTGACTTATGTCGTTGGAGCGGCGGCATATTTTTTGGCGGGGAAGAAGTTGCTGACGAAGACCGTTGAGCCGCCAACGAGGCCGGCGAACGTGCCGTTGCGGGTGCCCCCGATGGCGTCGGTTTCGGCGCCGCCACCGGCTGGGCCGGGAACGCCGCCGCAGGCGGCGGCGAATCCGCCGAAGATTTCCGGTCAGTGTCCGAAATGCGGGGCGGCGCTGGGGACGGATGCGCCGGAGGGGTTGTGTCCGCGGTGTTTGTTGCAAATGAATTTGGATGCGCCGACGCAGTTTACGGGGGCGGGAGGCTCGGGCGTGGCGGCGAGCATGAGCACACCACCGCCACCGCCGCCGCCGAGCGTGGAGGACATCGCGAAGCATTTTCCGCAATTGGAAATCATTGAATGCCTGGGGCGGGGCGGGATGGGGGTGGTGTACAAGGCGCGGCAGCCGCGGTTGAACCGGATGGTGGCGCTGAAGGTTTTGGCTCCGGGGCGGCAGCAGGACCCGCAGTTTGCGGAGCGGTTCTTGCGCGAGGCGCAGGCGTTGGCAAAGTTGAATCATCCGAACATCGTGACGGTGTACGATTTTGGCGAATCGGACGGGCTGTTTTATTTGCTGATGGAATTTGTGGATGGAGTGACTCTGCGCGGATTGCTGCACGGGGGGAAGACGTCGCCGGAGCAGGCGTTGGCGATTGTGCCGCGAATCTGCGAGGCGCTGCAATTCGCGCATGAGGCCGGGGTGGTGCACCGGGACATCAAGCCGGAGAACATTTTGTTGGACAAACAGGGGCGGGTGAAGATTGCAGACTTTGGGATTGCGCGGATTCTCGGGGTCGAGGGCCAGCCGGAGCACACTCGCGACCGGTATGTGATCGGCACGCCGTATTACATGGCGCCGGAGCAGGTGGAGAAGCCCTTGTCGGTGGACCACCGGGCGGACATTTATTCCTTGGGGGTGGTGTTTTATGAAATGCTGACGGGCGAGCTGCCGCTGGGGCGGTTTGCGCTGCCATCGCAAAAGGTGCAGGTGGACGTGCGGTTGGATGACGTGGTGTTGCGGGCGCTGGAGAAGGAGCCGCAGATGCGTTACCAGCACGCGAGCCAGGTGAAGAGCGATGTCGAAACAATTTCCAGTGGGGGCACGGGCGGGCTGGCGGCGGCGGTGGCAAATGTGCCGCCACCACCGGCGGTTCCTCCTCCGCCTCCGGCGGCCGCGGCGACGGCGGGGAGTTTCCCGGAGGGCGAGCCGGTGTTTTCGCGCAAGGCGATTATCGGGGCGGTATGGGCGGGAATTTTAATTTTTGCATTTATTCCGCTGGGGGTGGTGCGGGTTGAAGCCAGCCAAAATTATGGGCCGCCGACTTGGGAGAGGATACTGGTGATGACAATTTTCGCGCTCGGAATCACCGCGCCGCTGGGCACGACGATATTGGGGTGGCTGGCGGTGGGGGACGTCCGGCGGTCGGGCGGGAAGATTCACGGGATGGGGCTGGCGGTGTTTGACGGACTGCTGTTCCCGCTGCTGGCGCTGGACGGGTTGATTGGGTTCATGTGCTATCTGGGGGCGAATATTATCCTGGCGCATTTTGAGCAGTTTGTGAACAACCGTGGGTTATTTTTGTACGATCGCCGGATGGACTTTTTGCTGCCGGCGATTTTGATTTCGCTGGTGGTGGACTGGATGATTGCGCGCGCGGTGTGGCGGAGTTTGCATCCAGCGGTGGCGTCGCCAGCAAGCGTGGCCTGGAGGGTGGCGAAAGGTTTGGCGGTGGCCGTGGTGGTGGGGGCGGTGGTGCTGCTGGGCGTGAACATTGTGGCGCATCTGCCGTGGGCGCGGTTGGATCGTGGGCCGACCGCCCAGGTTGATGTTCAAGCGCAGACGGAAGCGGTTTTGCGCGGTGACTTGGCGGCCCAACTGGCGGCGTACAATGTTCGTTTTGACCAGAGTTTTGTGGAATGGGCGGCGAATAATCAGAGCGTCACCCTGACGCTGTCAAATTTGCGGCGGATGGATCCGGTTTCCCGCGCGTGGCGGCCAATCAACGGCACGATGAAGGCAATTTATTCGAACAATGACCTTTGGAAAGTGCGGGGCGACGGGGAATTATCTGACGTGGAATATTTCGTGACGGCGCCGGGGTTGGAAGCGCTGGCCGGGGTGTCGTCAGTGCCGGACTTTCCGGCGCCTGGGGCCGCCGCCACCGTAAACTTTAGCCCGGTGGTGGAACTGGACCTGCAGGCGGCGGTCAATAATCTGGGGGTTAAAGATGCGAAGCGGTGCTGGCTGTCTTTTGTCACTGGCCAAACGCTTTCGGAGTCGGATTATCCGGCGCCGCTGATGAATCAGCCGGACATTGTGGCCTGGCTGAAGCGGCACCAGATGGACGTGGCGTGTGTCGCATTCACCCGTTACGGGCCGACGGTTTCCGGCCAGGTGATGCCGGGGCCGGCGGATGCGCAGTGTCGGTTTTTACGGTTGCAGAATGTGGACGCCGGGAAAATCGAGGCACAAGATTTGGGAAAATTTTGGGAGATGGGCCTGACCGACGTGAAGGATGAGGCCGATTACGGCGGGTGGGACCAATTGCCGCGAAGTTTTATTTTCAAGACGCGGGCGGGGCTGATGGGAGTCCTGGAGGTGGTCTCGATCGCGGACAACCCGAAGGGCGTGAAGATCCGATATAAGTTGGCGCAGCCGGTCGCGGACACGGCGGGCGGCGTCGCGGGGCCGGAGAATCTAAACGTGCTGAAAACGCAATTGGCGCAGGCGCAGGCTGAGGTGGAGCGGCTCAAGCCGCTGGTGGACTCCGGGTTTACACCACAATCGGACGTGGACAAGGCGCAGGCGCAGGTGGAGATTTTGCAAGCGGAGATGACGGGGGATCCGCAGCAGGTGGCACAGGCGAAATTGGCGTGGATGCAAAAGCGGGTTAACACCTTGCAGGAGCTTAACGCGGCGGGGCTGGCGTCAGCCGACGAATTGCAGAAGGCGCGGGATGAGGTGGAATTAGTGAAAGCGGAATTGGCGGACGCGCAGGTCAAGTTGAACGCGGCGACGCAGCAGGCGATCAACCCGTTGAATTTTGCGCCGGCGCAGGCGGGGGGACCGAATCCCATTGCGCCGCCGACGAATCCGGCGAATGCGGAGATCTTGGCGGAGAGTGAAATCGCGGCGGTGAAGCAGATGAGCAATGAGTCGGCGCGGATGACGGCCTACTTCAACATGGTGCACCGGCCGAACCTGCCGCCAGCGGCGCTGGCGGCGCTGGCGAACGCGGCGTTTGACAATTTGAGCAACCCGAGCAGCAAGATGTCGTTATTGCAGGAAATTATTTTACAGCCGGGTTTTGGGGACGCGGCGAAACAGGTGATTCTGGGGCGGTTGAATTCGCTGCCGAATCCGAGCAGCCAGGCGATGATTTTGAGTGACTTGAATGATCAGGCGGCCCGGGGGGCGTCGGCGCGGCCGGTGAGCGCGCCAGCCAAGGCAGCCGCGCCCGCGGTGAATCCATTTGCAGCGCGGCTGGCGGCGGCCCAGAATATCATCTCGATCTCCACGCGGGATGGGGTGCTGGCCGCGATTGCCCTGGATGCGGCGAGGGCGAAGGATGCCGACAGTGCGGTCGAAGCGGTGAATGGCATCGTAAGCCTCGCGCTGCGGGACCAAACCGCAGCTGACGGCGCGCGGATCCTGGCCAATGCCGGTCTGCGCGATGGCGCGGTGAAACTGGCGCAAATCATCAATGTCATTGCCACCCGGGACGCGATGATGGTGGAAATCGCCAAGGGCGCGCACTGATGCGGGGGTGCTTTGGGCTGGCCGGACGCGGCCGGGAATGGTACCCTTGATTCCTCCCCGCCCATGCGTTTGATCTGCCATAAAAATTTCGTCCGGATGGCCGCGTTCAGCGGGGCCCTGCTGGCGGCGTGCGGTAAATCCGCGCCCACGGTGGCACCCGCGGCGGCGGCAGTGGCGCTGAAACCGGCGGTGCACGCGAAGCCCCTGGGCGACTGGACGGATAATCATGCCGACGCGGTGAAGCAGGCGAAAACGACGGGCAAAAAGATTTTGCTCTATTTCACCGGCTCGGATTGGTGCATCAACTGTTGGCGGTTGGACGACGAGGTGTTCTCGAAACCGGCGTTTGCGGATTATGCGGCGAAGAATCTGATTTTGGAAACCGTGGACCTGCCCATAAAATTGGAGTTGCCGGACGAGGTGCTGTTGCAGAATTTAAAATTGCAGGAAAAATACCAGGCGCCAAATTTGCCGACGCTGGTGCTACTTGATGGCGAGGAAAAGGAACTTGCGTGGATGGAAGGTTACCGGGGCGAGGGCGTGGCGGGCGTGATTGCGGAGCTGGAGCATCCGAAGCTGACCTCGGCACCGGCGGAGCCAGCCACGGGTGGCCAGCCGCTGCCGCTGGCGCCGGTGGGTACTGCGGTGAATGGGGCTACGCGAATTCCCAATGCGGCCACCGCGCCGGCGGTGCCCGTGCCGGTGTCGCCGCCCGCAGGCAAGGCAGGAAATTGATGGCGGACGATTATTTACGTGCATGGACACATGAGATTATCGATTTCACGGTGGGGGAGAGGGCGCAGCGAGACTGCGCCCCTACGGCATGTGCAACGAAATCCTGTTGCACGGATACGGGCTGGCTGCGCGCTCGGGTGGCTACTTTGCTTGATGGTTACCGGATGTGAAAGTCCATCGAAGGATCGGCTATGGGTGGAGACCAAAATCAACGGCAAGCCGATGCGCATGTTTGTGGACACGGGTTCTTCGACCTCGATGTTGCTGCGGCCGGTGGTGGAGGATCTGGGCTTGAAAACCGGGACGCGCACCGGCGGGAACCTGACCGAGCCCGTGGATTTGGAGTTTTGGGGTTCGACAGTGCACACGCGTTTGGCGGTGGATGATATGCCGCCGTATGTCGGGACGGACATGGACGGCCTGCTGGGCTGGTCGGAATTGCGTGGGCGAATCCTGGAATTTGATGCGAACGCCCGGGTAATTCGTCCACTGGCCAAGTTACCCGACGACGTGGATCAATGGACGAAGCTGCGGGTTTTGCCGACCTCGCAAATCATGATTCTGGAAATTCCCCAGACGGGCGGTTGGATTCTGGTGGACACGGGGAACCCGGGGGGGGTGGGATTATCCACCGCCCATTGGGCGAAGTGGCGGGCGGATCATCCGGGGGAGCCGGCGACGCTGCGGTTGTACTACACCCCAAGCGCGCGGGTGCCCGCGGGGGCGGTGATCATCTATTCCAACTCGAGCGCTCAGAGGGTGTCATCCACGCCAGGGGCGGTGATTAGTGAGGAAACGTGGGCGCGGGAAATTACCTTGGGGACGGTGACTTTGACGCAGGTGCCAGTGGAGGAGTCGGACCCGGTGACGGCGGGGATGGCGGGGGACCGGCATGTGGCGACACTTGGGTTGGCGGCATTGCGGCGGCTGGATTTCATTTTTGACGGGGTGGCGGGTTGGGTTTACCTGCGGGCAAAGGCATCGGCGACGCCCGTGGAGCCATTTCCGCACAATCGGCTGGGGGCGGTGTTTACGCCGGTGAACGACTCCTACGCCTATTTGGAGGCGCGGATTGTGCCGGGTGGCCCTGCGGCACGCGCGGGTTTACGCAATGGGGATCTGCTATATTACCTCAACGGGTATACGAAGCTGAATTGGCTGAAATACCCCAGTGTGGGGATGCCGGACTTCAATTGGTCAGTGATGAATACGGTGCACTTGCGAGTGTTGCGGGATGGTCGCGAGGTATGGATCAATGTGGGGCTGGAGGATATAATAGGGCCAAATTCAAAGAATTTTGAATTTTGAATGGCGAAGTTTGAAGACAGGAGACAGGAGACAGGAGACAGGAGACAGGAGACAGGAGACAGGAGACAG
>CAZLPS010000156.1:0-6922 GCA_964561455.1 uncultured Opitutales bacterium
GTTTCTAGTTTATAGTTTCTAGTTTCTGCAACCGCAGCAGTCACTTCGGGTGGAAGCTGGGAACTGCCCCAACCCTTTGCTCCTCTGCTCCTTTGCTCCTCTGCTCCTACTCCAGGCCCCAAAATGCCTCTTGGCAATACCCTGACTGGGAGCTATGCTTCGCTCATGGCTTTGCAACCGGAAACTCCCGCCGAATGGGTGGCGCGTTGGAAGCGCATCGGGCCCGAACTGGAGCGCGAACGCCAGGCGTTGTTCGCGCCCGAGAACGCGCGTTCCGCCATTGAGGCGTTTGATGGGCTGGTGTTGTTAAGCCTCAAGTCCCATCCCCCTTTGCCATACAGCGGGCTGATCGAGCAACAGCGGCTTTTTCGGCGACTGCGGCAAGAGCCACCGATTATCGCCGAGCCGACCACCAGCGTTTGAGCTCGCGCGCGGCTTTGCGCAGGACGGGTTCGTTAACATCGCCGGGGCTCGCCATGGGCGGTTTGACTCCTTTCGCTTTCCGGCGGCGCGAATGGAAAAGCTCCCGATGGGTGCCCACCGCTGTGACCACAACCTTTTCCCCGCGACGTTTGTAAGTTACCACCCAATCTCCGGTCAGATGACATTCCCACCAACCTGACCAATTATCCTCCAGCCGATGCTCGTTGTATTCCTTTGGCAACGCCTCGCCCTTCAGCAGCAAATACGCCAAATGCTCCCAGTCGGCGGGGTCCACGCCCAGGTGAAACGCCTTTGCCAATTGCGCATCAACCCTTTTGCTTTTTACAAGCTCTCTCATAGACGCGGCGGGTCCATTCTTGAATTTCCGCTTTCGTGGCCCCGACCCGAACCAAGCCAATACCCGCATTCACCTCCCGCATGGCGCGCTTGAGGCGGGGCGTCGGCTCCCAATCCGTGAGGACGGAAGTACCGTTGTTTCCCGTTCTTTTCATTGGTTGAAGAATAGTTGTCACAGAGCGTAAAGTCAATATCACCTCCAATGGATTTCATTTCCCCGCCAACTCCACCTCGCCTTGCCGCCAGCGGCGGGAAAAAAGGCGCCCCTTGGGAGAATCAGTTAAGACAGGGTAAACGCACAGAAACGAGATCTGGCCTTAAATAACTTTTTTTGGCCGTTTTCTGCGGGACTGGCTGTTATTAAGTAAACCATGACTCCGGATTCGGAACTCTTGCATCGTTATGCCACCCAGGCAGATGAGGCTGCCTTTGCGGAGCTGGTCCGCCGGCAGGTGAATTTGGTCTATGGCGTGGCCCTGCGCGTTACTGGCGGCAACGCCACCCTGGCCGAGGAAGTCACCCAGAACGTCTTTACGGACCTCGCCCGCAAGGCCGGGCCGCTTTCGCGCCACGAGGCACTCGCCGGCTGGCTGCACACCAGCGCCCGATACGCCGCCCTGATGGCCCTCCGCGGCGAACAACGGCGCCGCAAACACGAACAAGAGGCCTCCGCCATGCAAGACCCATCCATCGCACCAGAAGTTGATTGGGAACAATTGCGGCCGGCTCTCGACGAAGCGGTTGGGCGCCTGAGGGAAAAGGACCGCGCGGCCGTGGTGCTGAGATTCTTTCAGGGGCTCAGCCACCGTGAGGTTGGCGAAGCCCTAGGGACCAACGAAAATGCCGCGCGCAAACGCGTGGACCATGCGCTGGAAAAACTGCGCGGCCATTTCGCCCGCGCCGGAATCACCGTTTCGTCCGCACTGCTGGCGGCAACGTTAACGACCCATGGCGCGGGAAATGCCCCGGTCAGCTTAGCCGGAAAAATCGCCCCACCCCCCTTGCCGGGCTGCTCCGCTGTTGGCAGCAGTGTGCTGGCATCCCTCATCTTCCGAATTTCTCTCATGAGTACAAAAATCAAAACCATCCTGACTGTTGCAACCTTGGCGGCATTAATTATCTTCATTCCCTTGGGCTTCTGGTTGCGCAATCGGCCAGACTCCACCCAGGACAAGACTAAAACCGCGCCGGCAAAATCTCCGGCGAAAGCGGTTGAAAAGCCGACCGCCCCAACAGCGCCTGCGGCTGGCTCCCCGCCCCCGGCCGACGCCCGGACTGAGGAGGCCAAATACGAGTTACACCTGGTCATAGCGGACATAATCGACAAGTTGGAGAACGATCCAACTTCCGCGCTAATGAGCCATATGCCCGGCTTCCGGTCACCACCCACGGATCTTAACACCATGAATCTGTCTCCCTCCGAAGCGGCTAAAGTTCGCCAGCAGCGGGCGGATGCGAATGCCAAACTCAAAAGTTCACTCGCCAGTCAACAGCTGACGGTTGAATTCAAGGCCATGCTGGATGCGACTCCCGCGCTCAATGCCGACGGAACCGCGGCCACATACACGTTTGACGATGCCACTGTGGCCCAAATCGCCGCTCTGCGAAACGGCAACCAGTATTTCGGCCACACCTTTCAGTTTATCAAGGTCAATGGACAATGGTTTATCGACCCGGGCGAATAAAAGGCCACGCGGCTCAAATGAAAAAATTCGCCGCCACAACTACATCGCCATCCCGCCATCCACCGCCAGAACCTGGCCCGTCACATAGCTGGCCTGGTCGCTGGCCAGATAGGCGGTCATGGAGGCAATGTCCTCGGATTCGCCAAAGCGCTTCAGGGGGATGACCTTTTGCACGCCCTCGAGAATTTCCGGGGAAAGCTTGGCCGTCATGTCCGTGGTGATGAAGCCGGGGGCCACGGCGTTGACCGTGATGTTGCGTCCGGCCAGCTCGCGCGCGAGGGATTTTGTAAACCCGAGCATCCCCGCCTTGGCGGCGGAGTAATTGGCCTGCCCGGCGTTGCCCATGATACCGACCACCGACGAAATATTGATAATCCGCCCCCAGCGTGCCCGCGCCATCGGCTGCAGCAACGCCTTGGTGAAATAAAAGCAGCTCGAGAGATTCGTATTCAGCACAGAATGCCAGTCCTCATCGCTCATGCGCAGCAGCAGAGTGTCCTTGGTGATGCCGGCATTGTTGATCAAAATGTCCACCCGCTCGTGGTCCTTGAGGATCTGCTCGCAGGTCGCCTTGACGGCCGCCGAGTCCGCGACATCCACCGGATAGGCAAAGGCCTTGCCCCCGGCCGCCGTAACCGCCGCCGCCACCCCGCCGCAGGAGTCCGGATTCTTGGACACGCAAATGACTTTGACGCCCTGCGAGGCGAGTTTCTCGGCAATGGCCTTGCCGATGCCGCGGCCGGCGCCCGTAACGAGGGCAGTGCGATTGGTGAAGGTGAGGAGGGACATGGGATGAAGCGGGGAGCGGGGAGCTAGGAGCGGGGAGCTAGGAAATGGGGAGGTAGAAGATAGAAGGTAGGAGGTAGAAGGGGGAATGTAAAATGAAGAATTTCGCTTATGGCGCAAATTCAGGCGATTATCCGGGTCGTGCTGTTAATTTTCGGGACAACGCCATGGGAACTGGGCGGTGAGTAACCAGGTACCACCACTCGGAATAATCGGACACGGTTATTCGAAGCTTTTTGGGTTGCCATATATTCCAAATTTCCATCCTTGCGCACCACCGGGCCGGCAACAATCTTATCAAATTTCGGACCAGAAACTCCGTCAATTGCCACCCATGCCTGATCAAAATCCCCGCTTGAAGGGTTTCTTGAACCTCCCACGATTATTGCAATCCTTTTCCCGTCAGCGCTAAAGACAAAATTTTCACCGCCATCAACGCCAGGCAATTCCTTCCCGTCCAAGATAAATTTATGTTTCCCGTTTTCGTAGGCCCAATAGGCAAAATGACCACCATCCAGGCTGAATGAGAAATTGCTTACCATATCAAATTCCGGCCCCGGAATTCCGTCAATTTCCACTCGATCCCGGGTTTTATAGCCGGAACCGTTGGAGGCCAAATAGGCAACGTGCTTGCTGTCGGCGCTAAAGTACAAATCAAAAACCTCGTCAACTGCCGGTCTTGGCTTGTCGTCAATCATAACCACCGCCCTATCATCCTTTGTCAAAATCCAATAGGCAAATCGAGTTCCATCCGGGCTGAAGGCATCCCAATCGCCGGATCCAAAGATATTTCCCCCAGACCCGAACCTGGCCTCGAGCGTTTTCCCCTCGTCCGATTTGATTTGGCGCTTGGACATCGTCTCCAGGTCAACGATGCCCAGGTCATTGAACATGGCCGAAAAGGATTGGTAAATTATATGTCGGCCGTCCGGGCAAAACTGAAAATCAAAACCCGCAAAATTAACCTGGCCACCATGGGCGGCCCGGAAAGCTTCACCATTCAATTGCGATTGGATCATGCCGTCAATTACCAACATTCCATTACCGGCGCGATTTCCGGCGTAGGCAAAATGCCGCCCATTTGAACTGAATGCCATTTCACCGACGATGTCGAAATCCGGGCCCGGCACGCCGTCTAGCACAACTCTCACTTTATCACCCGCATCGGTGACAAAGGCCAAATGTTTTCCATCCCCGCTGACGGCAACACCGGGATGGGGCGCGTTAGTTTTGGGTCCGGGTTTGCCATTAATAAAAACCTGCGATCGATAACCCGACATAAATGATCCATCCTTATTGCCGCCGACGTAAACAATTTGTTGGCCGTCATCGCTGGCATCGAAACCGAATATCTCATCAAATTCCGGTTCCGGCAGGCCATTTAGCAATATCCGAATTTTTTCGCGGCTGTGCGAAAAGTAGAAATAACGGCCACCCGTCTTGCTGAAATGGAATCCGAAGGGGTTGAGACCTTCAACCGCCGGCCCTACGATTCCATCCACAATAACATGCTGCTTGCCGTCAATTACAACACAAGCCGCCATATGCTGGCCATCAGGGCTGGGAATAATCGTCGGCGATTGGATTCCTCCGCGAATAAACCCGTCAAATTCCGGCCACTGCTGGCCATCAACTTGAACCCTTTCTTTGCCCCCTTCTCGAAAATAAACGGACCTGACAATGGCGTGACAGCCATTTTCCGATTCAACACCGCTCCAACTAGCTGAGTTATCGGGTGTGACGTCAATTTCCGCCACTAGCGTTTGCTGATGCTCCCAAACCATTGTCCTTGGCCCCGACTGGCACCCGGCGAGCAACCCGGCGACCAAATTCAATGCCACGCCATAAGAGGGGATGCGAAGGCGCATGGGGAAACGTTAGGCGGCGAAGTGCCCGGCGGCAAGGGCGATTTGAGATTTGGAATTTGCGATTTGGAAGGGAAGCCAGAACGGACGCCTCGGAGAGGCGTCCCTACCGGCGTGCTTTTTTGGAATTCCAGATTCCAACTTCCAGATTCCAGCTTCCTCAGTTCGACGTGACTTCAAAACTCTGCCTCTGCCGGATATCCCCGCTCGACGCGCCGACCAACACATCAAACGTGCCTGGTTCCACCACGAAGGCGTGGGTTTTTTCGTCGTAGAAGGCGAGCTTTTCGCCGGGAACCGTGAGCGTCACCGTCTGCTTTTCGCCGGGTTTGAGGCTGATGCGCTGGAAGCCGCGGAGTTCCTTTTCCGGGACTTTCACGCTGGCCTTTTCCTGGTGGACGTAAAGCTGCACCACTTCGTCGCCCGCGACTTTGCCGGTGTTCGTGACTTCGACGCTGACGCTCACGCTGCCGGTGGATTTGATTTTGTCGGCGGAGAGTTTGAGCGCGCCGTATTGAAACGTCGTGTAGCTGAGGCCGTGGCCAAAGGGGAACAGGGGCGCGCCGTTGATGTACATATACGTAAAGCCCTTGGTGATGTCGTATTCCGATTGGGGCGGGACTTGCGCCTCGGAGGCGTAAACGGTCGCGGTCAAGTGCCCGGCGGGATTCACGTCGCCAAAGAGCACGTCGGCAATCGCATGGCCGCCTTCTTCGCCGGGCCACCAGGCCTGCAGCATCGCCGGGACGTTATCCTTAATCCAGGGCACGGTGAGCGGGCCGGCACTCATCTCCACGACAATGGTGTGCGGGTTCGCGGCGAGCACGGCCTCGACGAGGGCCTCCTGGTTGCCGGGCAGCGCGAGCGTGGTGCGGTCGTGGCCCTCCTGCTCGATGGTCCGGTTCGTGCCAACGAATAGAATGGCGACATCGGCGCCGCGCGCGAGTTCGACGGCGGCGGGCAGATCGGCGGCGGGAGCGGGCGCACCGCGACCCGCGGTGATGGTCGCGCCGGCGACAAAGGATACTTCCGTGCCCGGCGCGACGCGGTCCTTGAGGCCCTGGAGGGGGGTGATGGCCACGCTGTATTTGCCGTTGTAATTATTCGTCTCGATGGTGTCCGCCAGCGGCCCGAGCACGGCGATGCGCTTCACTTTCGCTTTGTCCAGCGGCAGAAAGTTGCCGCGATTTTGCAGGAGCACGATGGATTGTTGGGCGACCTTGAGCGCCATGGCGCGATGGGCCGGGCTGTCAATGACCGACGTGGGAATTTTGCTGTAGGGATTGGAATCAAACGGGTCGAACTCGCCGAGCCGCATCCGTATCCGCATGACGCGGGTGACGGCGTCATCCAGCCGCGCCATCGTGAGCGTGCCGGCCTTGATGGCGAGGGGGATGTTGTCCTGATATTCCTTGTCGGAAAAATCCACGCCCGCCATGACTGATTGCGCGACGGCGTCCGTGACGGTCAGGCCGGTGGCGCGGTCGGCGACCATCGTGCGGACGCCGCCGAGGTCGGAGACGACAAAGCCGTCATGCTGCCAGAAGTTTTTCAGAATGTCCGTGAGGAGCCAGTGGTTGATGTTGTTGTGCGTGCCGTTGATAGCATTGTAGCTGGCCATGACGGAGTCGGCGTGGCCCTCAATGATGGCGTCCCGGAAATGGGGCAGCCAGTACTCATACATCATGCGCTCGGACACGGTGGCACTGAGGCTTTGGCGGTTGGCCTCGACATTGTTGACGGCGTAATGTTTCAGCGTCGCGGCGATTTTGAGATGCTGCGGGTCGTCGCCATGCAAGCCCTGGA
>CAZLPS010000157.1:0-6860 GCA_964561455.1 uncultured Opitutales bacterium
CGTCGGCACCTCCTTTTGCTCTCCCTTTTCACTGCGGTTGCCGCCCTTTTGCCGGCGTGGTTGGGGGCTGCTCCCATTGTCATCGGCGCCCCAACGAGCAAAACCGTGTATGTGGGCACCCCCAGTGCCAATACCACTATTGATGTCGCGGCCGTTTCTTCGAATGGTGGCACGCTCAGTTATCAGTGGAAGTTTTCGACGGATAACGGCGCCAATTTTAATCCCGTCCCCAATGCCAGCCCCTATGGCAATGTCACCACGGCCAACCTGACCATCAACTGCACTGACACCAGTCTCAATAACAACGGCAATGGGTCAATTGGAACCAAATATAAATGCTTCATCACCGACAGCTCCGATAGCGCCAACATCACCACCAATGGTGCCACGCTGCATGTTTTTGGTACTCCCAGCAATACGGCCACCGTCCACCTTTCGACCCCCACCATCGCCGCCAACAGCACCGAAAACTTGACCATCACAGTCAGCGGCCTCGCTGTGGGCGACAAAATCAAGGTGCAGCATTTTCTCGATTCCGCCGGCACCGACAACGTAGACGTGGTGGATCCGCTCCTCGAAAGCTTTATCATTACCGAAAACCAAACTGCTTCCTTTGGCGGCGTGACCGATCCCAATCTGCCCGGAGACGACGTCGTCCACACCCCCAATGGCACCATCACCACCCATATTAATCTGTCCACCTCGTCCGAGCTGAGCCGGATAGCTGGAAATCACATCATTAAAATTGCCAGCCCCAATAATGACTTTGCGGCGATCTCAACCAACTTCACGGTCACCAAACCCGCCTATAGCCAATCCGTCAGTGGCACGGCGATGGTCGGTTCGGCCCCCCTGCCCAATGCCCGGGTCGGGATGTTGCAGCAAACTGGCGGGGGCAACTCGCAGTTTGTGGCGGGCACCCTGGCGGATAGCGGCGGCAACTTCACCCTCAACGCCCCGGTGGGCACAGGCTATCTGCTCCTCATTTTTCAACCGGGCTACATTTCCAATTTCCAGACGGCGCCGCAATTTGCCCTGACGACCAGCGAGGCTCTGACTAATACAAACCCCGTGGCCACCGCCGCCACTTGCATGATTGGCGGCAAGACCCAGGATGCCAACGGCAACGGCGTCGCCGGCATGCAATTATTTATCTCTTCCAACAGTAACAATGTGACCATCGCCACCTCCAACAACGATGGGGTGTTTGTCGCGCCCGCGCTGGCGGACACCTGGAGCATAGAGGTTTCCGACACGAGCGTAAATCAGGTCGGCTACCTGCGCCCGTCGAATAAGCCGACGGCGGACACCACTGCCGCCAATTCTTTAAACCTTTCCATCGTCTTCCCCGTGGTCAATGCCCTCGTTTACGGCACCGTCAAAAATGGCAACACCGGCTTGACCAACGTGGAAATGGACGGAAATGACAACAACAACCTGAATGTCAGCGCCAACACCGACGCCAACGGCAACTACTATCTCGGCGTCAATGCGCCCATTAACACCAACAACGCGGTGGCCGACAATTGGAACGTCAACGCCAATAGCACCAGTTCCGGGTTGTCCGGGTTAATCGCCCCGTCCAGCCAGAGCGCCCAGCTCTTCTCCGGCCAATCCATGGCCCTCAACTTTGTCGCCGCAGCCGCCACCGCCACCCTTAACGGCACCGTCAAAGATGCCAACAGCGGCCAGCCCGTGATCGGTGCTCTGATAGATGCCATGTTGCAAAACAATGGCAACGGCCCCGGCGTCCAGGTGCAGTCCACCACCGACGGCAGCGGAAATTTTAGCCTCGGCGTCTATGCCGGCAACTGGACGGTGTTCCTGTCCAGCCAGGACAACAACAACAATCCGGTCAACGCGATTGGCCCGCAAATCAATGAGACTGTCGCCGATGGCAATCACCTGACCGTGCAGTATAACAATTCCACCATCCCCTACTTTCCCATCGCGAACGGTACCGCCTCTATCAACGGCACCGTCACCGATATCAACGGCAACCCCCTCAGCTTTAATGGCATCAACGCCTCGGCGAACATCAATATTGGTGGCATAGGCGTGGTCAATTATTCCTCCAGCGCCCAAACCCAGAACGACGGCAGCTATTCCCTGCCGGTGGTAAATGGCACCTGGTCGGTCAGCCCCGGCCAATCGGGTTATACCAGTCAAAATGTGACCGTCAGCGGCAGCAATCAGAACGGAATCAACTTCAGCCCCGGGTTCAACATCACCATGCAGCCCAACAACCAGGATGTCCCCGCCGGTCAGCCCGCCAACTTCAGCATCCAAACCAATGCGGTCTCCAATGTCACCTATCAGTGGCAGAATTCCACCGACAGCGGCAATACTTGGAGCAACATTTCGAACAACGCCAATTTCTCCGGCAACACGAACGCAACCTTGACAGTCAGCAACACCACCAGTGCCCTTTCCGGCCAGCTCTATCGCTGCGTGGCGACCTATTCCACCACGTCCACGACACTCGACTCCAATAGTGCTTCGCTGATTGTCTCAACCGCCGCCCTTATCGGCACCGTAACCAACAACGGCACGCCGGTCGCCAACCTCACGATGCAGGCGCAGTTAATCAACAACGGCGGCGGCGGGAGCTTCGTCACCGCCCAAGGCACGACCGATAGCAATGGCAACTTTAGCCTGGGTGTCTATGGCGGCAATTGGACCCTCCAGTTGAACAACTTTACCAATGGCCAACCCAATAACCTCATTGGACCAAACTTGCAGGAAAACGTCACCGACGGCCAAAACATCAACGGCATCGCCTACCCCGTCTTGACCGACACCGCCACCATCTCCGGCCATGTGGTGGACATCAATGGCAATCCCGTCACCAACAACGGCATGTTCGCCACCGCGACCATCAACGGCAACATCTTTAACGTCAACTCCCTGACCGACAATGGCGGCAATTACTCCCTGGCCGTAGTCAATGGCATTTGGCACGTTACGCCGAGTTCCAACGGCAACAGCAACGGCTACGCCAGCCAGAATGTGACCGTCAACAATAACAACCCCGGCGGCATCAACTTCGCGCAAAGCATCATTACCCAACAGCCGCTCAACCAAGTAGTCACCGCCGGCCAATCCGCCCAGTTCAACGTGCAAACCGGCACCTCCTCCAACACCACCTTTCAATGGCAAAGTTCGCCGGACAATTCGACGTGGAGCAATCTGACCAACAACGCCCCGTACTCCGGGGTAACCAACGCAACACTGTTTATCAACAATGCCTCCAGCGGGCTCTCCGGCGAATTCTACCGTTGCGTGGTAACCTACACCAACACCCTCAACGTAACTTCCAACACCAATACCCACAGCGCCGGGCTCATCGTCAACACGCCACCGGGCATCTCCTCGCAGCCCAGTGGCACCACCGTGTTTGCCGGCGCCAACGTCACCTTCAACCTCACTGGCAACGGCAGCCCACTCCCGAGCTACCAATGGCAAATCTCGACGAACAACGGCGGCAATTGGTCGAATCTCACGGACAACGGCACCTACACCGGCTCGACAACGCCGTCGCTGACCGTCAATGCCACGACGACCACCATGTCCACGAATCAATTCCGGTGCGTACTATCCAGTGTGGCGGGTTCGATTACCTCGAACGGGGTCATTCTCTTCGTCAATCCCTCCTTCGTCACCTGGCAACAAACTTATTTCAATCAATCCCAATTGAACAACCCCGCCATCTCCGGTCCCACCGCCGCCCCGGGCCAGGACGGAATCGCGAACTTGGTCAAATACGCATTTAATCTCGCCCCGTTGTCCAATCAGCAGGCCAATCTCCCGCACGCCACCATCTCCGCCGGCAAGCTAACCCTCGTCTTCAACAAGACCGCCAGTGACATCACTTACACCGTTCAGTCCAGCACCGATCTGGTCACCTGGAGCACAACCGACCCCAGTCTCTCCGTTCAAACCAATGGCTCGCAGGTTACGGCCTCCTATACTATGACCGGCCACCCAACGGCATTCCTGCGCATCCTCATCACCAAGCCTTGATCCGCCCAATGGCCTGTACCGCTGTGGATTTTAGGCACGTCCGCGCCGTTACCTTCGACGCCGGTGGCACCCTCCTCACCCCAAACCCCGGCGTCGGTGAAGTTTATGCCGAAATCCTGGCGCAATACGGCGTCGCCATCGCGCCGCCCATCCTTAACCAACGCTTCCGCGCGGCATTCAAGGAACTGACCGCCACCCGCCCCCGCGCCGTGGTCAACGAAGGCACTGAACTTGCCTTCTGGCACGAAGTCGTCCGCCGCAGTATCACCCCGGAATGTCCGGCCAATCTGCTCGATCAAGTTTTCCAGCAACTCTGGCGCGAATTCGCGTCGGCCAAACGCTGGCGTGCCCTCCCCGGCGCCGCGGAAACCTTGGCCGCCCTATCCGCCCGAAAGGATCTCCTCGTTGCTATTCTGTCGAATTGGGATTCCCGCCTGCGCCAGGTCGTCACGGAACTGGGCTGGTCGCCGTACCTCACCGGCGGCCTCTTCATCTCGAGTGAAATCCACGCCGAAAAGCCCGACCCCCGCGCCTTCCGCGCCGTCGAACAGGCCCTCCAGCTACCCGCCTCTGCCATCCTGCACGTCGGCGACAGCCCGCCTCACGACTACGCGGCCGCCCGCGACGCCGGCTGGCAGGCGGTGCTGGTGGCCGCAAGTCCGCCAGCCGACATTCCATGCATCAACAGCCTCGCGGAATTGCCGGGGTTGTTTTGAGGAAGCTGGAAGTTGGAATCTGGAATAAGAAACAACCGCAAGGAAGCGAGGGGCCGGAAGCTGGAAGTTAGCATTACGAACCACCCCCAACCTCCTGCAACTTTGCACTTCCAACTTCCAGATTCCAGATTCAAACTTCCTTCCTTCCCTTTTCAGCACTCGTGGCCATTTCAAATCTCAAATCTGAAATTCGCCTCCCGCCCTGATTCATCCTTCATCCCTCAGCCTTCATCCTATATTCTGCTTTCTTAATTCTAAATTCTTAATTCTTAATTCCCCCCCGTGGAATACTCCCGCTCCACCAACAACCTCATCGCCTCCCTGCGCGGCCTGCCCACGGACCACAGCGTCGCGAAGCTGCGCCCGGCCTTCACCCTCGGCAACCTTATCGAAGTCCTCGAACAGAAATATAAAATCGGCCAGGAACGCGTCGAGGATCTCATTGCGAAGCATTGGACGGAAATGGTCGGCGAACACGCCGCCCATCGCAGCTGCCCCCAACGCATTGTCGGCGGCGGCATCCTCCTCATCCAAGTTTCCAACCCAATGTTGAAGCAGGAGATGCAGTTCCAGCAGCAGAAGATTCTCGACCGCCTCCACCGTCTGCCGGGCGGAGGGGTCATCAAGGCCCTTAATTTCCGCGCAGGGTGAGGAAAAGATTTTTGAAACACGAAGGACGCGGAGCAAACGGAGGAAACTGTTTGCGGTTTACGGTTTTCAGTTAAACCCACTCCGTGTCCTCCGTGTTTCAAATCTCCGACCTCGACATTCGGTATTCAGAATTAAAAGTTAAGCGTTAAGCCTTAAACTTTAAACATTCGTTTTCAGGTGCGGTGCGATGGACCTTTAATGTTAAACGCCGAATGTTCAAAGTTCACCCCCGGAACTTTCCCCTTGCCTCCCGCCCCCCAACCCGCTTTATTCTCCCCTTGCGTTAGTTCCGGCGACCCCAATCTCACCATTGTCCGCCGGTTCCGCGGCCCCCGGTCGTCTGTGCCTCCAAATCAAATTTTGGCATAGCCGCCCGGCCCAACGGCGGTTTCGGCGAGGAGCTGAGTCCGCGGTTTCGACCGTTCGAAACCCCAGTTGGCCGTGATTGCGAGAACACCCAATCATGTCTGAAGTCGTTAATAAAGAAGAAGTTATCACAAACTTCCGTACCCACGAAAAGGACACCGGTTCCTGCGAAGTGCAAGTCGCCCTTCTGACCGCCCGTATCGCCCATCTGACGGACCATCTGCGCGGCCACCGCAAGGATTTCCACAGCCGCCGCGGGCTTTTGCAGATGACCAGCAAGCGCCGCCGCCTGCTGAATTACCTCAAGAAGAACGACTTGGTTACGTACACCGGTCTGATCACGAAGTTGAATCTCCGCAAGTAGCCGCGTTTCCTCCCAAAATCGTCCCAGGCCCCCGCCTGGTTTACCCATCGTGCCTGTTGGCTGCCTGACCGTTGTTTTTCGGAATTAACCGTTCCGACGCTGCCGCATTCCGCGGTATCGGTCCAGTCCCGCTCGCCTTTTATCTAATAACCAAAACACACCTCGCGCGCCCAAGTGCGCGCCTCATAACCCATGAAACAACAATACTCCGTCGAAGTCCCCGACCTCGGCATCACGATCAACTCGGGCACCATCGCCCGCCAGGCCAACGGCGCCGTCACCATCCAAAAGGGTGAAACCACCCTCCTCGTCACCGCCGTTGCCGCCACCAACCTCAAACCCGATCAGGACTGGTTCCCCCTCACCGTTGACTACCGCGACAAGTTCGCCGCCGCTGGCCGCTTCCCCGGTGGTTACTTCAAGCGCGAAGGCCGCCCCACCGAAAAGGAAGTCCTCACCTCCCGCCTCTGCGACCGCCCCCTGCGCCCGCTCTTCCCCACCGGCTTCATCAACGAAGTCCAGGTTCTTGGCAATCTTCTCTCCACCGACTTGATGAACGAGCCGGACATTCTGATGGTCAACGGCGCTTCCGCCGCGGTCTACCTCTCCGACATTCCCTGGAACGGCCCCATCGGCTGCGTCCGCGTCGGCGAAATCAACGGCCAGTTCGTCGCCAACCCGACCAACGAGCAGCAATTTGAATCCCGCCTCGACCTCATCTACGTCGGCAACGAGCGCGA
>CAZLPS010000158.1:0-6831 GCA_964561455.1 uncultured Opitutales bacterium
CGGCAACCAAAGGATTATGAGTCCTCTGCTCTAACCATTGAGCTACGGGCCCGAAGTATGCAGATAATGGCGGTAAGCCATTCGCCTGCTCCGGCAAGCTTGGCTCATTGCGCCATGAAATGCAAACTCCTCCGTTCCGGCGTTTTTGAGCCAAATCATTGAGGAGAAACTTGTGGTCAAAACCATCGCCCTCTGGGTCGGGCACAAAGACGGCGACCTGCTCGTCGCCAAAACTTACGGCTACTTGCGCGACACACACTCTTTTGAAATGGCCAAGCGCATGACAGGTGCGCCCCATCAGGAAGCACGAGATTGCCCACGCCCGCGAATTGGTTTCGGCTTAGGCTTGGCAGGGCCACGGGGAGCGTTGCTGGCACCCCTCACGGGGTGCGAATGTATTCATCCTCGATGGTCCGGGGGTCTGCGACCCCCGGCTAATTTCTGGCATCCCTTCGGGATGCCCAGCTCAAGCGATTACCCCCTGTCGGACTTGAAACCCCTCTATCGGACTTCATCAACGCTTCAAAGCAAATCGAAAATGCTCTAGTTCTTTCGCTTCATCAACTGCTGGACGATGGCGAAGCGAGCGATGGCTTCGAGTTGCTCGATTTCGGCGGGGTCGAGTTTCTTTTCGCGGGCTTCGGCCAGGGCCTTTTCGGCGCGGGCTTGGGCGTCCACGGCGGCTTGGAGGTCAATCTTGCGCTCGTCCAGGGCGGCTTCTGTGAGGATGGAGACGACATCGCCGAGGACGCGAACAAAACCGTTGTCCACGGCTACGCGGACCGGGCCGGGCTGCCCGGCCTCGGGGTGGGAGGCGGCGAGGGACTTGTTGGGACCCGGATTGGTCAGGCGCAATTCGCCGGCGGACAATTCAGTCATCAGCGGGACGTGGCCGGGGAGAATGCCGATCTCGCCTGAAGTCGTGGGAATGATCACGGACTCCGCGGTGCCGCGGTAAACCCGGCGCTCCGGGGTGACGATTTCGAGGGTGAGAGGCATGGAATTGAGAATTAAGAATTAGGATTTAAGATTTATGAAGTTGGATGTCCGTCCGCGAAGCGTCCAAGGGTGGTGGATTTATTGGAGGAGTGGGTGGCCACTTCATAAATCATAAATCTTACTTCATAAATCACTTCTTGGCGGCGGCGGCGATGACTTCGTCAATGCTGCCCTTCATGTAGAAGTCGTTTTCGTTGACGTGGTCGAGTTCGCCATCGAGGATCATCTTGAAGCCTTTGATGGTTTCGGCGACGGGAACGAGCTTGCCGGGGAAGCCGGTGAAGACTTCGGCGACGTGGAAGGGCTGCGAGAGATACTTTTGGATCTTGCGGGCGCGGAAGACGGCCTGCTTGTCCTCGGGCGAGAGTTCGTCAATGCCGAGAATGGCAATGATGTCCTGCAAGTCCTTGTAGCGCTGGAGCACCTGCTGGACGCCGCGGGCGACCTTGAAGTGGGCTTCACCGACGAACTCGGGCGCGAGGGCCTTGGAGGTCGAGGCGAGGGGATCCACCGCCGGGTAAATGCCCAGTTCGGCGATGCGGCGCTCGAGCACGATGGTCGAGTCCAAGTGGGCGAAGGTGTTGGCCGGGGCGGGGTCGGTAAGGTCGTCGGCAGGCACGTAGACGGCCTGGAAGGAGGTGATGGAGCCCTTCTTGGTCGAGGTGATGCGTTCCTGGAGGATGCCCATTTCCTGGGCGAGGGTGGGCTGGTAACCGACGGCGGAGGGCGAGCGACCAAGGAGCGCGGACACTTCGGAGCCGGCTTGGGAGAAGCGGAAGATGTTGTCCACGAAGAGGAGCACGTCCTGGTTCTTTTCGTCGCGGAAATACTCGGTCATGGCCAATCCGCTCAAGGCGACGCGCATACGGGCGCCCGGGGGCTCGTTCATCTGGCCGTAAACCAGCGCGACCTTGGATTTGGAGAGGTCGTCGAGCTTGATGACGCCGCCTTCGGACATTTCGTGGTAAAGGTCGTTGCCTTCGCGGGAACGCTCGCCAACGCCGGCGAACACGGAATAACCGCCGTGCTTCATCGCGATGTTGTAAATCAGCTCCATGATGACGACCGTTTTGCCGACGCCGGCACCGCCGAAGGCGCCGACCTTGCCGCCCTTGAGGAACGGGCAGATGAGGTCAATGACCTTGATGCCGGTTTCGAGAATGGTGGCTTCGGTGTCCTGGTCCACCAGGGCCGGGGGGGCGCGGTGAATGGGATACTTCTTGTCGAACTTGACTGGGCCGAGGCCGTCCACGGTGTCGCCAATGACATTGAAGATGCGGCCGAGGACGCCTTCGCCGACGGGGACGGAAATGGGGGCGCCGGAGTCCACGACTTCCTGGCCGCGGACGAGGCCGTCGGTCGAGGTCATGGCGACCGCGCGGACGAGACCCTCGCCACGGTGCTGTTGCACTTCGAGGACGAGTCGCACGGCATCCACCGGTCGGCCGCTCACTTCGAGCGCGTTGTAGATTTCCGGGATTTGGCCTTCGGCGAATTGCACGTCGACGACGGGACCGATAACTTGGACGATTTTGCCCTTATTCATGGGATTTAAGAATTTTGATTTAAGATTTATGAAGTGGATGCAACCGAAGAGGGTTTTCGAGTGCTTTTGCAAATGGAAACGAAAAGGCGGATGAGTTCGTCAGTTTCTTTGAGCAAAGGTTTGAGGTTTTCGTTGGGAAAAAGGTTTTCAGCCTGGATGAGTTGAAGCCAGTATTCAGTTTCGTCCAGTTCCTTCAGACAGTCGCCCATTTTGGCAATGAATTCCGCACGCGAACGGGCGCGAAAGGCCTCCCGGTGGTTGGCCCCAACGGAAGTGCCTGAACGCAAGACCTGGCGGCCAAGCGTCTGGGCAATTGGGTTATGAGGAAGGGAGGCATAAAGGCGGATAATGCGGCGGGAAAATTGGAAAGTTCGGATCTTTAGATCAATGAGGGGTTTATCATCTGTTTGGTCAGACTTCATAAATCTTAAATCATAATTCTTAATTGGCCGCCGAGGCGGCGGCGATTTCGAGAATTTCCTGGGTAATGCCGGCCTGGCGGGCCTTGTTATACTCAAGGGAAAGGTCGGCCACGAGTTGCTTGGCGTTGTCGGTGGCATTCTTCATCGCCACCATGCGGGCGGAATGCTCGCTGGCCTTGGCGGCCAGGATCATCGTGTAGATCTGTTGCTTGAGGAACAGCGGCGGGAGTTGGTTGAGGATGACGCCGGCGGACGGTTCAAACACGATTTCGCGGGTATCCTTGATGTCATCGTCCTCGCGGTGGCCGAGTTTCTTGTGCAGTTTATCCAATTCCGCCTCGAAAGACTGGAAAGGGACGAGCGGGTCAATGGCCGGTTCCTGGCGCAGGGTATTGATATAGTGGGAATACATGACCTCGATGGTGTCAATTTTCCCGTCCACATAAGCCTGGGTCAAAAATTCCACCACCGGACGCACTTCATTGTAGCCCACTTTGTCGCTGACGATGAAATCGGCCATGAGTTCGCGGCCGGTGCGGGCGATAAATTGGGTGGCCTTGCGGCCGATGCAGACAAAGCGCGCGTCGGCCGGCTTGACGTCCGTAATCAGGCGGAAGAGGTTGCCGTTCAGTGCGCCGCAGAGGCCCTTGTCCGTGGCGATGACCAAGATGCCGCGCTTCTTGACCGGGCGGGCTTCGAAGAAGGCGTGCGCGGTTTCATGCATGCGGGGCAGGGCGGACTCCAGAATCTGCGAGAGCAGGAGCGCATACGGCCGGCTGGCGAGCGCGGCGTCCTGGGCGCGCTTCATCTTGGAGGACGCCACGAGCTGCATCGCCTTGGTGATTTGGGCGGTGTTTTTGACCGCCTTGATGCGGCGGCGAATCTCGCGAATACCTTTCATTGGAAATATTTATGATTTATGAATTATGATTTAGGAAGTAGGATGAAAGAAATCGCCGGGTAGGCCCCTGCCGAAGTGGGCGGTAAACTTCTTAAATCATAAATCTTAATTCTTAAATGGCTTAGCTGAAGGTCCTCGCCCAATCCTCGCAGGAGGACTTGATTTCGGCGGTGAGGGCGTCGGTGAGCTTGCCTTCGGTGATGATTTTCTTGAGCAGCTCGGCCTTGCGGCTGGTGAGGTACTCGTCAAACGAGGCCGTGGCGGCGACCATTTTTTCTTTGGCAATGGCGTCGAACTGGCCATTTTGCACGGCCCAGAGGAGGACGATCTGCACTTCAGTTGCCTTGGGGGCGAGGGCCGGCTGCTTGAAGAGTTCGACGATGCGGGCGCCGCGTTCGAGCTGGGCTTTGGTGCGGGCGTCGAGGTCGGAGCCGAATTGGGCGAAGGCGGCCAGTTCGCGATACTGGGCGAGTTCGAGCTTCACGCGGCCGGCGACCTGCTTATAGGCCTTGATCTGCGCGGCGGAACCGACGCGCGAGACGGACAAGCCCACCGAGATGGCGGGGCGGATGCCCTGGTTGAACAAGTCGGTTTCGAGGAAGATTTGGCCGTCGGTGATCGAAATCACGTTCGTCGGAATGTACGCGGACACGTCACCGGCCTGGGTCTCAATGATGGGCAGCGCCGTGAGCGAGCCGGTTGAGCCTTTGACTTTGCCGCCGGAGAGGGCTTCCACGGCCTTGGCGTTCAAGCGCGCAGCGCGCTCGAGGAGGCGGGAGTGGAGATAGAACACGTCACCGGGATAGGCTTCGCGACCGGAGGGGCGCTTGAGAATGAGCGAGATCTGGCGGTAGGCGACGGCGTGCTTGGAAAGGTCATCATAAATGATGAGGGCGTCCATGCCGTTTTCCATGAACCATTCGCCCATGGCGCAGCCGGAGTAGGGGGCGAGGTACTGGTTGGCCGGATTGTCCGCCGAGGGGGCGGAGACGATGATGGTGTTTTCCATCGCGCCGGCCTTTTCGAGGGCCTTGACGGTGCGCGCGACGTTCGAATTCTTTTGGCCGACGGCGACGTAAATGCAATATACCGGGCGGAACTTCGGGTCGTTGCGGGCGGCGCCGTCCTTGTTCATCTTGGCCTGATTGATGATGGCATCAATGGCGATGGAGGTCTTGCCGGTGGCGCGGTCCCCAATGATGAGTTCGCGCTGGCCACGACCGATGGGGATCATCGAGTCCACGGCCATGATGCCGGTGGCGAGGGGTTGATCCACGGACTGGCGGGCGATGATGCCGGGGGCGATCTTTTCCACGGCGTAGGATTCGCTGGTGGCGATGGGACCCTTGCCGTCCATGGGGCGGCCAATGGCGTCTACGACGCGGCCGAGGAGGGCCTTGCCGACGGGGACGGAGAGGAGGCGGCCGGTGGTCTTGCCTTCGTCGCCTTCCTTCAAGTGGGCGTAGTCGCCGAGGATGATGGCGCCGACCTCGTCTTCTTCGAGATTGAGGGCGATGCCGAAGACGCCGCCCGGGAACTCGATCATTTCGTTGTACATGACGGCGGAGAGGCCGTCGAGTTTGGCGACGCCGTCGGCGAGGGTGACGATGCGGCCCACATTGCGTTGCGTGGTGCCGGCGTCGAGCTTGGCGATTTCCTGCTGGATTTGTTCGAGAACGGAGCTCATGGGAAGAAAGGGATTTAAGATTTAGGAATTAAGATTTATGAAGTAGGGGCGGTAGCGAATTAAGATTTAGGATTTATGAAGTCCGGGCGAAGTGGAGTCAGGAATTGAGATTTAAAAAACGTTGAAAACGAATTGTGGATGGTTTGACTGAACTTCATAAATCATAAATCTTAACTCATAAATCCTAGCCCAGTGCCGTTTGCAGGGCGGCGAGGCGGATGGAGATGGAGGATTCGTAAATGTCATCGCCGACGGAGGCGCGCAGGCCGGCGATGAGGGCCGGGTTTTCGCGGGACTCGAGGCGGAGATTGCGGCCGTATTTTTTGGCGAGGCCGGCGCGCATGCTTTCGAGGCTGGCGGCATCGGCGGTGCCGGCGTGCTCCACCAGAACGCGGCTGCGGCGGTCTTCCACCTGCAAATGGTGAAGATAGGCCTTCAGCAGGGCGCGTTGGACGCGTGCTTTGTTCACGCGGAGGGAACTGATGACCGCATCCACGCGCGCCGCGTCAATCTGGCCGCCGGTGTCGAGGGACAGCCGGGCCAGTTTCTTGGCGAAGTCTTTCTGTTTGCGGTCGAGGAGCATGGGGCGATTTGCGATTTATGAGGTATGATTTAAGAATTAAGAAGTTGCGGCTGGGATGTCGGCAGGGGGTGAAGTAGTTTGATTTCACTTCATAAATCTTAATTCATAAATCTTAATTCTTGGAGAGATCGGCGGCGGCGCTCGTATTAAAGCGCGCGCGTTCGTCAGCGGTGAGGTCCCGGCCCAGCACGCGGTTGGCGGTGGCGACGACCAGGGTGGCAACTTCGCGACGGAGGTCATTGAGCATCTTTTGGCGCTCGAGGGCGACGGCTTCCTGGCCCTTCTTGATGATGTCTTCGGCGGTGCGGGTGGCGTCCTGTGCGGCCTTGTCGACGAGGGCCTTGGCGGTGTCGCGGGCTTCGGCGATGACTTTTTTGCCTTCGAGGCTGGCTTGTTTGAGGACTTCAGCCTGCTGTTGTTCGGTTTGGGCGAGCTTGGCCTTCATGTCCTCGGAATACTTGAGGCCTTCAGCGATTTTTTGGTTGCGGGCGTCGATGGTCGCGAGGACCGGCTTAAAGGCAAAGTGGTAAATGACAAACGCCACGATGCAAAAATTCACGGCCTGGCCGATGAACATGTACCACGTCACATGGAATTCGGACGTAATGTGGTTCGCCGTATCGGTGAGCTTGCCGACAATGCCGGAGTCGTCGGCGGCGGCGAGGACGGGGAGGAGAAGGTTCTGCATGGCGG
>CAZLPS010000159.1:0-6694 GCA_964561455.1 uncultured Opitutales bacterium
GCCTCGTTTTGCTGTTTTCGTAGCCACACTGCTTGTAAAGTTCGTAGGCTCGCTTAGCTAGAATGTTAAAGAGGCTCACGTCTCGGACGGAGGTAAAAAACCTCCTGAGCGGTTAACAACAAAATAAAACAAAAACCATGACAAAGAAAATCCAAGAACAGCACACGAAGGCCGCGGAATGTTGCAAAACGGCCGCATCGCATCATGAGCAGGCGGCGGTCCATATGGGTGCCGGGCAGCACGAAGCTGCCGCCCACCACGCCCAGTGTGCTCAGGGGCAACAGACCAGCGCGCGGCATCACGCAGACGAAGTGGCCACATTGCACGGTACTGCGTTCGGAAATAAGTAAAGGGTGGTTGCCGCGCGAAATGGTCGAGGGCTGCGGTTAAAAATCTTTGACACAACCGAGCTGCTTGAGCAGCAGGTTGAGTTTTGGGCCGATTCGCTTCAACTGTTTGCGGTGGGTGGAGGTAAGCTTCCCCAGCACATTTTCGCCGTGCCGGGTGAGGCCGATGCGAACTTGGCGGCGGTCCACTGTTGACGCCTCGCGTAACACAAGATTCTCCGCAACCAGCCGGTCAATCAGACCAACCGTGCTGTGATGGCGAAGTTGCAATCGCTCCGCAAGTTCGCCCACCGTTACCCTATCGCGCCCGGGAAAACCTTTGATGGCCAGCAACGCTTGGTGTTGTTGCGGTGTAATTCCGGCCACTTGAGCGGCTTTTTCGCTGAAGTGGAAAAATTGTCTCAGCGCGTATCGGAACGCTGCCAGCATCTCGTACTGGGCCTTGGAGAGTTGTTTGGGTCTCGTCATCGCCCGTAAACTTAACCGTGGTTTTTAATTTCAGACTATTGACCGAATCCACCTTTTCGAGCCACTAGGAGTGTTAGGCTTGGGGATGGGGTGAAGTTAGTAGGTTGGGTTGGTTTTGTCCAGCCTTGGTGAAAGGAGGGCGAAGCCTGACCGGAGCCAGGGCTGAACTCCGATGCGCCATGCTGGGTGATGGCTTCCTTGACCAGGGCGATCACGGCGGTGGATTTCAAGGCCCGGTCGGCCCGCAGCACATGGCACTCGCGGGTGTGCTCGTCCAGCACAGTGAGCACCCCGCACCAACTTTGCGGATCGTCCGCCTACGATTGAGACTTGTCTGCCATTCGACAAGCAGGTAGATGCAACCATGAATTCGGCTGCAAATCAAGGCTCCGGCTTGAAGGCCGAAGAGGTCAAACGACGCCATATCCTGCCCAAGGCCTTACTCATCGGCTTGGTTGCTGGACTGATTTCTTCAGCCTTTCGGGAAGCACTGCAATGGTCAGAGTTCCATCGCATTGCCTGGCTTCACCGGCTGTCGCCAACCGCGAGCTTGTTTGGGGCGTTGATCGTGGGTGCGTTGGGAGGAGGATTGGGATTGTGGCTCGTGCGCCGCTTTGCCCCGGAGGCGTCCGGCAGCGGCATCCCCCACATAAAATCCGTCGTACTGGGGGAAGAGCAACTCCATTGGCGGCGGGTGCTGCCAGTGAAGTTCTTGGGCGGCCTCGCCAGCATCGGCAGTGGGCTGGCTCTAGGGCGCGAGGGTCCTACGATCCAGATTGGCGGTGCGACTGGGCTCATGGTTTCAGGTTGGTTCCGGGTGAAGCCGGGCGAAGGAGAGCGCAAAGCTTTGATTGGCGCTGGCGCGGGTGCCGGTTTGGCGGCCGCGTTCAACGCCCCGCTCGCGGGAGTGATCTTTGTGCTGGAGGAACTGCATGGCGCGTTCACGCCGGTGATCTTTGTCGCCGCCTTTCTCGCCTCGGTCACGGCAGATGTCGTCTGCCGCGTCTTGACGGGCGAAACGCCGGTCTTCGCCCTGCGAGGAATGCCCGTACCGACATTGAACGCGCTGCCGGTCGCGCTAGTCGTGGGAGGCATCGCCGGCCTCGGCGGGGTCCTTTTCAACCGATCCCTTGTGGCAAGTCTCAACGGTTTCGACCGGCTGCAGCGATGGCCACCGTTTGCGGTGGGAGCATTGGCGGGGTTGGTAGCAGGATTCGCGGCCTGGATTTATCCCGAAGTGAGTGGATCGGGGGCGATCCTAGCCCAACACGCCATGGCTGGAGAGATAGCCATTCGCGCCGCGATTGTTTTGGTCGCGGCGCGCTTTGTCCTCACGATGGTGAGCTATGGGTCGGGATCGGCTGGCGGCATCTTTGCGCCGCTTCTCGTGCTTGGGGCGCTCGGTGGCCTGGCGGTGGGACGCGTCGCTCATTTCATCGCCCCAGCCTGGGCGGCTAATCCAGAGGTATTTGCCGTGCTCGGCATGGGCGCACTGTTGACCTCCATCGTGCGCGCGCCGCTGACCGGCATCGTGCTCATGATTGAACTCACCGGTAAATACGATTACATGCTGCCGCTTCTGGTAAGCTGTTTCGCGGCGTATAGTGTGGCCGAGGCCCTGAAGGACGTTCCAATCTACGAGGTACTTCGGGAACGTGCTACGCGAGTCAGGGAGCGGCATCAAGCTGAGGAGGCGAGTTGAGCCAACGTCGTGGATTTCCGGTCAGGAGTACACTCCGTCATCCGCCATACCTCCGTATGCCGTAGGGGCCTAACCTACCTCCCGAATGCTGCCTCCTTCGCTTGGAGCACGTTCGCCGCCCCATGTCATCTGTCAGTTCAGGTTAAAACGGCCACGGATGCTGATTTATCTCGGCTCTCTCCCTACCGGGTTAAACCCCATAGGAAAGGTGCCATCAATGGCGCAGAATCAGATCGCGCCTAAATTCCTGCATCAGCAGCACTCGTTTGTCCAGCAAATGCACCCCTAAAACGATTGCGTCATATACCTTCCACTCGCCGCAATTTGCCCCATGGAAACATCTTCTACCAGCAAATCACCCGCCCTCTCTCGCCGGACGTTTGTGCGATCGACTTCTCTGGCGGCGACCATGGTCGCTTACGGCCTCGGACTCACCAAGGCCAACGGGCAGAGTTCCGCTACTCCGACCCCGCCTAGTCCGGACGGGATGCCTGCTGACCAGACCATGAAGATGCGGTCGGGTCCCAATTTGATTAAGGGGGCCGCTCCGTTGCAGGCGATCGACGCACACGTTTGCGGCCTGCATTTCTATAGCGGCAATTTGGGGCGTCAGGTGATCGCCCATCACTACTGCTCGCACTACGGCAACGGTATGCACCAATGCGTCATCTATGACTCCGACCAAGCGAACGCGCGGCTCGTTGGCATCGAATACATCATCAGCGCCGAACTTTTCGGGGAACTTCCAGCCGAGGAAAAGCAGCTATGGCACAGCCACGCCTATGAAGTGAAGTCAGGACAGCTAACCGCACCGGGAATTTCTGCGGCGAATGAAAACGACCTGATGATTGAATTGGCCGGCACCTACGGGAAGACCTGGTATACTTGGCAGGTGGATCGCGGCGACAAATTGCCCCTCGGCATCCCGCAGCTCATGATGGCGTTTGTTACCGACGGCCAAGCCAATCCAGAACTTCTCGCAGTACGAGACAAAGCGCAAGGCATCTCCTCGGCGGAGAAGAAAATGAGCCGCGCCGACATTGTCACCCCGGCCATCCAGCCGGGTGCGGATGCTTGGCAAAAGGCCGCGGCAATCCAGCTACAGATCAAATCCCTTTAGGGGCTAAGGCAGAGACAACGAGAGTGCGGAACCTCCCTGTCGGAGTGCGTTCTCCCCTTTCCCACCCAGCCAGGGTTGTTTGGTCGACACCTAGGACTTTGGCAAAGACCTTTTGAGTCCAGCCCCTGCCCTGCCGGAACCACACAAGGCGTTCCGGTAGGGCCATAGGCTCCGGCATCGGGTTGTAACGCAAGAAGGCAATGATGGCCGGGATGAATTTGACCGCCGGGGTGACCCGATTATTCTCCCAATTCCACACGTCGGAAACCGAACCCCCGGTTCGTTGCCCCACCTCCTTTTGGAGGAGCTTGAGGTCAAGGCGGCGCTTCCGAAGGTGGTCACCCAGGGTTTTTAGGTCCTTGGGATATTCATAACTCTTTGGTTTTGAAGCTGTTAGAGAAATATGTATAAAGGGCAATGAACCCATGCCCCTGTGGCTACCTGGGTGACGGCAAGCGGGAATGTCGCTGCACCGTGCCCAATATCCAACGCTACCGTTCAAGAATTTCCGGTCCCCTACTCGACCGGATTGATTTGCATGTGGAAGCGCCCTCCCTGCCGCTGACGGAAATGCAAAACACGACGCCGGGCGAAACCTCCGCCGCCATGCGCGAACGCATCATCGCGGCGCGCGGGCGCCAGGGCAAACGCTTCGCCGACACCAAAATGCGCCTCACCTCCTGCAACGCCCGCATGACCCACAATGAAATCCGAAAACATTGCGCCATTGATAAAGGTCAGACGGAAATGCTCGCACAGGCGATGGAGCAGCTTTCGCTCTCGGCCCGTGCGTATGACCGGATTTTGAAAGTGGCGCGCACCATTGCGGATTTGGCGGGGACGGAAAATATTGAGGCGCCGCATTTGCTGGAAGCGATCCAGTATCGCAGTTTAGATCGAGCGCTGTTTTATTAAAACTTGGCAACAGCTTTGCTCAAAGCTACTTCATCTAAAAATGCATTTACCAGTTGGCTTCGTCTCTGCGCGTTAAAGCCGATTCTATGAGGGCTTATGGCAATGAGGCACCCAAGGTGTAATCCCCCGATCCGGCCTCGTATTCGGTGTAAGCGCCACTCGTCTGACGGAATTTAAGGGTATTGGCCTCGGCGATGGGCGCACCGCCGTCAGTGATGGATTGAACGTTTGCCGTCGGAACGCAAATGGTTGCCGTCGAATTAGGCGGGATAACAATGTGCATCGTCAGATGCTCGCCGTCCCGTTTCCATTCGCTCACGATTTTTCCGCGCGGGGACGCGTAGGCCGCCTTCGCCTCGTTCAGGTCGCCCACGATACTCGGATGGATGATGAAGTGTTTGTATCCTGGCGCTTGCGGATCCAGTTGGATGCCCGCCAGATCATGGAAATACCATTCCACCACATGCCCGAGCATGAATTGGATCTGAGAGTTATCACGGTTGTCATTCCAGGTTTCCGGCAAAGCGGTAGCTCCCATTTTCAGTTGGTAACCATATCCCGGACTTTCCGTTTGATTGTTCAGTGCGAAGACTACGTCAGAGCGTCCGGCATCGGCCAGCGCCCGTAATAAATACGGCAACCCCACTTCCCCGACTGTCATTGCATATTTTCGCTTCTCCAAGTCACCCACCAGATTTGCAAGGACGGCGCCGTGATTAGCCGGATCGACCAGGCCCAGATCCAGCGCCATGGCATTGGCGCATTGCGACCCGGTTCCATATTGGTTTGTATCGGGGTGGAAAAAGGCGGTGTTAAAGGCTGTGCGAATTGCTTCCGCGAGTTGCTCGTTAGTAGTGGCATCCTCAGCATACCCCAGCAATTTGGCCGTTTTAGCCAAAGCTTCCACGTCACCGTAATAGATGGCGGTGGTAACTAAATTCAAGACGGTGTCCGGGCTTGCCCGCTGGCCTGTCCAATCACCCAGGCCGGGAGCGGCGATCCCGTTTTTTGCGTTTTGAGTGATATGGTCGACATAGCCCTTCATGACCGCGTAGGTGCGCCGCAACACGCCCAAGTCTCCTGTCCGCTCGTATTGCTGCCAGGGTAGCATTACCCCGGTGCTGCCCCATTCGATGGCATCCCGCCACTTGGCACTCATGATGGGATACTCGGGCACATGCGTGGGAATCAGGCCATTGGGGAGTTGGCAATCGGCCATATCGCCCATGATCTTTCCGAAAAGGGAGTTCATGTCGTAGTTGTAAAAGAATGACGGGCCGTGCAGGTGGTCTTGCTCCAACCAGCCCAGCCGCTCACGGTGTGGGCAGTCGGAGATGATACTCATCATGTTGCTCAATTCCGCCCAGTGAATCATGGCATAAATGCGGTTAAAGAGGTCATTGGAACAGGAGAATTCACCGACCGGCGTGACCGAAGAATGCACGACTAACCCGGCGATGGAATCAATCACGGGGGCGTCGCCGCCGTCCTTCGCCGGAATGCACTCCACCTCGAGGTAGCGATCTCCGCAGTAATAAAATTTTGAGGTGTAGCTCTCGCTGCCCGTACCAGCCAAGGTGTACTGGCTCCAAGCCTTGCCGTTGTAATTGTTGGTGAAAAGGGTGCCATCTGGATTAACCAGTTCACTGGGCGTCACCTTGACCACGGCCCCGGCTGGCCCGTGAACCGTGAACTGGGTCAGGTGCGACGCCGCTTGGCCCAAGTCGTAAATGGTTACACCCGGCTTTATTTCGTGGTGGCTAACTGCCGTTTGCGTTTCGAAGGTGCGGATGGGTGGAGCGGAGCGAGAAATGCCTCGCAGTTCACCACCGGGCCCGTTTGCGACCTCGGCCGGCGACCATTTTGTTTCGTCAAAGCCAGCTTGGTCCCAACCCTTTTGCTCCATGCGGGCATCCCAGTCTTCACCTCCATAAACGCTGGAGAACGTCATCGGGCTGACCCCGGCATGCCAGTGTTCGTCGGTGCCGATAAGGTTGACTGAACCGTCTTGGTATTCGAGGCGGATGCGTACGATGGCCTGCAATGGCCCGAATGATTTCTCAAATTTTGCGTAACGACCACCTTTTGCGACGCGATACATGCCGTTGCCCAGTAGAATGCCCACCGCGTTGGGCCCGTCAT
>CAZLPS010000160.1:0-6602 GCA_964561455.1 uncultured Opitutales bacterium
GGGATTCGAAAGCGGGGAGGGCGAGGCACACGCCGAGGCCCTTCAGGAAGCGGCGACGTTCGAGGCTGTGGTGACGTTCGGCGGCGGAATTGCGATGATCTTGGAGGGTTTTCATGGGGGGAGTGTTTTAGTGCTTAGTGACTTAGTGCTTAGTGGGGGCGCCCGGGGGAATTGTTGTATTGCTGTATGGTTGTATTGTTAATGGGGCGGGGGGTGGGGAAATGCTGAATGCTGAGTGCTGAATGCTGAATTCTGGAAGAAATTCTAAATGAACTATTCTCAAGTCCGGCAGGAGTGGATTAAATGGGGTGGTTGGCGGGCAGCATTCAGCATTCAGAATTCAGCAATCAAGGAGCGAGGGTCGCTTGCGCGACTTTGGGGGTGGGCGGGGTGGCCGTGCGTTCTTCCTGGAAGGGGGCGGAGTCAATGACGCCGGCTAAGAGAGCGGAGAAATTGCCGGCGTTGGCATCGAGGCGGGCGACGATTTTGTCCACGGTGGGCATGTCATAATATTCCAAACCGCGGCCGAGGGCATAAGTTAGTACTTTTTCGGTGAGGCAGCGATAGAATTCTTCGCGGTGCTTGGTCAGCAAGATGTGCTTCAAATCGCGGATGTCGGTGAAGGATTCGCCGGCGCCGAGGGTGCCGGAGGAGTCGAGGGGCGAGCCCTGGTCGGTGGTGCGGAGGGTGCCGAAGGCGTTGAAGTTTTCGAGGGCAAGGCCGAGGGGGTCCATGCGGTTGTGGCAGGAGGCGCAGAGGGGGTCCTCGCGGTGGTGGGCGAGGATTTCGCGGAGGGTGGGGATGTGGTCCTGGACGGCCTTGGCCTCATCATCAAGGGCGGGGACGTTGGGCGGGGGCGGGGGTGCCGGGGCATCGAGGATGTTTTCGAGGACCCATTTGCCGCGTTTGACGGGGGAGGTGCGGGTGGGGTTGGAAGTGACCATGAGGACGCTGCCGAGGGTGAGGACGCCGCCGTGGAAGTCGCCGGGGGCGAGGGTGACTTTGCGCATTTCGGGGCCGTCGAGTTGGTACTTGTCGCCGTAATAATAGGTGGCGAGGGTGGAATTGAGGAACATGTAGTTGCTGTCGAGGAACTCATCAATGGGGCGGTCGTTGCGCATCACGTATGCAAAATAGGCCTGGGACTCCTGGAACAGGGCATTGCGCATGTTGAGTGTGATGCCGTCGGTGGCCTCGGTGGCGCCGTCGATGCCTTCGCGGGCCCAGATGTCGGGGGCGCTGAGGGGGACGTTGAGCACGGCGCGGGATTCGAGCCACTGGCCGGAGAAGTTTTCGATGAAGGCATTGGAGCGGGGGTCGGCAACCATGCGCTGGACCTGGGCGGCGAGGTTTTTGCGCAACTGGCCGGCGGCGGCGAGCTTGAAGAGTTCGTCGTCCGGCATGGTGGACCAGAGGAAATAGGAGAGGCGGGAGGCAAGGGAGTATTCGTCAATTTGGGCAAAGGGGGCGGGCTGGGCGCCGGCGGTGGCGTCAATGCGGAAGAGGAAGCGCGGGGAGGCGAGGATGGCGGTGATGGCGCGGGCAATGCCGATTTCAAAAGTGTTGCCGGGTTCGTTGTAAATTTTCTCGGCGATGGCGGTGAGTTGGTCCACGGTATCGTCGGTCATGGGGCGGCGATAGGCCTTGGTCGCGAAGGCGTTGAGGATATCGTGGGCGTAAGCGCGGCGGGCGGCGGGTTCGGTGGGAGGGGCGTCGCGGGTGAAGAAGCGCTCGTAATTCGGGGGGTGGACCCAGCGGGCTTCATCGGTTGGGCCAACGATGGTGACTTTGCGAATTTGGAAGGAGACGATGCTGCGGGCGCCGGTGTCCTCGGGCACAATGGTCATGGTGAAATCATGGTCGCCGGGCTTCCAGTGAACGGGGATGGTTTCGGAGAAAGTGGGGAAGATTTCGGCGTTGGTGTTGGTGCCGTGCCAGTGGGAGATTTTCTGGCTGACTTGCTGGCCATCGAAGAGAATGGTGACGTTGCAACTGGCAGTGGTGAAAGTGGCGTCGCTGATGAGGCCCTCGTCCACGACCACGTTGTAATCGCCCTCCTGGGAAACGGGGAAGGTGTGGCTGACTTTCGCCGGGGTAAAATAGCTCATATTAGTGGCATTCTTGCCGGTGTCGGCGTCGAGGAAGTCCTTGCCGGTGGCGAATTGGGTGGCGGCAACGCGGGTGACGGTGGGCACGGACTGGTCCACAACGGACTGGGCGGCGGCGAGGTACTTCTCCATGAGCAGGGAGGAGACGTTGAGGACGTCGGCGATGTTGTCGAAGCCGTAGCCGATGTCGTCGGCGGGGAAATTGGCGGTGGTGTCGAAGTCCACGCCGAGGAGGTCGTGGATGGTGTTGCGGTATTCGGCGCGGTTGAGTCGGTGGACGGTGACGCGACCGGGATCGAGGTTTTTGGGGTCGAGGCCGAAGGCGGTGAATTCGATCCAGTTATCGAGGGTGGCCTGGTCCTGGGCCGAGAGGCGGGGGTTGCCATCGGCGGGCATGAGGCCGGCGCGGGTGTTTTTGATGACCTTGAGCCAGAGGTCGGGCTGGTGGAGGAGCTGGTCGTCGGTGGAGAGCTTGTCAAAGGCGATGCCGGCTTTATCCACGCCATCGGCGTGGCATTCGTAACAATGGGCCTCGAGAATGGGCTGGATGGTCTTTTGGAAAAGGGCGAGGGCGGGGGAGGCGGGGGAGGAAGTTTGGAGTTTCGAGTTTTGGGTTTCGGGTTGGGTGGCGCTGCTGGGCGGGGTCGCTGGCGTTGCGGCGAGGGCGAGGGAGACGAGGGACAAGGCGGCGGCGCTGGAGATGAGGGCAAGCGGCAGCCAGGCACGCGACCGGCGTTCAGAAGGGGTATTCATGACGGGGCAGGACTAGCACTCTATAGAGGGCGGAAGGGATGGCAATGTTTTTGAGGGTGGAGCAGGGAGCAGTTTTTGGCTTTGAGTTTCGGCTTTCGGGTTTTGAGTTGGGAGCTAAGGGAATTATGTGGGCAATAAGTCGCTTGTAGTGGGCCGACAGAGATGCACATTTAATGGGATATGGGGCATGGCGTTGGGCTGGTAGATGGCCCCAACTCGAACAACACTTGGCTGGATCGCATGATGGACCGGCTAAAGTAAATAAATTTCTGCAACGCATGGATGTCCCGAATCCGGCGGGGGCCTGCGGTGAAGGCAACGCCGGTGCTAGCGTTGCAGGCGGCGGGGATGGGTGGGTGGGCAGGGCGCGAAGCGCCGGGGACAGGCCAGGGGCCATCGTCGTCATCGACCAATCCGTGAGAATTTGATTCAGGATGGGGAGTCCTGCATAGACCCCCATAATTTCACCATATTTTGGCGATTCAAATAAACCCTGTTACGGGGTTGACAACGCTGTTTCAACATGTGAAATTTTGAGCATGGCTTACTCTTCTACATCCTATCCCACAAAGTGGCGTTCTGGAAAATCAAAGGTGGTTCGCATACCTGAAAAATATGAGTCCCAGCTAATGACACTGGCTCATCGACTCGATGAGTCCGGGGCATTTGAGTTGCATGAAGATTCGGAAACGCTTGTTTTCGAATTCTACAAGCCATCAAATATAAAATATAATCTATCACGACCCATAAACGTGGCGAGCGTACCACAACGAAGTCCGTTTCGATATCCAGGAGGCAAAACTTGGCTTATCCCCCATATTCGCTCTTGGTTGAGAAATTACAAGAAGGTGCCATCGCGCTTAATTGAACCATTTGCCGGCGGCGCAATTGTAAGCCTAACAGCGGCATTTGAGGGATTGGCACGGCACGTAATTTTTGCTGAATTGGATTCTGGCGTTGCGGCGGTTTGGCGTGTGGTTTTGAACGGCCAAGCAGAATGGCTTGCAAATGAAATAAAGCATTTTGACCTTACCGTGGAGAAAGCACGCATGGTGCTTGGCCAGCCGGCGGAAACTCTCAGGGAAAAGGCGTTTCAGACGATTCTTCGGAATCGAGTACAGCGAGGAGGTATAATGGCTCCCGGTGCCGGACTTGTAAAGACCGGCGAAAATGGGCGGGGTGTCAATTCGCGATGGTATCCGGATACGCTCGCAAGTCGGATTCGCGAAATCAACAAATTCAAGGAGCACCTGACTTTCGTGGAAGGTGACGCTTTTGCCTTAATTGAAGAACACGCCCAAGACAAAGAATCGGTATTCTACATCGATCCGCCTTACACCGTCGCCGCAAAAAGACTCTATTCTCAATGGCAGGTGAACCATCGCCAGCTTTTTGAATTACTAAGCAAATGCAAAGGTGATTTTCTTATGAGCTATGACAACACCGAAGAAATTGCCGAACTGGCAAAGGAATTCGAATTTAATACCCGTTCTGTGGCCATGAAAAACACGCATCACGCAAAGATGACTGAATTGCTGATAGGGCGGAATCTCGATTGGGTTGACTGACTGCACTCCCTTAAAATTGCGTGAGATATTTTTCTGGTCGCGAGCTGAAGTTTCGTGCACTTTTAAGGAATGTTATTGAAAATAGCTGAAATCTTTGGACGTCACGTGGATGACGGCACAGCCGAGGCCAAAAATTCTCGCAAGCGGAAGATTTGCCCTTTTCGCCACGCCCAATGCAACAAGGGTAATATTGATGACCCATTGGGTATCTGTAGTTTTGGGAACGAAAATCAGGCGACAGTTGTATGCCCATCACGTTTTCTTGAAGGGGAACAAATTTTTCGCGATGCGGGAAGGCTGGCGTTTGGCTCTAAAAGAAGCGTTGCAGCCATTCCTGAAATTCGGGTCCTCAAAGTTGAAGTTTTCGGAGGTAAATCGAGACGCATTGGAAAAATTGATTTTATGCTTGCGGTATTGGACATGAATGGGAAGCCCATTGATTTCGCTGCCTTAGAGGTTCAAGCGGTTTATATTTCCGGCCGCAGTATCAGGCCCGCATTTGACCAATATCTAAAAAATGGATCGCTGCCTACGGGCTCAGAGCGCCGACCTGATTTCAGATCATCTGCACAAAAGCGCTTAATGCCGCAGCTCAGTCTAAAGGTGCCAATTTTCCGGCGTTGGGGGAAGAAATTCTTCGTGGTTGTGGATCAGACATTTTTCAATGAATTGCCAAAGATGCCAACTGTGGCCGGTATTGAGAACTCTGAGGTAACTTGGCTTGTCTATCCATTCGATAAACGCGATTCGGTCGTAAAGATCGGAGAGCCAAAAGTTGTTTACACCCTATGGGATGCAGTTATGAACGCACTCCGGGAAGGTGCAGCACCGATCCCAAGCGAAATTCTTTCGGAATTAGAGGGTAATCTTAGCCGTGGGACCATCGTTCGCACTTAACATTGGGGGTTGGAAGGAGGGGCGCGGAGCCTGTTGCGGGCGGGGAGCGGCGTCAAAAGGGGCAAGCACCGATGCAACAGCGACGACCCCAAGCGGGCTAGACTACGGCTAGCTCATAAAATTTTCCGGGGAGGGCGCGTGGGGCGGTAGGCGCCACTCGAGGTTGGTGAGCGATACAGATAGGACCAACAGGACCGATTGGGAGGGAGCCCGCAAATGCGCGGCTGCCTTAGCCGTTCACTTTTTGATTTACCCAGGCGACGGTATCTTTGAAGGCTTGCTTGGTGCTGTCGTAAGCTTTTTGGGCGCCGGCTTTTACTTCGTCCCAGGTGGATTCGTTGGCGGTTTTGGGCTTGGGTAATTTCTTGCGAGGCGACACCATGGCGCCGCGAAGGGGCCACAACGAACAATGAAACCGGTGAAACCGATCCACGTGATGCTCGTCGACGATCATATCGTTGTCCGGCAGGGGCTTTGCGCCATTTTGCGCAAGGACAGCCGGTTTCAGGTTGTCGGGCAGGCGCAAAACGGGCGGGAGGCGGTGCGGCAGGCGCGGACCGGGGCGATTGATGTCGTCCTGATGGATATCGGCATGGCGGCGCTCAATGGGTTCGAGGCCACGCGGCAAATCCTGGCCGACAATCCGGCGGCCAAGGTGCTCGTTCTTTCCGCCCATAGTGGCCGGGATCATGTCGAGCGCATGATCGCGGCCGGAGTGGCTGGATACATTGACAAAGATTCGACGGTCGAGATTCTAACGCAGGCCATTTGCGAAGTTGCCCAAGGGCGGAAATTTTTCAGTGCCGCCATTGCCCGCCATCTGCCCAGCAAGTCGAACCCTTCCGGGGGGCGGGACGGGATGAAGAAGGCCAATCCCGCGGCCCTGACCCGCCGCGAAGCGGAAGTGCTGCAATTGGTCGCCGAGGGCGCGACCAACCGACAAGTGGCGGCGGAACTCTGCGTCTCCGTCAAAACTGTTGAGAAGCACCGGCAGAGCCTCATGGAGAAGCTGAAGATTTATGACACTGCGGGGCTGACGCGCTATGCGCTCGCGGCGGGAGTGATTGAAGGAAAGTCCATCTGAACGGCAAAAGCGAGGAGACCACGGCATGGATCGGTGACGACGTCCGCGGAAGTTGGCCGGCCAAGTGACCCGCCCGGGACGGTCAATAGTGGCGGGGGAAAACGACCCGGAAGGCGGTCCCGGTTTTGGGTGAACTCGCCATTTCCAAACTGGCGTCGAGCAATTCGCACAGGCGCTTGACAATCGAGAGGC
>CAZLPS010000161.1:0-6589 GCA_964561455.1 uncultured Opitutales bacterium
CCGGCAAAAGCGACCCGCTGCCTGGCGTAATCAGCGGGCGTTGCCATATTTCCCGGGCTCCTGCGCCAGTTGCGGCGCATCGAGTCGCTCGGAAATCCAATATTTAACGAGCGATTGCCGCGTGATGCCGCGTCGCTCCGCCTCACGATCAAGTCGGCCCACCATCCATTTGGGAAAGTCCACGTTGACGCGCTGCGCCGCCAGGCCCTGACGGCGGGCGGCGGCATAATCAACATACTCCGACATGTCCTTGCCGGAATCGTGCAAGGCATCGAGTTCTTCTGCGGTCAAAACTTTTTTAGCGGCCATGGTAGTGTTCTCTTTCGCTTTTACGGGCCACCCGCACCGAAATTATGCGGACGTTTTCTCCGCGATACGTGATGAAGGCGGCCCAAAGTTTGCGGTGAATTAGCCCGAGAACTTGAAAACGCGGCTCCGTTGGACTGGAGACGGGCGCTTCCAGGCGCTCCTCGTCCGCCCACCTCGCCTGCGCCTCGACAATATCAATCCCGTGCTTGATTTTGTTGGACGCCGACTTCGCGGGATCAAACTCGAAGGGCATTTATGGTATAAAAATAGTATACTTTAAGCGTCAGTCAACCCCCTTTTCTATCCTTTTCGGTTAATCTAGGATTGCCCTTTAATTTGCCCCACTGATGCACTAAACTAGTCACTCATCTGCCATGAGTCTAATTAGCGATGCCCTCAAAAAAGCCGAGCGCGACCGGCAGGCCGCGCAGGCCCCCGCGCCGCCTTCTGCCCAGCCTCCCGCACCTGCACCCGCCCCCGTGATCGCCGAGCCCGAGGCAAAACCGTTGCGGATTGCGGCCAAAGCAGCGCCCCCGCCCCAACCGGTCGTTCCATCCTCCGCTGTGCCGGATGTGAAGATTGACCGGCCTGCAGCCGAAGAGATACCCGCACCCGTGGCCCCGCGCCCGCCGGCCAACCGCCGCCCGCTGATGTTTGCCGGCTTGGGGGCCTTGGCTCTCCTCCTCGCGGCCGGGTCCTATTTCTTGTTCCTCAACGGCAACACGCCGGAATCCACGCCCACGGTCAAGGTCGCGTCCAATCCCCCTCCGCAGCCAGCTTCCAATTCGGGCAGCGCAGCCCAAAACCCGAAACCCGCGGCGGCTTCGGCTTCTGAACCGCGGCGGTCCGTCACCATTCCAACTCTGCCCGTTGCCACACCTGCGCCAACCCCAGTTGCTCCTGCGCCAGTTATAGTGGCGTTCACTCCTCCCCCACCAACTCCCGCGCCCAGCCCGGTGGTGACCCCAGCGCCCAGCCCAGTGGCGCCCCCCGCGCCGCCCCCTGTCGCCGTTGCGCTGCCGCCTGCTTCGGCGCCGGGGCCTGAACCGCCTGCGCCATCCCCGCCCGCAGCCGTAGTCGTGCCTGCGCCCGCACCGGAGCCCGCGCCGGTCGCAATTGTTCCCGCGCCGACAATCTCACCCATTGCGCCAGCTTCCGCGGTGCCCGCACCCGCCTCGGAGCCTGCGCCAATAATCGCCACGCTGCCTGTCCCAGCACCCTTGCCGGCACCAATGCCGGTTATCGCGACCACGCCCGTTTCCCCGGCAGCGGAAGCCCCCGCCGCGCCGGCCATTCTTGCGCCCAATCCCGCCGCCCAGGCTTTTATTGACCAGCTCGCCATTAGTGGCGTGCTTTTGGGCAACTCCCAGCGTATACTTGTCAAAACTCAGGCTTTCGACAAAGGTGACACCGTAAACCGCGATTTGAAATTGAAACTCGTCGCCGTTTTACCCCACGATATTGTTTTCACGGATGAGTCAGGATTCCAATACCACCGACGATACTAACTCCAAACCACGGTTGCAGGTCGCGCACCCCTCGGGCGCACCCACTGCGGCGGAGAATGCATCGCCCGCGCCGGACGCTTCCGCCGCGGTGCCGCGCTTTTCCTTTTCGCGCAAAAAAAAGGAGGAAGTCGCCCCCGCCCCCGTTGCTTTGCCTGCCGCCGCCGCACCCGGTCGCCCATCCGGTGGTTCAAAATTATTTCCGGTCGGCAATCCGGCGGCGCCAGCAGGCTCGCTGCCCGCCCCGTCCGCCGCCGCACCCCGCGCCACCACCGCCGCTCCCTTCTCCGGGAAGGGTCGGCCCGCGCCCCACAACCATGTCAAGTTGTGGATTGCCATTGGCATCCTCGCCCTTGCGGTCGGCGCCGAATCCGCCTACATCCTCATGCACGACGAAAAAATCGTCGAGGAAAACCGGCAGCGCCCACCGGTCGTCGTCAATAATTCCACTCCGGGGGAAAAGCCCATTGACGTCGCCCACGAATCCACCATTGCCCCGTCGCCGACCGTCGCCTTCCTTCAGTCGTTTGACCTCACCGTCGCTTCCGGCAGCGAACCCCGCATTTTCGTCAATAATCAGACTTTCCACCTTGGCGACGTCGTCGCCCCCAATTTGGGCCTGAAATGGACCCATATTAATGACCAGACCCGCGAATTGGAATTTACCGACAAGCAGGGCCACCGCTACGTCAAGAAGTTTTAACGGCCACTGGCGGGCGGTGCCCAAAATAGTAACGGAAATGTAATGTTTCCGCGCTGGATTTCTCTTTCGCCCTCGCCCATAGTGACGGCCCGTTTGCTTTAACTTTTCCTGCTCCGGCCATGCCCGCCTCCGCGCTCACTGCTCCTTCCGTGGAAATCTCGCTGCCCGCCCCTGGCGAGCGTCCCAACGATGCCTGGTATTTGCAGGTGTCAAAAATGGATGGCGCGGAATTGCTCGCCAAACTCCAAACTCCCGCGGGCGGTCTCTCGTGGACCGAGACCAAGGAACGCATGGAACGGTACGGCCCGAATGTTGCGGTGCCGCACAAACCCGCCAATTGGGCCAAGGTCCTCTGGCACGCCACCAATAATCCCTTCAATTGGATTCTCGTTTTCCTTTGCGGCGTTTCCGTGGCCACCGGTGATAATGACGGCGCAATTGTCATGGGCGTGATGGTTGCCATCGGCACCGGTCTGCGCTTTGTCCAGGATTTTCGGTCGCAGGTAAAAGCCGAGACCCTCCGCGAAATGGTGCGCAACCAGGCCACCGTTTACCGCACCGATAATGAAGGCGTCGAACGCACGCCCCATTCCCTGGACCCGCTCGCCTCGGAAATTCTCATGCAGGACATCGTTCCGGGCGACATCGTCAAGCTTTCCGCCGGCGATATGATCCCCGCGGAGATGCGCCTCCTCGATTCGCGCGACTTGTTCGTCAGCCAATCCGCCCTCACCGGCGAAGCCCTCCCCGTCGAAAAAGACGCCCGCCCCAACACCATCGGCCAGGGCGGCGGTGAAAACGCCCTCCTCCAAACCCCGAATCTGTGCTTCATGGGCAGTTCCGTGGTCAGCGGCACCGCCCGCGCCGTGGTGCTCACGACCGGTTCCAGCACCCAGATGGGCGCCCTCGCCTCCAAACTTGTCGAGCAGCGCCCGCTCACCGCGTTCGACATCGGCGTCAACAAGGTCAGCATGCTCCTGATAAAATTTATGGTCGTGATGGTGCCGATTGTTTTTCTCATCAACGGCCTCACCAAGGGCAACTGGCTCGAGGCCTTCTTCTTCGGCGTCGCCGTCGCCGTTGGCCTGACGCCCGCCATGCTCCCCATGATCGTCAACACCAACCTCGCCCGCGGCGCCGTCGCCATGGCGAAGGAAAAGGTCGTCGTCAAACACATCAACGCCATCCAAAACTTCGGCGCCATGGACGTGCTCTGCACCGATAAAACGGGCACCCTCACTCAGGACCGCGTCGCGCTTATCAAACACCTTGACGTCCATGGCGAGGAGAGCGCCCAAGTCCTCGAGAAAGCCTACCTCAACAGCCTCCACCAATCCGGCCTCAAGAATCTCATTGATCGCGCCATCGGCGACCACGCGAAATTGTTCCCCGCCATGTGGGATGCCGCCCAGGCCTACTCCCGCATTGACGAAATTCCCTTCGATTTTTCCCGCCGCCGCATGTCCGTCGTCATCAAGCCCACCCAGGGCGATGGGCCCACCCTGCTTGTATGCAAGGGCGCCGTCGACGAAATGCTCGAAATTTGCTCCCAAGTCGTCGAAGACGACCACATCGTCCCCCTCAAGGACGAAATGGCCGAGTGCCTCCGCCAACTCCGCGACGACAACAACAACGACGGCCTCCGCCTCGTCGGTGTCGCCTACAAGGTCGTGGACAAGCCCGCTGGCGCCTACAAAATCGCTGACGAAACGGACCTGATTTTTTGCGGCTACATCGCCTTTCTCGATCCGCCCAAAGATTCCGCCTGTGAAGCCCTGCGCCTCTTGCGCGACCATGGCGTCACGGTAAAGATCCTCACCGGCGACAATGGCCTCGTCGCCCAGAAGGTTTGCCGCGACGTCGGCTTGGATGTCGCCGGCGTTGTCCTCGGCGAAGATTTAAAGAATTGGACCCCCGCCGACTGGAAGGAACGCATCGAACGCACCACCGTCTTCGCCAAACTCACCCCCACCCAGAAGGCCGACGTCATCCGCGCCCTCAAGGCCAACGGCCACACCGTCGGCTTCATGGGTGACGGCATCAATGACTCCCTCGCCCTGCGCGAGGCCGATGTCGGCATCTCCGTGGATACCGGCGTGGACATCGCCAAAGAGGCCGCCGACATCATCCTCCTCGAAAAAAATCTCCTCGTGCTCGACCGCGGGGTCGTCTGGGGCCGCATCACTTACGGCAACATCATCAAGTACATCAAAATGGCCGCCAGTTCCAATTTCGGCAACGTCTTCAGCGTCCTCGTCGCCAGCGCGCTCCTGCCGTTCATGCCCATGATCGCCATTCAGTTGCTCATCCAAAACCTGCTTTACGACATTTCCCAAATCAGCATCCCCTGGGACCGTATGGACGAGGAATGGCTGAAGCTCCCCCGCAAATGGTCGGCCGGCGGCATCGCCAGCTTCATGACCTGCATCGGGCCCATCAGTTCCATTTTTGACATCACCACGTTTTTGGGCATGTGGTTCCTGTTCCATGTCGGCCAGAATTTCCATCCCCTGCCCGGCACCGACCCCAACGACGACCCGGCCGCCCGGTTGTTTCAAACCGCCTGGTTTGTCGAAAGCCTGCTCACCCAGACCCTCATCGTGCACATGATTCGCACGGAGAAAATTCCCTTCGTGCAAAGCACTGCTGCCATGCCCGTCGTGTTGCTCACCACCGCCATCATGGCCATTGGCTGTTATCTGCCTTACTCACCCTTCGCCGCCGCCATGCACATGGTTCCGCTGCCGGGAATGTTCTGGCCGTTTGTCACCGTGACCGTCCTCGGCTACTGTGCCCTCACCCAGGTCGGCAAGACCATTTACATCCGCAAATTCAAGGAGTGGATGTAGGCTGATTTATGAATTATGAATTATGATTTAAGAAGACGGCGCCGTGCAACTGCCTGGTTCTGGCGGAGCGAGGTTACGGCGATTCGATGCGTTGCCTCACTTCTTAAATCATAAATCTTAATTCATAAATCGCCTCAGTCCCCCAACTCAAAGAACGACCGCAGTCGCCGCACCACGCTCTCCCGCGTTTCCGGCGCCGCCCGGGCGGATTCCCCTTCGCGAGTTTGCACGTTCGCCTGTTGCCGCTGCGCGAGCAGTTCACCCAGCCGGTTGAGCACCTCCGGATTGTGCCGCACAAAGGCGGAAAACGCCGCGTGGGTGATTTCCACCGCCTCGACTTCCGACAGCGCCACCACCGTTGCCGACCGTTTCTCCCCCGTCAGCACCGACATCTCCCCCATGCAATCGCCGGGCCCGAGCTGCGTGACCACCTTTGTCGCCCCGTCGCGGGTGACCCGCACGTCCACATACCCCTGCACGATCAAAAACATACTGGACCCCACCTCGCCCTGTTCCACCAGCGGCTCCGCCGGCGCAAACAACACCACCGAGCTATGCTGCACCAAATCGTCCACTTGCGGCGCCGACAGGAAGCTGAAAATGGAATGCGCCCGCAGCGCCGCCGCCGCCGCCGCGCGGGCCTCCGCCGCCGGGTCGCGCGGCCCGGGCTGGTGCAGCGTGATCGTTGGAAATGGAATCTCCATCCCCGCCCGCCGCACCGCATACCAGCAATGCGACAGCACGTCGCTCGAGATGCGGTTCATCAAGCGGTGGTCCTCGATCCAGTACTTGATTTCATAATTCACGGATGACGCCGCGAATTCCTTCACGTAAACCTCCACCGCCGGCTCCGCACTCACTCCGGGCACCGTCGCCGCCGCCTGCCGCAACACCGCCTGCGCCCGGGCCGGCGGAACATTATAATGCAACCCGATGCCCGCCCGCAACGCGTGTCGCGGCGACGGCTGGTGAAAATTCAAAATGGGCCGCTTGACCAGGTCACTGTTTGGCACTTCCAGCACCACTTCATCATTCGTCATCAGCCGGGTCGAGCGCCACGCCACTTCCAGCACCCGGGCATGGTGCCCATCCACCAGCAGCCAGTCGCCCACCTTGAACGGCTTCGAAATATACAACGCAAATCCGGAGAGAATGTTCCCCAGCGTGTCCTGCATCGCAAAGCCGATGACCACCGCCACCACCCCCGACCCCGCCAGCACGCT
>CAZLPS010000162.1:0-6563 GCA_964561455.1 uncultured Opitutales bacterium
GCAACCTTCTGATCCGTAGTCAGACATTCTATCCAATTGAACTACGGGTGCGAAAGAAATGAACCGCGGAGTGGTTTACGGTAGGGATTGCGCAACGAAAGGCAAGCGAAATGACGCACTCGCTATTGTTGTATTGCTATATTGCTGTATTGTTAAATTGCTGGTCGGCTCTGTGGCTCCGGCTGAAAGCAGGGTTTCGGCTTCTGCTTTGGGGCGGTGGTGGCAGCTCAACAATATAACAATACAGCAATATAACAATTCCTCCATTTCGTCCCAAGGCCGAAAGGGACCCGCCAGCCCCGCTGGAAGGTTCAGCGTCCCATTCCTGCCTGCCGGTTCTTCCGTGCCTGGATGAACGAGCGGACACACAAAGCAACGAAAATTACGCACAGCACCAGCGTCGCCGACATTGAAATGATCTTCAGTTGCCGCACGTCGGCCGCCGCAGTCGAATTGTTGATGGTCTTTATCAGCTGAAACCCATCCCCCACCGCCGCCAGCAGCCCGACCATTGCTGCCAGGTGCATCACGTGTTTGCGGCACTTCTCGCAAAAGGCCGCCGCGCCCAGAATGACCAGCGTCAACCCCACCCAGGCCGGTATCAACGCCGTCTTGCTGACCACACCGGCCGCATCCGGGTGCCCCGTGAAATAGCCGTAGCAGCCGACGACGATGAGCAAAATACCAATGATAATTGTGGGAAGGGCCATCATCCCCCAACGCTAAACGCCCAACTTTGAACATTCAACGCTGAACGTTGAACAAAAATTAGAATTAAGAATGCAGAATTAAGAACCCGGACCGGCAAAATCCATGGCCGAGGGTCGGCTTTCTTAATTCTGCATTCTGCCTTCTTAATTCCGTCCCCCTTCACGCCGCGCTGATTTTCGGCAGGCAGGCGGTGGGAATTTCGATTTCATGCGGATGGTGGCGCTTCACTTTCAACAACCGCGAGCGCCGGCGCAACTTGCGGTCCAGCTTGTCCACCAGCAAATCAATGGACTTGTACAAATCTTCCGAGGGCACACTGACGATGATTTCGGGGCCGGAGAGGACGATGTGGCCTTTGGCGACAAATTCGCCCATGTGATTCTTGCTGCCGGCGTGTTCGAGTTCGATGCGGAGCCGGATGATGCGGGTTTCGTGTTTGAACAGTCGTTCCATCTTTAAGTGCACGGTATTCTTGAGCGCTTCCGTCAATTCGAGGTGGATACCGGAGATAATCAGATCGTGGCTCATAGTTTTGTTGGGATGGTTATGGGTTGACTGGTAAAAGTCAGGCGTTAGGACGAAGGCAGCTGCGCGCACGTGTTGCAATAATCAGACCGGGCCGCGGTTCCTTGGTTCCGCTTTTCGCATTCGCCTTATGTTCGCTGCACAAACCGTGCCACAATGTCTTGCTCGCTTTGGCGCAGTTGTCGTCACGGGAGCTTCGTCGGGCATAGGGGAGGAATTCGTTTCCGCAATCTTCACTATAAACCCGAATGCGAAATATTTCAACCTTTCTCGCACACCTCCGGCCGCCGGCCTTGGCGGCGGGAAGTTGACCCACTGCCCGGCCGATCTTTCCACAGCGGCCGGCCAGGATGCCGCCCTGGCGCAAATTGAGCAATGGCTCGATGGCGGGGGTGCAGGGGGAGAGATCCTGCTGTTGAACAACAGCGGCTTCGGCACCTATGGCCCGTTTCCGAATCCCGGCATTGAGCGCACTCTGGCCATGGTGGACCTGAATATGCGCGCGCCGGTCTATTTGACCGCCCGCCTGCTCCCACGCTTGCGCGCCCGGGGTGGGGCGGTGATTAACCTTGCTTCGACTGCGGCGTTTCAGCCCATGCCGCTTTTCGCGGTCTATGCCGCCACCAAATCCTTCGTCCTGAATTGGAGTCTGGGTTTGTGGCGCGAGTTGCTCGATTCCAAAGTCCATGTCCTCTGCGTCTGCCCGGGGCCAACCAGCACCAACTTCTTCAAGGGCGCGGGCTTCACGGAATCCCCCATGCCCATTGCCTATGGTCAGACTTCGCCCCAGGTCGTGGCCGCCACTTTTCGCGCTTTGGCCGCGCGCCGGCCCCTCGTTGTCAGCGGATGGTCGAACAAACTGGGGGCGTTTATCAGCAGTCGCTTGCCGCGCGTGTGGATTACCCGCCTAAGTTACCGCATCATGCAGAAGATGAGGATGGGTTCGCTGGCGCCTCAAAACCGGATCTAAAACTGAACTTTTCCCTGGAAGAATGATCGTCACGCCCGCTCTCGGGCAAACCTTTTCTTTTTGGGGTTAGGTGGCGAAAACATAAAAATTTCTATTGCCAGCAAGCGATCCTGGATTACGCTCGTTTTGCTCGCGCCGGAGCATCGTATTAAAGAGAAGTTGGCAATCTTCCTGCTTCTGGGGTTTTGTCCCCATTACGTTTACAATTTTCCACCCACCAAAATTTTCATGAAAACCAAAACCGCGTTCCACATTGCCCTCACTCGCGCCTGTGCCCTGTTCGCCCTCACCGCGATGGTTGTGTCCACCGGCCGGGCCGCCAATTTCACCGAGGCCAAGATCACTGATCTCGCCGGCAATGTTACCATCACGCCGAAAGCCAACCCCACCGCCCCTGGTCCGGCCCAGCTTAATGGCACCTTTACCGCGCCGGATACCATGTCCACCGGGCCCAAGTCACGCGTCCAATTGACTTCGACCCAGGACGGCACCATCGCACGAATTGGTTCCAATACGGTGTTTTCCATTGAGGAATCCAGCCGCACTTTGAATCTCAAATCCGGCAGCGTGCTGTTCAGCGCACCGAAGGGCATGTCGAGTTCCATCATTAGCGGCGGCGCCACGGCCACCGTTGAAGGCTTCACCGTCATCGCCTCCGCCACGGCTGACGGCGGTTTCAAGCTGGTCGTCCTCGAAGGCACGGCCACCGTCAAGCTGCCCAATGGCCAAATTGTGACGCTCACTCCCGGCCAGATGACCTACATCCTCCCGGCCTCCAAAGGCGGCGGTGTCGGCCCCATCCTCAATTTCGACTTGAAGAAGGAAGCCCAAAGTTCCGGCTTGGTCAACGGTTTCACGCTCTCGCTTCCTTCCGAAAACTTGATTGTGGATGCCACCAACCAGCAGCAATTGAAGATCAGCGCCGGCACCTTGACCCCCACCGGCCAGGTCGCCGTCGGCGCCGTTTCCTCCGACCAGGTCTTCCTCGTGGATTCCACCACCTTTGACAACGTCAACAACGTCAACAATCCCCCGACCACCTCCACCGCCGGCGACCTGGTTCTCGGCCCCACCGGCGGTTTGACGCTTCCTGCCGCCAATACCTTCGTTAACCCCGGCAAAACCTTTTCCGCTGGCCAGCTTGGCCTCCCCGGCGGCGTCATTCCCAATGACTCGGTGACCGCCAACGGCCTTGTCGGAGGCAACGTTTCCGCCTCCGGCGTCGTCGATTTGAGTTCCCTGGATGGCCTGCCCGTCGTGGACATCCTGTCGCAGAAGGTTTTCGCGTTCACCGCGGCGTTCTCCAATATTTCTTCCAACCTTTCCATCTCCCCCTCGCTGGCCGCTCCCTCGTTGGACACTTTCTACCCCAATTCGACCATCTCGTATGTGACGCTGTTTTCGGATCTTTCCACCAGCCTGCACCTAAATTTGATCGCCCAAAACGGTTTTACTTTTAACGAGAGCACCACTATTGAAGCCCTCTTTGGTCCGCCGGTTTTCACCAATTTGCAGAATTTCAACTCCATCGTTACCCCCACGCTCGCCGGACCCTCGATTAGTTTCAGCAGCACCAACTTCAAGTCGAATTTCTCCATGACCAGCCTCCTGCAGGACTTCGCGCCCTCCAATATCTCGATCGAGAATCCCACCGGCAACCTGCTGCTGCAATCCATCGCCGGCGATGTGGTTCTCCACGGCGATTTCGTGGTGGCCGGTTTCGGGGGCAACCTGGTGCTGCAATCAAAATTGGGCGCCGTCGATATTTATGACGGCTTTACTGCCGCCAACTCCACCGCCAATGCATCCGTCTTTGTTAATGCCGGCACCAATGCCGAACTTTCGACGGGCCGTGGCAGCAATTTCCTATCCGCGAGTTTTTCCAATGGCACCGTGCAAATCAGCGCCCGGGGCGACGTCACCGTGGACAGCAATTCGACCATTCAGGCCGTGCACCAGAACCTCTTTGCGGGCGGTTTGTTGACTGAGAGCAATGCGTTCATCGCCGGCAGTCCGAACAGCAGTGCCACCTATGTGTTGGGCGGCAACACCGTCAATTTGAGCAATATCAACTTCACCGGTGCCTCCAAAGTCGGCCTTTATTCCAAGCTGGGCGTGCTCAATATCAACGCCACGCCGGTTGACGGCGACGTGAATTTTATCACGGGCGTTCAGTACAATGGCACTTCCACCGGCAACAGCACCACCCCGGGTCCGCAAATTGGCATGAACATTCTCATCGGCCGCACCGCCGACAACCCCGCCGTCCAAACCGCCCTCGGCACCGCCGTCACGCTGGGCTCCACGCCTCCGCCCGTCGGCCAGATTTTCTCCAATGTGCTCTTCACCCCCGAGGAAACGGGTGGCATCGTCGGTGACGGTTATTTCTTCATTGGCAACGGCGTCTTCGGCGGGGCGGTGACGGCCAATGGCACGGTGGATCTCACTGGCGTGCCGACTGGCACTCCGGTTGATGTGGCGGCCTATAATGGCTTCAACATTACTGGTAGCACCGTCTTTAACCTGCCCTCCGGATCAAACTTTTATGGTTTGCGCCTTTTCTCCCGCCTGGGCTTCAACATCGCCAGCGGCGCCGTCATCTCGAATAATTTGTCGTTTGGCTCGGGCAACTTTGAACTGGATAGCATCGCCTCTTCCGTTTTCAACAACGTGCAACTCGTCTCACCCAACAGTACCATAACGGTGGCCTCAGAGGAAGGCAGCCTCACCTTCAATGGCGGTGGCATCATCAGCGGCAATTTCGGCGGGGGTAGCATTAATCTCGCGTCCTTCGGCGGCGACCAGGCGGTCACCATTGCCGGCGCCACCATCACGGGCAATTCTTTCCCCTTCGGTAATGCCTCGGTAAACGTCCTGGCAGACAGCGTCGTGGTCAGCAACAACAGCACCATCACCACCGGCACTTCCATCAATTTGGTGGGCGGTACGATCGGCGTCAGTGTCTCCAACTCGTCGCTCACCTCCTTGTTTGGTCCCGTGAATGTTACTTCCGACACCGACATCACCGTCGCCAACTCGACGCTCACTTCCTCCCCCACGCCGGTCGGCAGTTCCTTTACCAACGGCCGGGTCAACCTGACTGCCGCCCACATTGTGACCGTCAAGAACAGCACCCTCATTACCCCGCGCCCGGTCATCCTCGCCGGCTCGGCCATCAATTTGGACGGGGTGTCCATGAGCAACTCGACCAACATTGACATGCAGGCCCGCACCATCAACTTGAGTAATATCAACTTCCCCGCAAATTCGGTCGTTAACCTCACCTCGCAAAATGGCATGCTCGCCCCCAATCCGAATACTAATGCGGCCTCTGTCATCGGCGATGTCAACTTCATCACCAACGTCATGTATGGCGGCTCGCCGGCGCAGGGCTTTGTGCCGGTCAGCGTGGGCGGCAGTTCCAACAGCTCCATCACCAACAAAATTAACATCAACAGCTCGTCGTTCCACGGCGGCGGTTAATCCTCCTGCTTTTACTTCATGCACCTAAAAATCGCTTCCTCCCTCACCGGATTGTCTGCCGGTGCCCTGTTTCTTCTGGCCACGCTGCCGGCTGCTGCCCAGCAGGCCGCCATTGATACGGCGCAGTCCACCACGACCACCCAGCAATTGCAAAAACCGCTGGTGACGCCCGGCGTCGTCAACGGCCAGGTGCCGCTCCTTTATGAAGGAGAAGCCGAAGACACCGGCCAGCAATTCGTGCTCCAGCCCAAGGAGGCCTTCAAATATTTCCAGTTCCTGGGCGATTTCCAATTGTACCGCACCAACAACCCCACGCTTGCTCCGGCCAACAAGGTCGCCAGCGACGTCAACGTACTGACCCTGCAGGTGGTGGCGCAAACGGAAGCCACCGAGTGGTTTGATGGCTTTCAAGGGCAGGCCCGCGCCGGCCTCCGCTTCCAGGATTACTGGTATGGCGTTCTCTCCGGGCGCAATCAGATTATCAACGGCGCCCCCATTAAACTGAGCGACTTCACGACCATTTCGCCCTATGTCGAAGCGTCCATTCGCAACGACGAATATTATGGCTCGCTCGGCCTGCGCTACTCCTCTTACGACAACGACAACGCGGTTGCGAAGGGCACTTTTTACCAGGAATACGTTCCGTACCTCACCGCCGGCTATCAATGGAATCTGGCCGACAAGAAGACCCTCCAGTTCCAATATGACGGCGACTATCGCAAGACCACCACCGCCACCGCCGGCCTCCTGCCCTCGGGTTGGAATGACCGGGCCGACAATGCCCTCAGCCTGATTTACAGCTATATCGTGGGCGAGCATTGGGTCTTCCAGCCCTCCTACCGCTTAATGTGGTCCCGCTACACCAACGACCAGC
>CAZLPS010000163.1:0-6410 GCA_964561455.1 uncultured Opitutales bacterium
AGGTCAGGTGCAACCTGTCCTTGGCGTAAATCAACAAGTTCATGCTCACCAGCGACGCCACGAACCAAAAGCCGGTGTTGCCCCAATTGGCGCGCCACAAATCGCGGTCTTTGCGGAGGACCCGCATTTGCCGCCAGAGATCTGTAATCGGATTCAGTCGTGGCGGGCACGTCGGGTCGGCCGCGGGGACCTTCGTAATGCCCCGACTGACGCGCCAGCCAACAATCGCCAACGCGGCCAGGCCGAGGCCCGACAAATATTCCGCGCCCTTGACATAATCCGCCAGCAACGCGCCGGCCACCGTGCCAAGAATGATTCCGACAAACGTCAGCAACTCGAGCAGCCCGTTGCCCCAGGAAAGTTTTTCAACGGGCAAAATTTCCGGCAAAATCCCATATTTCGACGGGCCGAAAATGGCGCTGTGGCAACCCATCAGAAAGATGGCGATGAGTTCGAGTGGCAGCTTTTCCAGTCCCAGCGCCATGGCGGCAAAAAGCATGATGCCAATTTCGACCATTTTCACTGTCGTCATGACGCGCTGTTTGCTGAAACGGTCGGCGAGCCAGCCACCGAACATGGAGAACAAGATGAACGGCGCGGCAAACAGGGCGTTCACCACGGCGATGTGCGAATCCCGTTCGGCAGCAGTCATATGTGCCAGCGCCCCCAGAATGATGAGGTTCTTGAGCGCGTTGTCGCTGAAAGCGTTTTGGAACTGGGTGGCCATGAGGCTCCAGAAGCCGTGCTTCCATGGGGGATTTGTTTTTGCGTCCATGAGAGTAAGCGTTGGCAGAATTGAGCAGGAAAGGCGAGGGGAGTTAGTGGTTTGGAAGTGACGCCGTTTAAACCTGGGTGTAATTTCGTAGCGCTGAGCTTCAGCCAGCGCTCTGGATCATACTAATATCGAAGAAGCGCTGGCTGAAGCTCAGCGCTACGAAATTGAATCGCGGCTTAGCGGGCCGCCGGGCTGGCACGGAAGATGCGCTTCAAGACCAGGTGTGTCGGCACGTAAAAAACGGCTGCGAGCGCCAGCATCCAGACGGTCACATACAGACCCTCCGGCAACCAGTGCTGCGGAACATCGTCGCTCATCCCGAAAACGTAATCCACGTTGCGCGGCGTGTTGTGATCGGCCACTACCGCGCCGGCAGCCGGCAGGCAGAAAAACGCCACCAGACACAGCCCCCACGCCATGGCGGTCCAAGCCAGTAGCGCACGCTTGTCATACCCGAGGCGCTTCAGCAAAAAGAGCAGCAAGAACGGCAGCCAGCCGTGGAAGAATGAAAGCCCCCTCAGAAACAGCGACTTCTGCCCGTCAAACATGTAGCCGGTCATGCCCGTAAGATGGAACCCGCACAATTCGCAGCCAAAGTCCAAGCACCAGACGAATTGGGGAATGAGAATGCCGACAGCGGCCATAGAGGCGGCCAGCGCGTTGTTCGTCCAGACCGCGAACAGCGCCAGGAACAGCGCGGCATCGCAGAAGTACAAGAAGTTCGTCGGCCCGTAGTTCGCCCAATAGGCGGGCACCAGTACCGCCATAAAGGCGGTAAAGGCCCATTTGACGCCGGTGGGAATGGTGGCAGGGGTGGCGGCGGATTTTTCCGCGGGAAAGGAGGGCGTGAGGCACGCGAGATTCATGGCTGGAAGGAGGTTGGATTGAGCGTTTTTGAACTGGCTCAAGCATACACCAACCAAGCCCGGGAGCGTTAATTGATAAACTAAATGAGACCTATTGAGCGGGCCAATGGGGCGGACGCTGCGGAATTTCGTAGCGCCGCGCTACCTGCTGGCGTGCAATTTAAGGGGCTTTAACGCAGGCAAGGGCGGCCATGACGCCGCTCCTTCACATTAAATCCACGCGCCTATTTGGCGGCCGCTTTATCCACAACCTGTTGCAGGGCGGTCTTCTGATCGTGAGTAAGGCCGGTCAAGTTGCCCAGCGCGTTTTGCGCGGCGGCCGCAGCGCCGGTCGGGTTTTGATCCGACCATTGGGCTGCAAGATTGACCACTTGAGCGTTGCGGGTCGTCTCGTTGCCAAGAGTAACGGCCCAGTTGAAGGCCGAAGTGGGGTCGTTTTTGCCAACTATCGCGATGATCTGATTGATGGCCGCATCTTTGGCTGAACCTTGGGGAAGCGCATCAATCCATTGCGAGGCGGCATTGGGGTCTCGAATTAGCCAGCTATTGGCAACATACGACGTAGCCGTGTCATGTGCCGCGCCGGACGGCATGCTTGCAATCGCTTGGGCTGCTTGGCTTGGACTGCCGGATGACCAAAGATCGATCACATCTAGCTCCGCTTGATCCCTCGTTGCGTCAGGCAACTGCGCTGCACTGCTCCAAGCCGCTGCGGGATTAGCCAGAGAATAAACACGAATAGCCGCCAGCGCGGCGGAGTTTTGGGCCTCGGCGGTGGGCAGGCTATTTGCCCATGCCAATGTAGAATCCGGGTCGGTTTTAGCCAATTGTGCGGCAGTCTGGGCAGCAAGGTGCGGAAGGGATGGATCCGTGGAAAAATTTTGCACGAGATAATCAGCCGCCGCCTGGGGATTGCTTGAAATCAATGGTGAAAGCACCCCCCCGATGGCGGCGTCTCTCACCGCGGAGTTGTCCGTCGGTAAAGACACTGCCCAAGAAAAGGCCGCTTGGGGATCAATACTGACCCAATAGCTGGTGATTGATGGAACAACTTTGTCGGCATTGTTCGGAAGATTGTTCTGCGTCATAAAAGCCAGAGCCGCTGCGGGGTTGGTTGTGCTCTCCACTTTCAACGCGGCCAAGGCGGCGGTATCGTAATTAGCGCCGTCCAGGTTCTTGCCGGCCCAATTCAACAACTGAACCGGGTCGGCTTGCGCCCAATTATTAACAATGGCATTAAGTAGAGCCTCATGGTTCGCGCCACTGGGCAGTTGCATGACGTAATTAGCCGCTCCAGTCGGGTCATTTTGACTGGCAAAATAGATCACCTCATCAACCACTGCATCTTGTAGTTTACCGGGAGGGAGTGTCTGCGCCCAGGCCATAGAGGACGCAAGGTCTTGCCACGTCCAAGTGCGGATGATCGCATCAAGAGAATCATTGCGCGCGGCGCTGGGAGGCAGGTTGGTGGCCGCTGCTGCGGCGGCGGCCGGATTCTGTTCGGCCCAAGCGTTAAAAACGGCGGGATACAGCGCGGAAGATTGTTGGCCCGGAGGCAGGCCCAAGCCTTGCAACGCCGCCAGGGCAGCCTGAGGATTTTGTTGAGCGTAGTTTTCAAATATTCTAGCAATGGCAAAATCTGCGCCGCGCTGTCCTCGGAACTGGGCCCATGCAGCGAGAGCGGCGGCGGGGTCATGGGCGGAAAGGGTTTCAAATAGTTCTTCCATACACCAGTACTTTGTATTGGAATCGGCACTCTTTAACACCCAACTCATAGCTGCATCGGGATCCAATTCTGCCCAGCGGGGGATTAGGCAACGCAGGAGGCGAGAGTTGTCGGATGTCACCCCTTGCTTGTTCAGGTCGTTTAACAGTGCTTTCAACATGTTTGCGTCGAGTGTTGCAACACAATCATACAGCGCGTGCCAGCTCGCCTGTCCGCCTGGCATGTGAAGAACATCAACCAGTTTCTTTTGGGTTACGGCGATTTCGCTAGCGGAGGGCGCGCCGGATTTCTTTGTGATAACAGGCTGGGATGTGGCGTTTTTGGCCGGGGTACCGGCATTAGAACCTGCCGAATGGCCAGCCAAATAGCGGCCGCAGGCAAAGGCGACAATGACGAATACAAACTGCAGAGCCCACGTCTTCCAGGATTTGGAGCGGGCTCTATTTGGCGCGGACGAGTTTGGGAAGGTCGAGGGCACGGGACGAAAAATAATCGAACGGGTTAATGCGAAGCCGCGGCGTCAATGATCTTTCGCAAGGCAGTTTGTTGGCTCTCGGTCAGGTTGGGAAGGCTGCCGAGTGCCGCTTGCGCCGCCTTGCTTCCTGCCTGGGGATCAAATTTGGCCAGCTGGGTCATCGCCGCAATAGATACGCGACCCTGCTCCTCCGGGGGCAAACTTTTTGCCCATTGCAGTGCGGCCTGCGGATCAGTGGCTCCCCAGGCAGTGGCCAATTGGGAAGTCATATTGCCAAATTCAGGGCTGTTCGCGAAGTTTTGCTGGAGATAGGTCGTGGCAGCGGTCGGGTTGGTTGCCACCCAGCCGGAGAGTGCCTGGCTAATCGCCGAATTGCGCAAACTGACGTTGTCCGGTGGTAAAGACTGCGCCCAATCCAGCGCGGCTTGCGGGTCCTCCTGCCCCCAAGTGATGGCTAGAGCAGGCACCACTTGCGCAAGAACATTGGGATCGGGATTCTGGGCAAGGTAGGTCGCAGCCGCCTTGGGATCGGTATTGGCCAGTTGTTGCAGCGCTAGATTGGCCGCCCGGTTATATGCCTGGCCGGTAAGATTTTGGTCGGCCCAGGTCAGCAAGGCCGATGGATCGATGCCCGCCCAGTCTCGGGCAATATTTAAAATAACCGGACCCTGTCTGGCGGGGTAATTAGCCAGAAAATAGCTGGCCGCCCCCAGCGGGTCTACCTTACTAAATGTGCTTAAGGCCACATTTTTTGCTTCATTTTGCATTTGGCCTTGCGGCAGCGTGTCGGCCCATTTCAGCGCCGCCGCCGGGTCTTGCGTGGCCCAATTCTCTGCCACACTGCGCACAGATAATTGCTGCTGAGGGCCGGCCGACAGATCAATCACGGCGGCGGCAGCGGCGGTCGGATCCTGCTGGGTCCATTGACCAAAAACCACGACAGTCAAATACGAGAATTTTGAGTTATCCGCTACACTCTGAAGTGCAGCCAAGGCGGCACGCGGATCCTGTTCAGCGTAATTCATCAGGACGATCACCGAGAGTTGGCTGAAGTCATAATTAGCGGGCAATTCGGTGAGCGCAGCGAATGCGGCTGGCGCGTCCTTGGCCGAAAATGCGTCAAAGATTTTCCCAGCGCAAAGGAGTTGCACCTCCCGACTCGGAACGGTCTGCAACCAAGCCAACGCCGCGTCATAGTCCAATTCAGCCCAGCGGTAGGCCAGGTCGCCCACCAGTAACTGGTTGGATCCGGTCAACGGCTGGGTCGCAAATTCGGCCAACAAAGCCTTGGCTGTAACGGCGTCAAGCTCTTCCACGATGTCCAATAAGGTTCGCTCGCGGTTGTTTCGGCTGGGAATATGGAGCGCCTTTATCAGTTCGGCCCTGGCTTTGGCCAATAGATCAGCGGCGGAGATCGGTGTCGGAGTTTTGGCGACCGCGCTTTTGGCGGGTGGTGCCGCATGGGCCGCAGCGGGTTCAGCGCTAAACCAGCCCGAGGTAAAAGCCACGGCGAGGATAGCGGCCGTCAGAACGAGTTTGGTGGTGGCGGTCATATAAAGTGCTTTAAGGAGTAAGGCGTAAGAAGTGGATCCGCCGGCGCTGGCGAGCGAAGTCCCGGCGACCCGGGCCGTCATCTCCGCAGGCAACGCGGTGGCTCCATGGGCGCCCAGGACAGAACCCAGCAGAACTGCGGTCGTGGTTACGCCCCGGCTGGAGAAATGGAGGCGCATTTTTTCCAGGGCGCGGTGGGCGCGCTGCCCGGCGGTCTTTTCATCGAGATTCAACAGGCGGCCAATTTCCCCATAGCTCTTGCCCTCAAAGAAACGCAGCAGCACCACATCCTGCTCCGGGCGTTTGAGTTGCCGCATGGCATCGTCCACCAAGGGGGCGAAGTCGGCCCAGCGGGGTTCGGAACTGGATTGGATTTCGGCGTCTTGCATGGCATGGGTTTCCCGTTGTTGCCGTCGTTGTTCATCGCGCAAGGCGTTAAACGCGGCGTTGCGGGTGGCGCGGTAGAGCCAGCCGGTCAACACCTGGCCTTCGCGGATGGTCCAGGCCTTGCGCGCGAGTTGGATGAACACGGTCTGCGCCACGTCCGCCGCCGCCTGCGGCTCGCGCATCAGGCGTTGCGCGGTGGCCAGAACGCCCGGCAGATGCCGCGCCACCAATTCGGCAAAGGCTGCCTCCGATTGGCGGGTGACATATTCACGCAATAATTCGCGGTCATCCATGATAGCTTTATAATAATGACACCACCAAGCCGTGGAATACTACAAACGGGAACTCCTGTGCCTGTCAAACTGCCCAATTCTAGGGGCGTCGCACGGGACGCCCCGGCCAAGCGTGGGGTTGTGGCGCTGGGGCGGCGCGGTGCTTCAGCCCGCGCTTCCGGGTGGCTTCGGCATTTTCCTGAAGCGCGGACTGAAGTACCGCGCTACGGGATGCAATCGGCATTGCCTGGCAACGCCACGCGATTACGCTGGTACCACTTCATGAACATCCATCATTTGGAACTTTTTTATTCGCTATGGGTTCAATACCCCGAAGCTTGCTTCGGCTTAGCGGGAT
>CAZLPS010000164.1:0-6345 GCA_964561455.1 uncultured Opitutales bacterium
TCGAGAATTCCCTCGACGCCGGGGCCTCCCGCATCGAGGTCGAATTCCGCCACGGCGGCAAGAGCTTCATCCGCGTCGAGGACAACGGCTCCGGCCTCGCGCCTGATGAAGCGCTCCTCGCCCTTGAACGCCACGCGACCTCGAAAATTGTCGAAGCCGCCGACCTCAACTCTGTGCGCACCTTTGGCTTCCGCGGCGAGGCCCTGCCGAGTATCGCCAGTGTGTCGCGCTTCACGCTCATTTCCCGCCCCGGCGATGCCGCCGCCGGCACGGAAATCCTCGTCAACGGCGGGAAAATGGCTCATCAACGCGCCTGCGGCTGCCCTGCGGGCACCCGCATCGAAGTCTCCCATCTTTTCAATTCCGTCCCCGCCCGCCGCAAATTTCTCAAAACCGACGACACCGAAGCCGCCCACATCACCCGCCTGGTCCGCCTCTGCGCCATCGCGCATCCCGAAGTCGCCTTCAGCCTGTTTGAGGATGGCCGCCTGATTTTTCGTTCGCCCGCGTGTAAAAACCTGCGTGAACGCGTCGCTGAAATCTGGGGCCGCCGACTCGCCGAGGAAATGGTCGAATTTCCAGAAATTAAAAATTCCGCCGGTGATTTGCGCCTTAGCGGGCTCCTCGGTCGCCCTGGGCAGGGCCGCCCCACGCGTGACGGCCTGATCACGCTCGTCAATCGCCGCCCGGTGGACAGCCGCACCCTTAATTACGCCGTCCTCGAGGCCTACCATACCTACGTCCCCAAAGGCCGCTACCCGCCCGCAATTCTCTTTCTCGAAATTGACCCTGCCGCCGTGGATGTCAACGTCCACCCCGCCAAACGCGAGGTTCGCTTTCGCGACGAAGGCGCCGTCCGCCAGTTCGTCCTCTCCGCCGTCCTCAACCAACTCCGCGGATTGGCCGGTCACCATAGCGGGGAGCCGGGAGCGGGGAGCGGGGAGCCGACCAAGATTCCAACGCTCAACGTTCAACATTCAACGCTCAACCCTCAAGTAGCCCCGCCCAGCCCGACGATTTCAAATCTCAAATTTCAAATTTCAAATTCCGCCCCCCAGTCCGCGAACCCACCGCCACCGGCCAATCCGACCATCTCAAATATCAAATCGCAAATCTCAAATTCCCCCACCCCGCCCAGCCAACCGCAAACCGTAAACCGTAAACCGCAAACCTCCGGGGAGAACTCTGCCTCCGCCCAACCCGAAACTCAAAACCCAAAACCCGAAACAAATTTGCGTTTCTCCTGGCGCTACCTCGGGCGCTGGCGCAACCACGTCTACCTTTTCGAATCCCCTGGCGGCCTCATCCTCTTCAACGCCCGCGCCGCTCACGAACGCGTCTGGTTCGAAGATCTTCAATCCCGCTTCGCCGCCGCCAAAACGCCCAGTCAGCGCCTCCTCTTTCCCGCCCCCCTCGAGCTCGAGCCCCTCGCCGCCGCCGCCCTCGAAACCCAGCGGTCCTGGCTCAATCAGCAAGGCTTTGCCCTCGAGGAATTCGGCCGCAACTTCTTCCGCCTTGAAGCCGTTCCCGACTGGCTCGAACCCGCCCGCGCCGAGGCCTTTCTTCGCGACCTCGCCGATCTTGCCCGCGACCGCGGCAACTCCGCCCTGCGCCACGATGACATCGCGCGCCTCGCCGCCTCCCGCGCCCTGCGTCTCGGGGACCAACCTTCCGAACAGGAAATTCGCGCTTTGGCACAACGCTTGCTCGCCACGAAGCAACCACTCACCTGTCCGCGCGGTCGTCCGACGTTCCTTGAACTCGCGGCGGGCGACCTTTTCCGCCGCCTCGGCGGCGACCCGGACGCGCTCGAGTGAAAAACAATCTCAACGCTCAACGCCTAACCTTTAACGCTTAACTTTTAAATTGTCGCGATATTTGCCACACTCGCTGTTTGTGGTCCATTTGCTCCATGAAGCCCACAAGCACCTGTAAGGCAACATTCCCTTCCTTTCTGGCCCGTGTCCTGCCTTAAGTATTAAACGTTAAGCTTTAAAAGTTAAACGTTCCCGTGTCTCCGCCTCCGATTCGTCACCCATTTCGCGCTTTCCCTCGCCGCCTAATTCGCTAGCATCCTCTTTCGCTCATGCCCAAAAAAGCCACGGCCACCCGTAAATCCGTCTCTCGTTCGACGTCGAAAAAGACGCCCGCGAAAGCTGTGGCCGTAGCCGCGGCGCCCCCGCCGCCAGCCAAGTTTCCGCTGCCCAAGGACAGCGCCGTGCCGATGCCTTATACGCGCCCGCCCATGAGGATGGTGCCTGGCGCACCCCGCCCCGCCACGGCACCCAAAAAATTTGCCGTCGGCGCGCAACCCCTCACGCGCCCACCCATAAGGACAAAACCGCCCGCCCCGGCTCCGGCCCCTGCGCCGGCCGCCCCCGGCGACGCCACCACCGACGCCGGTAGCGAGTTTTGCGTCGAGGGCAGCACGATGGGCCTGAAGATTTCCATCCTCAATCACCTCAAATTCAGCCTCGCGCGCGACATTCGCACCGCCCGCCCCCGCGACTGGTGGCTCTGCCTCAGCCTGGCGGTGCGCGACCGCATCCTCGAACGCTTCATCACCACCCAGGGCACCCACAACCGCCGCAACGTCCGCCGCGTCTATTATCTTTCGCTCGAATACCTGATGGGCCGCCTCCTCCGCGACACCCTCCAAAACACCGGCCTCTACGACCACGCCCGCCAGGCCATTGAGGAACTCGGCCTCGACTTCGAACGCGTGGTGGACGAAGAGACGGACATGGGCCTCGGCAACGGCGGTCTCGGGCGCCTCGCCGCCTGCTTCCTCGATTCCCTCGCCACCCTTGACTATCCGGCCATCGGCTACGGCATCCACTACGAATATGGCCTCTTCAAACAGGCCTTTGTCAACGGCCGCCAATTCGAACTCCCCGACAACTGGCTGCGCTTCGGCAACCCCTGGCAAATCGTCCGCCCCGAATACCGCGTCGAAGTCCCCTTCGAAGGCCACGTCGAATCCCGCTTTAACTCCAAGGGCGACTGGCGCCCCGTCTGGGTCCCCGGCCGCAAACTCCTCGGCATTCCCTGGGACATTCCGATCGTCGGCTACGGCGCGAGCACCGTCAATTTCCTGCGCCTCTGGGAATCGCGCGCCCAGCACGAATTCGATTTCCAGACTTTCAACGAAGGCGGCTATGTCGAATCCGTTCACGAAAAAGCGCTCGGCGAAACCGTCTCCAAGGTCCTCTATCCGAATGACAAGACCACCGCCGGCAAGTCCCTCCGCCTCGCCCAGCAATTCTTCTTCGTCTCGTGCTCGCTGCAGGACATCATCCGCCGCTTCCACAAGCAAAACGAAACCTGGGACTCCTTCCCCGACAAGGTCGCCATCCAGCTCAACGACACGCATCCTTCCATTGCCGTCCCCGAATTGATGCGCATTCTCGTGGACGACAATGAAATGGGCTGGGACGAAGCCTGGGCCATTTGCAAAAAGGTATTCGGCTACACCAACCACACCCTCCTGCCTGAGGCCCTGGAAAAATGGGCGGTGCCGCTCTTTGAGCGCATGTTGCCGCGCCACATGCAGATTATTTACGAGATCAACCGCCGCTTCCTCGAAGAAGTGGACGCCCGCTGGCCCGGCGATGGCGCCAAGAAAGCCGCCCTGTCCATCATCGAGGAGGGCGACACCAAGATGATCCGCATGGCGTATCTCGCGGTCGCCGGCTCGCACTCCGTCAACGGCGTCGCCGCGCTCCATACCCGCCTGCTCAAGGAATCGCTCCTCCACGACTTTTTCGAACTCTATCCGGAACGCTTCAACAACAAGACGAACGGTATCACCCCCCGCCGTTGGCTTCGCAGTTGCAACCGCGACCTCGCCGCCCTCATTGACACCACCCTCGGCGGCGACAAGTGGACCACCAACCTCGATCTCCTCCACGGCCTCGAAAAATATGCCGACGACCCCGCTTTCCAGAAGAAATTCATGGCCGTCAAGCAGGCCAATAAGGAGCATCTCGCCAAACTCATCAAAGTCGAATGCGGCGTCACCGTGGATGCCAACGCGCTCTTCGACTGCCAGGTCAAGCGCCTCCACGAATATAAGCGCCAGCACCTCAATCTGCTCCACATCCTCACGCTCTACCGCCGCCTAGTACACAACCCGGACCTCGACATCGTCCCCCGCGTCTTCATCTTCGGCGCCAAGGCCGCCCCCGGTTACGAACTGGCGAAGAACATCATCCTGGCCATCAATGCTGTTGGCGCCGCCATCAACCGCGACCCGCGCATCAACGGCAAATTGAAGGTCGCGTTCCTGTCGAACTATTGTGTCACTCTTGCCGAGCAAATCATTCCCGCCGCCGATTTGTCTGAACAGATTTCCACCGCCGGCAAGGAAGCCTCCGGCACGGGGAATATGAAATTCGCCCTCAACGGCGCGCTTACCATCGGCACCATGGACGGCGCCAATGTCGAAATGTTCGAGGAATTCGGCGCGGACAACATCTTCATCTTCGGCATGACGGTCGAGCAGGTGGATTACCTGTGGAAGCGCGGCTACAACCCGTGGGATTATTATAATTCAAACGAGGAACTCCGCAGTGTCCTCGACTGGCTCGGCTCGGATTATTTCACGCCCGACGAACCCAAAGCCCTGCTGCCCGTGCGCAATTCCATTCTCGAACACGGCGATCCCTACCTTCTCTGCGCCGATTATGCCTCCTATATCGCAAAGCAAGCCGACGTCGATCTAGCCTTCCGCGACAAAAAGCGCTGGGCCCGCATGGCCATCATGAACACCGCCCGCTCCGGCAAATTCTCCGCCGACCGCACCATCCACGAATACGCCCGCGAAATCTGGAACGTCCGCCCTTGCCCCGTCGGGCCCGACTCCACCCAGACCCGCGTGCCCTTCATCACCCCGCATCCCTTCTCGCCGGATCCCCACGGCAAGGTATAAAGGCCGCGGTGCTTTGGTTCTTAGTTCTTAGTACTTGGTTGGCCCCGACTGCTTTCGGAGGTCGTTTTCAACGCAAAGGGTCGGAGCGCGCGGAGGGTGGCATGGGCATCTTGCCCATGAGAAGTGGGAGCGGCAGAGCATGGGCAGGATGCCCATGCTACTCCGTTTCAGGCCACGGATCGACCTATCTACTCCTATTCTCCGCAGATTATGCGGTGATTAAGGCCTCTATTCGCCGCACCGGCCCCATGCCTGGCAGAGGTTCAGCCTTGGATGTTCAAGGTTGAACGTTCGACGTTGAAGGTTCTTGGCCCCGCGGCGGTCGCGGCCCGCCCCGCCCGGCTTCTGATATCCCCTTGCCGCTCATTCGGCCCGCCTCAATCGCGCAATACGTAGCTCGTACTCCGGCCACCCGCCTCCTCCCTGGCCAGGACTTTTCGATCCACCAGATCGCTGATGTCCCGCAACGCCGTGTCCTGCGAACACTTCGTCAGTTTGCCCCATTTGGAAGATGTCAGCTTTCCCTCGAATCCGTCCTGTAGGCGATTGATAACCGCGCGCTGGCGCACGTTGAAAGTTTCCTCCTCATGGGCTTTCCAAAAACGTGCCTTGCGCAGCACTTTTTCCAGCATCTTTTCGGACGCGCCCAGGGCGTGCTTCAAACAGTGCAAATACCACTCCATCCAGCGCGTTATATCGAGCGCCCCCTTTTGACTGCGCTCCAGCACCTCATAATATGCCTTCCGCTCGCGTTGGATTTGCGCGGACATGCTGTAAAACCGCTCGGCTGTCTTCTCCGACCGCGCCAGCAGCAAGTCCGCGATGGCCCGGGCGATGCGCCCATTGCCATCCTCAAACGGGTGGATGGTCACAAACCAAAAATGCGCCAGCGCCGACTTGATTACCAAATCGGTCTCCGCCGGGGCGTTAAACCATTTGAGGAATTGCGCCATCTCCCTTTTCAGCCGCCCGGAAGTCGGCGCCTCGAAGTGCACGGTCTCGCGCCCCAGCGGCCCCGACACCACCTGCATCGCGCCGCTCGCCGCCGTGCGCCAGTCGCCCACCGTGATCGCCTGCATCCCACTCCGGCCCGTGGGAAACAGCGCGGCGTGCCAGGCAAACAACCGTTCCTGCGTCAGCGGCGCGGCATATTGGCGCGTTGCATCCAGCATGATTTCCACGATGCCCTCCACATTCCGGTCCACCGGCAACAACGTGCCAATATCCATCCCCAGCCGCCGGGCGAGAGAGGAGCGCACCTGCGCGACATTCAGTTGCTCGCCTTCGATCTCGCTCGTCTTGACCACATCCTGGGTCAGCGTCTGCAAGGTCGCCTCCTCGCGCAACCCAAACCCCAGCGCCTCCATCCGCCCCAGCAAACGACCCTGCCGGTGGCGCACGTCCGCCAGCAGATC
>CAZLPS010000165.1:0-6260 GCA_964561455.1 uncultured Opitutales bacterium
CCGCCCAATATGTGAATCAGATTCAGGATCCCTCGACCCAAAACAGCATCATCCAAAGCATCGCATTGAGTTGGAGTGCTGGAAAAGATCCGGGTGCGGCGCTTAATTGGCTTAGTCAGGTGGCGACTGGCGACAATTACAACAGGACGGTGAGCAAAATCTTCGCGAACCTCGCCAAAACCGATCCCGCCACAGCGGCAAACGTCTTAGCCAATGTAAATGTTCCCGCTTTACAGAATTCCTTGATCGCAACGATTGCCAGTGGCTGGGGCAAGACAGATCCCCAAGCTGCGCTGGCTTGGGCGCAGACCCTGCCGGATTCTCAAAGTGTCAGCGCGCTGAATTCAGTCACATCCTCTTGGGCGATTAACAATCCTGCAGCCGCAGCGGCTTACGTGCAAAACTCCACCAACCCGTCAACTTTCTCGACCGCCGACCCGGCCATCGCGCAAGCCTTGGCCGCAGAAGACCCCCAAGCGGCCCTGACATTTGCCAACAGCTTGCCCGATGGTACCGCAAAAAACCAGGCGCTTAATAATGTTGTTGTGAGCATGGCAAAGACGGACTTCACTGCCGCCTGGAGCTATGCCGCAACCCTCCCTGCAGAAGACAATCCGGTTGGCATAATGACGAACCTCGTTGGCGCCTTGGCAAATCAAGACCCAAATCAAGCTGCCGGGTTGATTAATCAATTTCCGGCCGGAGCCGCCCAGGACAACGCCATGAGCTTCATCGCCAAAGCGTGGATTTCACAAGATCCACAAGCCTTCACGGTTTGGTTAACAGGGTTGTCGCCAGGTGGTGTGCGCGACGCGGCCATTGCACAATTGGCGTCTTCCTCTCAGGCCACCAAGGACCCGGCGGCGGTTTTGAACTGGGTAAACACCATAAGCAATCCGGATATAAAAGCAGCGCTTCTCCCAAAGCTTGCTCCAACGAATTCTAATTGAAAAAATTACATCTGGTGACCACCTTGGTGGGCCGGAAAAAAGGGCTGGTCCTACCTTGATACCTTGATGGAAGGATCATGATGAGTGAGGCTGCTGGCCCTATCCGTGGTCAAAAACCTCCGCGCCTCTGAGTCTCTGCGCGAGCCACTTCTGCGTCATATGCGTTTTTTGCGGTAAAGCCTCCTTCCCCGCTGAGTTTGCCAAACTGCAAACCGTAAACTTTCCTCGTTCCCAACCCGTGGCCCGGATGAGTAGCATGGGCATCTTGCCCATGGGCCGGGGATGCATTTAGATCATGGGCGGGACGCCAATGCCACCGCGGGTGGGGATTTCAGATTTCAAATTTCAGAATGGGGGACGGAGCGGATGGCGCAGGGGCAACCGAAATTTGTAATTTGAGATTTGTGATTTGTGAGGGGTGGCCCGAAGGGGCAGGGGGATCGAAGGACAAAAGGATAGAGGGGAAGGATGAGGGATGAAGGCGGCGCAAGACATTGAACCCTGAGGCGAATGAGGTGGAAAGGCACTGAGGCACTGAGGCGACTTCTATGGCTTCTACCTCGTGCTTCCCTTCCCTTGCCTTGACCGCCCGCTACCCGCTCCCCGCTCCGTGCTCCCCGCTCCCCGCTCCCCGCTTTTTTTTACAACTTTTCTGAATTCCTGGGGTTTCCCCCGGTTGGAGGCTCGATATCCGCCAGATGGGGTAGTGGACTTGCCGAACCGGGTTGGCGTCAACCGCCCGGTCCGGATTTCTGTTATCTTGCTTGCCGGGTTGGATGCCATCTGCCAAATTCATTTATAGACCCGTTTTCTTATGTTGAGCCCCGGTAAACCCCACCAGGTGGCAAAGAATGCGACCGCCCTTACTCCGCGGCCCATTTGGCGCTGGACCATGACCGTGGCCTTTGTTGGCCTTGGCGTTTTGGCCTATTCCATCCCCAGCGGGCGGGCGGCTTCAGGTCCCCCGGCAGCACCAAAAGCGGCCCCCAGCACTTCAATTCCCGCCACTTCCGCAGCCACCAAAGCAGGCACCCCCAGCGCCGATGCCATCGGCGCGGCCAACGGCAGCTTTGCTGTTTTTCAAAAAACCGTGCAGCCATTTCTGGCCGCGCATTGCTACTCGTGCCACGACGAGAATGACAGTGAGGGCAATGTCCGGCTCGATACGCTGACCACGGCGGATTCCTTGGCGAAGGGTCTGCCGACGCTGGACAAGGCGGTTAAGATGTTGTCTATGAGGAAGATGCCGCCGAAGGAAGAGCCCCGCCCGACTGAGGAGGAATACGCCGCCATCACCACTTGGATGAATGCCTATGCCGATGTGGCTTATAATAGTGGCCCCATCAACCCCGGTCGCGTGACCATTCACCGTCTCAACCGCGCGGAATATGATAATACCATCCGCGATCTCTTTGGCTTTACGGAAAAGGACGCCTACCACCCGGCCGACACCTTTCCCGCGGACAGCGTGGGTTTCGGCTTCGACAATAACGGCGACGTGCTGACCATCGCGCCGGTCTTGTTTGAGAAATACATCAAGGCCGCGGCCATGACGCTCGACAAGGCCATTGCCGCCGACCCGGTGGTGCTGCCTCCCTCGATTGACGGTCCGCCGGTTGAAACTCTCAAAGCCTATCTTCAGGACGGCACGCCAGCGCCAATTTTTGCGGCGTCGCCCTTGGCTCCTGCTGGTGCGCCGGCTGCGGCTAGCGGTTTCGGTGGCCGTGGCGGTCGTGGAAATGCTCAAGGTGGGGCACCTGTTGCCGGTGTTGCTGGCGGTGGTCGCGGCAACGCTGCGCCTGCGGCCAATTCTGCTGCCGTCGCTGCTGGTGGTCGGGGCAATCCGGCCTTTGCCGGTGCGGGCAGGGGGGGTGCTGGTGGCCGTGGCGCTCCGCCAAGTTTCGTGTTCCAACTGCAGGGCTACGCTTCCACCAATGTTGTTTTTCCGGCCGATGGGAATTACATTTTCAGCCTCAAAGGCTTCCAGGCCGGTACCACGCTTGGGAATGGCGCGCGCGGAGGCGCGAATGGGCAAATCGCCAATGTCCTTTTCTATGTGGATAATCAACCCGTTGTTCCTGCGAACGTGGATCCCACCAATCTGCAGGCAGTCGAACGCAACGTTATCCGGGTCACCGCGGCATCCAATGCCATTACGGAATACTCTTCGGTGAAGTTCCACGTCACCGCTGGCCCCCATCAAGTTGTCCTCTATTTCCGGAACGGCGCCACGAAGGACGCCTACACCCAGACATTGGCCGATAACGCCGCCGCCGCCGCGGCCGCTGCGGCGGCCCCGCCCGTTGCCGACGCCCAAGCGCCTGTGGTTGCCGCTGTCGATTCTGCCGCCCCTGCCGGGTCCCCGGTAGTTGCCGCCGCTGATCCCAATGCTGCCCCCGCCGCCGCCTCAGGCAGCGGTGGTCGTGGTCGTGGCGCGGGTGGTCGTGGCGCGGGCGCTCGCGGCGCCGGAGCCCGTGGCGCGGGCGGCCCCACCGGCCCCCAACCCATTGTTGCCGGCTACCCCATCCTCGGCGTTACCAGCATTAGAATCGAAGGCCCGCAGTTTACCTCGGCCGCCGCCATGCCCGAGCGCATGCCGGAAAGCTATCGCCGCATCATGGTTGCGCTGCCCTCAAGCACTGTGACCCGAGCCCAAGCTGCGGAGAAGATCATTCGCAATTTCGCCACCCGTGCTTATCGCCGGCCCGCCACAGAAGACGAAGTGCAGAGCTTGATGGACCTGTTCGCAAAAGTGGACATCGCCAACCGGCCCTTCGACAAGAGCATCGCCGCCACGCTGCAAGCCGTGCTGCTCAACACCAACTTTCTGTTCCGGGTCGAGCAGGACCCGCAGGCGACCGAGGCCGGAAATATCCACACCCTGAATGATTTCGAGCTGGCCTCGCGCCTCTCTTATTTTCTTTGGAGCAGCATGCCCGACGACGAATTGTTCGCTCTTGCGGCCAAAGGCCAGTTGCGCGCCAACCTCGACGCCCAGGTCACCCGCATGCTCAAGGACCCGAAGGCCGGGGCGCTGACGGAAAACTTTGCTGGCCAGTGGCTGCAATTGCGCCAGGTGGACGATGTGGCCCCCGACCAAAAGGCCGTGCCCGATTTTGACCCCGAACTGAAAACGGCGATGCTCAAGGAAACGCAAATGTTCTTCTCCAGCATCAAGGACGAAGACCGCAGTGTGCTGGATTTCATCAATGCCAACTATACGTTCGTCAATCCGGCGCTGGCGAAACTCTATGGGTTGGAGGATGTCGCATTTGACGACAACGACAACAGCTTCAAGCGGGTGACGTTCCCGAACGGCTCCCCCCGGGGCGGCTTGCTTACGCAGGCCAGTGTGCTTGCCATCACGTCCTATCCCAACCGCACGTCGCCGGTGAAACGCGGCAAATGGGTGCTGGAAAACCTGCTGGATGACGCCCCGCCGCCGCCGCCGCCGAACGTACCCGCCATTGACGACGAAAAGCAGTTAACCGGCACTTTCCGCCAGCAAATGGAGCAACATCGGGTTAACCCGGTATGCGCCTCCTGCCACGAGCGCATGGATGCCATCGGCTTCAGCCTCGAGAATTTTGATGTCATCGGCACTTGGCGCGACAAGGATGCCAATAACGAAGTCATTGATGCCGCCGGTGCCTTCCCGGACGGCACCAAGTTCAGCGGCGCCGGGGAGCTGAAGAAAATCCTCCTGGCATCCCAAGACAAGTTTTGCCGCTGTTTGGCCAGCAAAATGCTGTCGTATGCCATCGGGCGCAGTGTCGAGCCGTTTGACAAGCGCACCGTCAATGATATAGTTAGCACAACCCAGAAGAACGGCGATAAATTTTCCGCGTTGATTAAAGCCATCGTCCACAGCGATGCGTTCCAAAAACGGCGCGGCAATTCAACCGGAGACAACTCATGATCACACACACCGTCAGCCGTCGAACCGTATTGCGTGGGCTGGGCACCGCCATGGCGCTCCCCTTTCTCGAATCCCTTCTGCCCACCCGGGCTTTCGGTGCCACCTCCACGGCAGCCGTCACCAAAGCGGCGGCGGGGCCGAAGCGCCTCGCGTGGATTTACGTTCCCAACGGCATAGACATGCGCAACTGGACGCCCGCCACTTTTGGGGCGGACTACGAGCTTTCGCCGACACTCAAGGTTTTGGAAGCGTACCGCAGCAAGATGCTGGTCATCAGCGGCTTGGTGTGTGACGCCGCTAACGCCCATGGCGCCGGCGGGGGCGACCACGCCCGCGCGAATGGCGCTTACCTCACCGGGGTAAATCCGCCCAAGACCGGCCCGGTCAAACTCGGCATATCGGCCGACCAGGCGGCCGCGCAACGCATTGGCAAGTTCACGAAGTTCCCCTCGCTGGAAATCGGCATCGAGGACGGCAAAAAAGCCGCCAGCGACAGCGGTTACAACACGCAGTATTCGCACAACCTTTCCTGGCGCAATGAAACCACGCCGGTGACCAAGGACGTGGACCCCCAATCCGTGTTCGACCGGCTCTTCTCCGCCGGCATCCCCGGGGAGACGCCCGAAGCCAAGGCGCTGCGCGAAAACGACAGCAAGAGCATTTTGGACTTCGTCCTGAATGACGCCAACCGCATCCAGAAGCGCCTCGACGCCACGGACAAGCAAAAGCTCGACGAATATTTGACCTCCGTCCGCGAAATCGAATTGCGCCTGACCCGCGCCGCCAATGAAGCGCCCCCGCCGCTGCCCGAAGGGGCCGTGCGCCCCGCGACCGCCTATGACTCGACGCAGGAAAAGAAAGTAGGCATTTCGACCTCGAGCACGGAGTATCCCACGCACGCGAAGCTCATGATTGACATGATGGTGCTCGCGTTTCAGGCCGACCTTACGCGCATCATCACGTTCCCCTTCGCCGACGAAGGCAGCAATCAATCCTATCCGTGGGGTGATGCCGACGCGCCGCACCATGGCACGTCGCACCACAACAACGATCCGAAGAAGATGGATATTCTGTCCAAGATCAACGCCTACCACCTTTCGCTGTTTGCTTATATGCTGGGCAAACTCGACGCCATCAAGGAAGGCAATGGCTCCATCTTGGACAACTCGCTCATCGGCTACGGCAGCGGCAACAGCGACGGCAACCGCCACAATCACGACAACCTGCCGTTCGTCCTTCTCGGCAAGGGCGGCAACACGATCAGCACCGGCCGCCACCTGGACGCCAAAGATACGCCGATCAATAATGTCTGGCTATCCATGCTCGACCACGCGGGGGCGTCGGATGACAAGCTCGGGGACAGCACGGGGAAGTTGTCGCTGACGTAGGGT
>CAZLPS010000166.1:0-6185 GCA_964561455.1 uncultured Opitutales bacterium
GCGGAAAGGGCAACCCTCATTACGACTTGCGCGACGAAATGAAGCGCAAGCGCGACGAACGGCAGGCCTTGCGGTCGCCCTTGGCGCGCGCAATTGACCACTTGGCGGCGCGCGTAACTGAATCAATCTTGCGATGCGCGACGGGGGGAAGGAAACGCAAGGCGGGGGTTTCGCGCGTGCTTTCCACTTGGAAGGATGGCAATGGCAAGTTGCAACGGGCTTGCTTTGCCAAGGTAGACGCGCGCCCTGGCAAGACCTACGACCACGCGCGCGCGGAATTGACCATAGAAGCACGCAGCGCAATTGGCGCGCGTATTGCGGCGCGCCCGTGCCTAGGATGCGCGCTTATAATGCGCCAAGCCCTGCCGAAAGAAGAAATCCGCGCGGTCTTTGCGGACACGCAAAAAATCCTCCGCCGGATGGCACGCAGCAAAGGCAACGTGGTATTAGAGACAATCACACTAACACCCAAAGAATGCCAAGTGAATCAGGCCATGGCGGGGGAAGTGGAAGCCCGCGCGGAAAAGGAAACGCGCGCGCGGTTTGCTCGCCTTATGCTAGTCTTGCGCGCCTTGCACGCTTGGCGCAAATCCGCCGGAAAGAATGCGAGCAAGGGTTACGACCACGCGCGCGGGCTTGTGCGCGCGGTCTTGAACGGCGAAAAGGTGGGCAAGGGTTACGCGGAAAGTTATGATGCCTTGCGCGCCAAAGTGGAAACGGGTTTGACCCTGTTAGGGTGGGAAGCGGAAAGCGCCGCGCGTTTCATGCCTGCCAGCTTGCCGAAAACCGGGGGAAGGATTGCGGTCGCAACGGTCTAAGGTGGGGTAAAAGCAAGGGAAGCCCTCGCGGGCTTCTCTTTTTGGACAGATTGCAAAAATACGGCCGTGGTAGTTTTCAGGGGCGAGACTAGGCCGTGGCTACTTTTTCAGCTTTTTGATTTTCGGTTTCGACTCCTCAACCATCTCCGCATGCAGTTCATCTGCGGCGAGGTCCAGTTCTTCTGGGGTGATGGCTAGGACGGCGCGGCGCACGCGGCGCCGGTCGGCGGGGGTGACACGCTCAGGGCGGGGTCGTGAGGGTCTGTTGCGGATTGGGGCGACCATGGGGCAAAGATGATGGTACCGTGGCTAATGTCAAGTAAGCGTCACGCGGAGCACCTTCTATCATAAGTATCGTATCTATGATAGACTGGGCAGATGACTACCATAACTGAAGCAGCGGCGGAGATATTGCCGCAAGACCGGGTTGGACGGATCCGGACGCCGCGCGAGCAGCGCGAAAAGCTGTTGGACGAATTTGAGCGCAGCTGGATGCGCGGGCCGGCGTTCGCGAGTCTTTCTGGCATCAAATACCCGACCTTGGCCAACTGGATCCAGCAGCGCAAGCGCAGCCGGGCAGCGGCGGGCGTGCCGGGGACCCCCGGGCCCGCAGTGGGTGGAGGCGGTGGTGGGGCCACCGCAGTCAGCGGGGTCTGCGGGCCTGATCGTGCGGGTGGGCACAGTGGCGTCGATAGAAGTGGCCGATGCCCGGGGCGCGACGTTGGCGGCGCAGGTCTTGTGTCAGCTCGGAGGAACCCCCGAGTGTTAAGCTTTACCGGCGGGCTGAGAGTTTTCGTGGCGCTGGAGACCTGCGACATGCGCAAGGGCCATCAGGGGATGGCGGGGCTGGTGGAGACGGGGCTGCGGGAAAACCTGCAAAGCGGGGCGCTGTTTGTGTTTGGCAACCGGCGGCGCACGCGGCTGAAGACACTCTACTTTGACGGCACGGGTCTGTGGCTGTTGAGCAAGCGGCTTGAGCAGGGGAGATTTTCCTGGCCGTAGGCGGTGGCATTTTGCGCCTCATATGCTTCCAGCATTGTGTCTCAGGCGCGTCGCAGCGGGTGCCAGGGCGCCTTACAGGCGGTAAAGGAGGCCCGGGTGATGCTGCTCGCCATAAATCGCCCAGCGATGCCCAAGAGTACCGTTCGTGCGCTCACGCCGCCGTTGGTCCGCGGGTACATGGCTCACTAAACTGCAACTCGACTAATTGACTGGCCACCATCCATTCAATCGGTCCCGCGAAAAAACCCATGAATGAGTCATAACTTTAACATTGTTCCGTCCAAAAATACTGTTTACCGCCCTAACCACGCCACGATGTGATTTGGAATAATCATGGCCAGCGATTACTCCACCGTCCTTTATTTTTGGCAGCCAAGCCAAAACGTCCAACTTAACTTTGGCAAAATTATGAGAGGCGTCAATATATACAAAGTCAATAGACCGATCCTCAAAGCTCATTGCCGTGGCTGTTGAATCGCCTCGAATTGGATGAACAAACTCTGATACTAGACATTTCCTAAGGTTCTCGCAAAACTTTGGGTAAAAATTACCGCCCAATTTTCCCGCCTCGACCCTAAGTTTCGGCCCGGAACCTTCCCCGGTAAAATTATCTACTGCGTAGAACTTAATATTTTTGCCACTTTCCCTTATCTTCCCCGCCATATATGCAGCAGACGCACCCAGCCAAGTGCCAACTTCAACAAATGTCGCAGGGTCAGGCGATCCCGCCGCGGCAGCATCGTAAACGTCGGCAAAAGAAAAGTGATTTGGAATGTCTCGATATGTAAACATGGAATTAGATTGCGAACGAATTGGAATTTAGGAAACAAGCGACTGTCGAGTGCCGCCAATTGAGCGGATAAGGAATCACAGGTTAGTTCATGAGAACATTGTTTATCCTTGCAATCTCGCCATCAAGTACCGCATCGCCCGTATCGGAAAGGCTATACTTTTTTGCGAAATTGCCGAAAATTGCGGGCCCATTAAGCTCACAAAACTCGACTCCATTGGCGTTTATAGCAAAGAACGATTCTTCCAGTTTGTCTAAAGCCTCGCGCCAGGAAAACGAAGCTATTCTTTCTTGTCCCGCCTTTTTCAGCCTTTGCAGAACGTCCCGATTATCAGCCAGACGAATTATACTATCAGCCAAATTTTTACGGGTCCTCGGTTCCGCCACCAGGGCTGTTAACTCGTGGTCGGCGTAAGAGCGACTGCCTAAAGTGTCGGTAGTAATAAGTGCACAACCACATGCCATGGCCTCCATTTGAGGCATGCCCAGTTGCCAAAGAGGACGTTTGAGGTCATAATCCTTTGCAGCAACGCGTTTGCCTTCAAGAATTGTCACTTCGACGTCATGTCCCCGTTTCGCCAATCGATCACTAAGTGACAATACCGCCCGCATGCCTCCGGAAATTCCAATGCTTCTGGTCAAAAAGGTGATTCTCATGAAACAATTAATTCGGATTTCGCAGTTAAATCAACCAGAGAACTCCATGCGTTCGCAATCACTAATTTTCTGCTCCACGCAGCCTGAAGCGGACACACCGGTTTTCCTAAGTTGATTACGAAGCGGTTTAACTTCAAGACCAAGAAAAGCGAGAATTGCCCGTGCGTATAGTTCGGGAAGCTCGTTTACCTGTTGATTTTTCGTAACATCGTCATATTTAATTGTCATTATGTTTGAGTGCGCTGCAAATAGCTTTATATACCGTTTCTGCAGGTTTTTAATACTTCGCTGCGTTGCGATAAAGCTCTCAATTTTAATTGGAGCGTGTGGAGGGGGCTCTTCATCAAGTTGATAGTGGGCCCTATAGTTTTCACCGTAACGCTCTTTATTCGATATGGCTTGCACCCAACTGCGTGCAACATACGTTGGATCACGTAAAAGGTGGATTACTTTGCAGCAATACAAGTGCCCACATAATTTCTCAAAGTCCCTAATGCTATGGTACATCACAATGGCAATGTTTGTGCGGCCGGGTTTGTTTTTGAATATATACTGTTTAGTAGCATCTGCAATCAAATCCCGATCTGCGCCACATTTTTTCAATCGAAGCACACATTCACCACGGGAATGGATTAATGGATGGCTGGCTAAAGAGGCCGCTAGAAAATGGGTGCCGCTCCGGGGATAGCTTACGATAAGCACATCGGGCTTCTCAAAGAAGATAGAGTTCATATTGAATTGATGCAGGTCTCATTCCAGAAGACATGCCCATATATGACAAATCGAATTCTTGCCTCTGATCCAACTCAAAATTGCAATCGTGATTGCGAAATCAGGTACGTTCCCCTTAGGTGAAAATTCGCTATGTCTTTTGTCAGCTGCCGAAATTAGACATATTGTGATCGACCGCGCTGCTTATGCGGGAGCCTTTTGAAGTACGGATTGTCCTTAATGGTTCCCGCAATATATTCGAATTTCAATCCCAATCTATGCGCCACATAGTTAAAACTAAGCTGATCGCGCCGAGAGTGATTCATAATTTCCGCATACCACATTTCGTTAAACGTCCTAATTCGCTCGGAATGGCGCCGAATCAATATGGTGCACTCAGCCAAACCAGCCCCCTCGGGATACCCTTCAGTCCGGTATTTCAACATTTGCCGATTAATGGTGTCGGCAAAATCCTTGCCCTTCGCGATACAGATGGCGGCCTCCTGATAAACACAACGACGCCTCCGGTGACGGAATACCGCAAGATCGCATCCGGACAAATGGGATGCGATGAATTCTCTAAGCCCTATTTCCGCGGTCACTTTGACTGAACCATCCAACCACACGCTGAATTCCGCATGAGGAAAGTATATATGAGGCAAAATCTTGTGAATTTTTGCATTACGACATGGATCGCTGAATTCCCGGTGCAAAGGTCGATTCTCCCAAGGCGGGGCGAGAAGGGAATCGTCCGAGAACGCGACGCAGTTTGCTCCTATGATCCAATTCTCGGGTGGCGCCTTGAGGTCGTCATATCCCTTGCTTACCGCCGTATATAAAACAATATCTGGCATATTTTTGGACGCACATTTTGGAACGCCTGATCTGCCACCCGCTTAAAAGTTTGCCATTGACGATTATCTCGCCGGCTAGAGAGAACACAACAATGTTTTATACATCTCCGCGATGGTATCAATGTGAAAATTCTGAGCCCGCTCCAGGCAATTCATTCGCAATTGAAGATATTTGTCATAGTCGACTTGCAAATCGCGCAAATCAGCGGCGCATTTTTCAATACTGGAAAAAATTGTGCAGTCGGCGCCAATTTCTCGGTACGCAGGCTCATCAGCAGAAAGGGACGGTATGCCGAATCCTATGCAGTTTATCAATTTGATGCCTGAATTCATGGTTATGTGCTGGTCGTGGTTTGGCTGGTATTTATGGTATAGGCTCGCCCGCGTAGTCCGGCTGCGTAAATTTAATCCCAGACCCATTTTGCGGTAAGCTGCAACGACGCCTTCCCTATCCATTCCATTGGAATCATAATAGTCATAGTCAATTCCGGTCAATTTGGGATGCCAGTGTTCCGCCCCAATCCATGCCGGTCGGCGATGGCTAAGCGTATTTGGCTCGCCGGTGAAGTTGCAATGATGATGGGGGATATATTCCACCCTTCCGCGGCTGGAGAATAGTTTCTGCACGGATCTTGTGCTCGCAAGAAAAAGTGTAGCGCCTTCGCCCTCAAATGGTGCTCTGTCAATTATGTCCCAAATCACTGTACCTCGCTTACTCAACTTTACCAATTGATCCCGTCCAAGTCCGGGCTTCACGCAAACAAATATTGAAAAGCCACTGGGAATTTGATTGCAAGTAGTCTTACCCAGGACGAAGCTACAACCGAGGCGCCCTGCAATGTCCAAACAGCGGATTTGCACACTTGCCAATCGTCCGGGATTACTGCCGATAAATAGAACTTTTCGTAAATTCATGAGAAAGTTGATTTTGCCGATTGGATTTTTCTTTGAAGTTGTCTGAAAAGTCTGATCTTGTCACGCAAAAGGCAATTGGCGCAAAGCGACCATCAGGCAACCCAGTGTGGTGAAGGCAGAAATATTGGCCACGTTCTTTTCCCAACGGGTGAGGAGCCGTCAAAGATTACCAAGCCAGGCGATAGTGCGTTCAACAATCCAGCGGCAGTGGTACCAGCGCCGGATCCCGGATGTGCCCTAGAGTGGTCGCCACCGCCGTGATCACCCCGCAACGGTTGGCCACGACTCGATGGCTCTTGTAATTCGGCTTCGCAACGGCATAAGCGCTGCGCGGGTTGCGGGCAACAAGCGTCGCGCGCGGGTCCGTGTGGCTAAAGTTCGCAAATAGATGACATGAGGCGGTCGACGTCAGGGCTCGGACCTGTACGCTGACCGTTG
>CAZLPS010000167.1:0-6008 GCA_964561455.1 uncultured Opitutales bacterium
TTTGGCCCAACCGGTGCGCGCGGTCGCTGGCCTGCGCCTCCACCGCCGGATTCCACCACGGGTCAAAATGTATCACCGTGTCCGCCCCGGTCAGATTCAACCCGGTGCCCCCCGCCTTGAGCGAAATCAAAAACACCGGCAGCGCCGCATCGCGGTTGAACTTGTCGCACAGCGCCAGCCGGTCCGCGGGCGGGGTCGAACCATCGAGACGCAAACAGGGCAGACCAGCTTCCATCAACGCCGGCTCCAGTAAATCCAGCACCGAAGTAAACTGGGAAAAGACCAGCGCGCGGTGTCCGCCATCCACGGCTTCATCCAACAATTCGCGCAGCGCGCGCAACTTCGCCGAATCCGTGGCCGTGCATCCGGGGTCAAGCAACCGGGGGTCGGCGCACGCCTGGCGCAGGCGCAACAATTCCTCGAACGCCGCAAAGCGCAAGCGCCCGTCACTGGCGCCTTTCATCGCCAATTGGAAGAACGCCTCGCGCGCCCGGTCGCGCACTTTCGCATACAATGCGGCTTGGCGCGGTTCGAGTTCGCAAAATATTGTCTGCTCAATTTTCGTCGGCAGTTCCGGCGCGACCTGCGCTTTGGTGCGCCGCAAAACATACGGTGCCGCCCGGCGGCGTAAAACGGCATCATTCGCCGCCCGGTCCGCCGCCGTCGGGTTCTTCTCCGGTCGCGCCAAATAACCCGGCAGCAGAAATTCAAACAGCGCCCGCAAATCTTCGAGGCTGTTTTCCACCGGCGTGCCGGTGAGCGCAAAGCGGGACCGCGCGCGCATGGCCCGCAACGCGCTCGCCGCGTGCGTGCGGCGGTTTTTTGCGTGCTGCGCCTCGTCGGCAATAACTACCGACCATTCCACTTCGGCAAAAGTCTCGGTATCGCGCGCCAGCGTGGCGTAGGAGGTGATGACCAAATCATGCCCCGCGGCGTCCTCCGCCCCAGCCATTCGAGTCGCCCCATGGTGCACGAAACAACGCAGCCCCGGCGCCCACATCGCCGCCTCCCGCTTCCAATTGCCCAGCAATCCGGCCGGCGCCACGACCAGTGAAGGCTTGGCGCTCTTCTTGACCTCCGCCTGCTTGATGCAATCCAGCAGCACCAGCGCCTGCGCCGTTTTGCCGAGCCCCATCTCGTCCGCCAGCACGCCTCCGAGTTTGTTTTGCCACAAATGCCACAACCACGCCGCGCCAAGGCGCTGGTAATCGCGCAATCGGGCCGCCAACCCAGACGGCAACGGCGCCGGCGCCAGGTGATCGAGATTCCGCAGCGCCTCGCTCCGCTTGCGCCACGTCGCCGGCGTTTCCAACGGCACCGACAACGATTCCAACACCGACTCCACCGCCGACAATTCCGCCGTGTCCACCGACCGCCGAAACTTGGCCAGCGGCGCGCTGCCCGTCGCCGGCCCGCCGAGCGCGCGTTGGGCCTCCGCCATTTTCTGCGTCGCGGCCGGGTCCACCAGCACCAACCCCTGCGGCGTTTCGACATACGGCTGCCCGCGCGCCACCGCGTTGCGGAAGGCCTCCTCGTCCACTCCCGGCGCGCGCAATTCCAGGCTGATTTCAAACTCACCCTTGCTTCCGCCCGCCGTCGCCGCCAGCTCCGCAAATCTCACGTCGGCCGTGCGCTGCAAAAACCCGGGCGTGAATTGCGCGCGGTATTTTTTCTGCAAATCCAGCCAGTGCCGCGCCAGAAATGACAGCACCCGGTGCCGGTCACGCAGCCACCACTTGCCGTTCGAGGGTTCAATTTGAAATCCCGCATCCTTCAGCAGACTGGACAATTCGGCGTAAACCACGCTCGAACGCGGCGGCAGCGCGATCGCCAAAAATTGGGTCGAGCCGTCAACGGTCAAGCCACCGGATGAACCGGGGGCGGAGGTTGACGGTGATTCGCGGAAGAGGGCCATGAAGGAAGGTGCCAAATAAGAACGGGCGCAGCAAGACTGCGCCCCTACGGCTTCCAACTTGAAACGAAAACCACTTTGCCGCCCTTGCCGGCGCGGAAGGCATGTTCCAGCGCCGTGCGCCATTCGCCCAGCGGATATCGCGCCGCCACCGGTTGGGACAACACTCCCTCGCGCAATAGCCCAAAAATCTTCTCCATCATCGCCTGCACTTCACCCGCCGGCTGCGTGCGCACCCAGCGATCCAGCCAGAATCCGCGCATCTGAATATCATTAAAGATCAAATATCTCGTCGGGAACCGCATCGGTTCCGCAGTCACGCCACCATAGGTGACCACCACCCCGCCGGGCGCCACCGCGCGGCACAACCGCCCCACGCTTTCGCCACCCACCGCATTGAGCGCCAGTTTAACTGGCGCGCCGCCGGTCAATTTCCTCACGTCCTTTTCGTAGCCGGAGTCTTCCGCGACCACCCCCGCCGCGCCCGCGGCCAACAAAGTATTCTCCCCGCCAACATCGCGCACCACGCTGAGGCAATTCAACCCAAGATGCCTTGCCAGTTGCGCCACCAGCACCCCCACCGCCGACGTCCCCGCATTTTGCATCACCCAATCCCCGCGCTCCAATTTGACAAAATCGTGCAACATCCGCCAGGCCGTCGGCGGATTGATAAACGCCATCGCCGCCTGCTCCACCGGAACACCTGCCGGAATGACCCACAAATCCGCCGCCTTGGCCACCACCGCCTCGCGCCACACGCCAGTCTCCTCCGGCATCCGCACCAACGTTCCAATCGCCGGCGCGGTCACGCCCGGACCCACCCCCACCACCTCCCCCACCCCCTCCCGCCCGGCCACCGCGGGCAATTCCCTCGCCTTCCCGTAAGTCCCATTAATCATCCCCAAATCCGAATAATGAATCGCCCCACACCGCAACGCCACCAACACCTCCCCCGCCCCCAGCGCAGGCAATTCCTGCGCCACCCCCTCGATCACGTCCGCGGGCAGACCATGATGCGCGTAGCGCAAGACATTTAGAATGTATCCAACACCCATCAGGCGATTTTCCATTATGAAACCTAGCTTTGGCGATAATAAACACTCGCCAGCACGACGCAGGAAAGGCGTATTAGTGATATGTCGAACAACATGAAACGATTTTTTTGATGTTTGGCAGTAGGTTTGGATCTCCTCTGCAGCAACCCCGTCCATGGCGCATTGCGCTGGCTGGGTAATATTACGACCGTCGGCCAAACTGACACCAATCCGCTGCATCTCGCCATCATTTTAGACCAGGGCGAGCATGATGCGGTCTTGAGTCTAGATGGTGGCAATACTTGGCGCCTGGCAAAACAATCTGAGTTGCCGCCAAAACTCAACCCGCTACCGAAGGAGGGAGGTATTCAATATATCTTGGCCAACGAACATTTGCTTTTGCGCTCCGATGATGGCGGGAAATCCTGGCAAAATGTCTCGCCGTGGGAATATTTGCGCCAGCTGGTCCATTCCGAAGTAGACGCCAAGAAAGTCGCGTTCCTGACCAAATATGAAAGCGATCTACCCGATGATTCAAGTTGGCCGCTCGTTTTTGGCGTCACCGCGCTGGCTTTCGCCTTTTTCGGTGCCGGGATCATGTTTCGGCGTCGTCAGGATTGGCCAGTGCTGTTTTTGCATTCGCTCGCGGTTCTCTTCTTCACCGGCGTGACGCTCTGTGCCTTGGACATATTTTATACAAATTTCCTGCGGTACGATCAGTGGGAAAATCTTCTGGCCCATACCGGCCCCTTGCCTATCCACGCTGGCCACTTGCATTACTTTTGCGGTTGGCGGGAACCGCCTGGCTGGCTCCCGTGGCGGCATTGCTTTGTTTTGCCTGCACGCCACTTTATTCAGCGTTGACCGAATTACCCAGAGAAAATCGACGTCGAAAAATTCTCCGGCTGACCGGCCTCGCCGCTACCATCGGGCTGGTTTTCCTTATCTTGCTCGCGGTAATTTACGGACATCCACCCTATTACCCTCGATAGACTCCGGCTAAACTCCCGCCAACAGTTTTTCGCGGCCTTCCGCCCTTGGCGCCATTGCGCCGGGCTGCAAGGCGCTTTCGGCGAGTCCGAACGAGGCCGCCGAGCCTCCCCAACGACACGGCTCCGTGGTGTCGGGGGGCGGGCGGAACCTCGCCGTCCTCCCGGTAAATCTCAAGGGCCGCCGCCAACGCCACTTGGATTTCGCGGGCGGCTTCCTCGCGGGTTTCGCCATGCGCCATGATTCCCGGCATTTCCAAAACCTGGGCGACGTAGCATTCATCGCCGGGTTCAGCGCTGTACCAAATGCGTACTTCGTAGTCTTGGATGGACGGGAACACGGGGATAGTCAAAAACCCAACCGCTTGGATTGTCGACCAGCAATTTTGCATTTATCATTTTGCCTTTTGCCTTTGAGCCTCCCACTTCTTAATTCTTAATTCCCAATTCTTAATTCACTTCCACCCCCGCGCCCCCTCCGTCAGCGACACTCGACATGCAAATCTCATGCAATCATACTCTTCGCATGTCCACCATGGTTCAGATTCGCCATCTGCCAGAAAGCCTGCACCGCTTGCTGAAGGCACGGGCCAGCCTGGCGGGCGTCTCCCTGTCCGATTATTTGCGCGGCGAACTCGAGAAGTCCGCCCGGTTGCCGACCATGGCGGAGATGGCCGAACGCCTGCGCCAGCTTCCCCCGGTTCGCACCAAAACCCATCCCGCCACCATCGTGCGTGAAATACGCAATGAGCGATGATCGTCGTGGATGCCTCAACGCTGGTGGAACTGCTGCTACAGGGCGAGGCCAGCAGGGTGGTTTGGCAGCGAATGTTCCGGGCGGGCGAATCGTGGCACGCGCCGGAATTGATTGACCTCGAAGTCTTGCGCGCCCCCCTGATCACGCTCGACGCCCGCTTGGCCGCCAGTCATGGCCATCACGCCCCCATCGAATTATTTCAGCGGGCTTGAATTCATTTCCCGAGCCGATTTCGTTGCCGATATCGTTGGTTTCAGCCGTGTATTCTTAAATCTAAAATTTGAAATCTGAAACTCCCAACCCTGGCCACCGTTGTCCTTTGCTCCCAGTCTCAAATCTCAAATTTCAAATCTCAAATCCTATGGACTGGGCGCCACGCCCTGAATCCCAAGGCTATGGTCACCCCCCCGCCCCCCCACTTCTTACTTCTTAATTCTTAATTCTTAATTCTTAATTCGCCTCCCCCCTCCTCCCTCCTCCCTGCCACTGGGTCTGGTCTTTCAAAATTCGTAATTCAAAATTCAAAATTTCGCGCTCCTGTCTCCGGACTCCGGACTCCGGACTCCGGACTCCTAGCTTCTAACTTCTAGCTTCTAGCTTCCAATCAACTCCCGCCCCCACTTCTTAATTCTTAATTCTTAATTCTTAATTCTTAATTCGCCCTCCCCACCCCCCATTTTGCATTTTGCATTTTTCCTTTTCCATTATCAGACTACCCCCATGGCAAAAGCCTCCCATCCGTTGAAAAAGCGCCCCGCAGCCAAGTCCTCCCCTTCCGCTGGCAGCGGCGCCGCGCAGGCCACCTGGGGCGGGCGCTTCAGCACCGGCCCGGCAGCCCTCATGCTGAAATACAGTGAATCGGTCTCCTTCGATTGCCGCCTCGCGCCGTTCGACATTCTCGGCTCGCAGGCCCATGCCAAGATGCTCGCCTCTGTCGGCCTCCTTAAGCCCGCGGAATGCAAAGCCATCGTGCAGGGGCTCGACGAGATTCTGCACGAAATCAAATCGGGCAAATTCCACTGGGACATCGCCCTCGAGGACGTGCACATGAACATCGAGCACGCCCTCCGTGCCCGCACTCCCGCCGCCGCCAAGCTCCACACCGGCCGCAGTCGGAATGACCAGGTCGCCACCGCCATGCGCTTGTGGTTCAAATGGTCCTGCGCCGGTCTCCACGCGGCCCTCGGACAATTGCTCCGCACCCTCGTCGCGCAAGCCGAAGCGAATCAGGAAGTCATTTTACCCGGCTACACGCACCTCCAACGCGCCCAGCCCGTCACCGTCGCCCACCATTTGCTCGCCTATGTCGAAATGTT
>CAZLPS010000168.1:0-5968 GCA_964561455.1 uncultured Opitutales bacterium
CCAAGGAAGTCGAACGTGACCTTGTTCTGGGCCTCGACCCAGGCCTTGGTCTCGGCGGAATTGTCATCCTCCAGCCAGCGATAGGGATCGGCGACGGAGACGCCATTGTAGGTGTCTACCTGGTTGGTAGTACGAGCTGCGGGATAGGAGAGCGGCATATTGGTGGCGGCGCAGGCGGCGAGGAGGGCCGGCAGGGTGGCGGGCAGGAGAATGCGGAGAAGGCGGCGCATGGGGGTAATGATGAGGAGTTGCAACGCGCGGGGCAAACCTGGAGTGAGGCGGGCGGAGGGGAAATGAACGTTTAACGCTTAAAGCTAAATGTTTAACGTTTAAGGGCAGTTGCATTCAACGTTGGCGCTTGCGCACGGGGCAATAGCAGCGTCAGAGTAGGGATGGCGAGATTCCAATAAGCGCAGACGTCAACAATCTCTCCCGCTGGCGGAAATGCCGGTTAATTTTCAACCGCCGCGCCAATGCCCATTTACCTTTATTTCATTGGGGCGGTTTTTTATATCCTTCACTTCCGGGTAGGCTTTCTTTTCCGGTCGGGGCGTTGTTGGGCTTGGCTAATACTTTCCGCCATTGCCGCCTTGGGGGCGCCAATTTTGTGCGGGGGAATTGCCATGGGAAGTTCTCCGCCCTATGCCGCCCTGAGAATAATATTTCCTTACTCGACGCTGCTTTGGGAGCTTTTTGGTCCTTCGGATGCCATGTTTACTTTGGTTGTTTTTGTTTGCCCGCTCGTCCAATTCCTTTTTTACGGCGCGGGCTGCGGAATTGCCTGCCACAAACGAAAACTTGGGTGGTTTATGTTGGCACTGGCAGCCTGGCATGCCTTATTTGTGCTTGGCGCATTTCTGGTTCATTCGTCGAATAATTAAATTTGGCTACACCCATTTTAATTCGCAAGAGAAAGCCTCAACTCGCAAACGCTTACTCAAATGCTTTATTACGGTCTAATTCTCGGAGCAATTTTTTACATTCTCCATTTTCGGATGGGATACCTTTTCCGTTCTAAAAGGTGCTGGGTGATTCTCGCCGTGTCGGGATTCATTGCTTTAGGCGGGCCGATGGCATTGGCGCTCATGACTGGTTTGGGCCATCCTGCGCCCAATACCTATGTGGCGAACGGGGTTTTCCCTTACGCGATTCTTTTCAATGATTTTGCTCAATGGACCAGCCCGGAATTGCACATCTTTGGAACAGACTCGGGCATTCTTATAACCATGGGCCTGCCGTTCGTGCAAATTTTATTTTATGGCGCGGGGTGCGCGATTGCCAGTCATCTGCAAAAGTGGCGATGGTTTCTTTTGAGGTTATCGGCGTTGCACGTTGCTTCCGCGTTTCTGGCATTCGTCATTCCGATGCCGCAATAGAGTGCTCCTTAGGGCCAATTTTAGGCTTTAACAGCCTAGGGTAAAACGGTTAACGTAAGCCGATGCAGGTATCCGTAATTGTCCCCGTCTATAATGAGGAGCGAACTGTGGTCGTGCTGCTGAAGCGCGTGCTGGCCGCAGGCATGAACCTGAAGGAGATTGTCGTCATTGACGATGGCTCGAAGGACTCCACCCGCGAGAAGGTGGCCGAGCTGGCGGCGACGGAGCCGAGGGTCCGCCTGCTGCCCCAAAGGCAGAATAGCGGCAAGGGCGCGGCGCTGCGGGCGGGATTTGCCGCAGCTACGGGGGAAATCGTCGTGGTGCAGGATGCCGACTTGGAATATGACCCGGCCGAGTTGCCGCGGTTGCTCCAGCCGATTCACGATGGCACGGCGGACGTGGTCTTTGGCTCGCGGTTCATCGGCGCGGGGGCGCACCGGGTGCATCTGTTTTGGCACATGGTGGGCAATCAGGTGCTGACCCTCCTTTCGAATATGTGCACGAATTTGAATCTCACCGACATGGAGTGCTGCTATAAGGCCTTTAAACGGGAGATTATTCAGGGCATTAAATTGGAGGAGGACCGCTTTGGTTTCGAGCCGGAGGTGACCGCGAAAATCGCCAAGCTGAAAAAAATTAAAATCTACGAGGTGGGCGTGTCGTATTTTGGCCGCTCCTACGCGGAAGGGAAAAAGATTGGCTGGAAGGATGGGTTCCGGGCGCTCTACTGCATTGTGAAATACAGCTTTTTTAGGTGAGCGCAGAGACAGTTCAGGTGTCACTACGCGACGCGGATTAAGCTCCCCGTGATTGGCTACCGAATCAGGTGGATGGTAAATCGAGTAAGGTAAATGGTTAATAATGCCGAAAACAAGCCGAGCAGGGGCGGCCAGACAAAAAACAGGCAAAAGCATTCCAGCCCCTCCAGGAGCTTTGTTCGTTTCCCCGTTGCGTGCTTCCGCAGAGGCGTTCGGCACAGTTCATCCGGATAGGCGTCCTCCAGCAGCAATCGGTTCAAGAATGTTGCATCGCGATTCGCGTCTTGCTGCATCAGGACTTGCCTGGTTTTTGGACGCAATTGAACGCAGGAGAACCGGTTGTCCGCAAAGATTGACGGTCCCTCGATTGCCGCGTTGAGGGCAAACATAAGGTGGCCGCGCAAAAGGTGAGGATTAATATTCCCGCTTTCGTATTCCGCCAGCTCCGCTTGTACATTGGAACTGAGCTTTTCAAACAAGAATACCGACACGGGATCTTCAGCTTTTTTCAGTTTTTGCGAAAGCGAAGCCAGGTCGGCGATGTCATTGGTGGAGAAAGTCGGAACATGATTCAGGCCGATTCGTCGAATGGCCAGAAGCACGGCAAAACAGCCAGTACCCATACCGAGGCCCACGGTGAAGCCAATGCATCCTCCGATGAATCCCGCGTTGCTACCTTCGGAATATCCCGCGCCTACCGTGACCACCGCCGCGGTGAGAAACAACATTAGCCAAAGTGAAACCATGGTGGGTTGCCTCCAAAAAGGAAATCAGTGCCTATTCGCGGGGCTTTTTATACCTCCACGCTGCCTTTGAGGAAGGCGAGGGTCAGCGCCCAAGCCTCGTTGGCGGCTTGGGGATTATAAACGGAGCGATCCTCGCAGAAGAAACCGTGGTCGGCGTCGGAAACGACGACGTTAATGTAGGATTTCTTCGCGCGGCGCAGGGATTCCTCGACCGCAGCGACTTTGTCGGGGGTGATGTTTTTATCGCGCCCGGCCCAAAAAAACAGCATCGGGCCGTGCAGGGAGGGGGTGAGATGGACCAACTCGGGTGCGATGCGGCCGCCGTAATAGGAGATGGCGGCGCGGAACGGGAAACTGGCATTGGCGACAAACGCGGCGCGGCCGCCCAGGCAATAGCCAATGCAGGCGAGGTGGTTGCGCTGGATGCGCGGGTGCTGTTGGAGCCAGTTCCAGCAGGCTTCGGTATCCTGCCGTAAGCCCGGTTCGGAAACTGCCGACAGGTGGGGCTCGACCACCGAAAAATCCGTGTAGGGACAAGTGAAACCCGCAGGCGCCGTGCGGTGAAAAAGTTCGGGGGCAATGACAACATATCCCTCGGCGGCAAAGCGTTCGGCGACGCGCCGGATGTGCGGGTTTACGCCAAAGGCCTCCTGAAACAGAATCAGCCCCGGCAGCGACCTGGTATTGCCGACGGGCACGGCGCTAAAAGCGCGCATCGTCGCGCCATCGCCAATGGCCAGATCAATCCAGGCAGATTGAATGTTCATGGTTTGTTTTGAGTTATCGGAATCCCGGCATGGCGGGAAATTGATCACTTCCCCTATGCCGTCTTGGGCCGGGCGGTGGCGGTTTTGAGGGCCAGCACCAGCATGACTGTTGCAAGGGCGGACAGCGCCACGGCGGAAGAGATGGGTTTCGACAGATACGGGCTAAAGCACTCGATGCCATCATAGGCGGCGTGGACGCCGGCGACAAACAGGAGGCTGCGGGTTTGATGGTACAACAAGCCGAGGATGGTTCCCATTACAAAAAATTGCACCACGTTATAGGGGGTGAAGGGCAGCGCGCCGAAATGGTAGAAGATAAAAAGGACATTGGAAATGATCAGGGCGGCGGCCAGGCCGTACCGGGCGGCCAGAACCTTTTGCAACACCCCCCGGTAGACCATTTCTTCGCGCAGGCCGACAGCGAGACTGGTGACGGCAAAGACCACATTATCGGGGAATTTAAGGTCATAGTCGGCCTTGAGGGCGGCGACGATGACTACCGCGACGCTTGCGATCAGGGCGAGAAATCCGATGCGCACGGCGGGTTTGTCGCCGGGCGGCCAAATGACGTCTTTAAGGCAACGGTAGACGAGGACAATGGAAATGATGCGAAAAGCGGTCCAGATAAGTTCTTCACTGAGGTCGCTGCCGTGGTAATAGTGGTTGAGCAGCCGGGCTGGAATCCAGTAGGCGAGTTCGAGCAAGCCGAGGCGCCAGAGAGTCTTGTTCATGGCGGGGAAGCAGGGCGGGGTTTGACGCATTCAAGCGTCGCTACGCGACGCGAGATTTGCCTATCGTTAATCTTCCGTGGACTAAAGTCCACGGTTATTATCAATCCTCGCTACGCGAGGATTCACGCACGCCGCGCGAGGAATCATTCGCGCTGCGCGAGGATTCATTCGCACGGATTCACTTGCGCGACGCGGGCTGTTCGTCTTTGCGGGCGGCGCACCAGTTGGGCGGATTTTGCAGCGCCGGCTTCAATACGCCGATGCAGGGGAGATTGCGGTAGCGCTCGGCGAAATCCAGGCCGTAGCCGACGACGAAATGATCCGGCACGGTGAAGCCCACGAAATCCGGCGTGACGCGGACCTGCTTGCGGCGTTTTTTGTTCAACAATACGCAGGTATGGAGCGACGCGGGCTTTTGCGCCTTGAGGATGCGGGTGACCTTGTCGAGCGTGCGCCCGGTGTCGAGAATGTCGTCAATCAACAGGACATGCTGCTGGGTCAAATCGAGGCGGATTTGGTCAATGATTTCGGGCTCGGTGACCGGGCGGTCCTCATCTTTGTACGACGAGACGCGGACGCAATCCATGCGCACGTGCAAGTCCAGGTGCCGCAGCAGGTCGGCGGCAAACATGATGGAGCCGTTGGTGATGCAGATGGCGGTGATTTCCTCGACGCCTTTCTTGCGGTAAAGTGCGGTGAGCTGGCCGCCGAGTTCAATAATGCGGTGGTGGATTTCCTCTTCGGAAACCACCACTTGGGCTAAATCTTGTTTCATGGGTTTTTGGCGACCGACGGATGGGAAGTGGCGGGGGCGGCGGGGGACGGCGCGGGATTGGCGGCCGCAGGAAATTTGGCGTGGGCCGCCTTGAGGGCGTCGGCAATTTTTGGGGCCAATATGTCCCCCGCAGGCGGCGGAACAGCGGCGGCAAGGGTGAATAGTTGAATGGCCGTGGCCTCGTTGTGGCTGAGCGCGAAATTGCCGTCGTAGTAATAAATGGTGCGAAGCTGGTCGGCGGTGAAATCCTTCGGATGGCTCTGGATGCGGGCGAGCAGCCAGGCAAAGTCCTCGCGCGCCAGTTTCTCGCGGTCGAGGAAGGCCGGCACCTGCGAAGAATTGAGCGCCCGCACGATGCGGATGGCGACATTATCCGACGCGGCCTTGACGGCGGCGTCCATTTGGTTGAAGCCGTCATGCACCCAGCCGAGCTGGGAGAAGATGGAGGCATATTGGGCGTAAATAGTGCAGGCGTTTCCGCAATCGGCCAGGATGACAACGTCCTTGGGCGCCTCTTTATGCAGGGTCTGCAGCAGTTTTACCGCAGCGTCGGCGGCGCTTTCGTCGCCAAAGGCGCCGAGATCGCAGAGGGTCTCGCCTAATTGGGTGCGGAGAATCAGGTTCTTGGGGTCGGCGGCAATGGCTTTTTCGAGGCGGGCGCGGTCAGCCTTTTCCGAAGCAAGTTCGGCCGGGGTGGCTTTCACGACGGTGTCACCTGCGAGCAGGCGCGGCCCGGCCAGGGCCAATAGACCCAAGCCCACGAGCATGGCCCGCGGGAAGCGGCTGGCGTGAAAACGCATGCTAAAATAACAGCG
>CAZLPS010000169.1:0-5937 GCA_964561455.1 uncultured Opitutales bacterium
AAAGCCGGCCTCCTCTCCCGCGAATGACGCCGCCCCTCCAGCCCGCTTCCCTCGCTGAACTCACGGACGCCGTGCGCTCCGCACCGCGCGTCCTCGCCGTCGGCGCGGGCACCAAATCGCGCCTCGCCGCCGTGGACGCTGTCAAAATTTCCACCACCCGCCTCACCGGCGTCATCGAATACGAGCCCGCCGAATTCACGTTTACCGCCTTCGCCGGAACTCCCCTCCGTGAAATTGCCGCCACCCTCGCCCGCAGTGGACAGTATCTCCCCTTCGATCCTCCCTTGGTCGAATCCGGCGCCACCCTTGGCGGCACCGTCGCCACCGGCTTGAACGGCCCGGGCCGTTTCCATTTCGGCGGCGCCCGCGATTTTATTCTCGGCGTCCGCTTCGTGGACGGCGCTGGCCGCCTCCTCCGCGCCGGCGGCAAAGTCGTCAAAAATTCCGCCGGCTTCGACCTCCCCAAATTCTTCTGCGGCAGCCTCGGCCGCTTCGGCATCCTCGCCGAAATCACCTTCAAAGTATTCCCGCGGACCGAATCCACTTTGACTTTGGCGGTGCCCGTGGCCGACGCCGATGCCGCCGCGCAAATCTTCACCGCCGCCGCCAACACCCGTTGGGAATTGGATGCCCTGGACCTCCTGCCCGACGGGAAAACCATTTGCCTCCGCCTCGCCGGCCCCACGCCCGCCCTCCTCGCCATCGCCCCCGAAATATTCTCCCGCTGGCCCGGACAAATTCTCCCCGCGACCGATGCAGAATCAATTTGGTCCGAACTTCGCGAATTCCGTTGGGCCCATCCCGATGGCCTCCTCGCCAAAGCCGCCATCACTCCCGCCACCTGGCCCGCCCTCGACCGCAGCCTCCGTTCACTGGACAACGCCCGCGCCCACGTCAGCGCCGGCGGCAACCTCGCCTTTATTTCTCTTCCCTCCCCCGCCCAAGCCTCCATCCTTGACCAATCGCTGCGCGAACGCGAATTAACTGCCGTCACCTTGCGCGGCGCCTGCCCCCTCTGGCTCGGCGCCCATTCCCACCCCAAAATTGCCCTCGCCGTCAAAGCCGCCCTTGATCCCGAAAACCGGTTTCCCGGTCTCGACGACTGATGCTCCATTCCATTCCATCCGATCAGCACGGCCCGATGTCCGAGCCCATGTCGAAGGCGGTCAGCGCCTGCGTCCATTGCGGCTTCTGCCTCCCCGCCTGCCCCACCTACCGCGAGCTCGGCCAGGAAATGGACTCCCCGCGCGGCCGCATCGTTCTCATGAAGCAAGTCCTCGAAGGCACGCTCGACTGGCAGGACGCCCAACCTCACGTGGACAAATGCCTCGGCTGTCTCGCCTGTGAACCCGCCTGCCCCAGTGGCGTTTCCTATCGCGATCTAATCAGTCCATTTCGCGCCCTCGCCCAAAAAAAATTTCACCGCGCCCCCGCCGAGAAATTCCGCCGCTTCCTTGCCGCCCAAACTGTCCCCTTCCCCGCAAGATTCCGCCTCGCCGCCCACGCCGGCCAAATGGGAAAAATGTTTCGCTCCCTCCTGCCCGCATCCCTCCGGCCCATGCTCGACCTCCTGCCGGATAAAATTCCCCCCGCGCAAAAATGGGCCGTCCTCACCCCGGCCCGCGGAGAACGCCGCGCCCGCGTCGCCCTCCTCGCCGGTTGCGCCCAGCAAGTCCTCGACCCCGACATCAACTCCGCCACCATCGAAGTCCTGACCCGCCAGGGCGTTGAAGTCATCGTGCCCCCCACCCAAGGCTGCTGCGGCGGTCTCGCCTGGCACTCCGGCGATCTCCCCGCCGCCCAAACCTTCGCCCGCCGCAACCTCGATGCATTTCCCACGGACGTGGACGCCATTCTCACAAACGCCGCTGGCTGCGGCTCCGCCATGCACGAGTATCATCTCATCTTGCGTGGCACGCCGGAACAGGAACGCGCCGAAAAGTTCCGCCACCGCGTCCTCGATGTCAGCGTCTTCCTCGCCCAACTCGGCTGGCGCGAACCACCGCACGCCACCAGTCGCAAACTCCGCATCGCCTACCACGACGCCTGCCACCTCTCGAACGCCCAAAACGTCCGCCGCCAGCCCCGCGACTTGCTCCGCTCCCTACCCGGCGTCGAACTCTGCGAACTGACCGACCCCGAAATCTGTTGCGGCAGCGCCGGCACCTACAATCTCGACCAACCTGAAATCGCCGCCGCCCTCGGCGCAAAAAAAGCCCAAGCCGTCATCGCCACCGGCGCAGACATCGTCGCCTCCGGCAACATCGGTTGCCTCACCCAGCTGAAAGCCCACCTCGCCCAATTGGGTTCGCCAATCAAAGTTCGACACACCATGCAAATCCTCCGCGATGCCGGCGGGACCCGTTAAATCCTCAGAATGCCGCGGGCAATTGGTGCCTGCCCGCCACTCATCCGCTTTGTCCGATTCAGTCCATATTGTCCATCCAGTCCATCTCGTCCATCAAAACCCGAAACTCAAAACCCTCGCCGTTCCCCTTCCTGCAACCCAAAACTAGAAACTAAGAACTATAAACTAAAAACTACTTGACATACCTCGCCGAACGATGTATAGTTGATCTATGTTCAGCCGCGAACTCATTGCCGCCTCCGCCCGCCCCCTCCTTCTCTCCATCCTCGCCGAAGGCGAAAGCTACGGCTACGCCCTCGCCCAGCGCGCCCGCCAGCTTTCCCAGGAACAAGTCCAATGGACCGACGGCATGCTCTACCCCGTCCTTCACCGCCTCGAAGACGAGGAACTCATCGCCTCCGAATGGCGCGAATCCGAAACCGGCCGCGAACGCAAATATTACCGTCTCACCCGCACCGGCCGCCGCGCCCTCGAAAAAGAAAAAGCCCAGTGGCTCGCCGCCCACCATACCCTCACCCAATTATGGAACCCCACTCCAGCTTCGACCTAGGAAAAGCCATCGCCACCTGGCGCGCCGAACTCGCCCGCCACCCCGGCCCCGCCCCCGCCGACCTGCGCGAACTTGAAGCGCATCTGCGCGAGGCGTTTGCCGAACTACTTAGAACGGGCCTCAGCGCCGAGGAGGCTTTTCTCATTGCCCGCCACCGCATCGGCCCGACCGAACCTGTTGCCGCCGAATTTGCCAAGCGAATACCCCAAGGCGTTTGGCGTTCGCGAATCTTTTGGCTGATATTCGCTTTTTGGGGCCAGTTTTGGTGGAGGGGCTCTGCTGGTACATTGCTTGCTCTTACTCATCGAGGCAGCTCTATTCAATTTTATTCACGGGATTGGATGTACAATGGATTTATTCGTGCCGAAGGGACGTTGCTTTCATTTATCCCTCTGCTTGTAGCCATATTCTGGCTCGCGCGAGGCGTGCCCAAAACTGTAGCCAGTTTGCTTTCAACCCGATCGCGTGTAGCCGCTACGACTTTGGGAATGATGCTTCTGTTATATGCTCTGCGGTTAGCCCTCAACGTGCTGAATCCCTTAATGGGGACCAATCCTGTCGATGTTTATACATCTTACGTGGTACCCGCCTTTCAGATTGCCCTGCTGATCTGGCTAACTCCCGGCCAAAAGCCATTCCCGGCCAATGTAAAAACCTCCATAGCGTAACGCAGATCAGTCCGCTTCGTTTTCTCCTTCTGCCATGGAAATCCACTCGCCCTTCGACCTCGAGTCCGCCATCGCCACCTGGCGCGCCGAACTCGCCCGCCACCCCGGCCCCGCCCCCGCCGACCTGCGCGAACTCGAAACGCACCTGCGCGAGGCCTTCGCCAAATTGCAGGGCCACCAGCTCAGCGACGAGGAAGCCTTTCTCATCGCCTGCCGCCGATTTGGACCTGCGGAACCCGTCGCCGCTGAATTTGCGAAAGGCGCACCCCAAAATATTTGGCGTTCGCGGATATTCTGGTTGTCGTTTGGATTATTGATGACCCAACTTTGGTCGGTATTGATGGAAAGCTCATGGAATATTCTAAGAGTCGAATCCTATAGCTGGAATAGCTTCTATTGGCGCGATCTGTTCATTCATTTGGGCACGCCTTTGGTTATGGCACTGGAGTACCTCCTCCCGGTGATTCTCGCTGGAATCTGGATCGCTCGCGGTCTTCCTCGATTTTTAATTTCGCTGTTTTCCACTCGCGAGCGTGTGGCGGCGTCGAGCATGGTCTCTGCCCTAATTGCCTTCATTTTGTACATGTATTGGATGATGGATTCAAATTCACCTTTCACAGGCAATTCCGATTTGGTCTCACTGCTGACCAACGGCCGGTCAGTGTCCGACGATTTTCGGTTTTTTGTTTTATATTTCTACTACGTTTGGCCCGCATTCCTCATCGGCTTCTTGGTTTGGCTTGCCCCGGGCCGCACCGCCGTGGAGTCGCGCAAGCGGAAACAATTGCCGTCCGGCCTGATCGCGGGTTTTCTCGTTATGCTCACCGTTCTGGCCGGAACAGGCTGGCTGGTGACCACTTACCAGCTGCAAAGCATCGCGCACTCCGAAAGGGGCAATCATGTCGTCAAAGTCGTGTTGGAGAAATAATCCTTGCCCTTATGGCGACGCCGCACCCGACGACCTTATTGCAGACACCGTCACCCTCGCTGCCGTAACAATGGCGTCAAGTCCCCTCACGGCAAATTTCGCCCTTTGAAGAGTTTGTTCCCGGTCGGCTCAACTTTGTGCTCCGACTTAAGCGTTAAAAGTTAAGCTTTAAACGTTAAACGTTTTTGTCCGCCCTCCCCGCTCCCTGCTCCCCGCTCCAAGCTCTTAGAAAAACCGCATGCTCTTCGATGCCGGCACGGCCGCCGCCTGCGCCGCATGTTCCGCATCCGTGCACGACGAATTCGTCGGCGCTTCGGGTGCCACGGCATTCTCCTTCACCAGCCCATTCGCCAGCATATACTGTTCGACTTCCTCGCCGGAAATGTCCGCCAGCATCTTCCCATCAATCTCCACGCACGGCGACAGCGGCTGCCCCGACTTCTGCACCATCTCCGCGTAATTCTCGCGGTTGTTGATGATGTCAATGTCCTCGAACGGCAGGCCGTATTTATTAAATATGGCGCGAACGCCACGGCTCCAGCCACACGAAGGTTTCAGATAAGCGCGAATATGCATGGTAATAGGTGTTTAGCCCGCCAATGTAAGGCATCTTTCCCCAAAGCACAAGCGCAGGTTGCGGGCTCCGTGGGTGCCCTGAGGCGACGATGGAGGATGATGGCGAGGATGAGCGGTTTGTCTGGGAAAAACGACAGACTCCTGCGCCCCTTCCGGGCGCGGGTGCCTTTTTGCCTCGCTTCCCAAGGTTGCGCGCAGCGCAACCCTGGGGTTGGCTCCTGCGGCCCTTCGGGCCGCCAGCATCGAGCATCTATTTAGACCGCAATGACGGCGCAGGACGCCGCACGAGGAGCAAGTATATTTTCCTATTGTGTTTCTCGACAGATTTATTACCCTCCCCGTCAACCAGTTCCCCTTGGACTTTCGCTCCGAAGGAGCGAAGGAGCCCAACCCAGGGCAGCTCCCGCTACGCGGGAGCTGCCCTGGGTTATCCACCCATAACACACCCCGCGCCCTGAAGGGGCGCAGGAGCCTCCCATGCCCCAGTCCCTCTCCCGAATCTATCTCCATCTCATCTTTTCCACCAAGCTTCGCGAACCCATCCTCGCCGACTCCATCCGCCCCGCCCTCCACTCCTATCTCGGCGGCATCCTGCGCGACCTCGATTCCCCCGCCATCGAGATTACTTCCGTCTCCGACCACGTCCACCTCCTCTTCTGCCTCTCCCGGACCCATTCCATAAGCGCGATCGTCGCCCAAACCAAACACGGCTCCTCCGCGTGGCTCAAGACCCAAGGCCCCCGCTACGCCAAATTTCACTGGCAGAATGGTTACGGCGTCTTCTCCGTCAGCCAATCCGGCGTGGATGAAGTTCGTGAATATATTCAAAACCAGAAGGCCCATCACC
>CAZLPS010000170.1:0-5921 GCA_964561455.1 uncultured Opitutales bacterium
CCCTCTGTCCCTCTGTCCCTCTGTCCCTCTGTCCCTCTGTCCCTCTGTCCCTCTGCTCCCGTCGCCTCCACTTCATAATTCTGCATTCTTAATTCTTAATCCCTTCACTGCCCCCCATTCGACAACTGCTGAATGTTGCTCATCTGCAACTTCGTCATCTGCCGCATCGCCGCCTGGTTTTGCTTGAACACCTCCAACTGCGCCGGCGTCAGCACCTGCGCCGCCTTCGCCGCGACCTCCGCTTGCATTTGCGCCTGCTCATCGAAAAATTTGCCGATCGTCGGCGCCGTCAGCACCGCCGGATTCCCAAAATTCGTCTTGTCATAAAAATTTACCGTGAACGGAAAGTTCTTCTGCGAATCCGCCACGATTCCCGCCAGCGTGTCCGCTGTCGCCGGATCCAGCGCGTTGGCCCCGGTCATGGACTGCTCGAACATTCCCACCTCCATGTGCGCCGACTCCTGCTTGGAGTAGGTCTGGTAGGTCGCAAAGTCTGCGTCGCTGTTGAGAAATTCGTGGATCTTCGCGTCGTCCGCCGCCATCCCCGCCCCGATTTTCTGGCCCAGCGCCGCCCGGTCTTCCGGGGACAGCGAGGCGTTCATCATCTGCATTCCGTTTGTCACCTGCACCATCTGCTTTTCCAGCAAAAGTTTTTGCAAGTAGTCACGCTCGTCCGGCGACAGCTTGTAACTGTCCAGCAAATCCTTGTAGGCCATCGCCAGCACCGGCCCCTGTTGCGCCGCAATGATGTTCTGCATCCCCGCGCTATTCACCAGCGCCGCCACCTCCTCCGGATGGAAATTACGCTTCGGATTGCTGTCCCCAAGGGTGGTCGTCCCCGCGGCCGGCCGCGCTTCGCCAATGTCAGTCATGAGGCTCTCCGCCTGCTTGCGCCAATGCTCCGCATCGGCCGCCGCCGTCTTCGCCCGCTTCGTGGCCGAGTCCAGATTGCGCTGCAAGTCGCTGTTGCTCTTCTCCAAGTCACTCATCTTGCCGCCGAGCAGGCCGAGCAAAATCGCCAGACCGACGCAGCCGCAAGTCAGCAGAATGAACAGCAGCCGGATTCGGGACGGGGTGTTGGGATTGGTGGTCTTGTCCATGACGGAATTGGTTTGAATTAAGGTCATACATCGCAAATTTTGCGCAGCGCTTCAACATGTTCTTCGAACCTCGCCCGCCCCCGGTTCGTCGCCCGCACATACGTCCGCGGCTTCCGGGCGACAAAGGTTTTGTCGATTTTTACGTACCCAGCCTCCTCCAGCGTGTGCAAATGCGCCCCCAGGTTGCCGTCCGTCAGCCCCAGCGTTTCACCCAGCGTCGAAAAATCCATTTGCTCCGCCGTCGCCAGCGCCATGAGCGCAGCCATGATGCGCAGCCGCGCCGGCGAATGAATGATCTTATCCAGTTCAGGCACGGCTATTTCCACAATTTACGGATGAAAATTCCCGACAACATGAGCGAGCCCCCTCCGGCCGCAGCCAGCCAAACATAAAAATAGTGCGGGGCCAGGAACAACCCGGCCACCACCAGCACCGTCACCGCCAAACCCAGCCAGACAAAGAACCGCCCGAGCCAAAGCCCCATGATCACATAGGCGAACATCGGGACCGTGTGCACATACGCGCTCAAATGACGAAATTCCGGCTCAAAAACGTACGCCTGTTCCGCCGTCTGCGGCCATTCTGGCGATAACAACAACCACCCCCACAGCCCGGCGTAGGCAAATAAAATCAACCAGCAAACCCCGAACTTCCACATCCCCGGCCGCTTCACCTTCACCTTGTGCCGCGCCGCCAGCCACCACGACGCCCCCATCCCCCCCACGTCCAGCACCCACCACAGCCATTGCATCGCCGCCGGATAGAACTGGGTCGTCAAATCCGCGATCACCCAGATCGCGCCCCATAATATCAACATCGGCGCCGTCGGCCCATGGGCCAACGCCGTCCGCGTCTGGTTCAACACCTCCTCCACCGTCGCCAACGCCGCCCGCGCCTCCTCCCGGCTCGGCGGTAATGTTATTTCTTCATTCATAATAGAGAACTCTATACCATAGAGTTCTCTGCCCGTCAAGGAATTATTTTTAAGTCCCCATACGCTAAGGCTCCGGGATTATCTCGCCAGATTATTTGGTTTGCCTGGCGTCAGTTCTCCGGTTTCGCCTGTGATCCGTCCCCCGGCGTCGCCAAGGGTCAGCTCTCCGGTCGTCGCAAAGCATCAACTCTTCGACCGTCGCCAAGGGTCAGTTCTCCGATCGCCGCCAGGGGTCAGTTCTCCGATCGTCGCCCCGAAGGGGCGACGGAGCCAAACCCAGGGTATCTCCCGCGAGGCGGGAGATACCCTGGGTGCCGATCCAAAAAAAAGCCACCCGCCCTGAAAGGGCGGAGGAACATCGTCTCTACCGCACCAGTGCACCGGCACCTGCCGCGACTCCGCCCCATTCCCACCGTATTTCCTTCCTATTCTCCTCTTTTGCGTTCCCATCCTTCCCGTCCCCAAATTCCAAATTCCAAATTCCAAATTCCAAATTCTTAATTCTCAATTCCACCCCCCCTTATACACCGCCCCCTCCTTCTCCACTTTCTGATCGAAGAAAATCAACTCCTTCTGCCCGTTCACTTCCGCAATCGTGCAGCTCCCCTTCGGAAACATCGCCAGCAGTTCCTCCTCGCTAATATACTGCGGTCCTTTATCCGGCGCCGCCGCGGCCCCACTTTCCGGTTTCACGGGTAATCCATTTGCCGGGACGACAGCCAAATCCGCCGCTGGTGTGTTTGCCGCTGGCATGATTTTCGATCCAATCGAAGCCGGCATCGCCGGTTTATTCACCGCCACCGTTGCCACCGGGGCCGACGGCGCGACCTTCGCCAGCTTTGGCCACCCAAAAACACCCGCCGCCAACAGCAGCACCGCCGCCGCCTGCGCCAGCCATAGTCGCACCTTGCGCCGCCGCTGCCGCGCGCGAAATTCCGCCAGGGCCGCGCGCCTGCCGGCGACCTCCGCTTCCAACCACGCCTCGCCGCCCAGGATGGCATCCAGCAGGGCGTCCTCGCGATCCGAATCAAATTTTTTATTCATGGCGCAATTGAGTTAGGAGATTCTTCCGCACCTTCAGCCGCAGTCGCGCCAGGCGCGATTCCAGCGCCTTGTAACTTTGCCCCGATTGCGCGGCCACTTCCCCCACGGACTTTCCGTCCACGTAAATCGCGTTCAGCCATTCGCGCTCCTCCGGCGCGCACTCCGCCAATGCGCGGTTTAACCCCTCGCGCAGCCGGTCTGGCGAGCCCGTCCCCGGCTCCAGCGCCACCTCGATCTCATCCATCGGCACCAGCTTCGCCTCGCGCTTCCGCGTCCGGCATAAATCAATAAAAGCGTTTCGCGCCACGCTTTGCAGCCATGCCCGCAGCGCCCGCTCCTCGTCAAAAATCTCCATCTTCTTCGCCAGCTTGATCGCCACCGTCTGAAAAATCTCCCGCGCGACATTCTCGTCCCCCTTCGCGAGCACCAGCAGATGTTTATAAACGCGAAACCCATGCAAATCATAAAACCGCGCAAACGCCCTCGCATCCCCCGCCCGCACCGCCCGCGTCAAGACCCCCACCTCCTCCCATCTCCCTTCCGCCGACTTTGCCGCCACCGCCCGTAAACGAGCCACCGCGGCGTCTTCAGGCAAAGTCATGGCCAGAAAACTTCGGAGGCGTACTGTAGTCTCGGTTCTCGCGTGGCTCATGAATCATCACGGTTGGGTTGGCGTTTTACCCGGCGCTGTTCCCGGCGCCGGCGGATTATTCTCCACTTCCTGGTTCTTTTCGAATGCCTCTACAATGGACTCCACCATTTGAATATAGGCGGGAGTGCCGATTATGACGAGGATTTTTGATGCCGCTTGAATGGAAATCCTTCCCTCCATATTCGGCCCGGTGGCCGATTTATCTTGGAGGTAGGCGTCAGCCTCATCGCCTGCATTCCTAATGCTATGTTGCAATTCTTCCCATTTCTTTACCGGCAGGCCCGCGATGGGCATCGCTTTTACCATGAGTGTCGCCGCCGGCGCCACGGCGCTCTTGTCCGCCACCAGCATCGCAAACTGCGGCTGATAAATGCTCCCCTCCCAACTCCACTGACCCATGGCGGGTATCCGTTTGGCAATTGAGTTGTAAAGGGCGATTACCTCTTTGGGATTGGTGCTCAAGTCATAGACCCCGCCTTCCGCCTCCTTGCGAAATTCCGGCACCCGGACATTGCGCAACTCCGGAGGAATCACCACCACCCCATGCCAGTCCACCCCGAATTGCTCCCTCAATTTGTCCAGAAAACTGTTCAGGTTTCCGCCCGTAAAATCGAAGTCGCCATAGGTGATTTTGATCCGCACCAGCTCGCCATCCACCCCGCCGACCAAAACCACGTCCTTGTCCTTCTTGTCCCATACGGCCCCCACCTCCACGATCGCCGGATCTGCGTCGTCTTTGTTCTTTGGCGCCGGATTCGGCCATATTATCAGCCGCGCCGAATGAGTCAGCCGCCCACCCAGCCCCATCCGATTTACCGCCTCGATCGCAGTCGTGTCGGCCGGCAATGCCATGGCTTTTTCCCGATAATCATCGTTATCGTTGCCCTGGGCGCCTTCGGCATAGATGACCCCCACGTTAATCTTGTCGCCGGCCGTTGCCGGGCTCGCCGTCGCGGACGGCGCCGGCGAATCCGGTGTCGTCGCTGCCAAGCCAAACCCGGCCGTCAGAAAAAATGCGCCCAAAAGTTGCCATGCGAGAGATAGAGTCTTCATAAGGGTGGTTTGTCCTTTAAGACGCTGAAAGCCCTCCCCTTCCCTCGAATTATTTTGCGGTGGCATCACGCTGGTAGGGCGGGGCCTCCGGACCCGCCTAGCGTGTGATTGATGAAATAGGGAACCACTAAATCCACGAAAGGACCCGAATAAAGGAATGGAAACCAAGCAACGTAATGGGTGCAAAAGCTAGGCGGGTCCGGAGGCCCCGCCCTACCTGCCGTCATCCTCCCAATGCGGATAGCAAATGCCTTAACTCCGCCTCAATCTCCCCCGGGTCCGACACCGTCTGCGCCACCTCTTGTCTAAACAACTCCCGGAACCGCTTCCGCAACCGGTGCACCGCCACCCGCAGCGCCCCTTCATTCTGCTTCAGCTCCGCCGCCAGTTGCACGTACGGGATCTCCCCGCTGTCCGCGGTTAGAAATGTCTTCAATTGCGCGAAATCCTCCCCCTTGCCCGCAGCGGTGTATTCCGTCTTCAGCCGCGACATCGTTTTTTCAATCAGCGTCAGCGCCCACCGCCGCTCGAAAATTTTATCCGCGCTCAGCGGGTCCGCCGGCTCGTCATGATATCGCCGTTCCGCCGTCGCCAGATTCAGGGATAGAATCGTCTGACCGCCCCCGCGCTTGAGCGCCCGCGCCCGGTCCCATTCATTTGCCATGAACCGCTGGCACGCCACCAGCATAAACGTCCGAAACCGCCCCTTCTCCCGTGATGCCGCCCGCAGGAAATCTTTCTCCAGCAGCCGCGCAAAAAACGCCTGTGTCAAATCTTCCGCGTCCTCCTTCGCGCACCCCCGCCGCCGCGCATAGGCGTACAACGGGTACCAATACGCCCGGCACAATTCCTCCAGCGCCTTCGTCGCCTCCGGTGACGAACTCCGCCTCGCCGCCAGCACCATCGTCCACCGCGTCGTCGCAAACCGCGCCCGCCCCCCGCCCCCGGCGCTACGAGACGGTTCCGACGATATGGGTTTTGGAGTGCTCATGACCGTGTTTTCATCTTCATCCTTGCATTATAAAAATCTCTTGCAGCAGAAATCCATTGCATGAAAATTTGAAATTTGAAATTTGAATGTTTTGTCTCCTGTCTCCTGTCTCCTGTCTCCTGTCTCCTGTCTCCTGTCTCCTGTCTC
>CAZLPS010000171.1:0-5904 GCA_964561455.1 uncultured Opitutales bacterium
ATGCAAATCCACGTTGCTGAGCAAATTAATCGCGCCGGTGAGAAAGACGCCATCCGGCACGACAACGTGCCCGCCACCAGCGGCATGACAGGCGGCAATAGCCTGGCGGATGGCCTCGGTGCAATCAATGGCGCCACCCGATTTGGCGCCGTAATCGGTGATGGGGAAATTCCTCGCCGGGAATTCCGGCGCGTGGATCCGCGCAAGGATGGCCGGGACGTCGGACCAACTCGCGGCCGGCCCGCCCCCCGGCATGATTCCCGCGCAGCCTGCCAGCAGCAGGCCGCCTAATAGCAAGCCGGGAATGGCACGAGGTAACGTCTTGGTTTTGGGTTTGGAACCCAGAAGGGCGCAGCGAGACTGCGCCCCTACGTCAAAGCGTTCGGCGCATTTCCAGCCCCTCTGACTTGTCCGACCTGTCCGATGTAGGGGCGCAGTCTTGCTGCGCCCGCGCCCGAGAATCCCGACGGTTTCAATGCAGATCAAAAGAATCATACAAAGAATAAATTAATTGCCCGGCGTGGCGGCCGCGGGCACATTGTCGGCGGCGCCGGGGACCGTAATGGTGACATTCGAAAACTTGATTTTACCCGGATTCAGGTCGAGCTCCGTCGGATTTGGCCCGGTGAACGCGCAATCTTTGACGAGAATGTCATGGATATCGGCGGTGACGCCGGCTTGCAGGAGGACGAGCTTGGGAATGTTCGCGCCTTTTACATTCGTAATGGCCACATTCCGCAAAACGGGAATGTAATCCCCCGCCGACGATTGATACAGGTATTGAATGAGGATCCCCGCGTTGGAATTGCCCTTGGCGACACTGCCCACGTCCACGTTGCGCATATAAATATTCTCGATGATGCCGCCGCGCGATGGGCTGTCCTTGAAGCGAATGAAGGCGTTGAGGTTCGGGCTGTCCATGTGGCAGTTTTCGATGAAGACGTTGCGGATGGCCGGGGTGCATTCGCTGCCGAGGGTGACGCCGCCGTGACCGTCCTTCATCGTGCTGTTGCGCACGACGACGAATTCCGTCGGAATATTGACGCGGCGGCCGTCGTCATCCTTGCCACATTTGATGGCGATGCAATCGTCGCCGGTGTTAAAGGTGCAGCCGTCAATGAGCACATATTTGCAGGAATCGGGGTCGCAGCCGTCGTTGTTGGCCTGATGGCTGTCAATATTCAGGTTCCGCACGATGACATTGGTGCAGTACACCGGATTGATTTCCCACATGGGGGAGTTATTGACCGTCAGGCCTTCGATGAGGACATTCTTACAGTGAAAGGGCACCACGAAATTGGGGCGTTGTTGACCCGCCGGGCGGAGAACCGTTTGCCAGTTGTTTTCGCCGCCACCGTCAATGACGCCCTTGCCCGTGACGCCAATATTTTCTTGATCCAGGGCGTAAATGGGCGGCGCGCAGTTTTGCTGCTCCACTCCCTCGTAGCGAATCGTAACCTGGGGATATTCGCTCAGGTCCGGGACGAATTGCAGGATGGCCTTGTCCGCCAAATGCAGGTCCACGTTGCTCAACAGGCGAATGCCGCCGGTAAGCCAGGTTCCATCCGGGATGATGACGTGGCCGCCGCCGGCCTTGTTGCACGCCACGATGGCCTGGCGAATGGCCTCCGTACAATCAAAGTCTCCGTCGTCCTTCGCACCGTAATCCGTGATGGGGAAATTTCTATTGGCAAACTTGGGCGCTTTGATGTGGGAAAGCACGATGGGGTAGGCATCCCAGCCCATTTTGGCAACTTCCGCCGGCGAAAGATCCGGAGCGGTGGACACCGGCAAATCGCCCGGCGCAGTCGCGCAGGCAGCCATCAGCCCGGCGGCGATGCTGGCGAATGCCAGACGGGAAAATCGGGATGACATGGGGGTTGGGGGTTATTTTGCCGCGAGCGGAAAGCCGGGCGAATTGCCCGCCAGCCGGTCCAGTTCCAATCCAGCCAAAATAAAGGGGCCAATGCCTTTGAGGTCGTTGTTTACGACTGGCTCGCTCAGGTAATAGGCGTAAGAGCCGTTCCGCTTGTCCCCGGGCCCGAGGCCGGCGACCGAGCAGCATTTGGTCAGCGTCAGGCGGCCATTGGTGTCGGTGATAATCAAGTCGCGCACGATGCCGGCATAACCGCGCACGATAACGTCGAGATATTTTTCGCGCGAAATGTACCCATGGTTGACGGCCTTCGCCAGCGCGCACACGAACTGGCACGAGACGGTCGCTTCGAGGTAATTGCCTTCACGCGAGCCCTGGTCCAGCACCTGCCACCATAGTCCGGTTTTGGCATCCTGCCAGCGGGCCACGCCGGCGGCGAGCCGGCCGAACAGCTCAATGATTTTCGCGCGCTGGGGATGATTTGCCGGAAGGAAATCGAGCGTGTCCACCATGCCCATCGCATACCAGCCAACGGCCCGGCCCCAAAAACTGGACGAGAGCCCGGTTTCCTTGTTCGCCCAGGGCTGCGCCTTGCTTTCATCCCAGCCATGGTAGAACAACCCCGTCTTCGGGTCATAGGCGTGTTCGCCCACCAAGAGGATTTGCTTCGCCGCATCATCGAAGTCCGCCGGCTCGTCAAACATCCTGCCATATTGCGCGTAGAATGGGGCGGCCATGAAGATGCCGTCGAGCCACATTTGCTCCGGGTATATTTGTTTGTGCCAGAAGCCGCCGCTCGCCGTGCGCGGCTGGGTGGCCAGTTGCTGGCGCAAAGTTTTTAACGCCGTGAGCAGGCGCGGCTCGGGATTCTTTTCATAGAACGCGAGCACGACTTTACCCGGCGCAATGCCATCGAGCTGGTATTCCGCCGGCTTATAAAGGGCGCTGATGGCGCCAGCAGGGCCAATGCTTTCCAATACCACCGTCTTTGCGTAAGCGGCACCCGCAACCTCCCCGGTGCGCTCATCCAGTTTGAGCAGGGACAGGGCGAATAAACTGTTGGTGTAATCCCAACCGGGTTTGGCCGGGAGGCGCGCCATTTCCGATTGGGCCATCCGTTTCGACCACTCGAGCGGCGTGGCATCTTGAAATTTTAACGGCAAGGCCACCGCCATTGCCGGCTCGCCCGGCCCCGCCGACGGCCCCACGGCGCACCCGGCCAGCGTTAACGCCAGCCAGCACAGCGGCACCGGCCATGCCTTCCGCCCATTGCCACGATTATTCGCGGGGGGAAATTTCATGCACCTGGGGATGGTTGGGGTAAACCTACTCGCGAAAAAGTTTATTGCGCGCCGTCCAGCGCCACGCTGACCTTCACCGGTGCCCGCAGGCGCGCCGCCCACGCCGCCAGGTAAGCCGCCCATTGATCAGCGGTTTTGACATTTCCCAGATGCTCCCAGGCCGCGCCCGCATAGAATCGAATGGTCTCGCCATTCTTGACCTTGACCAGCGCCAAATCATCGGGGCGCAATCCGCGCGACGCCGGCTCGTTTTTCTGGGACTTGGCAAAGCCGGTGAATTTGGCGTCCGGCGCAAGCACCACACCGACGCCAAACTGGCCATTGGCCCGGTAAGTTTCCCAGACACTTTCCCACAGATTCTGCTCATTGTTGGACGGCGCGACTTGGGCGCCGTCACTGGGCGTCGTGTGCTCGGTCAAACCGATTCCCACCGTGACTTCTTCGGCTCCGGAGACGGTGAAGGTGCTTTCGACCTGGTCAAGATAATGCCCCGCATCCATCGTATAGCGCTTGACCTCGGTGACTTTCGCGCCGTTGGGTGCGTCCCAAGCTTCATAGCCCAGCTCAAAAACCACGCGAATCGGTCCATTGGCGAGCAGCCGTTGGGTGCGGAAATCGTGCGAGACATAAAGCGTTTTGCTTGCGTCGTCCCAAATTCCTGTGCCGCCGTCGCCGCGGGCCTGGCCGGTTTCATACATGTCGAGGCCCTCGCCGGTGTCGGTGTGCAGGGGGTTGTGACCCTTGGCATACCAGCGATCAATGACGAAATAGGAAAAGCGTTTGCTCCATACGTCCACCCCGCTGCCGCCGACGGGCATGAGGTCGGGACCGGCGCTGGGCAGCTCGAGGCCGGGGCCATAAATGCGGTGGGCAATCAAATCATTTTCCCAGGCAAAGTCGTCCAGCCGGTCGGGGGCAAAGCGGGCGTAAACTTTCGGCGGATACGGTGGTACGGTGCCGTCAATGGCTTCAACCGTAAAGGTCACCGACTTTTCACCCTGGGCAAAGTCGTGCTGGAAGAGCAGGTCATTATAAATCCAGTTGCGGCCGCCCTTGGTTTCGAGGTTTGTCACTTGTGAGGGAATTTCCTTTCCGGCAGCGTCACGGACAATAAGATTGTCGAATCGAACCTTGGGGGGCGGGTTGCGGGTAACCCACATCCGCGCATTGGCGTTCGCCGGATCCAGCAACTGGACAATTTGAATAAAGGGAACCGCGATGGTTTCCGCCGGGCGGGCGAGTCCAGAGTCGTTGACCACCGTCACCACCACTTTCGCGCCAAACGTGGGCAGCACCGCCAACAGCAGCGCCGGGAGCAAGAGAATTTTTTTCATGGGGGGTAGGCGCATGAGAATTAAGAAGTTTGAATTAAGAATTAAGAAAAAAGGCCGGAGGGGAACAGAGTGATTTAGTTTCTAGTTTCTAGTTAGTCAGAAGCTGGGAGTCGGGAAACGGCCAAGAAATTAGCAATTTGAGATTTGGGAAAATGCAATGATCACCTCGTGAGCCATGCGCCGTCCACGGGAAGGATGATGCCGTGGACATAGGCCGCGGCGTCCGAGGCGAGAAATACGGCCGCGCCATTAAGGTCGGTGGGCTCCCCCCAGCGTCCGGCGGGGATGCGCTCCAAGATTGCCTTGTTGCGGACGGGGTCGGCGCGCAGGAGGGCGGTGTTGTCGGTGGCCATGTAACCCGGGGCGATGGCGTTGACGCAAATGCCCATGGGGGCGAGTTCGTTGGCCATGGCGCGGGTCAGCCCGGCAATGGCGCTCTTCGCCGCCGCATAGGCGACGACGCGGATTCCGCCCTGAAACGACAGCATGGACGCGATATTGATAATCCGACCCGGCGCTTTGCGGGCGGCAAGTCTTTTCGCGAAGTCGCGGCTGAGAATAAACGCCGCGCGGATGTTCACTTCCATGACTGCATCCCAATCTTCGTCCGTGTAATCCAAGATATTGTTGCGGCGAATGATGCCGGCGTTGTTGACGAGAATGTCAGCGCCGCCAAAGCGCTGGTCCACGGCGTCCAACAATTTCTTCGGCGCCGCGCGGTCGGCCAGGTCGGTCGGGAAGCATTCGCATTCGCCGCCGGCATCGCGGATCTTTTTGGCGACGCCCTCGAGGTCGCTGCGAGCGGCGAGGGCGACTTTCGCGCCGGCTTCCGCCAGGGCGAGGGCGAGGGACTCCCCCAGCCCGCGGGATGCACCGGTGACAATTGCCACGCGGCCATTAAGACGGAAAGTGTCCAGAACTTTGGGTTTGTTGCTCATCGTAAATCCTCCATCGCCACGGCGTCCATGTCCGTGAATTCCTGGTTTTCGCCACCCATGCACCACACAAACCCATAAGCACAGGTTCCCGAGCCGGAGTGGATGGACCAACTCGGCGAGAGCGCGGCTTCGCGGTCGCGGACGATCAAATGCCGCGTTTCATCCGGACGGCCGAGGTAGTGGGTGACAAAGGCCTTGGCGGGAACGTCGAAATAAAGGTACACCTCCGAACGGCGCTCATGCGTATGGCAGGGCATCGTGTTCCAGACGCTGCCAGACTCCATCAGCGTCACCCCGAGCACCAGTTGGCAGGAATCCACCAGCCCCGGCACCAGCAGCTTGCAAAGCTTGCGGCGGTTGGCGGTCTCGGGCGTGCCGAGCTCGAGCACTTGGGCATCCTTAAATCCTACTTTCTTCGTCGGATGCACGGCATGGGCGGGATAGCTGACAAAATA
>CAZLPS010000172.1:0-5904 GCA_964561455.1 uncultured Opitutales bacterium
AATTGCATCCAAGCAAATCGAAAATGCCCTAACCCTCCGAAATCCGCGGCAACGGCTTCTTCGCAAACGGATGCTTGCCCTTCGTGTGCGGCGTGGCAGCCCGACCGCGAATGTACTTCGGCGCATTTTCACGGGCCGACTTACCCATGGGGCGGGCGGAGCCCTTTTCGCGCGGGGGTTTGCCCACCAGGTCGAACCGAATCGGGCAGCCATTGAGCTTAAAGGCCGTTTGCAGGCCAGCCGCCAAGTGGCGGGCGTAGCTGTCATCCAACTTTTCCGCGTGGTTGCAATAGAGGCGCAGCACGAACGGCTGGCGCGCCACTTGCACCGCGTAATAGCATTTGAACCGCCGCGCGCCGACGAATTTCGGCGGATTCGCCTCGATGAATGATTGCAGCATGCGGTTGACCGGCCCGGTGGGCAGTGGCTTGCGCATCGTTGTGAACACCGTGCGCGCTTCCTTCAAAATATCCGTCACGCCCGTGCCCTCGTGCGCCGAGGTAAAGAGAATCGGCGAATTCGGCATGAAGAACAACTGCCGCTCGATCGCCTTGTGGAAGGCGATTTTGAATTCCGCCACATTCGCGTAGCCCTCGATGGGTTTCTTCTCAAAGCGTTTTTGGGCAATGTCCCACTTATTGACCACAATGACCAACCCGCGTCCCTCCGCCAGCACATGGCCGGCGAGCACCTTGTCCTGCTTGGTCACGCCCTCGAGCGAGTCAATCACCAGGAAGACCACGTCGCTGTCCGCAATGGCCTCACGCGAGCGGTTTTGGGAAAAGAATTCGACTGGGGTCTTGACGGCCGGCTTGGGGCGCAGGCCTGCGGTGTCGTGGAGGGTAAAGGGCTGCTTCTTGCCGTCGGGCAACATATAATCGAACTCAATCGCGATCGAGTCGCGCGTGGTGCCGGGTATTTCGTTCACAATCAGGCGTTTGTCGCTCAAGAGCGCGTTGCCGAGCGAGGACTTGCCCACGTTGGGTCGGCCGATGAGGGCGAACTTGATGCGCTCCTCGGCGGCGTCCACGGGTGTTTCCACCTTCGGCTCCTGGCCGATAACCTGCATGATGCGCTCCTGCAGTTCGTCCATGTTGTGTCCGTGCTCCGCCGAGACGGTGACAATTTCCCCAAAGCCCATGCCGCCAAACTCCGCCTGCGCCTCGGTTTCGAGGGCCGGATTGTCCGCCTTGTTGGCGACGATGATGGCGGGCTTGCGAAAGGCGCGCAGACGCTCGGCAATGCGCTCATCCCCGGCGGTGCGGCCCGCGCGGGCATCCACGATGAAGAGTACCAACCCGGCCGCCGCGAGGGCGAAATCCACCTGCTCCTCGGTCGCAGCAATGATGGCCGCCGACGAATCGCCGGGGGTCAGGCCGATGCCCCCGGTATCCATGAGCAAGTAGCCACCGTTATTGGACGGCACCTGGGCGGTGATCAAATCGCGCGTCACGCCGGGCTGGTCGAGGACAATGGAGATGCGGCGGCCCGTCAGCCGGTTGAACAAACGGCTTTTGCCCACATTGGGGCGGCCCACGAGGGCGACGGATCGGGAAATGGTCATAATAAATTGTTTGGAGTTTCGAGTTTCGGGTTTTGAGTTAAAACCCCAATCAACGGTCAAAAATTGTTTCGGGTCTTGAGTTTTGGGTTTCGAGTTTGGCGTTGAAACCACAAATACCCGCGAATCACCGAAAGCTTAAACGGCCAGACGCAACCTGCAACTGGCAACGATGGCTATTTTTCCGCCTTTAGGGTATCGAGGAATTTTCCGATGCGGTCGCAGGCCTGGATGATTTGGTCGTAGCCGGTGGAAAAACTGGCGCGCACGAAGCCGGCGCCGCCCGGGCCGAAAGCCGTACCCGGCACCATGGCGACTTTTTGCTCGTGCAGCAGGCGCTTGGCAAAATCCATGGAAGGCAGACCAAAGTTCTGCACGCTCGGGAAGGCGTAGAACGCTCCGCGGGGCGAATGACAGGGCAGGCCGAGTTCATTGAAGCGGGCCACGATATAGTCGCGGCGCTGCTGGTATTTGTCCCGCATGCGCAAAACGTCGTCCCAGCCATGGCGCAGGGCCTCGATGGCGGCCATTTGCGAAAGGATCGGCGCGCACATCATGCAATACTGGTGGACCTTCATCATCGCCTCAATCAGCGCCGCCGGCCCGCAGGCAAACCCGAGGCGGAAGCCCGTCATTGCGAAGGCTTTCGACATGCCGTGCAGGAAAATCGTGCGCTCGCGCATCCCGGGCAGGGTGGCGATGGAGACGTGGTTGCCGTCATAGGTCAGCTCGGCGTAGATCTCGTCACTCAACACGACCAGATCCTTTTCGATGGCGAATTTCGCAATCCGCTCAAGACGCGGGCGGTCGGCGACGCCTCCGGTCGGATTCGTCGGAAAATTCAGAATGAGCACTTTGCAACCCGGCTGCCAGGCGGCAATGAGGGCGTCGGGGTCCAGGGCAAATTGGTCTTTGGCCGACGTCGCCACGGGGATGGCCTGGCCGTGAACCAGCGTCACGCTGGGCGAATAGGAGACGTAACACGGCTCGTGGTACATCACCTTGTCGCCGGGATTGACGAGCGCGCGCAGCGCGATGTCGAGCGCTTCAGAGACGCCGACGGTGGTCAGGATTTCGTCGTCCGGGCGGTAAGACAGGCCGAAATGTTTTTCAATATACGGCGAAATGGCCTTGCGCAGCGCGATGAGGCCGCGGTTGTCCGTATAGTGCGTCTTCCCCTGTTCAAGGGCGTAAATGGCGGCTTCCCGAATGTGCCAGGGGGTGACGAAGTCCGGCTCGCCGATGCCGAGCGAAATGGCGTCCGGCATCTGCGCGACCACCGCGAAGAAATCGCGAATGCCTGATCGGGGCAATGTCGCCACGTGCTTGGCCACGAAACGCTGGGAGTCGTCAGGCATGGGAAGGATGAAGGATGAGGGATGAAGGATGAAAAGCAACACACCAACCAACACGAAAATGGGACCATACTTGTGGCCCAAGAAACAGTCGGCCGGTACGCGTCTTACGCGCTCACGGCCGGTTTGTCTGCCGGTGCGTGTTCCCGGGCGAGGAGGTAACCCTGCTCCTTGTAGGCGCGCAACATGAAGTGCGTCGCCGTTGAAACAACACCGTGCAGGGTGGCCAGCCGCTCGAACACAAAGGCGGCAATCTCGCGCAAATTGTGCGCGCTGACAATGACCATGAGGTCATAGGCGCCGGACATCAAATAGCAGGACCGAACCTGTTCAAACTTCGCGATGCGGGTGGCCAGCTTGTCGAAGCCGCCTTCACGCTCCGGGCTGATCTTGACTTCAATAACGGCAAAAACCTGGTTTTCGGAAAGATAATCGGGATTCAGCACCGGCCGCCAGCCCAACAGAATCCCCTGGGTCTTGAGCCCGGCCAGCTCCTTTTCGATTCCAGCCACGTCCATGCGCAGCACTTCCGCCATTTGGGCAGTGCTGAGCGCCTCGCCATCGAGCAACAATTTGAGGACCGGATTCATGGGTGAAAAGGTGTAAAACCGGTGATTAGAGCAGAAAGCGGGGTGCCTGGCACGCCGAAAAATCGGGGGGCGGCGATGTTCAATGAATTGGCTGTTTTCAGGGACCTAACTCATGAAGATTTGCTTTTGGGGGTTGCGAGCATTTGGGAGAGGGGGTTAGTTTCCCTCCGGTCTTTCGCCCATGCCTTTCCTCAACATTTCCGCCTATAAATTCGTCGCCCTCGAAGCGCCGGAGAGTTTGCAGGCGGAATTGCGCCAGCGTTGTGGCGCAGCCAAGCTCAAGGGCACAATTCTGCTGGCGCCGGAGGGCATCAACTTGTTTCTCGCCGGAACGGAAGCCGGTGTGCGCGGCGTGCTGGCATGGCTGGCGGCCGACCCTCGGTTTGCCGGGCTCCCGGTAAAGGAATCCTGGTCGGACGATCAGCCTTTCAACCGGATGTTGGTGAAAATCAAAAGCGAGATCATCGCCATGCGGCAGCCCATGATCCGCCCAATGGACCAACGTGCCCCGTCGGTCGCCCCCGCCACATTGAAAAGCTGGCTTGACCAGGGCCGCGACGACGACGGGCGCGAGATCGCCCTGCTCGACACCCGCAATGGTTTTGAAGTTGAAATCGGCAGTTTCGAAAACGCCCTCACGCCATCTCTCAAGTCCTTTGGCGAATTTCCGCAACAGTTGGCCAAACTTGATCCCCAACTCAAAGATAAAACTGTGGTGACCTTTTGCACGGGCGGCATCCGCTGTGAAAAAGCCGCACTCTATATGGCCGGGCAGGGTTACGCACATGTCTACCAGCTCGACGGCGGCATCCTCAAATACTTCGAGGAAGTCGGCGGCGCCCATTACCGCGGCAACTGCTTCGTGTTCGACCGCCGCGTCGCCCTGACCCCGGCGCTCACCGCCGCCGGGTATGTGGAGTGTTTCAACTGCCGCGCCGTGCTTTCGCCAGCGCAACAGCAGTCGGCCAGCTACGTTAAGGGAGTTTCCTGCCCGGATTGCGTGGCGGGCTTGCCGTAATGTCAGATTATTGTCTGGCATCAAGACCAGCGGGATATAATCCTTGGCCCGGAGCAAAAGCCAACTTATTGAAACTGAATTGGGATGCGCTAGCCAAAGATTTTGAGTTCTAATGGAGCAATCCAACTGGGCGCAATCAGTCGGCCAAAGGCGCCGTAATCCATCGATTTGAAACCTCCTCCCCAACGAATGTCTTTCGAACAATCGATAAAAAAATACTCCGGTAAACTGCCTGAGGCCCAATTCCGGATAATATCGCCTGATGACTTTGAAATCTCGACGGTCAATCGGGGCGTACTGTTCGTATTCGCAGCCTGGAGCGGCCCGGCGGTCGTTTCCTACCAGCTGCTCTGCCATGAACTGGCCCAGACCCAAACTGCAACAATTTCGGTCTTGGTCGTCGACATAGACTTTATCGACCAGGAATTTTCGAGCCGGGTGTTTGGCGGGGCGTTGGGTGGCTGGGGTGAGGCACTTTGGATTAAAGACGGTCAGCCCGCACACTTGGATAAAGGCTACGCCCTCGAGAATGTGGCGGTTTTGAAGGCCCGAGTACGGGAGTTTGGATAATCGCCGCTCGGAAATCCCCTAACCGATAGCCGATTTTCTCTGGTGGTATGGAGCCTTGCAAGTGGCGCTTGGCCCTCACCTCCCCCTCTGCAAATACCAAATATCGCTCACAAACTGCATCGTCCGAACGGGCTCAGTAAAATATTTCGCAATGCCTTGGTCTATTCCCGCCGCAACGTCGTCAATGGATTCCGTCCCGTGCTCGACAAAGGCAATGACATTGCTTTGCGACAGGAAAAAGCCCGTCAACTGTTCTTGCGTCATGGTCACGTCGTTGGGGACGTTTTCCGCCCCGGCCAGAACGAAGCCGAATTCATCGGCATATTCCGCGGTGAGTTTCCTCCGCTTGCGGGAAGGCGTCAGGTATTTCTTGAGAAAATATTCCCCCATCCAAAATTTGAATTCCGGCACCCCGCGCATTTCGCTCAGAAAGATGTTATTATAGATCATCAGCCAGCTCCGCGGCTTGAGCACCCGGTGGGCCTCGCGCAAAAATTTATCCTGCTCAAACCAGTGAAATCCCTGGCCGACGGTGACGAGGTCGAAGGAAGAAGGCGGAAAGGGCAGAGATTCGGCCGAGGCCACTTGGTACACGACATTGGGCAGCGCCGGCGCATGGGCGAGCATCTCCGGGTTCTTATCCACCCCGGCCACCCACCCTGCGACGTCCGCCAGCGCCCGGGTGGATAGTCCCGTTCCGCAACCGACATCCAGCGCGGCCCCAAACTTCGGGCATTCCGTGAATTCCACCAGCCGCGCCATCACCCCCGGATGAAAATACGGCCGGAATTTCGCATAGCGCTCCGCCGC
>CAZLPS010000173.1:0-5862 GCA_964561455.1 uncultured Opitutales bacterium
AAGAATTAAGAATTAAGAATTAAGAATTAAGAATTAAGAATTAAGAATTAAGAAAAATGCGGCCGATGTGAAATTAAAGCGAAAAGCCAGGAGATTTTTGCGGGATTTGACGGGTGGCAGGCGTGTTAGGGATGAAACCATCGAACTCCATTCATCAAACGCCATGAAATCCTGCCAAAGCTTGCTCATTATCCTGACCCTCGCGGCACTGGGCCTGCCCATGCCCCAGCACGCCATTGCCGCCGACGCGGCGCCGGCGCCGGTTGGATCGACCAGTTCAACGCTCACCGAGCAGCAAAGGAAGGAAACGCAAAGATTGGATATGGTCAAGATCCCGGCGGAAATGAATTTGCCCAAGGCGGGGTCATTTACGCTGGAAATTCGCAATGGGGTTATTATGGAAGGCGGCAAGCCAACCAGGGACGCCACCATCGGGGCAATTATGGAATACCTGAAGAAGCAGAACGCCTTATTTAGTCTGGCGCTGGGACCGGGGGTGGCGAACGTCAAGGTGGGAGACTTGATCCTGCGCCAACCGGAGTTCGAAATCGGGGCCATCTGCCAGGCCATTTCCAACTGCACGGCGGGTGCAGTGGAGGCGGACAATCCAGGTGGCGGTCAAAGTTGGACCTTGGTGTTCGCGCAGGCCCAAAGCCGGGAAGTGGCGGTGTTTAATTTGACGAATTATCTCAATCCGGATGGGAAAGCCGAGGACAAGGCGATTCAGGAAAAATTGGCCTCGGTGACGGATATTATTTTCAAAACTCTGACGGATCTCGATCCCGCTTTTTCCGATGCGACGCAGCCGCACTACCAATTTCATAGAGGCGCGAATTTGCTGGTGGTGACCGGATCGCATCAGGCGATGCAAGTGGCGGGGCAGGTAGTTCAGGCGTTGACGATGCCGACGCCAAGCAGGGCTCCCTTTGCGGATAATTACGCACAAATTGCCTCGCGTTGGGCGAATTCGGACCCAGCGGCTGCAGCGCTTGCATGGGCCACCACGCTGCCCACGTCAGACTCCAACGCTAACGAGCAGGTGCAAAAGAAAATTGCGGAATTGCAGACGCAATTAAAGAACAGTGCAAGTCTGTCAGGATTCCAATGGGCCAACGGTGCCGACGGCGCCGAACAGATTCAACAAATGCAGGAGATTCAAAAGCAATTGGACGAGTTGACGAAGCGCCTGCGCGACTTTAACTCCAAGGCGAGCGCCGTGCCGCCAACACCCCCGCCACCCACCCTACGGTGACCAAATCCACCACCCACCACCTTCAATTTTCCCTGGGTTTGACGAACGCGCAACCTTTGGACGGGACTGCCATGCCAACGAAGGCCGTGCCCGTGGGAATTGTGGAGTTGACGCGCCAATTGGCGGCGGGGGACGAAGCGGCATTCCGCGAATTTCACGCGCAATACTTCGACCGGCTTTATCAATTCCTACTGGTGGTAGCACGCGGCCAGGAGCACGAGGCGCGGGAGGCGTTGCAGGAGACGTTGTTGCGGGTGGCCCGCCATGCGCGGCCTTTTGCGGACGAAGCGGCCTTTTGGAACTGGCTGCGGGCGGTGGCGCGCAATGCGGCGCGGGATGCGGGCCGCAAGCGGTCGCGCTATGCCGCGGTGCTTCAGAACTTTGCCTTTTTCAAACGCGCCGAGGCGGCTCCCGCGCCAGCCGCCGAGGATCTGCGCCTGACGACGGTGATTGAGGAATGCCTCGCCGAATTTGACGCGGGGGATCGCGCGCTGCTGCAGGGGAAATACCTGGCTGGCGCGACGGTGAACGAACTTTCCATCCAATTCGAGCTGACGGCCAAGGCCGTGGAATCGCGGCTGCTGCGCCTGCGCAAGGAGTTGCGCGAGCGCGTGCTCAGGAAACTCAATCAATCATGAAACGCCCCAACCAGGAAGAATATCCGAGGGAGATTTTCGACGACGAGGAACTACAAAGTCTTCGCGAAAACTCTCTGGCTGGCGGGCTGGCGGCAATGCATCGGCGTAAGCGCGGCCGGGTCATCCGCCGGGGAGCGCTGGCGGCGGTACCGGCGTTGGTGACGGGGGTGGTATTGATTTGGTCCCAGCTCGAGCGGCCGGTGCCCGCGCCCATGGCGGTCTCGGTGGCGCCAGTCCACGCCGTCGTAAAGTTTTATCCGGCGGTGACGACGGGCGACGTTCCGCCGGTGCCAAGCATTTCGGATGACGAATTACTGGCGCTGTTTGCCGACCAGGGCGCGGGGTTGCTGGGTGAACCGGGGCACCAGCAGCTGGTGGTATTCAGTCGGCCAGTGGCCCATCAGTAACGAGGGTGGATGGCGGATTGCGATTGTTTCCGGGGAAGACAGGAGTTAAATTGCGCACGACAATTCGGCGATGAACCCTGCACTGCCCGAAAAAATGAATTCGTTCGTGAACTCCTCCCGGCGATGGTTTTTGGTCCTATTGCTCGCGCTGGCGGGGGGCTTGGCGTGGGCATTTTTCGGGCGGAGGGAATCTCCCGAGGCCAAGCCGGGGTCCGCGAGTTTGACGACGCCGATGGCCCCGGGCGCAACGCCATTGCCGGCGGTGGTCGAAGCGCCGAAGATGCCGGCGGCGAAATCCGCGACGTTGGCCGGGAGCGGCGCGAAGGCGGACCGTGCGGCGATCACCGCAGCGGGAGGGACCATCGAACCCATTACGGTCACCTATGAAAATAATCAACCGCACATGGATTTTGGGGAGGTGATGCTGACGGCAGGCGTCCCGGTTCATCTAACGATGCCCACCGGCCAAACGGGGACGATGACGGCGAGTGTGGCGGTGGATGGGCGACTACAGGTGGATGTGGACGTCCAAGGCGTCGCGCCGGGCGGACAATCCAATATGGTGCACGGGGTGGCGTTTGGCGACGCGAAGAGCACCGGTAAGGTTACCTTTGGCAATGGGGAGATATCCATCTCTTACACGGCGATATTATCGGTAAGGAAATAATCGGATGCAGCGCGCTTACTCGCGGTAGGGTTTATTTTTCTGGAAAAGAGCCAGACGGGCGTTCAATTGGGCAACGACATCCGTAGTGTTCTGCGCTTTGGCAATTTGGGCCATGGCAATGGCCTGCAATTCCAAGTCCACAGCGCGGTTGAAATCACCGGTTTCCGCATAGGCGCAGGCAAGGGTGTCAACGATGGCGAGATTCGGGTTTTTACCCAACTCCCGGGCGTGGCTGGCGAGGGTCACGGCCTCTTGCCCGTTACGCACGGTATCATTAGAGGTGGTGGCGAGAATCCAGGCGAGGCGACCGAGGACGGGGACCGAATTGGGGTCCAACATAGAGGCTTGGCGCAGGAGCGCCAGGTTGGCGGCCAGATTCTGCGCGGTATTATCAGAACTTGTGAATTGGAACAGCAACTGGGCGCGGACGGGCGGTGGTAAAATGGGGCTGGCCATGGCCCACAAGCCGGGTCGGAGGTTGAATAGGTCCAATTGATGGGCGATCGAGAGAAAGTTATACAAGGCTTCGGGTCGCAGGCGGCGCAAATCGAGGAGGCCGGCCTGGGGGAGGCAGAGTTCCATTTGGGCCCGCAATAACGTGTTTTCCTTTGCGAGCGCCAAAATGGTGGCCAAATCCACCCGGTCGTCGAAATCGAGCGCTCCAGCCTGCGGCAGCAGTTCGCGCAGGCGTTGAATGCGAGTGGCAAACTCCGTCATTTTTCCCGCCGCATAATCCATGCGGGCGGCGGTGATGATGGCGGGGAGGCAAACCGGATCGAGGGCCAAAGCGGCCTCGAGCGAACGGCTGGCATCCACCTGGTCGCCCAATTGCAGTTCCCATTGGGCAAGACGGACCTGGGCGACCGGGGCGCTTTGCCGCGGGATAATTTCGGCGATAAAAACAAACAGGCTTTTGAACTCGTCGCCCACGGGCATTTGGTAAAAGAGCGGACGCAGCCACGAAGGATGGACACCGCCATGTTGGAGTTGGAAGGCAAAGGCGTCTTCGGGCGCAGGTTGGTCAGCGCGCAGACCGCGGAAGAGGCGGGTATATTCGACGGGATTATCCACCCAGGAGAAGATGACCAGATAGTTAATGTGGTGTTCTTCCATGATCTTCAGCGCCTGCTCCGGGGAGCGGGCGCCATAAATTTCCGCGTTGGCTTTCATGCCCGCGAGGTTTTCCCAATAATAGGTGCCCAAGCCCTTGAAGCCGCCATAGTAAATCAGCCAGGTGCTGCTGGTGGGCCCGCTGGCAATGACCACGGGATTTCCGCCTTCGCGATCCCGCAATCGCTGGGAGACATCACGCGCGATGACTTCCAATTGCTCGATTTGCGAAGCGCTGCCCTTCCAATCGCCAAGGATCCAGTTGCGGACGGTGACGACGCAATTGGGCAGTAAGGTCCAAAGGAGGAGGGCGACGGCGGCGAAGAGGCGCGGCCAGTTCCAGCGGAATTTGCCGTGCAGTTGGAGAGCCAGGGTCGCAATGGCCAGAGCGGCGAGCCAGAGACCAAAACTGGTCTCAATCCAGCGCACCTGGTTGAGGGCCTGAATGAAACCCACGATGGCCGGCGGGAGGGTCAGGAGGAATAAAGCGCGCAGGGGGCGGGGAAAGGGCGCCCAAGAGCCCCACAAGCCGGCGGCGAGAATCAACAGGGCCGCGAGAAACGAACCCCATAACCAGGCATGGTGAAATTCCGGCCAGACCCAGAAACAAATTCCGAATGCGAGCAGGCTGAGAGCAAACACCGCAATGCGCGCCGGCCACGGACGCAGCCCCGACCACGCCAGCAGGAACGCCCCGAGCAGCATGAGGGGATTGGCCATCAGCAGAAAATTCAACGGAATGAATTTCCACAAGAGGTTGTCATTAAGCTGGAGGGCGAGAAATTTTCCGAGGGCGGAGAATTCCCCGATGTAATCCACGTGCATGGCCCAGAGGAAGCGGTCGGACACACGGAATACCTGGCCGCCGAAGAGCAAGATGATGAGGGGGGCGGCCGCCACGGCCAGGACGCCGCCGGCCAGCCACGCCCAATCGCGCGGGCATTCGGCGAGTTTGCGACCGCCCCACCAGCGGGAAATGCGAAAGATAATCTCGCCTCCGCCGCCCCAGGCGAGTGCGTACAGGGGATGATTCACCTCGAGGCGCAGACCGAGATGCGAGGGAAAATATTCCAGGAAATAACAGAACAGGCTGGTGGCGGCGCCACTCCAACCCCAGACCCGCCAGAGCGACGGGTCGGGCTGCACCGGCTCGTCAGTGCGAATGCCGCGGGCCAGCAGGCCGGTGGCGAAAAGGGCACCGATGCCGGTGAAGGCCAGCGTAAACACCGTGGAGGCGGCACTGACCCAGAGACCGATGCCGCCAATGATTCCGGAGGCGATGAACCAGCGCCGGGCTTGCGGGCGATCCGGCAGCCAGACTTGCAAGAGGGATTCGTCTTCGCCGTCCGCGACGCGAACCCAGCCAGCCGCGCCGCCGGCCAGGCACAAGACGACAAGCATGCCGACAAGGGCCACGAGCGCATGGTGGTCGGTGCGTCCAACCATGTAGGATTCATAAAGCGGGCAAATGGCAAAAATGCCAAAGGCAAGGAAGGCGGCAGGCACGGAGCCAAACCGCCGGGCGAACACCGGGGTCATGACAAGCAGGAAAAGCAAAACCATGATCACACTGCCGAGGGGTGCCATGTCCTCGACGGATTGGGCCAGGGGAGTGGATGTGTAGAGGTGGTCCACCTCGGCGAGAGCGCCAAGCCACCAGCGCACGAGGGAACTCCAGTGGACGTCGCGGCCGTCAGGCGCATTGTCGTAATCCACACTGCGAATGCGCCAGCCGGCGCCAGCCAGCATGGCCTGGGTTTGCAGGACCCAGTGGTAGGTGTCCATGCC
>CAZLPS010000174.1:0-5824 GCA_964561455.1 uncultured Opitutales bacterium
CGCCCCTTCCATGAAACGCACTGCGCCCGAGGTTTGCCCGGCTTGCGGGGCCGAAGTTCCACCGCGGGCCCTGGCCTGCCCGGAATGCGGCGCCGATGGACGGACAGGGTGGAACGAGGAGGCGACGCGCTATGACGGGCTGGATTTGCCGGATGAATCCGCGGATGGCGGGGAAATTATGCATGAAGGCCCTCAGTTGGGCCACTGGCCGAAGGGCTTGCCGTGGTATTGGTGGGTGGCGGGCGTAATATTGTTGATTGCCATGGGAATGCTCATAATGACAGGGAAGTGGTAAACGTTGGGAATCCAACCGTGGGGAGTTAATTTTATGAACCCCTGAAATTTATGGCTGAGCACACCATTCGAGCGCGATACACCGACCAAACCATTCGCGTTTACCAAGCCTATGGGGTGGAAATCGCCAGACCGGCGTTGAAGGCCGGGCGGTTCGTTCCGCCGTTCAAGATTGGGCGAATGACATGGATTAAGCCGTCGTTCAATTGGATGATGTATCGTTCCAGATATGGGACGAAGCCCGGCCAGGAAGTGGTGCTGGGAATTGACGTGACCCGGGAGGGTTTTGCCTGGGCGCTGGAACACGCAGCCTCGTCCCGATTTAATCCTGTCAGTCATGGCTCGCCCGAAGAATGGCGCCGGCTGGTGGAGGAGATGCCGGTGCGCATCCAATGGGATCCGGAACGTAATTTCCGGTTGGGCTTGGTCGGGGATCTTCGCACCATCCAAATTGGATTGTCCGGTGAAGCCGTCGAACGCTACGTCAATCAGTGGATTGTCCGGATCGAGGACGTCACGCCGCTTGCGCGGCAAATAGCCGCGACCGTCGCGCGCGGGGAAATACCTGAAGAGTTGCCAGACCGACTCGAAGCGACCTATCCGCTCGACCCTGAATTGACCCGGCGGGTTTGCCATGAATAAGCCGAATTGGCTCGGGCATTGCTCCGCGAATCGAAATTTTACGCAGCCATGTCGGCCGATTTAGGCAGGCTTGGCGGCGTCGCCAATCCGGTCATTCATCGGGACGTAATTGCGGAGGCCGGGGCCGATGTAGATTTGGCGGGGGCGGTGGATGCGGCCTTTGGAGAGTTCGGCGACCTCGCGCCAGTGGGCGATCCAGCCGGGCATGCGGCCGATGGAGAACATGACCGTGTACATGTCCAGCGGCAGGCCGATGGCCTGGAGGATGATGCCCGAGTAGAAGTCCACGTTCGGGTAAAGTTTGCGTTCGATGAAGTAGGGGTCGTGCAGGGCCTTGTCCTCGAGGTGCTGGGCGATGTCGAGCAAAGGGTCGCTGCGGCCGAGGGCCTTGAGGACGCGCTCGCAGGCGGACTTGAGGATTTTGGCGCGGGGGTCGTAATTCTTGTACACGCGGTGGCCGAAGCCCATGAGGCGCGCGCCTTTGCCGCTTTTGGCCGCGGCCACAAACCGGCTGCCATCGTCGCCGCTCTTATGGATTTCCTGGAGCATGTTAATGACGGCCATGTTGGCGCCGCCGTGCAGGGGGCCCCAGAGGGCGCACACGCCGGCGGAGACGGAGGCAAAAAGATTCGCGCCGCCGCTGCCGACCATGCGGACAGTGGAAGTCGAGCAATTCTGCTCGTGGTCGGCGTGGAGGAGGAAAATGAGGTCGAGGGCCTTGGCGACGTCGTCGTGCGGGTAATAGTCCTCGTAGGGTTCCGAGAACATCATGTGCAGGAAATTCTGGCAGTAGCCGAGATCCTTGCGGGGGTACATGAAGGGGAGGCCGCGCATCATGCGGTAGGACATCGCGGCGATGGTGCGCACTTTGGACAGCAGCAGGGCGGCGGCCTCGTCGAAATTTTTCAGATCCTCTTCGCGGTCGTTGGTGGCGAGGTTGGGATAGTAGCAGCCGAGGGAGTTGAGCAGCGCCGACAAAATCGCCATGGGGTGCGAGTTGTTCGGAAAGCCCTCAAACAAATGTCGCATGGATTCGTGAATGCTGGCCTGGCGGAGCACCTTGGCGGAAAACTCGCGCTGCTGCGAAAGATTGGGCAGCTCGCCGTAGATAATCAAGTGGGCGACCTCAAGAAAATTAGAGCTTTCCGCGAGTTGCTCGATGGGGTAACCGCGGTAGCGGAGGATGCCCTTTTCGCCGTCAATGAACGTGATGTGGCTTTCGCACGAACCGGTGTTGCCGTAGCCGTCGTCATAAGTGATGTAACCGGTCTTTTGACGCAGCGTGCGAATGTCTATGCCCTTTTCGTTTTCCGTGCCGATGACGACGGGGAAAATGTGGTTTTCGTTACCGAGGCGAATGGTGGCGGTTTCTTCCATGAGGGTAAAGGCAACGGTTAACAAACCGGCGAAGGGGAGTCAATCATTCAGCGGACAAAGGTGAAACCATGGCCCTGGGCGGCGATATTCAGGATTTGCAAGCAATTCGCGTTCCATTAGGGTGCCTGTTTACCCCCATGAATATACCCGCTCTTTCCCGTCGCCAGTTTATCGCCCTGACCGGCACCGCATTACCCGCCATGCTGGTCGCCCATGGTGCCTCGAGCCCGGCCCCGTCCACGGAGCCCGCCGCCTCGACCGCGACGGGAAAAACCCACCCGGTCGGCCTCGAGTTGTATTCGGTGCGCGAAGAGTTGGGCGGCGGCAAAGACCAACTGAACGCTGCCACGCTGGCGGCGGTTGCCAAGATGGGTTACAAGCTCGTCGAGTTTTGGGCGCCCTACTACGAAAGTTGGACGATTCCGCAGGCGAAGGAAGGGCGCAAGCTGCTGGACGATTTGGGCCTGCGCTGTCAGTCCATGCACAATAGCAGTGACTATTTCACGGATGCCAAACTGTCCAAAGCCATTGAAATTCACCAGATCATGGGCGCGAAATACATGGTGATGTCCACCGCCAACGGCGGAAAAACGGTGGAGGGGTGGAAGCGCGTGGCCGGGACTTTGGCCGGCGCCGCGGAGAAACTCAAGCCGCACGGCCTGTACACCGGCTTTCACAATCACGATGCGGAGTGGGTTGCTTTGCAAGACGATGCGACCGTGCGGGCGATGGATGTGCTGGCGGCCAACACCCCGAAGGAAGTCATGCTGCAATTCGACGTTGGCACCTGTGTGCTGGCCGGGGCCGACCCGGTGGCGTGGATCAAAGCCAATCCCGGCCGAATCAACACGCTCCATCTCAAGGAATGGGGCAAGGCCGACGGATTCAATTCGATTTTTGGCGAAGGCGATGCGCCGTGGAAGGAAATTTTTGCCGCCGCGGAAAGTGTCGGCGGGGTGGAGTATTACCTCATCGAGCAGGAGCAGGCGCCCCGCGGCCAGTCGCTGGCGACCGTCGAGAAGTGTCTAGCCAATTATAAAAAAATGCGTGGGTGAGCGAACGGCGGGCCGAATTATTTTTTCTTCGGCGCGCGCGCGGCGCAGGCGATAAAATTGCGGTAGAGCTGCAAGCCCTTCGCCTGGCTTTTTTCCGGGTGGAATTGCGTGGCAAGGCAATTGCCGCGGCGAATGGCGCTGCAAAAATTTCCGCCATAGTTGGTTTCGCCCCAAATCAAGGCGCGGTCCGCCGGCTGGGCGTAATAGCTGTGAACGAAATAGAACTGGTCACTTTCCGGCGCGATGCCGGCGAGCATGGGGTCGGGGTCTTCAACTCCCCGCTCCCCGCTCCCCGCTCCCGGCTTCGTTCTCCCCGCTCCCGGCTCCCCGCTCCCGGATTGGGCCCACCGCACATCATTCCATCCCATGTGGGGAATTTTAAACGGTGGGGGCAGTTGGAAGCGCACGACCTGGCCGGGAAAGATGCCGAGGCCGGGAGTATTGCCCTCCTCGGAGTGCTCAAATAGCGCCTGCAGACCGAGGCAAACGCCAAAAAACGGGCGATCGGCAGCAATCCACTCGCGGATGGTATGGTCGAGCTTGGTTTCTTTGAGGAGGCGCATACAGTCCACGATGGCGCCTTGGCCGGGGAAAACGAGGGCGTCGGCAGATTTGGCTTCGGCCGGGGAGGCGACGAGGCGCGGCTTGCCGCCCACGCGTTCAAAAGCACGCAGCACACTGCGCAGGTTGCCCATGCCGTAATCAATTACGGCAAGGTCGAGGGCGGACGATGGGTTGTCAGGCTGTACACTCATGGTTTTAACCAAGGAGTCATGCTCCCAAAAATCGGGCTGGCGGTCAATGCTCCTTGAATCCCTCTCGTCGGCATTGGGTTGACGCGAATGGATCGGCGCGATTATTAATTCGAGCCAATGAAGCCCCTGCTTATCTGTTTGCTCGTTTTGGCATTGCCTGCCCTTGGAGCGAACGCGCCGACGCCGCCCGCGAACCCCATCCCCCAAGACGTGAGTGCGCTGCTCGAACCCATTCTCGCCAAGTCCAAGGTCCCCTGTTTAGCCGTCATGGAAATCCACGGGAACCAGATTGTGGCGCAGGGAATTGTCGGCGTGCGCAAGCTGGGTTCGCCCGAGAAAGCCACGTTGGCTGACCAGTTTCACCTGGGATCGGATACCAAGGCGATGACAGCAACGATGATCGCTACGCTGGTCGAGGAGGGGAAATTGAAATGGACGACCACCGTGGGTGAAATCTTTGGCGAGGTATACCCGAAGATGGACGCAGGATGGAAGCCCGTGACCATTGCGCAATTGCTTTCGCATCGGGGCGGGGCGCCCGCCAACCTCGACGCCGGAGGTTTGTGGGGGCGTCTCTCGGAAAGAAAAGGCATTCCGCTGGCTCAACGCCGACTGTTGGTCGAAGGCGTGGTGACCCTCCCGCCCGTGGCACCGCCCGGCACCCAATATATTTATTCCAATGCCGGATTCGCGATTGTGGGCGCCATGGCGGAAAAGGTTACCGGCGAACAATGGGAGGATTTAATGCAGAAGCGTCTCTTTGCGCCGTTGGGCATTACTTCGGGCGGATTTGGCGCGCCAGGGACGCCCGGAAAAGTTGACCAGCCGTGGGGCCACTCCACCGACGGCAAACCGGTTCCGCCCGGTCCCACGGCGGACAATCCGCCCGGCATCGGGCCGGCGGGCACCGCCCACATGACCTTGGGAGACTGGGCGAAATTTGTATCGCTGCATTTGCTGGCCGATGCAGCGAATCCGAATCGGGAAGTGAAACTCTTAAAGGCGATGGATTTTGATCAAATGCATAAGCCGTATGCCGGGCCGGGCGAACCCTACGCCGGCGGCTGGCTGGTCACGACCCGCTCGTGGGCGAAGGGAGGCCGGCCGGGCGATGTGGGAATGGTGCTGGATCATTCGGGCAGCAACACCATGTGGTTTTGCGTCGTCTGGATTGCCCCGGAGAAAAACGTGGCTTATTTGGCGGCCACCAATCAAGGCGGGGATGCGGCGGGGGCGGCTTGCGACCAGGCGATAGCGGCGCTGATTTTGCAGGCGGGGAAGTAACGTAACAGTGCCCCTGAATCTGTGCCCTATTTGTTTTTCTTGGCAGGTGGCAGTTCCCGAATAAAAGACCAGGACACTTCGGCGACTTGGCCGTTGTCATACGCAATTCGAAAATGGCTGCCAAGTTCTTCATCCACTTCGACGCGCGTGGGTACGGCGGATGGCGCGATGTGATTGGCTTTGCGAATGGTGGAATGTGGCTCCAGAAAGCACAAGCCATCTTCAAATTCCACGTCGAACGCATCCTCCCACCCAAGGTAGCGGGCGTGTTTCACACGGGAGAATTCAGCGTGGCCGAATGGTTTTTTAAGTTGGACGGCGTTTTTCACAGGCGGCCTTCTTTTTGCAGTTCACGGATCAACTTTACCAGATCGCGGGGAGATTTCCAGCCTTTCATTCCACCCATTGGGCCAAGGG
>CAZLPS010000175.1:0-5788 GCA_964561455.1 uncultured Opitutales bacterium
GTTAGGCGGAGCCGATGAGGATGCCGACGATGAAGACGAGGGTGCCGCCGACGATGACTTGGAAGGCGGCAGAGAGGAGAGGCGTGTCCATGTAGCGATGGCGAACCCAGGCGATGACGCCGAGTTCAACGGCGACAATGGCCACGGCGAGAAACATGGCGTAGGTGAAATTGGAAATGAGGAAGGGGAGAGTGTGGCCGATGCCGCCGGCGGTAGTCATGAGGCCGCAAACGGCGCCGCGAGCCCAAGGATGGCCTCGGCCGCTGAGGACGCCGTCGTCGGAAAGCGCTTCGGCGAAGCCCATGCTAATGCCAGCACCAATGGAGGCGGCCATGCCGACGAGAAATGCGTCGCGACTGTCGTGGGTGGCGAAGGCGGCGGCGAAGACGGGGGCGAGAGTGGAGACAGAGCCGTCCATGAGCCCGGCGAGGCCGGGTTGGACGATTTGGAGCACGAAGCGGCGGCGGCCAGATTCGTCTTCGCGCTGGCGGGCGCCGGAGGATTTCTGGTTGGCGTCCATTTCCTCGGCGAGGTGGAAATGTTTGTCCTCTTCAGCGGCGAGGTCACCGAGAAGCTGGCGGACGGCGGCGTCGGCGGTTTGAGGAATGGCGGCGCGATAGAAATTGCGGGCACCGTCCTCCATGGCTTCGACTTCGTCGCGAATCATGGCGACGGTGAGGAGCTTATTCAGCCAAAGCGGCTTGCGGGTGATAAAGCCCTTGACGTCCTGACGGCGGATAAGGGGGATGTGTTCCCCGAAGCGCTCGCGATAGAGATTGAGGAGGCGATGGCGATGGCCGTTCTCCTCGTTGTGCATGGCGAGGAGGGTTGTGGCGGTGTCGGGATAATCTTTGGCAATGCGGGCAGCGAGGTCAGCGTAAATGCGGCCGTCTTCCTCTTCGGCCTGGATGGCGAGGGCAAGAAGTTCCTGAGCGGAGAGGTCGCGGAAGGGTTTGGGCATGAAATTGCGGGGCGGGAATTTACGGGAGGAAGGGAAGGGGATACATGGGAAGCGCGGGAGGCATGGGAGCTGTGCGAACTATGGGAGATATTGATGGCATTGGACAGCTTGTAAATTGCTGTTTAAGTTTCTCGTTCTTAGGATTGGGACCCCGATGGGAAGCCGAGGACGTGGGGGAAGAATGGGAATTATGGTGGTGCCGCATGGAGGCGTGGCGGGGCCGGCGGCGCGCCAGAGGGCGGGGGTCTGGCGGCGACGCCGGCGGATGGGCGTGGTTTTTTGGGGGTTAGGCTTGGGGCGGTGAGTGGGGTTTCTTGGGGGTTTCCGCGACGGGGGTGGCAGCGAGGATACCGGCGGTGACGGCATTGCGGAGCTGCTGGTGGAGATCCTGCACCGCGGACGGCGAGTGCGGCATCATGATGGTGTTGCTGTTGGCACCGATGGCGCGCAGGGCGTCGAAGTATTGGGTCATCATGACGAGGGCCATGGCGTCGTGGGCGGTGACTCCGGTGACGCCGGCTTCGAAGTCCTCGACGGATTTGCGCAGGCCCTCGACGATGGCCTGGCGCTCACGGGCGACGCCAGCGCCTTGAAGGGCCCTGGCTTCGGCCTCGGCCTCGGCTTGTTTGACGACGATAATCTTGTTGGCTTCGGCCCGGGCCTCGGTGGCGACTTTTTCGCGACGGGCGGCGTTGATGTCGTTCATGGCTTTAACGACTCCGTCCGTCGGCACGATTTTGGTGACGAGAGCGTTCTCGATGGAGTAGCCGAACTTGGACATGACATTGGCAAGGCTCTCCTCGATGCGGTCGGCGATTTTCTCCTCCTGCTGGTAGGTTTCGTCGAGCGGGATTTTGGGGATGTAGCTGAGGATGACGTTTTCGACGTGGGCGCGGATTTGGTCCTCGGGGTTATCGAGTTCGTAATAGGCCTCCTTCACGCGGTCAGGGAGCACGTAATATTGGACGCGCACGGGGACGGTGACGGTGGCGTCATCGCTGGTTTTGGACATGACGGGGACGTCCATGAGCTGCATGGAGAGGTCCTCGACATAAACGAGGCGTTCGATGACGGGCCACTTAAAGTTGAGGCCGGCGCCGGCGATGCGGTCGAACTTGCCAAAGCGTTCGACGATGCCAGCTTTCTTGGTGTGGATGGTGAAGACGCAGGAAAAGAAAAGCGCAATTCCCACGACGGTGAGGATGAGGAGGGCCGCGGCGCCGATGGTGAGGGCGGGGCTGAGTGAGTCTGGCATGGTAGTATTCCTTGGTGGGCGCAGGAAACTGCGCCGGGTTGGTTGGGGCCGGAAACAACCGGCTTCAGGAATACAAGCGCAAGTGGCGGGGGAAACCCGCCAAAGATCGCGAAATTTTTTTAACGCGGAAATGAAGACGGCGAATCTGCAAAGTGGGAACTGGGAGGTATAGGAATTATGAGAAGGATGAGAGATATGAAATCGCGGGTGATTACCTGGCACTGGAACTTGGGGTGGAAACGGATTGGGGGAGGAGGCCGGGGTCGGGGGCTTGGGATTGAAAGAGGCCGGCGGAGGAAATTTCCTGGAGGGCAGAAGCATCCACGAAGCGGCTGGCGTCAGGGGCATCGGAGATGAGGTCGCGGTAGATGTCGAGGGCGTAGCGATAAATGCTTTGGAAGGAGGGTGCCTGGTCGGAGTGGGCCTGGAAGAAGGCGAGGTTCTCGGGGAGGTTGGAGAAGTGAGCGAAGTGGAGCTGGGCGCGGGTCACATCGGGGGGCCACTGGAAAGCCTTGCTGACAACAGCAAGCTGGGCTTCGGGATTTTCGGTGATGAGGCGGTTGCCCTCAAGGAGGCCTTCGACGAGGGCGCGGACCATGGGCGGGTGCTGGCGGGCAAAGTCTTGATTGACGATGAGCACGTCGGCGATGCGCAGGGCGTCGGGGTCGTTTTGGTTGGTTTCCAACTCGTGCAAGTTGCCGCCGAATTTTTTCAGCAGCTCGGAGATTTTCGGCTCCCAGGTGACGACCCCGGCGAGTTTGTCCACATGATTTTGCAGGTCGAATAAAAGGAGGTCACCGGCGTCGAAGGTGGATTTGCAGAAGGCAAGATTGACGGCGGCGGGGTTGGGCGGGGAGTCGAGCGAATCGAGGAGGGCGACGGGGACATGGGCGTGCCGGGCCAAATCGCGGATATAAAAATCGGATTCCGTGAATTGGGAGGTGGCCAGCACCCGGCCGGCGAGATGGGGCACGGAGTTGAGGCCGGCGCGGACAACTACGCCGTCGCCGCCGCGGGAAAAATCAATTTGCGCGGGAACGACGACGCGGAGGTCGCGCGACTGGACGGCCAGGACATCCACAGTGGTCACGGACGCGGCGTATTTGCCGTTATTGACGCGGGAGATCATGTCTTCCTCGTCCAAAACAAGGCGCACTTTGAAACCGAATTTTTGGAAGAAATAGGAATTTTCGGTGGGTTCGAGGCCGCCATTGGCGACGATAAAGCCGGCGTAGCCGGCCCAGACACTGAGGTCAATGGTGACCACTTGATCCGCGGGGACGAGATAGGGCGCGGCGGAGGCGAGGGGAGGGTTGCCCAATTGGGGCCGATCCACTGCGGAATTCATGATGCTGGCGGAGGCGGGGTTGGCGGCGGCGGGCTGTTGTTGATCCCAAAACTGGCGGACGGCAACGCCGGCGAGGAGGGCGAGGGCAATGGCGAGGCTCACGGACACGGGCACCCGGTGCCGGCGCAGAAATTTCCGGCAAAGGTAGACGACGCCGGGCCGACGAGCGAGCACCGGCTGGTCGCGCAGGTGACGTTCGACGTCCAAAGCCAGATCCTGTGCAGAGAGGTAGCGGCGCTGGCGGTCCTTCTCGAGGCACTTCATCACAATCCAATCCAAGTCGCCACGGACAAGCGGAAGGAATTTGGAAGCAGAGAGGCCGCGCCGCCGGGCGGATTCGGACAGTGCCGCATAATCAAGGGCGCCCAACCGGGCGGAAGGCGTGGGCGGCTCGACCTCGCGGACACGGCGGCGAACTTCATCCACTGGGGCGTCACGCAAAGCTTTCGCATCGAAGGGCGTGAGGCCAGTAAGTAGTTCATATAAGAGTACGCCGAGGGAATAAATGTCGCTGCGGGCGTCAATCTCGATGCTGCCCTGACCCGCCTGCTCGGGGCTCATGTACATGGGGGTGCCGAGGAACTGTTCGACGGCGGTGAACATGGTTTTGTCGGTCAAGCGGCCGCCGGTGGCTTTGGCGATGCCAAAGTCAATAACCTTGGGCATGGGAAGGTCGTCGTGGGTGGTGACGAGGACATTAGAAGGCTTAAGATCGCGATGGATAATGCCTTTTTGGTGGGCATGGAGGAGGGCGTGGCAGACGTGGATGAACAATTCGAGGCGTTCCCGGATGGAGAGCTGGTGCTGGTCGCAGAAGTCGGTAATAGGGACACCCTGGACGAGTTCCATGACAAAGAACGGGCGGCCGAGGTCGGTGGCGCCGGCGTCAAAGACTCTGGCGATGCCGGGGTGGTCCATCAGTGCGAGGGCCTGACGCTCGGCCTCGAAACGCGCGATGACCTCCCGGGTGTCCATGCCCAGTTTGATGATTTTGAGGGCGACGAGGCGGCGCACGGGTTCCTCCTGTTCGGCGAGGAAGACGACACCGCAGCCGCCCTCGCCCAATTCCTTCAACAATTTGTAGTGATTGATTTTCTGGCCGGGGGCGGCGGGACGGGGAAGGTCGGCGGGCCAAACGGCGGAGCCATCGGAGACAGGCAGCGTGGGCGGGCGGGACAGGAACGTGCCGACATGGTCGTGGGCGAAGAGGAGAGCGAGAACGCGTTCGCGTAATCCGGGATGACCCGCGCAGGCGCGGTCGAGGAAGACGGCGCGGTCAGGCGGCGGCAAATCGGACGCTTCAGAGAATATTTGTTGTTCGAGACTCACGATGGCGAATCCTGCTCAAGCGCAAGCCGGACGAGAAACCAGCCAGGCTTGGGCCAAGCCGTGGAAGAACATTTCAGGGAGTCTGGTTGCGGACGAGGTAATCTTTTAGCCAGGCACGGGCATAAGTCCACTGCCGTTCGACGGAGCGGAGGGGCAAATTGAGGGCGGCGGCAATTTCGGTCATGCTGAGGCCGGCGAAATAGCGCAGCTTGACCAATTCAGCGGCGGCGGAATCTTCGGCGGCCAGAACATCGAGGGCGTCGTGGACGGCGAGCAATTCGTCATCGGGTTCGGGGGCGGCGACGTCCACGGCAGCGAGGTCGAGCGGCGCAAGGCCAGCGCCGCGGCGTTGGGCGTGGCGGCGGCGGGCACGGTCAACGAGGATGCGGCGCATGGCCTCGGCGGCGGCGAAGAAGAAGTGGGCGCGATTTTGCCAGGCGGGTTGGGCTTCACCGCCGAGGCGGAGCCAGGCTTCATGGACGAGCTCGGTGGCCTGAAGCGTTTGGCCGGGGCGCTCGTGAAACATTTTTGCGGCGGCAAGGCGGCGCAATTCGTCGTAAACGAGGGGAAGCAACTGTTCGGCGGCTTGAGCATCGCCCTGGCTAACGCGCTCGAGGATTTGCGTAACATCGGCCATGGGGAGGAGGATTTTTGGTTTTGGGTTTCGAGTTTCGGGTTTTGAGTTGGGAGGTATGGGAGAGATGCGAGCTAGGAGAGATATGAGGGCGGGCCGGGAATACAGAATTTGAAATTTGAGAGACAGGGAGCAGACGAATGGGGGGGGGGATTTGTGATTTGCGATTTGTGATTTGTGAAATGGGAGTTATAGGGGCGCGATTGGAATTAAGAATTAAGAATTAAGAATTAAGAATTAAGAATTAAGAATTTGGAATTA
>CAZLPS010000176.1:0-5757 GCA_964561455.1 uncultured Opitutales bacterium
ACCAACCAACCCTCAACTCTGCCACGAACTACTCAGACCCAATGTGCGAAAGATTCCGGACACAACCGGTATCGTATCTATGACCCGAGTATTGTCACTTACGCGGCCTGCGATAGTTGCTTTTGGGCTTTGCCCCAGTTTTGCGGGGTGAGCTGGTCGACGGTGCGGTTGGTGGCGTAGGGCAACCGCGAGCACGTCACGCAGGTACACTCGGATCGCAGCCGACAATGCGAAGGCAAGCTGGTGATCTCGGATGCCAAAGTCAGGTAACCGGCAATAGTGACCGCAAATGCTCCCAAGCGTCCCCACGCTCAATTTCTAATGGAAGCCATTGGGTGTATGCCATACGATTCGCCCATGCGTTGCGGTCAGGCATAGTTATAGGTGAAACTAAGTCGTGGCTTGTAACAGGCCAAGCCATCGCGCCCACATCCATTGTAACCGCTGGTGTTCCCGAGAGGACAGCGTCTACACCGGAATTGCTATTCCAAGTGACGGCAAATGAGGCGCCTGAAAGAGCTTGTTCTAGAGTACCATTAACGAGCGGTGCAGGGAACTGGAAACGGGGAGCTTTTGGGTGCGGACGGAAGCGTACGTCGTGTCCACGCAGTCTAAGTTCAATCGCGGTGGCATTCGCCCAATTCTCGAAATTGATCATTTTAACAGCCCTGTCCGATGGCACCTGGCCCATCAATAGAGCATAACCTGTTAAATCAGATCGCCATGGAAGCAACAATTGAGGGAAGTGCTGCTTCCATCGGGCCCCTCCGTCGTCGCACTGCGGAAATTTTGCCCTTCCGTTTAATCCATTCCATCCAAGCGAAATCCAAGCAAAACGATCGGCCAAAAAACCCCGCTCCATAATTAAAACGTTATGCCCAAGTTGGCGAAACTTCTCTCCCCACCTCCAACCCCAACAACATACTGCATCAGTGCCTTCGATCTGGCTCAAGCCCTCGCGAGAAATATCCTGTTTAATACTCCTGAGGTCGATTATCTTCGCAACAGCGCCATGCTTCACACAACCTGCGGCGACAGCGCGGGCGATATTCAATCTAAACTTACTTCGAAAGTTTACAATTAGTATGAGGTTCATCAGGAACAGTCCGTCAAATCAGGGAAACTTTAAGTATTCACCAATTAAAAGTCTACAGTAGTGTCCGGTAGAAACGGGGTGTAATTTCTGCAAGCAGCTTAAAGGCATGCAGTTGTGAAGTCAAGTGGGTGTGACCGATCTGTGGACCGTGGTGCGTTTTAGGCGTGGATTGCCTATGCTTCCGAGACATGGACACCCACCCGCCGGTTTTTGCTCAATTGATGGCCAATATCCATCAACAACAATTTCAGCGTTTCGGGCAACGCTATCGCAGTATTTCACGGGCGCGGAGTTTTTCGTACTGGGATCAGTTTTTGTGCATGGCTTTCGCGCAACTGGCCCAGCGCGACAGCTCCCCGCGCGAAAATGCGCGAGGTCGCCACGCTGCTGAAGGCCATCCACGCCCAGGAGGATGCCCGGGCGGCGATCCAAAAAACGGAGGCCGTGGTGCAGCGTCTGCGCGAGATGAAGTTGGGGCAAGCGGCGCAAATGGTCCACGACGGCTTGCAGGAAACTCTCGCCTACATGTCCTTCCCGAGTGAACACTGGCGCTGCCTGCGGACCAACAATCCCCTCGAACGGCTCATGCGCGAAATCCGGCGACGCACCCGCGTCGTGGGCGCTTTTCCTGACGGCAATAGCGCCCTGATGCTGGTGGGGGCGCGGTTGCGCCATGTGGCGGGCACCAAATGGGGCGCAAAACGCTATCTCGACATGAGCCATCTGCGCAGCCATAACGCCACCGAAGAATCAACCCAAGCCACAGCCAACGCCGGTTGAAAAACAAACCTTCCTTGGCTCCTGCTCCGGTCGGGCTTCGCCCTCCCTCCGCAGGAGCCAAACCACCCAAAAACCAACCAAACCTCAACTACGCCTCCAACTGCCCAGACCAAATGTGCGAAAAATTCCGGACACTACCCGCCGCAGCCTTGTGAACAACATTGGAGTCCGTATCAGCTATCGTATCTATGATAGAGGGTGCTCCGCGTGACGCTTACCGCGGATCGGATCGTTGGGCTGGTGGACCCGGCTTCGAGATCATGACCCTAGGGGCCTGTCGGCCTGACTTTTTCCAGTCAATCCCCAAAGACAGAGACACCTGCGGGGGTTATACCGTTATCCTTCATGGATCTCAATATGCATCACTTTCCTCGAAATTGCCACAGTTTTCTTTAAAATGCTCTAATCTAATATCGTGTGTTTTGTATAAAAAAACTATTTTCCACTATTTTGCTCAAGTTGATGTGCTCGAGCAAGATCTTCATCCGCCCCTAATTGATCACCCATTTGAGCCTTGAGTACACTTCTATTCCTAAATGCATCCGCCCTTTTAGGGTCAAGCTCAATTGATAAGGAAAAGTCGGCAATTGCCTGGCTTAAGTTTCCTTGTTGGGCCTCTGCAACCCCACGATTAAGGTATGCTACTGTAAATCTCGGATCAAGTTGAATTGCAACGCTAAGGTCCGATATCGCACCTTTGAGATCACCTTCATGAATTCTCAAAACTCCACGATTAACGTAGGCGAGGGCCAATTTCGGATCAAGTTCAATAGCATGACCATAATCCATCATAGCTCCTTGGGAATCGTTTTTTTCGACCTTAGTTAAGGCTCGGTTATTGTATGTGAGAGCGAATTTAGGATCGATCTCGATTGCGAGGTCGTAGTCCGCGATTGCTCCTTCGTAATCGCCATTTTGTGCTTTAGCCAGACCACGATTGTTATAGGCGAGTACATTTTTTGGGCTTAGAATGATTGCCTGATCATAATCCTTAATAGCTCCATTTCTATCCCCTTTTTGGGCTTTAACCTTTCCGCGGTTAACATAAGTAACCGCTGCGGTTGGGTCAAGGGCGAGAGCAGCATTATAATCCGCTATGGCGCCATCGAAATCGCCCTTATGCGCCTTAGCCACACCGCGATTTCCATATGCAGGGATGTATTTCGGGTTAAGTTGAATGGTGCGGCTATAATCCTCAATGGCATTGTCCAGCGCACCTTTTCTTTCTTCGGCGACACCGCGATTGTAAAATGCAAGCGCGAACCTTGGATCAAGGTCGATGATTCGGTTATAATCTGCAATTGCCCCGTCAAGATCTCCTCTTTCGGCCTTGTCCGCGCCGCGATTTAAGTAAGTGTAAATTGAGGGCGCATTAAGGAAATGGTATCCTAATAAAACAACCACCGTACTTACCAGAATTAAAAATAGAATTTTAATCCATGTATGACTACCAATTCTAGTATTTGAATGAGGATTTTCCATTTGAAATGAATCGGTTTAAGCGAATAGGAGCTTTCTTTTAATGGTGTATCCTGACAAGCAGGTATCATTTTGGTTCAATCAACACGTCACCCTTCAGGTAATTAAAGTATTAAACCAGCGCAGGGTCAACGGCCAAATCAGCAAGTTTGGCTGGCGACTGGCGACCACGAGTCAAATTTCCTGAAGGTAAGGACTTAGTGGCAATGCCCACCCCTCAATAGGTGTATCTTAGTTAATGAGAGAAATATATCAAGCTTAATTGGGGCAACCTGCTTTTGATCCACCAGTTCCACTGGGCCTAGGTTTGCGAGCCTTAATTGCGCCATTGATTTCGTTAAGTAAATTAATTTGGTGAGTTAGTCGCTCAAACTGTCCGTCTGTAGTTGATTGGATATCATCTAGATTTGAACTATATGCAACAAAGCTGTACCAAGTTTGAGCCGCAAATATTGAAACTGAACCAACTGCAAAAAGAGGATTGCTCACTCTTGTTACAAAGAGTTTTCCAGATCCATAAATGATTTGGTCCTTGACTAACATATTTGATAATGTGGTCCCGAATGCAAGGGCACCTCCCGATGCAAAGCCGAAACCTTCTCCGGTATTCCCCTCTTCGAACGCACGTGCTGACGATGAGAATTGGTCAGAAATACCACCGACATTAGCAACCATTAGTACTTTCCCAACTGCTCCATTTAATGGAATCTCCCAACGTTTTCCCTCAGCAGTATCGTACAAAATTTGCGCTTGTCCAAACCCTTGCGCTAACGTATCCGCTGTATCTCTATAGTTGTTAAAATATCCATCAAATGCATTTCCTTCCGCATTTTCACGGAATGCGTCAATAAGCACTTCATTGCCTTTATTAATTTGTTCATACGAGAGTCGGATTTGCTCCCTTACTTTATTCGCATATTCTATTAGTTGCGCTGTCGAAAGGTCAGCATAGGGTCGCGGGCCAAATTGAAATGGATTCATTGGAACAACTGGTTGAACACCCTGAGTCAAAGTACCAGTTAAAGCGACTGGACCACCAGAAACTTGAGTTGATCCTAATCCTACAAGGTCCCCAAATCCCATGGGATCGACGCAATTAGTAGGGCTATTTCCGCAATAGGCATAGAGGTTAATACCGCTCTGATAGCCGATGGGGTCCCTGGACATCCAGCGGCCGAGGGTTGGGTGGAACCAGCGGTTGCGGACCACATAGAGATTCGAGGAGGGATCGAGGTAGTAGGTGCCGTAAAGGAAGTTCCAGCCATAGGCATCGCTCGCCGGAGTGAAGTCCTCGGCCATGAAGTTCGGCATGCCGTAGGCGTTATAGCCGATGCGCTCCACCACGGCGGCGCTGTAGACGATGGACGTGACCCCGCGCGGGCCGCTGAGGGCATAATACCGGTAGGGCCCGCCGTCGCGCCAGACCAGGTCATCGCGCCCCAACTGGCCCCAAACATACCGTTGGTCGTCGTTGCCCATGACCAACTGCCACTGGTCTGAGTAATAACCGATGAGCCGCCGGTTCCGGCCGTCGTACCCGACGCCGTCCATCAGCCGGTTCCAGGCATCGTAGACGAAATTAGTCGAGCTGCTCCAGTTGGGGGGGAGCGGCGTTTGGGTGATATTGCCGTTGGCGTCCTGGGTGATCAAAGCGCTGGAACCGGAGAGGCTCGCAATGGCATTGACCTTCGTCGCGGTACGGTCCTGGTTCAGCGTGGTCGACCCGCTGACCTTGGTCGTGTAGTTGTTCCAGTTTCCCGTGGGGTCGAGGTCGAAGTCCTCCTCCCAATCCGGCGTGCCGGTCAGCCCAGTGTGGCCGGAGTTCAGCGTGCCGCGCTGCAGGGCGGTCAACTGGTACAATCCGTCATAGGAGTAAAATTCGTCCTGGCCGGTCGCAGCCACCACGTTTTGGCACCAGAGCTGGTTGCCTGCGGCGTCGTAGCCGTAGAGGGTCCGGTCCACGTCCGTCGAAGTGTCTGAATTCAGCCATCGCTGGTCAACAATGCGCCCAAACTGGTCCCACCCGGTATATTGGTCGCCCCCGGTGCCCAGCGGCGGGTTGCTGCTGCCCTGCTGGATGTAGGTCAGGGTCATCCGGGACTCTGTCGAAAAGACCTGGACAATGCGATTCAGCCCCATGTAGGTATAGGTGTCAAAGGCATCCACCTCGTCGGAACCGGTCAACAAGTCCACCCGGCTGAGCAAATCGTTCGCCTCGTCCTCGAAACCGTAAGTGTAATAAATTATCTTCCCGTCGGGGTAGATCATCTGCGTGCGCCGCACCGTGTTCGCGCTCCCGTCCGCGTATGCATATTGCACCACCGGCGAACTCGTCGTCGCCTCCCCGAACGCCTGGTATTCCGCGATCAACTGCGCAAAGTCGTTGTAAACCATCCACACTT
>CAZLPS010000177.1:0-5701 GCA_964561455.1 uncultured Opitutales bacterium
TTTGGAATTTGGAATTTGGAATTTGGAATTTGGAATTTGGAATTTGGAATTTGGGGAATGGGGTGGGGAGGATAAAATGCAACAGCAAACCCGGCGGAACGTGGATTGAATTCCACACTCGACACTCTGCACCCTACCCACTTCACACTTCACCCTCCCTCCTTCTCTCGCTAGTGTCCCCCGCGTGTCTCCCATGCTCAAAAATTGGATTCTCGCGGCCCGTCCGCGGACGCTCCCTGCGGCCATTGCCCCGGTGGCCTTGGGCAGTGCGCTGGCCAAACATTATTTTTATCCGTTTGGGATTTCGCCCGTCTTTGGGGCTAATGGCTCTGGCTATTTCCAGCATGGATGGCACTTTCTGGCGGTCCCGGCACTATGCTGCGCCGGGTTTGCGCTCTTCGGGCAAATCGCTGCAAACTTTGCCAACGATTATCTCGATGGCCGGCGGGGGGCGGACGCCACGGGGCGCCTCGGGCCCACGCGGGCTGTTTCCGCCGGGCTAATTACTCCGCGGGCGATGCTGCTGGCGACCTTAGTCGCGCTCGCCCTTGCGGCTGGGTCCGGGCTCGGCACGCTGTTTTCTCCGGGCTGGGCCCTGGTTTACGGTGGCGGCTGGAAACTGGTGATTATCGGGGTCGTCTGTTTGACGGGTGCGCTGGCCTACACGCCCGTGGCCTATTTCGGTTTTGGCGAAGTTTTCGCGCTGGTCTATTTCGGCTTGGTGGCGGTCATCGGCACTTATTATGTGGAGACGGTCGACTGGCCGCCGTCTCCGGCAATCTGGGCGGCGGCCACGGCGTGCGGGCTGCTGGCGGCGAATATTCTTCTGGTAAACAACATTCGCGACCGCGCCACCGACGAACAGGCCGGCAAACGCACTCTGGTCGTCCGGGTTGGCCGCCAATGGGCACAGCGAATTTACGCGATAAACGTCTTTTTGGTAATGTTCGTGACCCTCCTATTTTTCCTCGTGGATTTAAATTTGTGGTTAATTCCGGCGCTCGCGGCGGCTGTGCCGCTTGGGGTCTTTTTCATCCGCGGGCTCCACGCGATTCCCGAGGGCGATGGGCCGCGCTTCAATCACCTGCTCGCCCAATCAGCGCAATTCATGGCGTTGTGGTCGTTCCTCATGGCCTTGGGGATTGTCTTGGCGGAGCGGTAGTTGGAGAATTCGGTTTACGGTTTACGGTTTACAGTTTACGGTTCCGAGTGATACCCCGTTCATCGGGAATTCCGGGTGATAACAGGGATAAACTGGTCCTGAAATTCCAATTCCCTGCAATTCCCACAACCGCAAACTGTAAGCCGTAAACCGCAAACCAGACCCCCTCCGCCAATTGAGTCAAACGGCCATCAACGTTCCCCCCACCGCCGCCCGCCGCGACGCCTCGCCTATCCGCGATTTGCTTCTGTTGCTGGCCGGGTTCGTCCTCGTCTATTTCCTGCCGACGGGATTGCGGGCGCTGGCGAACCCGGATGAAGGCCGGTATGTGGAAATCGCCCGGGAGATGGCGGCTACGGGAGATTATATTTCGCCGCGGCTGAATGGGGTGCTGTATTTTGAGAAACCGCCGCTGGTTTACTGGCTGGAGGCCGGGGCCGTCAAAATTGGCGGGATGAATTTGTGGGCGTTGCGGTTTTGGCCGATTGCGCTGGCGTTTTTGGGGGTGGCGGCGGTTTATGGGACGGGTCGCGCGCTGTGGGGCCGGGCGGCAGGGTTGTGGTCGGCGGCGGCGCTGGGGTCGAGCCTGCTTTATTATGGGGTTTCGCAGGTCATCATTCTCGATACGGCGGTTTCGGTATTTTTGACCTGTGCGCTGTGCGCGTTTATGCTCGCGGTGCGGGCCCCGCCGGGGCCGATGCGCCGGCGCTGGTGCTGGGCGCTGTATGTGGCGATGGCGCTGGCGTTGCTGACCAAGGGGCTGATCGGCATCGTCATCCCGTGCGCGATCATTTTTCTCTGGCTGCTGCTGCTCAATAAATGGCGCGAGTTGCGGCATGCGCATCTTTTTTCGGGAATGGGCATCATCCTTGTTCTTGCTCTGCCATGGCATCTCGCGGCGTCGCTGGCGAATCCTCCACCCGGGGGTTGGAACTGGTCCCATTTTTTCTCCGCCGACCGGCACAATCAGGGTTTTCTCTGGTATTACTTCATCCACGAGCATGTGCTGCGGTATATTGACCCGACCACGGAGCACCGGGTGCAACCCTGGTGGTTTTTTACGGTGATTTTGGCCGCCGGCTTCTATCCCTGGGTATTCTTTCTGCCGTCGGCCGTCCGCTCGGTGGCGCAGGGCGGCTGGGCGCGGATGAAGGCGGAACCGGAAATCATACTGCTGTTTCTGTGGGTGCTCTTCCCGCTGCTGTTTTTCAGTGCGTCCAGTTCGAAGCTGCCGCCCTACATCCTTCCATGTGTGCCACCGCTGGCGCTGCTGGTCGGGCGCTGGCTGGCGAGGCTGTTGGCGGGGCAAAATGCTGTGGCGCTGGTTTGGCCGTTGCGCAGCCTCGCGATCACGGGCTTTCTTCTCGGAGCATTGCTGGCCGCCGCGCCATTTCTGGGAATATTGCCCCCGACCATCCTGCCGTGGATTGGCGGGCTGATTCCTTTGTTCATTTTGCTCGGCGTGGCGCTAGTCAATTCAACACATTCCAAGCGGGGGAAGGTACGCGAGGGTCTGCCGGCGATTCTTGGCTGCACGGTCTTGCTATTGATGGTTTTCAATCCCATCGTCAACGACTACCTGGCCGTTAAGCGGCCCTCAACAGCGAGCGTCGCTGACTGGTTGGGTCCGCGTTTACATGAGGGCGATAAAGTCTTCACGCTGTGGGACTATGGTCCATACCAGGACCTTGCGCCGTTGCTCGGGCGCACGGTTGGGGTGGCCGGGCAGATTCCCGACGAGCAGGAATTTGGGCTCTCCCTTGAAACTTCGCAACTTGCATCCCGGTATCCTGGTTTGGTAAATTACTTTGCGCTCCCGGCCAATCCCACGGTGGCGCAAGTGGACAACGCCCTGTTGCCCCCGTTTGTGGAGTTGCTCCGCGGCCCCGCACGGGTTTATGTGTTGGTGGAAGCCGGCAAATACCCCCTCTTTTTAAAATCCCACCCCGAAGCGCCCGCCCATGTGGTCTGGCATGATGAGCACTTTGTGGTGTTCAGCAACCAACCCAACAGCGATTTATGATTTAAGATTTATGAGTTATGAAATCTCCACGCCGCCAGGCTGGAAATTCAATCCGAAAATGAGTTTCATACTTGAGATATTTCATAAATCCCGTTTCGAGTCCTCAGTCTGCATTTACTTCATAAGTCATAAATCTTAAATCCTATTTACATGCCCGACTTTACCTTTCGCGCCATGGAGCGCTCCGAACTGGATCTCGCCCTCGATTGGGCCGCCGCCGAGGGCTGGAACCCGGGGCTCCAGGATGCCAATGCGTTTTGGGCGGCGGATCCCGACGGTTTCCTCGTGGCGGAGCGCGGCGGCCAGGTGGTGGGCGTGGCGTCCATCGTCTCCTATGACGCCCGCTTTGGGTTTATCGGTCTGCTGATAGTGCGGCCGGATGCCCGCAAACAGGGCATCGGCCGCGCGCTGTGGAGCGACGCGCTGCAATCGTTGCGCGCGCGACTGCTGCCTGGAAACACGGGCATGGGGCTCGACAGTGTCGCAGCGATGCGGCCGTTTTATGAGAAAAGCGGGTTCGTGTTTCACACCCGCCATATCCGATTCGAAGGCCGCGGGGTAAAAGGGGCTCCGCTCAGTGGGGTTGCGCCCGCTGCGCGCGTGCCGTTTGCGGCGATTCTGGCGCTGGACAGCGAGCATTTTCCGGCGCCGCGCCCGCGCTTTCTCACGCAATGGCTGCGGCTGCCGGACAGCGCGGCGTTCGCGGCCACGCCCCGCGGCACGATGGGGAAACTCGGCGGCTACGCGGTGGTGCGCAAGTGCCGCAAGGGGTTTAAGATCGGCCCGCTGTTTGCCAAGGATGACGCGTCGGCGGAGGCGCTCTTCACGGCCTGCTCAGCGCACGCGGCGGACCAGCCATTGTACTTCGACGCACCCGAGAGCAACGCCCTGGCGCTGGCGCTCGCAGCGCGGCACAAGATGCAGGAAGTCTTTTCCACCGCCCGCATGTATCAGGGGGCGGTGCCGGCGCTGAACCACGGCGGGATTTATGGGGTGACGACGCTGGAGCTCGGATAAATGCCAAAATTCGCAATTCAAAATTCGATACTTTGCGTTTATGCCCTCTGATTTTCTGCGCCAGGCGGCCGTGCTCGCGGGATTCATCGAGCGGTATGTATTGTCCATTTTCTATCTGGTCTATGCGTCAGCGATTGTGTGGCTGTTTCGAAGCGATTGGCCGCTTTATCTGCGGGAGGACCTGCATTCGGGCGTTCCGGTGATCGTCAATCAAACCTACGCCTACATAGTCAGCCGCGTGCTGCTCGTGATGCTGCTTTATTTCATGGGCGGAGTGCTGCTGTTGGGGCGGCGGGCGGTGGTGACGCCGCGAAACGTGCCGGAACTGGTGGTGCCGATGATGGCGGCTTTTTATTACGTGCTCTACGACCAATTTTACAACAAGCACATTCCAGATGCCTGGAAGGTTAACCTGGCGCCGGAGTCCTGGCAGCAAACGATGACGACGATCGGCTTGGTGCTGGGCGCGGTGGGCGGGGCGATATCGGTCTGGGGGTTGATCAGCTTGGGGCGGTATTTTGGGATTTTTGTCGGCGTGCGGGGAATTGTTTTGGGCGGACCCTACCGCTTTGTGCGGCATCCGATCTATTTCGGCTACATCATCAGCTTCTCGGGGGTGGCGGTGGCGCTCCCATGCTGGTTTTATTTGGTGCTGGTGCCGATCCACGTCGGGCTGTTTGCATGGCGGGCGCACCTGGAGGAGGTCCGCCTTGCGGAATTCAGCGCCGAGTACCGCGAGAACATGAAGCACACGGGGTTTTTGATGCCGCGATGGCGCCGGGCAAAGGCGGCGTGATCTTGGGCGGGGTGTTGCCGTGACGAAAGGCTTGCAGGACGGCGTCCCTGGCGTCAGTGTTCCGTAATATTTTATGAGAACAAGGTTCCCCATGAACAAAAGGCGTCCCTTCGCCGCAAAACTAACGCTGCGGCAGGCCTCCGGCGGGTTATTGACCGACCTGCGCGAACTTATCGTCCAAGCAAGGGCGGGAGTGGCCCGTGCGGTGGATGCGGGATTAACGACGTTGCACTGGCATGTGGGGCGCCGGATTCACCAGAATATCCTCAAGGAACAACGGGCGGAGTATGGCCGGGAGATTGTCTCCGCGCTGGGGAGACAATTGGCGGCTGAATTCGGCCGGGGTTTCGATGAGAAATCGCTCTGGCATATGATTCGCTTTGCGGAAGCCTTTCCGCAGGAAACCATTGTCTCCGCATTGCGGAGACAATTGACGTGGACGCATTTTAAACGGCTAAGTTATGTGGACGACCGGTTCAAGCGGGAGTTTTACGCCGAGATGTGCCGAATCGAAAAGTGGAACACGCGAACCCTCGAGAAGAAGATCGGCTCGCTGTTGTTCGAGCGGACGGCTTTGTCGCGGAAACCAAAGAAACTCGCCGCCCGGGAACTCCAAGAACTCCGCGAGGAGGACAAATTGACGCCCGACCTGAATGGCGCTAAGTTAAGGGGGTCCATCGTCACTTTTAGAGATCTCGGGAAG
>CAZLPS010000178.1:0-5636 GCA_964561455.1 uncultured Opitutales bacterium
CTTCCCGAGATCTCTAAAAGTGACGATGGACCCCCTTAACTTAGCGCCATTCAGGCCAGACCCCTTGCGGCTCCCCCCGTGCGGCTCCTGTACTGGCCCTCCGGGATACACGAATCGGAGCCTGACCCCATCGGCGGCACGCCCGCACAACCGCTGGGAAAAGCCGGGTAAATACAAGGTGTTGTTAAGCATCTGCTTATCTAGCACAATGCTCACTCCGATAGCAAGAGACAAATTGCGATATTATCTCTTTTTATCGCCGTTAGGCTTGACGCCGCTTTTGTGCCTAACTTAGCGCCATTCACAACTGACCCTTTTTTCGGCCCTATAGAATTAGCCAACTTTCAGATTCGAAATCTCTAACCCAAAGTGATGACTTTCAAATTGGGATTGAGTGCTCGCAGTTCCTTTACTTGCTTTGCTTCACAGGGGATAACCTCGCTAAGCTCAAAATTGGCGCATCAGCAACTATTTCAGTCGGGGTCCATAAAGGCGAACTGGTGGAGGTGGATCATTTAGTTCCCAAGTCTCTGGTTCCGGCATTAGCCAAGGATTTCGCCAATCTAAGATTTGTGCCCAAAAGTGTAAATCGCACCAAATCGGATCTTATTCGATGGCCAGTATTGCAGGCGGTAAAGATATTTGTCCGACATGGATTAATTTCTGAAACTGCGGTTAATCCGGTGCAAAACCTCGCTGAAAATCGAATGTCCGTTCGGAGCGCTAAAGCGATTCTGCCCGGCCACACGTCTCATCTGGCCTCATTGCCAGTGTTGGCCAATTTCGCTGCTGGTGCCACAGACCCGAGATTAATAATTTCACGCATGGGTCAGTTGATCGATCGCATCCGCGATTGGGAGCCCCGCGCCGATAGCGCCGTTACCTTTGCGGAGCTAACGCAGCGTCATACGTCGGAGCACGCAACCCGGACGAATTCACTGCTACGCCATGCTCAATCACGAGTGCGAGATGATTCGGACTCCGCTAAGATTTTGGAGGCGGAACTTGAGAAGTGGTTCCAACGTGGCAAGATAGATATGTTACGTGCAGGGGTATGCGAGCAAAACGCCCTTACTGCATGTAAGCGAGCGCGACAGGCGACCCAAACTTGGAAGCACGAATTGCACCTTGCAAACGTGTGGCAGGGCAGAGCTGAATATCGCGAAAATATGGCTCGGCAAGAAGTTGAGAGAGCCGAAGACGCATTGAATAGAGCCCAAAATGCGTTAAGCCGCGCTGAGGAGCAGCTTGAGAAAGCGCGCAATCAAACTAAGGTCGTTGGACGTGACAGCGAAGGGAAAGCGATTCGAGAGCCCATCGACACGACGCCATTTGAGGAACGGGTCGCGGAAGCCCAGGAGAGATTAGAGCGCTGTGAGGAGCGACTTGAGAGGGCCCAAGACGAGTTGGGCCGGGCGACAGCAGAGCGCGAAGCTGCCGAAGCACGAGTTAATTCCTGCACTCATGCGGTTAGTCTCGCGGACCAAGCAGAAGCAGCTGCGGCGGCTTCGCTTACATCTGCTAAAAACGGAATCGCGGCAGTTGAGCGAGCATCGGAAGAGCATATACGTGCAACCCATTTTGTCCGCCAAGTAACAGACTCCCTAAGTAATCTCCAGCAGGCGGTGCTTTCGATGGCAAAACGCATCACTGCGGCGTCAGGCCATGAATCCGATGCAAGGAGTTCACTACTGACCTGCCAACGTCATCACGCTTCTGCTCGTTTTGATTCCACTAAGGGCTGCATGGAAATTTCCTGGAGGATGGATCAGTTATCCGCGTTCGACAGACATATTACCGAATTTTAACCTGCACGCCATGTTCGAAGATCACATTTGGCTTCGCCAACTGCATGACCAATTTGCTGATGAGCGTCAGCGAAGCCGATTCACATTTGTTGAGGTGCAAGAGTATCGTCAGGAAATTGCCGTTCTTTGGAACGACGACTGTGCAAAAGAAATGAATGCACGCTTTCTCAACGCCATGGCCGAGAGCAGCGAAGCAAGTCTGGAGGCAATGCGGATCCAAAGTGAAGCCTTGGCGCGCTGCCGCTTAGATTTAGAAAACGCCCATGAGTTTTTTAATACCGCAATTGACACGTCGGCGGTTATGCATCGTCACCTAGAGGACGCGCGATCTTCGTTCCGGACAATCGAGAGTCAGCTAAATCATGGAATGGCTGAGTTTCGCGTAACTGACGACAATGCAGCTCAAGCTGATCAGCTGGCTACGGAGGCGGAAATGGCCGGAAATCGTGCGGAGTCTGCGGCCTCATATCACGACTAGTTAACGACGACTGAATGGCGGGTATGAACCGGCGAGATAAGTAACACTTTATCCGGGGAGATTGGTTACACTTTTGGGCTATGCCCTGGAAAGCTGCAAATCCTACCCGCAGCCGACCAAGCTTGGTCGAGCCAAAATCGAAATCGAATTAGGGCGGGGGTGTTGGCGGCCGGTCATTTTCCTTTTCGGGGTTGCCAGGAGTTAGAGCTTAAGTTTCACTGGTGTTCCCCGGCCTGACTCGTTGCCGGTTCCGCTTCGAACTGGTTTTGTTTGGGTATCGTTTTGCCGGTTAACCCTCCCCTCTGAATCCGATGTCACTCCGCGTGCAATCCCTGGTGTTCGCCCTGTTTGGTCTGCCGCTGGCCGCCGCCCCGGCGCAGGACCTTTTTGTCAATGCCCGCCCGCCCGCCTCGATTTACCATGACGGATGGATTGATCTGAACAAAAACGGCGTCAAAGATCCCTACGAGGATCCGACGCTGCCCGTGGACGCCCGCATCGCCGACCTCCTCGCGCGCATGACGCCCGAGGAGAAAACCGCGCAAATGGTGACGCTTTACGGCTTTCCGCGCGTGTTGCAGGACGAGTTGCCGACGCCCGAATGGAGCAAGGCGATGTGGAAGGACGGCATCGGCAATGTCGATGAACACATGAACGGCAATTCCGGGTGGACGAACAATCTCGCCCAGCCGAAATACGATCTGCCCTGGTCGTTGCACGCGCGGGCGATGAACGAGGTCCAGCGTTTTTTTGTGGAGCAAACCCGCCTCGGCATTCCCGCCGACTTCACCAACGAGGGCATTCGCGGATTGTTGCATTCAAAGGCCACCAGTTTTCCGGCCCAGCTCGGCGTCGCCAGTGCGTTTGATCATGATCTCGTGAGGGCCATCGGCCGCATCACGGGCAGCGAGGGCCGCGCGCTCGGTTACACGAACGTTTATTCACCCATCCTCGAGGTCGCGCGCGATCCCCGCTGGGGGCGCATCATCGAAAGCTACGGCGAAGACCCCTTTCTCGTCGGCGAACTGGGGGTCCAGGAAGTGCTGGGTATTCAGGAGCAGCGTGTCGTCTCCACCCTGAAGCATTTTGCCGTTTACAGCGTGCCGCAAGGCGGGCGAGACGGCGAAGCGCGCACGAATCCGCAGGTGACCTGGCGCGAGGTGGAAACGGTCTTTCTGCAGCCGTTCCGCCGCGCGGTGCGTGAAGGCGGCGCCCTCGGCGTGATGGCTTCCTACAACGACTACGATGGCATTCCGATGGACGCGAACAAGCTGTTCCTCACGGATATTTTGCGGGGGGGCCGCCAAGGGGTCTGGCGTTGCATGGTAACATCGTGGCGAGAGCCCTGGCGGACTCCTGATGTCGGCATCATTGACCTGACCCTGCTCATTTCCGCCCTACCGTCGGCGAAGTAATTTTGTAGGTAAACAGTTGGTCGCCGACCGCAATTGTGCCCCCTTGTGAAACCATATAGTCAGGGCAAAAACTCGCTGGGGCTGAATTGCCATCTTTAAAATATACTTTGAATGACGTAGTCAGGCCAAAAACAACGGGAATATTGTCCCCAATACCAGTGAATTGCTTCTCATAAAGGCCAACCTTATAGCTCTTAAAATCTAAACCATCAGGAGGTGTAATCGTAATTTCGCCACTATTGAGGGTTAATTGCCCTTTGCCGCCCGTGCCAGCGGACGATAGCGAGAAGACCACCCCGTCTTCCCGAACGTGGAAGCGAAAGCCAGACAACGGATTTACGCCATCGGGCGCATCCCTGATCATCAGGCCGGCATCCACTCCAAAATATAGACACTTGATGAGGTGCAGAGAAAGATTATTGGCGGAAGTCGTCGTGAGAAATGGTCCGCCCGGTGTTGGGAAATTGGTAAGGTAATAAGTTCCGGAGACCGTTGCCCGTCCAGGTTTACCGCGCCTGCCGCCATGTCGGCCGCCCGAATCAATTTTGATGAGCGCGGTCTTCAAGAACAGGGTGTCCGGCGTGCCAGCATTGGTAGCGGCGGAAAGCGGATTACCTATGTTTAACACGTTGCCGCCATTGTCTATATCGAAGGAGATATAACTGCCAGAAATTGCAGACCCATTATCAAGTTTGTGCGAGGTTGGGTGGTCCTGGCTCGGAAGGGAGCATGAAAATGGTTTCCCTTGGTTTGTATTGATATTGGGCTTACCGTCCTTAGGCAAACCATCCAGATAAAGAGCCCCCGTATATCCTTGCGGGTCGATGTAAAATGTGGGTCCTGCCGCAGCGCGATTTTTTTTCATTTTGTGCCTCGATCTCTTAAGGTTAAAAATAATGAATGCCCAACCTAACCGGCTTCCCACAGCCGCGGCAAGCCCCATATGAAGGGGGGATGGGGGGAAGCTAGAAGCTAGAAGTTAGAAGCTGGAATGTCGGAAGATGGAGACAGGAGTCAGGAGACAGGAGTCAGGAGGGGGCCGGGAAAAGGATGAAGGATGAGGGATGAAGGATGAATCAATCACCAAGAATTCAGAATGCAGAATGCAGAATGCAGAATGCAGAATGCAGAATGCAGAATGCAGAATGCAGAACCCAAAATTCCCTCAATTCGGTTAATTCTGTCAAAAGGAGAAGCTGGAAGTTGGGAGCTAGAAGCTGGAATGGCGGAATAGGGAGGCAGGAGTCAGGAGACAGGAGGTGGGAATCCTGAACTTCACACTCCACACTTTCGAAGGAAGCTAGAAGTTAGGAGCTGGAATTCTGAACTTCACTCTTCACTCTTCACCCTTCACTCTTTCTTCATGAAGCCCTTCGCCCTTTCCCTCCTCCTGGTCCTGTCAGCCCTGCCTGTATCCGCTCAGTCGCCCGCGGCCTCCGCTCCTCCTGCGCCGGCGTCCCTCGCCCAGCGCGAAGCGGCGGAACTTGCCCTTTTCGACCACAAGGCTGCCCTGGCCAAAGACCTCGGCGCCACGCATCTCGTCATTACCGAAAACCTCCCCCTTGCCACTTGGGAACTCGACGATGCCGATCCTTATCCCGCCTGGTTTGTCCACCACGCCAGTCTCCTGACCATCTTTCCCCCCAAAGACGTCCTGCCCTACGTCAACGCCGACTACGCTGCCCATTGCGTGGCCATTCTTGAGCAACGCTGCGCGGTCTTGCGCAAATATGGGCTCAAAGCTGTCTGGAATGCCAATGAGCCCGCCGTGATGCCCGAGGCCTTCTTCACCGCCTTTCCCGCGCTCCGCGGCCCGCGCATTGACCAACCGAACCGCTCCCGCCTGCCGCATTTCGCCCCGAGCGTGGACGAACCCGAGACCCTGCGCATGTATCGCGAGTCCATGCAGCTTTTGCTCAAAAGCTGCCCGGAGGT
>CAZLPS010000179.1:0-5509 GCA_964561455.1 uncultured Opitutales bacterium
GCGAAGATGGACACCCCGTGGTCCATCACCGGCGAGCAAGTGATGATCTCCAAACCGGATTTACCCTGGGAGCAAATCGGCTACCAAGTCAATGAAGGCCCCGCCGTCCTCGTCAAAAACGGCCGCATCTTCATCACTTATTCCGCCAGCGCCACCGATTTTAATTACTGCCTCGGCATGGTCACCGCCAAAGACGATTCCAACCTCCTCGACCCCAAATCCTGGATTAAATCCCCACGACCGGTCTTTGCCACTTGGACCGTCAACGGCCAATACGGCCCCGGCCACAATAGCTTTACGACGACCCCCGACGGCAAAACCGACATCTTCGTTTACCACTCCCGCCAATACCGCGACATCAAAGGCGACCCCCTCAACGACCCCAACCGCCACACCCGCGCCCAAATCCTCCACTGGAACCCCGACGGCACCCCCGACTTCGGCGTGCCCGTGCCCGATGGGCCGCTGCCTTAATACCCGCGATCCTGCCAGCCACGTCCTCCTCTCCTGCTCGCGCCCATATCTCCCATACCTCACATAATTCCCATAACTCCCACCTGAAGTACCCGGCGCCCCTAACCACCTTCATATCGCAAAAATTCTTGTCGGATTTCCCATTCCGCGGCTCTTTATAGGGTAGTATGAACGCCGATCCCGCCTCCGACGCCGACCTCCTCCGGCAATTCGTCGGCGGTTCCGAACCCGCCTTCCGCGAACTCGTCCGGCGCCACCTCGGCATGGTCCACGCCACCGCCCGACGCATTCTGGCCTCGGTTCCACATCTGACCGACGACGTCACTCAGACGGTCTTCACGGATTTGGCCAGAAGGGCCAGTGCTCTTCCTTCGGGTGTCATTCTCGCCGGCTGGCTGCACCGCCACGCCTGTTACGTCGCCTTAAACACCGCCCGCGCCGAACGCCGCCGCCGAGCCCGCGAAAGGACCTCCATGGAAATTATTTCTGTCAATGAAAACTCCGGTCGGGACGCCCATTGGGCGCAACTTGCCCCCGTCCTCGACGATGCCCTCAACCACCTTGACGACCAGGACCGCGACGCCATCGTCCTGCGTTATCTCGAACAACACAACCTGCGCACGGTCGGCCTCGCCCTCGGCATCAATGACGACACCGCGCAAAAACGTGTCAGTCGCGCGTTGGAAAAGTTACGCCGAATCCTGCTCCGGTCCGGCTTGTCGATCTCATCGGCCTCCGCCTTGGCCACCTCCCTTGACGCACGTCCGGACACCCCGTTGTCCGCAAACTATATGGCTGCAATTTCGACCGGCGCGCTGTCCGGCCCGCTGCCTTCCGCCACCACTTCCATCTTCGCCACCCTCAAAACCATGATTGCCTCAAAACTTGCCCTCCAATTGACCCTGTTGGTGGCCGCTGCCGGAATTGGCATCACGACACTTGCACTCAATGCCGCCCTACCGGCATCCACCAATCCCAAGATCAACGCTTCCGCGCCAACCACAAAACCTCCCAGTGACGCGCGGCCTTCCTCGCCCAACGGGGCATTGGCACTGCCGCCCGAAGCCAGTGTGCCGGAAACAAAACCGGCTGTGCCCGCAACCAGCGATACCCACAGCACGGCGTCGAATATTATGCAGGCCGACTTTCCCAACACCGAGATTCGCAATATCCTCATAAGCGTCGCCAAACAGTTGAAACTTAACCTTGTTGTTCCCGACACCCTCAAAGGCATAGCCACCGTTAAGCTGCAAAACACAACCTGGCAGCAAGTTTTCAAGACCGTGCTCGATCCCGTGGGCTATACCTATGTCATGGATGGAGACGTCATTGTAATTAAGCGGGCAACTGGACCATAAAGCAAATCGCCCCACCATCGCGATTCCGCCTCAACTTCAAAATTCGTCATTCGAATTTCAAAATTCCGCGTTCTACTCCACATTCTGCACCTGCTCGCGAATCCGCTCCAGTTCGTTCTTCGCCTCCAGCACCCGCCGCGTAATGTCCAGATGCTGCGCCTTGCTCCCCACCGTGTTAAACTCCCGGTGAATTTCCTGGCACAGAAAATCCAATTTTCTTCCCGCCGGGGCATCATCGGCCAGAATTTTCTCAAACTGGTCGAAATGACTGCACAAACGCGTCAACTCCTCAGTAATGTCGCAGCGGTCGGCAAAGAGCGCGATTTCCCGCAGCACGCGCTCGTCGCTCAAATCAATTTGCAGCCCGATTTGCTTCAATCGCGCGTGCAGCCCTTCGCGATAACGCGTCACCGACGTCGGCGCCAGCGGCGCAATCTCCGCACAGAGCTTCTTCAAAATTTCGATCCGCGCCGCCATGTCGCGCTGTAGGGCGTCGCCCTCGCGTTGACGCTGCTCGATCAATTGCTCCAACGCCGCCGCCGTGGCCTTCTCGACCGCCGGCCGCACATCCTCCGCCGGCGGCGGCGGGAATTCCGGGTTGCCCATTTGGGCCAGGCGCAACAACAACGCCATATCCGGCTTGAAGGGGACCTTCAAAATCACCGCCAGGGAGCGCAATTGCTCGAATTCCCTCTCAATGACGGCCTCATTCCACACCGCTCCCACGGCCCCTTCCGTTTTCGCCGACGGATCGCGCAGAACCAGGGACACCCGCACCGCCCCGCGATGCAGGCGCGCCTTCACCAGTTCCGCAACCGCCCCCTCCAGCGGATTCCATTCCCGGGGCAGCGACGCCGCAATTTCCAGCCCCTTGCGGTTCACCGAGGAAATCTCGGCGACCACTTCCCGCTCCGGCACTCCCGGCAGCGTTGCGATTCCCGAGCCATATCCGGTCATGCTTTGCATATAATAGGGGGTTGAAACACGGAGCAAACGGAGGGCACGGAGTTGGGATTTTCCAAGCCACTTCTCTCCGTGTACTCCGTGCTTTCTGTGGTTAAAATAGCCCTACTTCCCTGTCTTGTCGAGCAGTCGTGCAACCTCTTGGACGTCTTTGTCGCCCCGCCCAGAAAGATTAACCACCAAAATCTGATTCCGTTTCATCTGCGGCGCGCGCTTGACCGCATAGGCCACTGCATGCGTGCTCTCGAGCGCTGGGATGATGCCTTCGAGGCGTGACAGCAATTGAAAGGTTTCCAGCGTCTCTGCATCCGTCGCATAGCCGTAGCCAATCCGCCCGGTATCGCGGTAATAAGCATGCTCCGGCCCAACCGCGGCGTAATCCAACCCGGCCGACACTGAATGCGTACCCAGAATCTGTCCGTCGGCGCTTTGCAGCAAATACGTGAGACACCCTTGCAGCACCCCCAGCTTCCCGCCCGCAAACCGTGCCGCATGCTCGCCTTCCTTGATCCCTCGCCCGCCCGCCTCAATGCCGGTGAGTTTCACGTTCTTCTCTTCCAAAAACTCGAAAAACAGCCCAATCGCGTTGCTGCCACCGCCCACGCACGCGACCATTTCATCCGGCAAACGGCCCTCGGCCGCCAGAATTTGCGCCCGGGCCTCGCGCCCGATCACGCGGTGAAAATCCCGCACCATCATGGGATACGGATGCGCGCCATAGGCCGTGCCCAAAATATAATGGGTCGTGCGCACATTCGTCACCCAGTCGCGCATCGCTTCGTTCACCGCCTCCTTCAACGTCTTCTGCCCGGCCTCGACGCTCCGCACCTCCGCGCCCATCAACCGCATGCGGAACACATTCAGCGCCTGCCGCCGCATATCCTCCGCCCCCATGTAGATGACACATTCGAGGCCAAACTTTGCCGCCACCGCCGCCGTCGCCGTGCCATGCTGCCCCGCACCCGTTTCGGCGATCACGCGCTTCTTCCCCATCCTCCGCGCCAGCAACGCCTGCCCGAGAACATTGTTAATCTTGTGCGCGCCCGTATGCAGCGTGTCCTCGCGCTTGAGATAAATCTTCGCCCCACCCAGATGCTTGGTCAACCGCTCGGCAAAATAAAGATTCGTCGGTCGCCCCGCATAATTCTTCAACAAATCCGCAAACTCCTTCTGAAAGCCCGCATCCCCCCGTGCCACCCGGTAGGCCTTTTCCAAATCCAGCAACGGCGTCATCAACGTCTCCGGCACATAAATTCCCCCGTAAACCCCAAAATGCCCCCGCGCATCCGGCAGGGATTCCGGGGAAATTTTGCCCAAGGCAACAGATCCCGGCTTCTTGACCGTGGTTTGCGCAGGCTTGGCCTTGATGGATTTGGCGCTCATGAAGAATCGTCCACCCTGCCGGATTTTCACCGCCCGGGCAAGTAAAACGGCACCGGGCGACTTTGGCCCCAACCGAACCCCGCAGCCGTCACTTATCCTCGGCACCCCAGCCCATAACTCCCATCACTCCCCTAACTCCCATTCCTCCCATTCCGCCTGCGGCTTGACACTCTCCATTGTGACTCTTATTATGATTCACATGAGAACCACCACCATCCGGGAATTGCGCACCCGCTTCCCCAAACTCGAGGCCTGGCTCCGCCAGGGCGAGCCCGTTTCCATTACGAAACGAGGGGTTCACGTGGCCTCGCTCGTACCGGCCCCCGTGGTCGCCAAGTGCGGAATCGCTGTCGATTTTGCCGCCCAAATGAAGCGCCTCTGGGGCGCAAAACACTTCTCCGACGATGAAGCCCGTAAAATGCTCCGCGTCGCCCGCGACGAAGAAGAAGGCTGAACATGCTCTACCCGGACACCTCGTTCTTGATTCCGCTTTATGTCCCGCAAAGCTTCTCTGCGCCCGCCCAAGCCGTGCTCGCGGCGGCCACGGAACCTTGTGCGCTCTCGCGATTGAATCTGTTCGAATTTCGGCAGGCCATCCGGTTGCAAGTTTTCCGCCACGCCAACCACCGCACCCAGGGGTTCCCACGCAAAAAAGCTGATGCCATTCTCCGTGCATTCAATGAAAACCTCGCCGCCGGCGCGTTCCAAATCCAAAACGCCGACCAGGATGCCGTGCTCGCCGAGGCCGAACGCCTTTCCACCCGGCACACCGAAGTCCGCGGTTGCCGCTCCTTCGACTTGCTCCATGTCGCCGCCGCCCTCCATCTCCGCGCCACTGCCTTACTTTCTTTCGATCAAAACCAGCGCCAATTGGCCATCGCAGAAAATCTGCCAGTTCTACCGACGAAGTTGCCATGAGATTGGAAGCTGGGGTGGTCTATTGTTGAATTGCTGCATTGTTATATTGTTTAGAACGCCCCCGCCCTTCGCGACCCATTTCGATGAATCCTCCCAATTTGCGTGCAGACCTCTCAAATCACAAATTTCAAATCTCAAATCCTCAGGACGCCTCACCGCCACCCTCCCCAAAGCGTCTCCTAAAATTCCCTATTCGTTCAGTGCCTTCAGAATTAGTCATTAAGCGTTGAAGGTTCAGTGTTCGATGTTGGGCGTGTCTCCCCGCTCCCTGCTCCCCGCTCCAAGCTACCCTTCGCCCCACCCCCTCCGCTCTTTTCCCTTCCCCCCCGGCCCTCCACCCGGTATCTTCTCCGTTCCTATGAAGAAGATGACTCCCCTCGAGGAACTCCGCCACTCGTCCGCCCACGTGCTCG
>CAZLPS010000180.1:0-5298 GCA_964561455.1 uncultured Opitutales bacterium
CACGGGCCCACGCTCGCGTTCAAGGATTTTGGCCTGCAACTCCTGGGCGGCCTCTATGCCAATCAAATTTTGCATACCGGCGTCTCCATCAACGTCCTGGGCGCCACCTCAGGCGACACGGGGTCGGCCGCGATTCACGGGCTCCTCGGCACCGAGAATGTGCGCATCTTCATCCTCTATCCGCGTGGACGCATCTCGCCGTTGCAGGAGCGCCAAATGGCCTGCACCGGCGCGCACAACGTCTTTCCCATTGCCATCGCCGGAAATTTTGACGACGCCCAGCGCATCCTCAAGGAGCTGTTCAACGATCAGGCCTTTCACACCAAAATGCGGTTGTCGGCGGTAAATTCCATCAACCTCGCGCGCATTCTCGCCCAGAGCGTGTATTATATTCACGCCTGGCGCCGCCTGCCCCAGGCCGTGCGCGATTCGGGCAAAGTCGAATTTGTCGTGCCCACGGGGAATTTCGGCAATGTCTTTGCCGGGTGGCTCGCCAAGCAAATGGGACTGCCCATTTCCCGTCTGTGCGTGGCCACCAATCAGAACGACATCCTCTACCGCTTCTTCACCACCGGAAAATACGAAACCGGGGCGGTGCAGCCCAGCCTCGCGCCCTCCATGGACGTGCAGGTGGCCTCGAACTTCGAGCGATTCCTCTATTACCTCGAAAACAAGGACCCGGCGAAAGTTCGCGCCGTGATGGAAGAGCTGCGCCTCCATTCCAAATGGACCTCCAAACATTTTGATACCGGCGCTTTCCGCGCCAGCCGCACCAACGACGACGAACTGCGCGAAATCATTGACGATGTGTACGCCTGCTTCCGCTACGTCGCCGACCCCCATACGGCGTGCGGCTTTGCCGATATCGACCCCGACCGCCCGACCGTTGTTCTTGGCACCGCCCACCCGGCAAAATTTCCCGACACCATTCGCGACACCCTTGGCTTCGAGCCGACCGCACCGGCCCTGGAGCTGCTCAAGGACCGCACCGTCATCCGTTACGAATTGCCCGCGGACACCGACAGTATTCGCGCCTTCCTAGAGGAACACGGAGTGTGAAATCTCTTTTCACAACATGGGTGGGAATGGCGCTTGCCGCCGCATGGCTAATGGCCGCCGGCTGCGCGACCACGAATGAACCGCCGCTGCCGGAAAATTACGCCGGCGCGACGGTGCAAATCAAAAAATGGGTCCCGCTCGGCACCGCCGCCACGGACGCGAAAAGGATTATGCAGCAGCACGGTTTTACGTGCACTTTGGAGCGCAACACCCGGCTGAGCGCCGAAATTGTGACCGACGACCTCTATTGCGAACTGGTGTGGCCCGCCACGCGCTCCCTCGAGGTCCCACAACGCCGCTGGCAGGCCTTTCTCTTTCTGAAGAACGACAAAGTCGCGGATTTCAGCGTGGCCACCGTGCTCGTCGGACGGTAATCCCGGTATTAAACGGTTTGACTTTACCCCCGATTTGTTGTTTTCTAGCCACGTAAATGAATCCCTCGCGCCTGATTATCGATTTCATCAGCGCCCTCCGAATTCGATAGGGGCGGCCACGCCTGCGTCCCGTTACGGGAGCAGAAAAGCGATCAGCCTCCCCGGTTTAGTTGGTTTCCCTTTGCGGGTGTTTTTAACGGCTTTGCCGTGCCCGCGTTTCCCCCGGATTGACTTCATAATTCATAATTCTTAATTCTTAATTCCCTCATGTTTCCCCTCCCCGATTCCTCCCGCCTTGTCCTCACCTACGACACCACCCTGCGCGACGGCACGCAGGGCGAAGGCATCTCCTTCAGTGTCGCCGCCAAATTGCGCCTCGTCGAGAAACTCGACCGGTTTGGCATTGATTACATCGAGGGCGGCTGGCCCGGCTCCAACCCGCGCGACCAGGAATTCTTCGAGCAGGCCCGCGGCCTGAAACTCACCCACGCCAAACTCGCCTCGTTCGGCTCAACGCGCCGCGCCAACACCCCTGTGGCGGAGGACGGCCAGGTGCGCCTGCTGCTCGAATCGCAAACGCCCGTTGTCACCATTTTTGGCAAATCCTGGCTGCTGCACGTCACCGAGGTCCTCCGCACCACGCCGGAGGAAAACGTCGCCATGATCGCCGACACCGTGCGCCACCTTGCGCAAAACGGCCGCGAGGTCATTTACGACGCCGAACATTTCTACGACGGTTATAAGAACAATCCCGAATACGCGCTCAAAACCCTCGACGCCGCCCACACCGCCGGCGCGAATTGTCTGACGTTGTGCGACACCAACGGTGGCACGCTCGTGCCCGAGGTGCACGCCATCACCGCCGACGTCGTGCGCCGCTTTCCCAGTGCGCGCATCGGCCTGCACTGCCACAACGACGCCGGCCTCGGCGTCGCCGTGACCCTCGCGGGCGTCGAAGCCGGCGGCTCGCTCGTGCAGGGCACCATGAACGGCCACGGCGAACGCAATGGCAATGCCAACCTCACCACCATCCTCCCGAATCTCATCCTCAAGATGAAGCGCCCGCTGAATTGCGCCGCGCATTTAACGGAGCTGCGCGATTTGTCGCACTTCGTGGATGAACTCGCCAATTTCCGCCCCGACGCCAAAGCCCCCTACGTTGGCGCCTCCACCTTCGCCCACAAGGGCGGAGTTCACGCCGACGCCGCCAGCAAAGTCGCGCGCTCCTACGAACACATTGACCCCGCGCTGGTCGGGAATCTGACGCGCGTGCTCGTGTCCGACATGTCCGGCCGCGCCTCGGTGATGATGAAGGCCCACGAACTCGGCCTCGAACTTGACCCCAAATCGCCGCGCCTCAAGGATTTCCTCGCCGAAGTTAAGGCCCGCGAATTCCGCGGCTACCAATACGAAGCGGCGGATGCCTCATTCCTCCTGCTCCTCAAACGCTTCCTCGAAAACTGGCAGGCGCCGTTCGAAGTTTTGGGCTATCGCGCCACCGTCGAACGCGAAGGCGCCGGCTCGCTACTGGCCGAAGCCACCGTAAAAGTGAAAATCGGCGACGAAGTCCGCCATGAAGTTGCCGAAGACGCCGGCCCCGTCGGCGCCCTTGACCGCGCCCTGCGCAAAGCCCTCGAACCCCGCTTCCCCTCCGTCCGCGACGTCCGCCTCGCCGACTTCAACGTCCGCATCGTGGACACCGGCCACGGTGCCCAAGCCGTCATCCGCGTCCTGGTCGAATCCACCGACGGCCACGAAAGCTGGGGCACCGTCGGCGCCTCCGACAATATCATCGCCGCCTCCTACGAAGCCCTCCTTGATTCCTATTCCTATAAACTTCTGCGCGACGCGGGGCGGAAATAATCTCCTTTGACCATGAAACAACTAACTCAATTCTGCTCGTCAGTTGCCGTGTTGGCTGTCGCTTGGTCATTTTTGGGGGCGGATTCCCCGCCCCCTGCTCAAACACCGGATCCCAAAGCTGAGCACCCTCTGGTTTATGAATCAATTCCGTCTAAGGGGGTTTCCGATCCATATGTCAGGGTCGAAATTGAAAGAGACCCTGCGGGAAAAATAAAGTACGTCAATATCCAGAATACCACCACCGCCACGGCGATTGACATCGATTCCACCAACGTCTCCCAAAATGGAGACCTGTGCTATTTTGCTTTTGTGGACAGTTTTGACGTTCCGGGATTTGCCATTATTAAGATGAGCGATGCCGACGGTTGGGTGGATATGCTCGCCTCGGTCAACGCCAAGGGAAAATCGCTTTCTCAATATGGAAGATTTCCATTGAAACGGTCCGTTGACCCTTTTGTCATAAAGCCTGCGTCCCCGGTTATACAAAGGTAATGCTCGGCATTGAAGAGATCGGCATTCGCGGCAAGCTGCGCTCAAGATTTCTTCCGCGGCTCTTTGCCGGCAGTTTCTTATCCGCTTGGTCGAACGCTTGCGCATCCGCCTCAGCTTCAAACAAGAGGCGGCGGGCGCGGAACTGGTCAAATTCCTTTTCGGCAAGTTGATCGGCCACGGCTTTTTCTACTTTTCCGGCATGAGTGAGGATTTCGCGCTGGTTGAATTGCAGAAAAGCATCGAGTTTTTCGCGCCAGTCCCGCATATAGAGGACTTTGCGGCGGCGCGCCTGGTCCTCGGCGTAATCGAGATACATGGAGACGATGCGGTTCAATTCAACGATTTTGTCCTCGTGAAGATAATTCTTGGCGACGGTCACGTCCGGTTTACGGACTTTTCCGCCCTTCCACGCGGTCAAACCCATGTTGGGCAGCTTATGATTGGCCCTTTCCGCAATGATTTCCGCAGCAGTTCTGCCGTGGCCGCCCAATGTAGTTTGTTCTGGATGATTTGGAAGAACTGCTGCGTCTCGACGATTGAGGGTTGATAGTCTGCCGCCAACGCAAAAATATCGCGCACGCGCAGATACACCCGCTTCTCGCTGGATCGGATGTCGCGGATGCGCTCCAGCAGTTCGTCGAAATAGTCGGGGACGCCGGGGCCAGGCGGATTTTTGAGGCGCTCGTCATCCATCGTGAAACCCTTGACAATATACTCGCGCAATCGCTGGGTGGCCCAAATACGAAACTGCGTGCCACGAATGGATTTGACCCGGTAGCCGACGGATATAACGACGTCGAGGTTATAGAACTCGATGTTTCGCTTCACTTCCCGGCTTCCTTCCGATTGAACTGTCAAGTATTCCTTGACCGTTCGGTCCTGACGCAACTCGTTCTCCTCGTAGATGTTCTGAATGTGAAAACTGATGTTCTGCTTCGTCGTTTGAAACAACTCCGCCATCTGCGCCTGGCTCAACCAAACGGTCTCCGCCTCCAGTCGCACCTGCAAACGCGTCCTCCCGTCCTCGGTCTGAAAGAGGACAATTTCTCCGGACGGTTGAAGTAAATCATCTGCCATGGTCGGCCAAAATATTCAATGAAATCAACGGTACAAGGCGAGGATTTTGCGCACCTTATTTACCCTTTCCCTCACTCCTCCCCATCGTAATACGCCGCCTTCTGGTCCTGCACCAGTTTTCGGGCCGGAGTCTCCCGCGCCACCAGCCATTTTTTACTGTCGGGATAGTAGCAGCATTCTCCGATGGGGTTGTCAGCGATAACATAGTAAACGAAATCTTCCGGCCCGGAATTGGAAATTTGGTGCGCCTGCCCCGGCGGAAATACAAACGTATCCCCAGCCACCACTTCCGTCAGCCCCTTTTCATCACGCACCAGCCCCTTCCCCGAAACCACCACATACAGCTCCCATTGCGCCGAATGGAAGTGAAACGGATAATTCACCGCGCCCGGCGGCAGGCGGTTGTATTCCAAATCAAACGGATGCCGCTTCG
>CAZLPS010000181.1:0-5266 GCA_964561455.1 uncultured Opitutales bacterium
AGATTTACGCTTTTCCTCCAAAGCTGACATAGTCATCGAGTTCGCCGAATTCGAAGAAGGTTTTGATGTCTTCCCGGGTTTTGGAAAGCCGGCCCAGGTGTTCGGCAAAGAACGCAAGTGTCTCGGCGTCGCTGTCCGGGGCGCGTTTGTCCATATAAGCAGACCAGGCCTCGATTTCCCAGGGAGAGCGCGGGGTCTTGGAATGGGCCTGAACCCATTCGAGCATTTCCCCGTCGCTCTTGCTGCTTGCCAATTTCTTCAACAAGGCTTTGGGATCGAAGCCAAGAAATTGCACCAGGCGCTGGTCGGTTGGGGAATTGTAGATATATTCGCCGTTTTTCTTCGCGAGAGTCGCCCGGCCCTTGTCGAGCATGCGTGCCAAAACCACGTAGTTGCCCAAACGAACGCGAAAGCTTCGGGGCGGCCGCTGAGTCAGATCAATAAAGAAAGGTTGAGTTTTCATAATTCCGCCAGACAATCCGGGCGATGCCAGCGATGCCGCCGAATCCGAAAACGGCAAAGGGCATCGGGATTCCCATTTCTCCAAGTATAGGTGACTCATAGGCCTGCCGCCATGGGGCGTAAACCTACTCCTACCGGTGGGCATATGGGAGGTATGGGAGCAGTGCGCGAAGGGAAGGGCCAGGTAACGCTGGCCATGCGTTGCCGTCGGACCATAGATTTGTTTAATGTGCGCCGAGACCGCGAAAAAGCCCGCGTCTGGCTTGGTTTCAAAATTCGTCATTCGAATTTCGAACTTTAGGATTTCGTCATTCGAATTTCGAGATTCCCGGCGCCAAGATTGTCTGAGGCTATGTAAAACCGCAGACTGAATCGGACGTTGGTTTATTTAAAACCGGCGTAGGCGTTAAGATTCAATTGCCGGCAACATCTTATTAATTGCGGCGACGAGTTCATCGTTGGAAAAAGGCTTGGATAGCACATACCCGGCCCCCAACTTTTTGGCTGTGGCCAAATAATTGGATGCCGCGACCCGCCCACCCCCGGACATGGCAATAATTTTAACCTCCGGCCACTTCTTGCTCAGCTCGATAATAGTTTCGATTCCTTCTTTCTCCGGCATAATGAGGTCAGTAAACACCAGATCGGCCGGGGCACTGGCATAGCGGGCCAGACCCTCTTTACCGTTCCGCGCTTCCGTGACGGTGTGACCCATTTGCTCCAAATTCTCGCGGAGCATGGGGCGAAACAACTCGTCGTCATCAATCAAAAGGAGGTGAGCCATAATGTGATGGGGTTAAATCTTCAAGGCGCGGTGGACGGCCATTCCCAGGGACTGAATAGTATGTGGTTTAAGCAGCAGTTCGCGAATGCCCATTTCGCGCACGCGCTCCGGGGTTAAATTCGCCGTGTAGCCGGTGGTGAGGATGATGGGCAAATTGGGTCGAATGAGCAGGAGTTCCCGGGCAAAATCCGTGCCCAACATTAATGGCATGGTCAAATCGGTGATGACAAGATGAAAGGCCGTCGGGTTGGCGCGCACCAACGCCAATGCCTCGGCTACGTTGGTTTTGTGTTCAACGACATAACCGAGTTCCTCCAACATATTCCGGCCAAGCAAGGCGAGCGGCAACTCATCGTCCACAAAAAGGATTCGTTCACCGTGTCCCGCCGGGGCCTCTTCCGCAATTGCCGAGGTTTCCTGCTTTGATTCTGTCGTGCTTGGAAAATACAAGTGAAAGACCGTGCCTTCGCCTGGCTGACTGTAAACGGTGATGGCCCCGCCGTGGCTTTGCATAATTCCATGCACAACGGAAAGGCCCAATCCCGTACCTTCGCCAGGCCCCTTGGTGGTAAAAAACGGCTCAAAGATGCGGGCAATAGTCGCGCGGCTCATGCCATGCCCAGTATCGCTGACACTCAGCCTGACGTAGGGGCCAACCCGCAGACCGGGATTGGCTCCGGCCAGTAATTTATCCACCGTGAATTTTTCCAATCGCACCCCCAGCCGGCCGGCCCGATCCTTCATCGCATGCGCCGCGTTGGTACAGAGATTCATCACAATCTGGTGAACCTGGGTGGCGTCGGCTAATACCGGCGGCAGGTTGGAATCCAGCGAGATGTCAAATTCGATGTTGCTCGGGATGGACGCCCGCAGCAGCTTGATCGGCTCCGCCACGATCGCGCCAAGCTCGGCCGGTTTTCGTTCCTGGGCCTCCTGCGGGCGGCTGAAGGCGAGAATCTGTTTCACCAGAGAGACCGCCCGGTTGCCGCCTTGATAGACGGAATCGAGATAGCGGGTGACCACGGGATCAGTCACCCGTCGCTTGGCCATCTCGGTATAACCATTAATCGCGGCCAGGATGTTGTTGAAATCATGCGCAATCCCTCCGGCCAGCGTGCCAATGGCCTCCATTTTCTGGGCCTGGCGGAATTGCCCTTCAATTTGCTGACGTTCCTCTTCTGCGAGCAGCAGGGAAAGCAAGTTGGCGATGGCGATGGCGAAAGTCTGTTCATCCGCGGTCCACTCGCGAGCCTGGCCAACCTGCTCACAACAGATCACCCCCGCCACGATGCCCATGACGTGGATGGGAGCGTCGAGCATGGAAGAGATGCCCAACGGGCGCAGATAGGTTTCGGAAAACTCCAACGTGCGCGGGTCGCGATGGGCGTCGTGCGCCGCGATAATGTCACCAACCCCCAGCGCGCGGAAATACGCTGGAAAATCTCCAGCAGCCAATTTCGTCCCGTCAGAGAAGATGCGAACGCTCCGTTGAAAGAGTTCCTGGCAAACGATGCCTTGGCGGTCACGATCGTAACGCCAAATGCTAACCCGCTCCACTTCCAAAGTGTCCGCGGCGATTTGGACAACCTCGCGCATTAGCTCCTTACTGCCGGCTTGACGCAAGGCACACGCGCGAGTCAGCGCCATTAATGCCGTCTCTTGCCGGGTATAGCGCGCGTTGGTTGCCCGCAGCTCCGCGACTGCCCGCTTTTGCACGGTGATGTCTCGAAAGGCCACCACCAATTCGTTGATTTCCCCGGCCTCATTTCGCATGGCCGTGCAAATGTAGGCGGCCGGGAAAGACGTGCCGTCCTTTCGCCAAAACAACTCATCTTCCACGCGGCGGGCCACACCGTCCCGCAGCGTGGCATGAATTTTGCATTCCGCCAGCGGATACGGCGTACCATCGGCCCGGGTGTGATGCATGAGATCGTGTCCGAACCGCCCAATCAATTCGTGGTTGTTCCAACCGAGCATGGCCACCGCCGCTGGATTTTCGTAAATGATCATTCCTTTCCGGTCAATCACCTGGACGCCTTCTCCCAGCGCGCTGAGGGTGCGCTCCTGGTGCTGTTGCAATGCCACCAGCGCCGTTTCCGTCCGTTTGCGCTCAGTGATGTCACGAGCAAAGCTGCAATTGAATTCCTTACCCTCAAACCGCACATAGGAGGCCACCAGTTCGATGGGGAATTCGCTGCCATCTTTGCGCCGATGCCGGCTTTCGCGGGTGTAGAATCCAGTGTCCCGCAAAGCTTTCCAAACCCCTTGCAGGCGATCCGGGGTGGCCTGGGGCGCAATCAGCGTAATCGGCTGGCCAAGCAGCTCTTCCCGGGCATAGCCCAGGGCTTGGCAGGCCGAATCGTTGACGTAAACAATTTGGTTGCTGGAATCCAGCCAAAAAGCCCCGTCAAAATGCTTGTCAATGGAAACCTTTAGCATCTCCAGCTGCTCGGTGGCCCGCTTGCGGATGGAAATGTCTTCCACGAAACCCTCGAGATATTGAATCGAGCCGTCCGCCGCGCGCACCGCCCGCATGTAAATATCGGCGGGAAAAATCGTGCCGTCCCGCCGGAAGTATTCAACCTCGCGCTGAATGGAGGCCGGAGCCTCGCTGGCGGCGTGGATCATTTCCCATCGTTGTTCGAGCTGGACGTAACGCTGGGTGGCCATGAACTCGGCGTTGCTGAGAATTTGCTCCGGGGTGTCGTAGCCAAACATGACTGCGAGCGCGGCATTCGCGCTGAGCAACCGTCCATCCAAGGAACTTTGGTAAATCCCCAACGGAGACTGATCGACGATGCCGCGGTATTTTAGCTCGCTTTCGCGCAGGGCAGCCTCAGCGCGCTTGCGCTCCGTGATGTCCTGGACGTAGGAAATCATGTAGGCATCCTTGCCGGGCGATCTTTCAATGAGGGCGGTGGAGAGGTACGCCCAAACGATCTGCCCGTCCTTGCGGAGATAGCGCTTCTCGGTTCGCATGGTTTTGGGTCCGCCGGACCGCGCCTCGTCAAGAAATTTCCGGCCCAGTTCCCGGTCCTCATCCTGGGTGACATCATTAAAGGTCAATTGGAGCAGTTCCGCTTCGGCGTAGCCGAGCGTGGCGCACAAGGTACGATTGACATTGAGAAATTTTCCATCCATGGCCACCAGGCAGACGCCCACGGTGGCGCTTTCAAAGGAGGTGCGGAACAATTCCTCGCTCTCCCGCAGTTCCATCACCTCCCGCCGGCGGATGGACAAATTTACGATGAGCACCACCGCACAGACGAGACCCAGCACCATCACAACCGCCACAGCCCAATACAACTGGTGGACGCTGTTGCGGATGTGGTCGGCGTAGGTCAGGCTGTTGGCATGATTGTATTCCAGCAACGCCGCGGCGGAGTTTATCGCCAAAACGTAAGCTGGAACCAAATCATTTTCGAGGAAGGCGGCGCTTTGGCCGCGATCGCCGGCCAGGATAAACGCCTCATAGGTCAATCGCTGCTGTTGGAACGTGGCATACCGGCTGGTCACCTCGGCGAGTAGCGCCTCGTCTTTCACCGGATCGATTTTTATCGTGGATTTATATTGCGCGACATGATTGGCGAAATCCACATCTGCAGCATGCACTGTTTTAAGACTCGCGTCCCGGGATTCCGTCGTTTGCGCGGAAGCCGCCACCATCACCCAACCGATGCTGCGGGACATATCCATTCGCATCTGGTGTGCGGCGATTGTGCCAGGCACGGCATCCTGGGCGATTGACTCACTGTCGACCTTTACTTGCAGTCCGCTGAAGTAAGCGACCGCCCCCAATACGATCAACAGGCCAATAATTGCTATGCTTGCCACTCGTATCCGCAGCGAGATGTCGGGTTGGTTTTTCATCGCTGTGACGAAATCTAAGAAGATAAAATATTCATGACCACGAAAACTCCCCAGCCTCAGAAAGTTACGGTTGAAAACATAATTGTCAACGTCCCATTACAGGGCAGACGCATCTAACTTCCGAGTAATCGGAGCAAATAGGCATGATCC
>CAZLPS010000182.1:0-5247 GCA_964561455.1 uncultured Opitutales bacterium
CGGCTGCGTCGTCACCAATTTGGCCGCTTTTTCCGCCGTCTCCGCCAATTCCATCGCTTTTTGCTTCTCCTGCTCCGCCCGTTGCGCCTTGACCGCCGCCCGCTGGTGCTTCCACCCGATACACGCCTGCAACCACCATTCCAGCGATTGCCCCGGATTCTCCGTGAACACCAGCAATTGGCTCACGAGGTAGATCGCACTCAGCAAAATCACCGACCCAGCCTGCCCGAGGGACTCCTTCAGCAGATTCGTGTACACCAACACGCCCAGCTCCCCGCCGTAGCCATTATGCAAAAAATTGGACTTTTCTCCGCCGAACATGTCCGCCAGCCCGCTCGCCGCGGCGAGCGCCACTGCCATCAACACGAATTTCCACCATTGCACCAGGTGCGCCCGCCGAAACATGTACACATAGGCCAGCCACAGCGCAAACACCGGTATCAGAAACATTCCCGCGACCCCCAGTTGCGAATTCGACACCAGCGCATACGTCGCGCCAATGGTCCCCGTGATTTGATTCGGACTGCCCGGCGTGCCGTCCGCCCGGTCCACCAACCCCATTTCATGAAACCATGCGGACAAGTACACCGCCTGGTTCGAATGGTAGCTCATGCAGGCCAAAATGGCGAACACCCCCACGAAGGCCCACCCCAGCGACAAAAACGGATGGATGGGCGAACGCCGCGGCGCGCCCACGGTCTTTTCTTTCGGCCGCGCATCTTCGCGTGACCCATCCAAGTGCTTGTCTTTGCGGCTAAACATTAACGAATTTGTTCAATGGCGGTTGGGCTAAATTGTTGAGTTTCCCATCTTGCCTGCAATTCCACAATTCCGCAATTCAACAATGCAACAATTACGCAATCCGCCGGGTTCGGTCGCCATGGTTCGGCCGTCACTCTTTCTTGTCCAACCGCCCCAGCTCCGCCTCCGCCAAACTGTAGGTTGGGCTGTCCTTCGCTCCGGTGGCCACGGCCTTGGCCAGCAAATCCTTGGCTGCTTGCGGATCATTATCCAGCAGATGGACCATGCCGGCAAAATAATATGCCTCGCTTTGCTGCTCCGGCACTGGATGCAGGTCGAACTGCCCGGCCGCCGTGAACAGGTCCGCTTCCTTCACCTCGCCCAGCAAATAGCGGCCGATGGTTTTGCGCCAGCCGTCTTTCCAGGTTGGCACTGACTGCGCCAGGCCCGCGGCCATTGGATCCCTCCCGAGCCGGCGTGAAAGCAGGTAAACATAGAATCGGGCATCGTAAGCCCCAGCTGCGTCCAATTCGAGGTAGCGGTTGCAGTCCGCCAACGCCCCGGCAAAGTCACCTTGCATTTGCCGCACGATGTTGCGGTAGAGATACCCGCCCGGCCTTGAACTGTTGAGCGCCTGCACCCGCTCGGCGTCCTCCAGCGCGCCAGCCAGATCGCCCGTGGCGCGTTTGGCGTTGCTGCGGTTTTCCAGCGCGCCGGTGTAGGTCCCATTCAAGGTGAGCGCTTGGTTCAGGTCGGTCAGCGCCGCCGGGAAATCATTGAGGGACATTTCGGCCAGCGCCCGGTTGTTGTAGATGATGGACCCCGGATCGTGTTCCAGCACCACGGTGTAATCCTCGATGGCTCCCGCATCGTCCCCCTGCGCGCGCTTGGTCTCCGCACGCAAACTATAAGCTGTCCACTCCTCCGGAAATATTGCCAGGGACTTCGAAAAATCCGAAATCGCCCCAGTCGGATTACCGCCCAAACGCCGTTGATCGCCCCTCTGGGCCAAGGCCTGACTCAGAGTTATGATAAGGTCGGGCAGCGCCCCCGGGCCCCCGGCCTTTGCATAAATCGCCATCGCGCCGTCCAGGTCGCCTGCCGCGATCAACGCTTTGGCCCGCTCAGCGTAAAGCTTCAGCACCTCGGCGGGCGACACCACCTTGGGATCGAGCGACGCGGCTCTTTCCAAATCGGCGATGGCACCGTCCCAGTCGCCGGAAGCCTCTCTTGCCTCCGCCCGCAGCCGCCGCACCGTGGCGGAATCCGCCTTCAGCTCTATCACCTTACTGTAATCGGCCAGCGCCCCGGGCAGATCACCTTTGTTTTGCCGCGCCGCACCCCGCAGGCTGAATGCCTTTGCATTATCCGGTTGCAATTCGACGACGTGGGTGAAGTCCGCCCCCGCCCCATCCCAGTCTTGCTGTTGCGCCCGCAGCATCCCCCGGTCGTAATACGCCGCCGCGCTCTTTGGATCCGCCGCAATCGCCTGCGTGAAATCCGCCGCGGCGCCTGCCGGGTCATTTGCCGCGCGCTTGAGTTCCCCGCTTTTGACTAAATCTGCGGCCACTTCGTTCGCCGGGCGCCCGCAGCCACACCAAATTAGGGCCAGTAGCAAACACGCCCAGACCGGAGTTTGCGGCCACCAGTTGCCCTCGAAGGTTTGCGCCATGGCAGTTTTGCTGAACGTGTGGTTGCTTGCCTCTGCCGTAGCTTTGGGGGTTCAGACCAGGGAGCAAGCCTATTCACTCATCCCCCAACCTGCTCAGGTGCCGAGCTTTACCAGCTTCCCGCCATAAATCGCGTTCCGCCCCAATTGCTCTTCGATGCGCAGCAGTTGGTTGTATTTGCACACCCGATCCGTCCGGCACAGCGACCCCGTCTTGATTTGCCCGGCGTTCGTCGCCACCGCCAAATCTGCAATCGTGGCATCTTCCGTCTCGCCCGATCGGTGCGAAATTATCGCCGTGTAGCGCGCTTCCTTCGCCATCTCGATCGCATCCAGCGTTTCCGAAAGGCTGCCAATCTGGTTCACCTTCACCAGGATCGAATTCGCCACGCCTTCGCGGATGCCCCGGCGCAGGAAACTTGTGTTCGTCACAAACAAATCGTCGCCGACAATCTGCGTATGGTGTCCCAGCGCCACGGTGAGCTTCTTCCAGCTTGCCCAGTCGCCCTCCGCGCACCCGTCCTCAATCGAGATGATCGGGAACTTCTTCTGCAAATTCGCATAGAACGCCACCATCTCTTCACCCGTCCGCTCCGACCCGTCCGATTTCTTGAAAACGTATTTTTCCTTCTTCTTGTCGTAAAATTCCGACGCCGCCACATCCAGCGCGAAAAACACGTCCTTGCCCAGCTTGTACCCTGCTTCCTTCACTGCCTTCGCGATGACTTCCAGCGCCGCCACGTTGCTCTCCAGCTTCGGCGCAAATCCGCCTTCGTCGCCCACCGCTGTGGACATCCCGCGGCTCTTCAACACCTTTTTCAACGCGTGAAAAATCTCCGCGCCCATGCGCAACGCCTCGCGGAACGTATCGGCACCGACCGGCATGATCATGAATTCCTGAATGTCAATCGGCGCGTCCGAGTGCGCCCCGCCATTCATGATGTTCATCATTGGCACCGGCAGCACTTTCGCGTTCGGCCCGCCGATATATTTGTACAGCGGCTGGTGCAGCGCGTTCGCCGCCGCATGCGCCGTCGCCAGCGACACGCCCAAAATGGCGTTTGCGCCCAGCTTCGCCTTGTTCTCCGTCCCGTCCAGCTTCAGCATCGCCCGGTCCACGCTGAGTTGATCACAAGCGTCAAAGCCCTCCAGCGTCGGCGCAATCAGCGTATTCACGTTGTCCACCGCCGTGAGCACGCCCTTGCCGCCATAACGCTTGTGGTCCGCGCCCTTCGGCAGGCGCTTCGACGGCACGTCGCCGTCGCGCAATTCCAACGCCTCATGCTCGCCCGTGCTGGCGCCGGACGGTACCGCGGCGCGCCCGAGCGTTCCGCAGCAAAGTTTCACGTCCACCTCAAGGGTGGGGTTTCCGCGGGAATCAATGATCTCGCGCGCATGGATGTCAGCAATCTTGGTCATAGGCAGACGTGCAGCAAGCCACGCGCCAAGCCCCAAGTCAAAAGGATTTATGCCACCACCAAGCCATTTTCCCCTGCCACCAGTCCCGCCCACTGCCCCTTCCCGCCGTGCCTGGCATATCGCCCATACCTCCCATTGCTCCCATATCTCCCACCCCGCCCCTGCCCTACGCCCCCAATCCGTCGCCCTCCCAATGACTAAGCACGAGAACACTAAGCACTAAAACACTCGTCAAAAAAACAAAGGCCCCGCCGGGAGGCTACTCGACCCGGCGGGGCTCCTCAACAGGCACACGGCCCGGATTTGCCGACTATCCGCGATGCTCTATCTACCGCTTATCTACTCCTACTACTACTCTTACGGCCTTCATTCTTGCTGCGATGCTCCTTGGTTTGGGTTCTCTCACTTTTTTTGATGCCTGATCCTTACTTCACTGGACCGTGTGGCGGGCCTTCGACTCTGTCGTGTCACTCTCTCTTGCCCGTGAGTCAGTATACTCCCGTAATGTCCCCGCGTCAAACGCCCCAGCCCGTTATTTTGCATCCCAAGTCACTTGCAGCCCAACTACTTGCCCCATTCGCCAAAACTAATTTCACCCCAAGGCGCCTTTTTCCCCACGCAGATTGCAAAATCAAGGCCCCCGCCCACGCCATCCCCCTTCCCACCCTTCATATCTCTCATACCTCCCATTTCTCCCATACCTCCCAAACCCGCCCATTTCCCCAAAAATAAGCTCCAACCACAGTTTCGCCCCCCAACAATACAGCAATACAACAATTCCCCCGCGCTATCCCTCCAAAAAAAACTAAGCACCAAAAAACTAAGCACTAGAACACTAAGCACTAAAACACTTTCCCCCTCAGGTACGGCCCCGTCGGACAATCCTTCCTCCTCGCCAGCCCCACCACCGGCCCCTGGTACAAAATCTCCCCGCCCGCATCGCCGCCCACCGGCCCCAGCTCCAGCACCCAGTCCGCCTCCGCAATAATATCCAAGTGATGCTCAATCACCACCACCGTGTGCCCTTGGTCCACCAGTCGGTGCAGCAAATCTATCAGCCGCGCCACATCGCTCTGGTGCAGCCCAATCGTCGGCTCCTCTAAAATATACAGGTGCCGGTCCCCCGGCCGCCCAAATCGCGGATTCGGCAATCCCCGCGTCAATTCACTCACCAGCTTTAGCCGCTGCGCTTCGCCCCCTGACAGCGTCGGACTGCTCTGCCCCAGCGTCAAATATCCCAGACCCGTCTCATTCATCAAATCCAGCAGCGACTTCAACCGCCGGTGTGCCGAAAAAAACTCCGCCGCCTCTTCGAACGACATCCGCAGCACTTCTGCGAGATTCTTCCCGTTCCACCGCAGCTCCCGCAATTCCGCGCCATACCGGTCGCCCCCGCAATCCTCGCACGGCAGCCAGGC
>CAZLPS010000183.1:0-5215 GCA_964561455.1 uncultured Opitutales bacterium
ATGCCGGAGTCGTCGGCGGCGGCGAGGACGGGGAGGAGAAGGTTCTGCATGGCGGAAGGGCGATTCGAGGCGAAAAGAGGCAGTGACTGGGAAAAGGGACCTTCCCGGCGGGCGGCGTGCGAGGTTTGTGGCCGGGCACGCCGCCTAACCGGAAGGGCAGGGCGTTAGAACAAGAACAGGGTGTAGAACGCCACGGCTTCGGCGAGGGCCATGCCGATGATGCCTTGGACGAGGATCTTGCCGGAAGCATCCGGGTTGCGGCCCACGGCTTCAACGGCCTTGGCGCCCGTCAGCCCGACGCCGATGGCGGCGCCCAAGCAGCCAAAAGCAACGGCGATGCCTTTGCCGAGGTTGCCATAGAGGCCAGCGGGAGTCGCGGCATCAGCGGCAGCCAGAATCGAGGTGATATGCCCCGAGAGGTGGATGAGGTCAGTCATGTGTATATATTAGTTTGGTTGTGGAATCCCTGCCGTCCACACGCGATGCAGAACAATTTTAAACTGCTGGCATGGTCCCGGCGGAGGGGAAAGGGGAGTGGGGGTTGATTCGTTAGTGAGCCGCATGTTCTTTGTCGCGGCCGTGATCGCCGCCACCCTCGTGGTTGCAGATCAAACCGATGTAGACGGCGACAAGCAGCGTAAAGACGAAGGCTTGAATCAAGCCGATGAGCACTTCGAGGAAATAGAACGGCACGGGTACGGCAAAGGCCACCAGGCCGTGCATGCGGGAGATGAGGTTCTCTCCACCAAAGACGTTGCCAAAGAGGCGGAACGAGAGGGACACGAGGCGGAAGATGATGGAAACCACTTCAATCAGCCCGACCCCGAGGAAGATCACCGTGAGGATGAAATACATCAGGGAGGACACTTCACTGCGACTGGCTTTGTTGCCAAACAGGTCGTGGATGAGCATTTTGAATCCGGCATACCGCAACACAAAATACAGCCACGCCAGCCACGCCACTGCAGCCAGCGCAAGCGTGGTGTTCAAATCGGCATTCGACGGGCGGAAAAAATAATCCAGCTTGTGGACAAAGTAATTGCCGTCGGGCTGAAGCGTGGCGGTGTAGTCCTCATTGACGTATTCCTGCACGGCGGCGGCAGGGACGGTGCCCTCTTTCACCATGCCGAAGGTGCCCGCGCCCGGCAGCAGCGCGCTCCAATTCATCAACAATATATAAGTGAAGAGGCCGATGAGCAACGGGAAGGCCGGTTTGACCATTTTCTCCCCGAGGATGGGGGCCACGACGTTGCGCACCCCTTCAATCATGCTTTCGATGATGGCCTGACCGCGGGACGGGATTAGTTTTGGCCGGCCGGCCACCACGCGCATAACCACGACAATCAGCACCGTAAAGAACCAAGTCGTCACCATCGAATTCGTGATGGGAAATCCGCCGACGTTAAACAGTTCATGCGCGCTCGGGCTCACTGCGCCACCAAAATCGGCGCGGGCGGACAGAGTGGTGGTCAGCCACAGCAGCGGAGCAGCATAAAGCAACTTGCTCCAACGTTGGAAACGTCGGGTCATGAAATGAAGGGTGGAGGGCAACGAAAAGGAAAAGAGCGCGAATTCCAGTGCGGAGAGTCGCACAGATAAACGAGGAAAGAGCACGATGACGAAAACCCCCCGCCAGCGTCAACCGGATTTTGCCACTTAAGGTAAAATTATGGGTGGCTATAGGTTTCCATTAGGAAGGCTAATTATCTTAACCGAGTGTGAAGCGCTTAAACCAGAAGTGTGGAGTGTTGAGTGAGAAGTGTGGAGTTAAAATCCAACTCCAACTCCGACCGGGGTCCACTCCGCGCTGTTCAGAACTTCACACTCCACACTTCACACTCCACACTTGGCCGAATGGAGCGGAGCTTGCCAAAGTGGAAGCCGGGGCGTTATAGTACGGTTATGCCCGATAGTTCCACCCCGCAATCCCCTGCCTTGCCCCAACCGGGCGAGCGCGTTATGCGCCGGGATAGGTTCCAAGAGGCCGCTTTTTGGATATTTGGGGCCTTTTTGGCCCTCCAGCTCTTGTTTTTGGCCTGGTTGGACGTTTGGAAGTAATCCGGCTTAATCGGCGTTCCTAACGGCCATGAGAGACTGGAATGGGCCTTTAATGCCTTGGAAATAGGTCGGATGCTCGAAGGGGAAGGGCATATCGGGGGCGAGATGCCAGGAGGGGTGGTTGTTTATCTGGGCTTGGGCCCAGTCGAAGAACATGGCGTCGTCGGTCCGGATGGCCAGCCAGGCACCGGGTTCGGCACGAGCGGCGAGGGCGTCGAGGAGGTCGGTTTGGAGCAGGCGGCGGCGGTGGTGGCGGGTTTTAGGCCAGGGATCAGGGAAAAGGATGAAAATTCCAGCCAAACGGACATGATCGGGCAGGGCAGCGAGGGTTTCGGCGGCGTCAGCCTTCAAAAAGGCGGTTTTGGTCAGCTTTAGGCGCTTTTGCTTGCGGTGGGCAAGTTGAATCCGGTGGGAGACGAGGTCCACGCCAAGGCATTGCTGGTCAGGATGTTCCGTAGCATAGGCGGCAAGGAAATGGCCATGGCCACAGCCCAATTCGAGGATGATGGAGACCGGGGACGGGTAAAGTCCGGCCAAGGTAGCCACCAAGCCTGCCTGCCGGGCCGCGTCAAGGGCGGCAAAGGCCGGGGAGGCGGCGGAGGTGGGGCGGATGCGGCCGGGCACGGTAGTTAAGGATGAAGGATGAGGGATGAAGGAGGAATCAAGGACGTGGACGTTGATTGGAAGCTAGAAGCTAGGAGGCGGGAGTCAGGAGTCAGGAGACAGGAGTGCGAAATTTTGAATTTTGAATGACGAATTTTGAAAGGTTGCACTCGGTGGCAGCGAGGAGGCGGGAGACGGGGGGTAAGAATTAGGAATTAGGAATTAAGAAGTAGCGGAGGGGGGCGCTGATTGGAAGCTAGAAGCTAGGAGCTAGGAGTCAGGAGACAGGAGTGCGCGATTTTGAATTTTGAATTACGAATTTTGAAAGATTGTGGGACGGTCGCGCCTGGTGCTTGGTCGGAGTGGAATTAGGACGATGTTCGCGGACTGCATTTCTGCCTGCCGCTCCTGACTCCTGACTCCTGTCTACCTCTATATTATTCCTTTGCGCTTTTGGCGTACTTTGCGGTAAAAATTCCGAATCCCATTTCTTTATGAAAAAAATGCCTCCTTTGATTAGTTCGCGAGTTTCTGGGCCGCTGGGAATTTTGCATTTGCCGCGATTGTGGCTGAAGGCTTCGCTGGAGACGGCGGGATTGCTGGCCGATGGGTACTATGTGGGCAAGGGTTTTGATGCCATGTTGCTGAAGGCGGTTAATATTCCGGTGGAGTCGTTTACGGCGTTTATGCAAACCAAGCCAAGTTATACCCAGTTTGAAGCGTGGGTGCAAAAGCAGCCCCTGGTGCAGCTCGATGCCGCGACCATCCAAAAACTGAATACGTCCATTCTCCATTATCACCACAAGGACGAAGCCAAAAAGGCCGTCCTCGACAAGGGCGCGATGGGCACGGATTGCAATTCGCCCGATGCTGCAACCCTCAACGACTTCGATGACTGGCAGGATTTTTGGTCGGGGTGGATAAAGTAAGGCAAGTGCTTTAGTGCTTAGTGTTTTAGTTCTTAGTTTTGCATGCTCGCAGATGAAAATGCGCCCGTTTCAAAATCGGGATCGGGAAGCGTGCATTGAGATTTTTAGGGGCAATGTGCCGACGTTCTTTTTGGAGGCGGAGTTGCCGGAGTTTGTAAAATACCTCGACGATGATTCGCGGGGACCGTTTTTCGTCTGGGAACAGGATGCCGCGGTCATCGCCTGCGGCGGTTTCTGGATCGAGGAGAATGTGAAACGGGCGCACTTGTGTTGGGGCATGGTGGCGCGCGCGCATCAGGGCCGAGGGGTGGGTCGCCTCCTCCTGCGGGGGCGAATCCGCCAAATCTGCGATCTGGGAGCGGCGTCCACCATCGTCATTCACACCAGCCAGCGCAGTCGGGGCTTTTTTGAGAAGGAGGGGTTTAAGGTGCGGTCTTACGTCGAAAACGGCTATGGCGCCGGTCTCGACCGGTTTGACCTGATGCTCAATCTACCGACACCAGAGGCGCCAGCGGATTAATCCGCGGATTGAAATCCCCTCGTGAGTTGGGCTATTCTACAAAGACATGGAACCAAACCGCGATTTGCGAGTGGATGCCTATATCGAAAAATCGGCGGAGTTTGCGCGGCCGATTTTGCGGCATTTGCGCGCGCTGGTGCATCGGGCGTGCCCGGAGGCGATCGAGGACATTAAATGGAATTTTCCCGTGTTCCTGCACCACGGGATTCTTTGCGGCATCGCCGGCTTTAAACAACATTGCACGTTTGGCTTTTGGCGCGGAGGCATGACGGCGGCGTTAAAAAAGGACGGCTTCGACGGCACCGGCGCGATGGGTCATTTGGGCCGGATTACCTCCCTTCAAGATTTGCCGGGCGATAAAATCCTCCTGCGCTATATCCGCCAGGCGGCCAAATTGAACGAAGCCGGCGGGCCGGCCCGCCCGCCGCCGAAACCGAAGCCCGCAGCCAAAGTGCCGGCCGATTTGGCGGCTGCCCTCCGTCAAAATAAAAAGGCCGCGGCGAATTTCAAGAACTTCAGCCCGGCCAAGCGCCGTGACTATATCGAGTGGATTACGGAGGCGAAGCGCCCCGCGACGCGCGCGCAACGCCTGGGGACCACGCTGCAATGGGTCGCCGAAGGCAAATCGCGGAATTGGAAGTATGAATAAGCTAAACTTAGAGTTTCTAGTTTCTAGTTTTTAGTTTCTCGTTGAGGGAGCAGGGAAATTGCCGGCTGGGCGGGAGGGCGGATGGGGTGGGTGGCATGGGCATCTTGCCCATGAGGTTTGAATTGCACCGGATCATGGGCAGGATGCCCATGCCACGGGTGGGACGTGGGGGCTTTGGGGCCGGGACCGCGGTGATGTCAAAGAACGAGGAAAGCGCGAAATTTTGAATTTTTAATTACGAATTTTGAAAGGGGGGCGGGATTGGAGCTTTGGGTCGAAGGGACACGAATTATCTTTTCAACGCGAAGGAATGAAGGACGCGTGGGGGGGGTGGGGGGGGTGGGGGGGCGGGGGGCCGTAATTGGTCATAAATGGTCATAATTAGTCAAAAAGGGAATGGGGGCTGGGTGATTAAAGAGTGAATCCCGCCGTTGGCGGGACTTGGGGTGAAGGGTG
>CAZLPS010000184.1:0-5204 GCA_964561455.1 uncultured Opitutales bacterium
AGCCGAGGAACACCCCGCCCGCCAGGGCGAGCCAGGATTGCTGGTGCGTCAGAAAGCTGGAAATCGCCGTCAGGCCAAACCCGGCGACACCACCATAAGCGGCATCGGCCGTGGCCGCGCCCAGGCCCGTCACCAAACCCAGGGCCATGCCTCCGGCGAGGGACCGGCGAATGCACAATACGCCAATGGGGCCAACTGGCGCGGCAATGGAAAAGCCGACAACCAGGCCTTGAACAAAAAAACGAGGTTCCATCGGGCGGAAAAAGCATTCCGCGCTGCGGCGCAGGCTTGCCTTTCCCCGACAATTAGGGAAAAACTTCCCTTTCGACAAGCCCAACCCTTCCCTATTCCGGTCCCCTCTATGAGCGATTATTTCCAGCCACTCTTCGCGGAGCGCATCGGCGGCGCCCAATACGGCCTGTCCACGGCCATTTATAAATTTGAAAAAATCAAGCGCGCCAAGGCCGCGGCGAAGGCCGCGCACCCGAATGTACCGCTCATTGACCTCGGCGTGGGCGAGCCGGACGAGATGGCGTTCCCGGAGGTTGTCCAGGCGATGCAAACCGCGGTCGCCCAGCCGGAAAACCGGGGTTATTCGGACAATGGCGGCCCCGAGTTCAAGCAGGCGGCAGCGCGCTACATGCAGCGGGTGTTTGGCGTGGAAATCAACCCCGAGACGGAAGTCCTGCACAGCATCGGATCTAAGGCGGCGCTGTCGCTGCTGCCGGCGTGTTTCATCAACCCGGGTGACGGGGTCATCATGACGACGCCGGGTTACCCGGTATTCGGCACGCATGCGCGCTACTTCGGCGGCAGTGTGTATAATCTGCCACTGACGGCACAGAACAATTTCTTCCCGGATTTTTCGACCGTGCCGGGGGATTTTCTGAAAAAGGCCAAGGTGCTGGTGATTAATTACCCGAACAATCCCACCGGCGCGACGGCGACCCTGGATTTCTTCAAACGCACGGTGGAATTCGCCCGCAAAAACCACCTGTTGATCATTCAGGATGCCGCCTACGCCGCCCTGGTATTCGAGGGCAAACCCGTGTCCATCCTGCAAGTGGACGGCGCGAAGGAGGTGACGCTCGAGCTGCATTCGCTGTCGAAGTCGTTCAACATGACCGGCTGGCGGCTCGGCTTTGTCTGCGGCAGTGCGCTGGCGGTGCGGGCGTATGGCGACGTGAAGGACAATTCCGACTCGGGCCAGTTCCTCGCCATTCAAAAAGCCGGGGCGATGGCGCTCGACCACCCGGAGATTACGGAAAAGATTTCCGCAAAATACTCGCGACGCATGGACCAACTGGTCGGCGGGCTGCGGGCGCTGGGCTTCAAAGTCGCCAAACCCAAGGCGAGTTTCTTCCTCTACTGCCCCGCGCCGAAGGCCGTGGTGCAGGATGGCCAGCGCCTGGCGTTCGCCAATGCCGAAGACTTCTCGCAATGGCTCATCCGCGAGCACCTCATTTCAACCGTGCCCTGGGACGACGCCGGCGCGTTCGTGCGATTCTCCGTCACCTTCGTCGCGCCGGGCGGCGAGGCCGAGGAGAAACGGGTGCTGAATGATTTGCAGTTCCGGTTGTCGCCGTGCTCGTTTGAGTTTTAAGGGCGGTCGGAATTTCTCGCGCGAAGACGCGAAGGCGCGAAGAAATGGTCTTGTCAATTCATGGCACGGGAACCATAATTGCCCCCATGTCCGTCGCGGAAATGAAACGTGAGGCAAGCGGACTCCCGGAAGCGGAACGCCGGGAGTTGTCAGCATTTTTGCTGCAATTGGGGCGGGAATGCAATGAGGACTGGCGGCAGGAAATGAGCCGCCGGATGAGCGACATGGATGCGGGGAAAAAAGTCACCCAACAGGAGTTTAAACGGCAAATTGGTTAAAGCAATTCTTTGAATTGCTCGATCGTCAGACCCGCGTCACGGACTATTGCGGCCATGGTATAGGCATCCACCGGGTTATGCCGTGGAATAGTGGTTTTCAAATCACCCTTCGACATAAAGGTGTGCTTACCTTGGCGATCCGCGTGAAAACCCGTCTTCTCCAAAGCTTTTATGGCCCGCAGATGACTGACGCCTGGAAGTTTGGGAATGGCTAGCGAACAGCTACTTCCATTTCGCGCACTTCGCAACGAACTTTGGGCAAGCCATAAAGTTCCAAATAACCCTCCATGGCATCACGGATGTTGACCAAGGCTTCTTTGACGGTTGCGCCTTGAGAGTGACAGCCGGGCAAATCGGGACAACTGACGGAAACGCCGTCTTTGTGCTCCAATAAAGTAATGTGGAACGATTTTTTCATCGTGACGGCATTGTAATACGTGAAGGTGGCCGCGTCAACGCTGCTCCAATAACAAAATATTTGCCCACAAAAAAAACCCGAAAGTGATTTCGGGTTTTTTTGCGGATGGGCGGTTGGGGCCATTTCTGAGCTAGGCGGGTCCGGAGGCGCCGCCCTACCGCTATTTCTTGGCGGCTTCGGCTTTGGCGGCGGCTTTGGACTTGGCGTCCGCTTTGGCGGCGGCGTCGGCCTCGGCTTTGGCGATCGCGGCGGCTTTGGCTTCCGCGGCGGCGAGGCCGGCTTCGGTTGAGCTGGTGGCGTCAATGGCGCCGGCGGCTTCGAGGAGGCGGCGTTCCTTGACGCTCGTCGCCTGTTTGCCGATGCGCTTGCGGAGGTAATAGAGGCGGGCCTTTTGCGTCACGGCGTCGCGCTCGATTTCAATTTTCGCAATCGTCGGGGCGTGCACCGGGAAGACGCGCTCGACGCCCTCGCCGTAGGAAATGCGGCGGACCGTGAAGGTCTCCGCGACGCCGCGACCCTTGCGGGCGATGACGATACCGCTGAAAATCTGGACGCGCTCTTTGTCGCCTTCCTTGACTTTGGTGTGGACGCGCACGCCGTCGCCGACCTTGAACTTGGAGCGGTCGGGTTGGAGTTGGCCGTGGGTGATTTCGACAATGATGGGTTTCATGGACATAAAAAAGAAAATGTTTTAGTGCTTGGTGTTCTAGTGCTTAGTTCTTCGATAAGAGCCTAGTATTGAAAGAGAAAGCTTTGGTTGCCGGAGATGATGTGGTGGTGATTTCTTAATTCTTAATTTTTACTTCTTAATTTTGCTGGCGAGGTCTGGTCGGCGGGCGATGGTTTTTGCGATTTGCTGCTCGAGGCGCCATTGGGCGATGGCCGCATGGTTGCCGGAGAGCAGCACCTCAGGAACCTTCTGCCCGCGGAACTCCACAGGCCGAGTGTACTGAGGGAAACCGAGCAAATTGCCGTTGAACGAGTCTTGGGTCAAGGATAATTCCTCACCAAGGACGCCCGGAACCTGGCGAACCACGCAGTCCACCAAGACAGCGGCCGGGAGCGTGCCGTTGGTCAAGACATAGTCGCCGATGGAGATTTCGCGCTGCACCAACTGGTCGCGCACGCGCTGGTCGAGGCCTTCATAGTGACCGCTAAGCAGGACCAAGTGTTTGGCTCCGGCCAGTTCGCGGGCGATGGGGTCGGACAGCGGTTCGCCGTCAGGGCAGAGGTAAATGACGGTGCAGCCGGGAGTGGAGACGGCTTCAATCGCGGCCGCCGTCGGCTCAGGCTTGAGGACCATGCCGGCGCCGCCGCCAAAGGGCCGGTCGTCCGTGGTGTGGTGCTTGTCGGTCGCCCAATCGCGCAGGTTGTGCGTTTTAATGGAAACGATGCCATCCTGCTGGGCGCGACCGACCATGCTCTCACGCAAGTAGCCCTCGATCATGCCAGGAAAGAGGGTGAGAATGTCGATGGCGAGGCGGGGGGCGGACATGACAAAAGGATGAAGGATGAAAGATGAAGGATGAAGCCTGAAAACGGCCTGTCACCAAGCAGCTTGACCGAATAAAAAAACAAAAAGAAGCGTCCGGAACCGCATCCTTCCGGCGGGTTCCGATTCATCCTTCATCCCTCAGCCTTCATCCTTAAACTGTCGCCGGGGCTGCCGCCACCACGGGTGCGACTTCCGCCGTCGCTGCCACTGCCGGAGCAGCCGCCACTTTCGGCGTGTGCACGAGGGGCTCCGCCCCGCCCTTGCGGGCCTTCTTGATGAGGGTCCAGACGGTGTCCGACGGCTTGGCACCGATTTTCATCCAATGGTCCACACGATCGAGGCGCACCGTCAGGGGATGTTTGACGTCCTGGCCCTTGGGGCTGGGGTGATAGGTGCCTAAAATCTCGACGAACTTGCCGTCGCGACGGGTGGTGTGCTCGCAGACGACCAAGCGGAAGATGGGCGCGCCTTTGGCGCCGTGACGTTGCAGACGAATTTTGAGGGCCATGACCAGGAGATAAGGATGTGGACCGGCCAGGAAAGGCCGGGGAAAACGGAGTATCAAACCGAAGAGGCGGGCAGCTGTCAACGGTTTTTGGGGGCCTCAGATACATTCATCCTACCTCACTCAAAAGCTCACGGGCCGTAGGGGGGTGGTGGGGCACCGCGTGGTGGAGGTGGGCCCAAGGGGCCGGGTGGCGGGCCGCGCCGCAAACCGCCTCCGGGTGGCGGGCCGCCGCCGCCGGGTGGGATGAAGGTGGCGTCCGGGGTACCGCGAAAACTACGCGGAATGTAGGGGAAGGATTCTGAAAGAGTATAGTGGTAAATGCCTTCCGGATAATCCGGCGTGACCTCGAAGCGTCCGTTGCATTCGTCCAAATCGCCGGAGCCGGCGACGTATTGGAAATCTGCGGTAAAGGTGCCATCATAATTTCCCCCGGGGCTGCCGACCGGGCGCGCGCCCTTTTTTAACGCAAAACTTGGTTTGAGTTTTTTTGGGGGACTCTTCGAATCCTTGGGGTCCGTGTGGCCGTATTGGTTGTAAATGGGGAACCCATCGGCGGCGTAGCCGAGCAGAATCATTTTTTGCGACGTCAGCGCCGCGAACGGCGTAATGTAGCCCGTGGGCAGGCCGTGATAGTGGTACGAACCGGTCGGCTGGACATGGGCGTTGTTGACATCAAGGCCGAGGTCCAGATGCCCGCCCATGACCTCATATTGCCAGCCGGAATTGGGATTGCCGTTCCAATATTCGGCACCGGCGGCTTCAAAGGGCACACCATTGAGCGCCACGCCGAATCGGCCGAGGCCAAAAGGAGTGGGTTGAGCAGCGACCACAGGATGCAATGGCACGCGGAAATAATGCTGCTGGGGACTGATGCTGTTCGGATTATGGGCGTTGGGAAACGG
>CAZLPS010000185.1:0-5132 GCA_964561455.1 uncultured Opitutales bacterium
ATTCGCCGTTAGGTCCGACGCCCCGGCTGTGCCTAACTTAGCGCCATTCGGGCCAGGGCCCATTCACTTCGCAGATAACAAACGCCAATGCCCAACTTCAAGTGCATCTAGCCGAGATCCTCTCCTCTTCCCAAGTTCAGCAGTTGAAGGACAAGTTAGGCGACATTGTCGATGCCGCCGAAATGAACGCCGAGAATAATTATGAGGACGCCTACGACTCCAAAGATCCGCCAATCGATATCCGCTGGATAACCGTCACAGGAAAGGAACTGGATAATGAAACCTGGACCCTGGGCAAAACTACGCGCGGTTCGAACGGCCCAGTTCCCGCTGAAGGCACCCTGCAATTCAGGGTCATTTTCGATCCCCTTCCCAAAAAATAAGCGCTCGCCGTACAACCTTCGTGCTCATTCGCAAATAAATCTCCTTCGCGTCTTTGCGCCTTCGCGTGAGATCATTTCTTTCCCCCTCCCTTTTCACTCTTCACTTTTCTCTCTTCACCTTTCTCCGCTTCCGCCGCCCCCACTTCCATCGTCAACTCATCCTTCTTCGCGTCCACCCCAAACCTCACCTCCTGGCCATCCTTGACCTCGCCGCCAATCAGCGCCCGCGCCAGGCGCGTCTCCACCTGTTTTTGCAAAAAGCGCCGCAGCGGCCGCGCGCCATACACCGGATCGTAGCCCTTCTCCGCCGCCCACTTCTTCGCGGCGTCATCGAACACCACCTTCACCCGCTTGTCCGCCAGGCGCTTGTTCAGGTCCGCCAGCAGCAGGTCCACAATCTTGGCGATTTCGTCCAGCGACAGGGGCTTGAATAAAATAATATCGTCAATCCGGTTTAAAAATTCCGGTCGGAAAGCCGCGCGCAATTCCGTCATCACGCTTTCGCGCACGCTCTCCGGAATTTCGCCGCCCGTCACGCCATCGAGCAAAAAGCGCGAGCCGACATTCGACGTCATGATGATGACGGTGTTTTTGAAATCCACCACGCGGCCCTGGCTGTCGGTCAGGCGTCCGTCGTCCAAAATCTGGAGCAACGCGTTGAAGACATCCGGATGCGCCTTTTCGATTTCGTCAAACAGCACCACTGCATACGGCTTGCGCCGCACGGCTTCCGTCAACTGGCCGCCCTCGTCGTAGCCCACATACCCGGGAGGCGCGCCAATCAGCCGTGCGACGGAGTGCTTTTCCATGTACTCGCTCATGTCGAGCCGGATGATGTTGTCCTCGCTGTCAAACAGCGACCCCGCCAGCGCTTTCGCCAGCTCAGTTTTGCCGACACCTGTTGGCCCCAAAAATAAGAACGAACCAATTGGCCGGCGGGGATCCTTGATCCCCGACCGCGCGCGCAGCACCGCCTCGCTCACCAGCGTCACCGCTTCCTCCTGGCCGACAATGCGCTCGTGCAGCACGTCCTCCAGCCGCAGCAGTTTTTCCTTTTCGCCCTCGAGCAACCGCGAAACCGGCACACCCGTCCATTTCGAGACAATCTGCGCAATCTCCTCCGCCGTCACCGCCTCCTTGAACAGGGTGTTCTTGCCTTCCATCTTTTCCAACCGCGCCAGTTCCGCCTCCAGTTTCGGCAGCGTGCCGTGACGCAATTCGGCGGCCTTGTTCAAATCATAGCCGCGCTCGGCAGTTTCCATCGCGCGCCGCGTGGTTTCGAGCTCTTCGCGCACCTTTTGCACGCGGCCGCGCTCGGCTTTCTCCGTGTCCCACCGGGCACGCAGCGCGCTCGCCTCGGCGCGAATGCCGCCGAGTTCCTTGCGCAGCGCTTCCAGCCGGCGCTTCGACGCCTCGTCCTTTTCGTTCTTCAGCGCCGCTTCTTCAATTTCCAATTGCAGCACGCGTCGCGAAAGTTCGTCCAGCTCCTGCGGCATCGAATCCATGTCCGTGCGAATCATCGCGCAGGCCTCGTCCACGAGGTCAATCGCCTTGTCCGGCAAAAACCGGTCGGAAATATACCGATGAGAAAGCACCGCCGCCTCCACCAGGGCATTGTCGGCGATGCGCACACCATGGTGCAGCTCAAAGCGCTCCTTCAGGCCGCGCAAAATCGAGATTGTGTCCTCAACGTTCGGCTGGTCCACCATCACGGGTTGGAATCGCCGCTCCAGAGCGGCGTCTTTTTCTATATGCTTGCGGTATTCATCCAGGGTCGTCGCGCCAATGCAATGCAATTCCCCGCGCGCCAGCATGGGCTTGAGCATGTTGCCGGCGTCCATCGCGCCTTCCGCCTTGCCCGCGCCGACAATCGTGTGCAATTCGTCAATGAACAGCAGCACGCGCCCTTGGGAACTTTTAATCTCCGCCAGCACCGCCTTCAATCGCTCCTCGAATTCCCCGCGATATTTCGCCCCCGCCAGCAGGGAGCCCATGTCCAGTGAGAAAATCGTCTTGTCCTTCAACCCCTCCGGCACGTCCCCGCGCACAATGCGCTGGGCGAGCCCTTCGACAATCGCCGTCTTGCCCACGCCGGGTTCGCCGATGAGCACGGGATTGTTCTTCGTCTTCCGCGACAAAATTCGCACCACCCGCCGAATCTCCGCGTCGCGCCCAATCACTGGATCAATTTTTCCTTTCTTTGCCTGCTCCACCAAATCAATCCCGTATTTGCCCAGCGCGTCATACGTCGCCTCTGGATTCTGCGACGTCACCCGCTGGTTCCCGCGCACCGTCTTTAATCCTTCCAAGATCTTGTCCTTCGTCATTCCAAAGCTCTTCAGAAATTTGCCAAACTCCGCCGACCCCGGCGCCTCGACCAAACCCAGCAGCAAGTGCTCGACCGAAATATAATCATCCTTCAATCTTCCCGCCGCCGCCTCGGCCTTCGTGATTGCGTCCTGAAATCCCTGCGTAATATAGATCTGTCCCGCCGCTGCGGGACCCGACACGCTGGGCAGCCGCCCCAATTCCCGCTCCAGCGCCACTTCGACCGCGCTCGGTGAAATATCCAGCTTCTGCAATAGCGACGGCACCAGCCCGCCCTCCTGATGCAAAAGCGCCGCCAGCAAATGTCCGCTGTCCACCTGTTGATGCTGCCGGCGACGTGCCTCCGCCTGCGCTTCGGTTACGGCCTCACGCGCCTTTTCCGTGAATTTGTTCAGGTCAATGCTCATGGTAATATGGATTAAGGCAGGCTGGTTTTATTCCACTTTCCACCCTCCAATTCATTGGTATAAGAATAACCTATTAGCGCCTTTCCATCAATAGGTTGTTCGCCCACCTTCGCTAAAGAAATCCATTACCTACTGAGCCATTCTGGGCCAAATCGATCGTGCCATAGGCCCATCTCACGCCAAATTGACCCGTGGGGTTGGCGCTTGTACGACGCTGTTTCAGCAATCAGCTAGGCGGGTCCGGAGGCCCCGCCCTACCAAAAACAAAGCGCTGCGCCTCTGCGGTTTTTGCGTTTTTTGTGGTTAAATCACTTCAAATCTGATCCATCAGCTCCGCCAAATCCTTCGTCGGCGCCGCGCACTGCGTCCCGACGCACAATTGCATCCCTTCCGGTTGCGCCGGATCATGCGCCGCCACCAAATACATCAGCCGGTAGGGCTTTGCCGCCAGAGCCGCCTGCAATGCATCCCAGTCACACGGCCCCTTGACCTTCAGCACCGCGACTCCGATGGCATCCCACGTAAACGCCGCCAGCGCGTGCGATACCCCCATTGGCGTCCGCGCTGCCAGTCCTGCAAAGCATTTCTTCAATTCTCCCAGTTCCGCGGCATATGCGTTTTCCCCCGTCAGCGCATACAACCCCGCCAGCACATGCGCCAGCGACGCATGCCCGCTCGGCAGCGCGTTGTCCCACCATTCCTTCTTGCGCACGGCCAGCTTCTCCTGGTCGTCCGCCGTGAAAAAATAGCCGAGCTGTTTCGGATCCCGGAAATGCGCGCGAATACTCGCCACCAGTGCCCGCGCCCGCGCCACGTTTTGCTCCAGCAATTCGGAACCCGGCTCCGCCCAGTCCGCATATGCGGCCAGCGTCATGAACGCCTCCGCCAGAAACGCGTAATCGTCAATGAAGGCGGGTTTCGAGTTTTGCGTTTCGGGTTTTGAGTTTTGGGTCACGGCATCCGTGTCGTAATAAACGGCGTGCAGTCGGCGATGGCCCTGTTCGTCTGCAAAACTCAAATTCTTCCACAACCAGTCCACGCACTGCTGTGCCGCCGCGAACCATTCCTTTTTCCCAAACGCAAACGCCGCTTCCGCCAATCCGCGTACCAGCAGCGCATTCCACGCCAGCAAAATCTTTGTATCCCGGCCCGGCTGCGGACGTTCTTGCCGCGCCGCCAACAATTTCGCCCGCATCGGTGCCAGCGCCGCCCGCTTTTCCAAATTGTCCTCCACCAGCGCCGGATTCGATGCCCCGTGTTCAAAATTGCCGGCATCGGTGATATTATACGTCGCGCAAATTATTCCGGCACTTTCGTCCCCCAACACCTCGCGGACTTGCGCCGGCGTCCAGACATACGTCAAACCCTCATGCCCGTCCGTATCTGCATCCAGCGCCGAATAAAATGCGCCCCCCTGGTGCTTCATTTCCCGTATCAGCCAGCCCACCGTCTCTTCGACCACCGCCGCATACAGCGGCTTCTGATACCGCCGGTGCGCTTTGGCATAAAAATCCAGCAACAGCGCGTTATCATACAGCATTTTTTCGAAATGCGGGATCAACCACTGCCCATCCACGCTGTACCGGCAGAATCCCCCGCCAAATTGGTCGAAAATCCCCCCGTGCGCCATCGCCCGCCCCGTGATGTTCACGCACCCGTCCAGTTTTTCCGCCAGCCCCGGCACCGTCTCGACTCCCGCCGTCGCGCGCACCGCCAGCAGAAAATTCAACGTCATCGCCGGCGGGAATTTTGGCGCGCCCCCAAATCCGCCCCAAGTGTCATCGTGAAAAGTGCCAATCGACTGCGCCGCCTTCAGCAACACCCGGTTGTCCCATGCCATATTCTCGCCCGGCGGCACGTTTGATACCTGCATGTTCATGACAATGTTGTCCGCGTTCTCCACCAGCGCCGCCCGGTTCTTCGCATAATAATCCGCCACCCGCATCAGTAGTTGCGGCCAGGGGATGATCCCCCGCGAATTGTCCGCCGGCGGAAAATACGTCCCGCCGAAAAA
>CAZLPS010000186.1:0-5098 GCA_964561455.1 uncultured Opitutales bacterium
GGGACATCAATATCGTAGACGCGGCCGGTTAAGTGGTCGTGGAAATGGGCGTGCTCGCGGAGGTTGGGGCAAAAGCGGGTGGGCTCGCGCTCAATGTTGACGTGGCGGACGAGCCCGGCGCCCACCAGGGTTTCGAGACAGTTATATACTGTTGCGAGGGAAATGGCGGGCATGGTGGCGCGGGCGCGGGCGTAAACTTCGTCGGCGGTGGGGTGGTCGCGCTTATCGAGAAGGACAGAAAAGACATGTTCGCGCTGGCGGGTGGATCGCTGGCCGGCGCGGGCAAGGGCATCGCCGAGGACGGTCTTGATGGGTTGGTTGGATTTCATGGGGATGATGAAAGGGGAAGCGGGGAGCAGGGAGCGAGGAGCCGGGAGCCAGGAAATGCAGAATTTAGAATGCAGAATGCAGAAACGAAGCGGGCAAGCCATGAACGATCAACATTCGGTCAACGCTCAAGCGAGCGAGCAAATCGAAAAGATATCGTGAGAAAAGCAAGAAGTGAGAAAGCGGTCGAAGGATTGATGCAGGGGGCAACATAATTGGAATGATTCCAAAAATCAATAGTGATTGGGAAAGAAAAGTGAGAAATTGCGCGAAGGAGAGGGAGGTGCATAGGCGAAGGGAATGAAGATCCAAACGAACCGGGGGTACAGAGGGGGCTAGAATTCAAAAATGGGGTGAGGACAACATGTTTTTGGATGGACGCACAAAAGATTTGTCGGAATGGCAGGAGGGATTATAAATGGCATAGAATCAGGCAGAATTTTCCCAAGGATTTTGGAGGAAGTGGGTTGGTGGCATGAACATGCGAGCACATTATTTTAACGCATTTCCGTGGCATTTTTTGGCAAAAAATGGTCAAAAAAATAAAAAATCAGGGCTTGCAGGCCAAAAAGGGATTAAGGTAGCCTTGCGGAAAGCTCATTCAATTGCGACCGGAGGCATGGCCATTTTTATGGATTCAGGCCGAGATTAGCCCAAGAACTCGATTTTTAGCACTTAAACCCATATAACATCGTGGAAATCAAAGACATAAAGCAGTTAATTGACTTGATGAAGCGCTATGGACTCACAGAGTTCGAGCTTGAGGAGAAAGACTTTAAGATCCGTCTGCGTCGGGATGGCGAGATGATCGGCAATGGGAAGCATAGCACGCCGCCGTTTGTGGTGGAGACGCCGCTGGGTTTGGGTACGGGAACACCCGGAGTGCCCGTTATTCCGATGGCGGTTGCGCCGGTGGTGGGTCAGGGACTTTCAGCCCCGCCCTTCCCTCAGGCTGCAGCGTCGGGGGCACCTGCGCCGTTCGCATCGGCCAATCCGGCAGCGGAGGAACCGGGGATGCAGATTATCAAGTCACCGATGGTGGGTACCTTTTACCGGTCGCCGAATCCAGAGGCCAAGTCGTTCGTGGAGGACGGAGCGGCAGTCCAAGCCGACTCTGTGGTATGCATCATTGAGGCGATGAAGCTGATGAACGAGATTCACGCCGAGGTGAAAGGGACGATTGTGGCCTGCTTGGCGGAAAACGGCAAGCCGGTGGAATATGGGCAACCGCTCTTCAAGGTGAAAGTTGGATAGCAAAGGCGACTGAGGCGACTGAAGCGATTAAGGCGACTGAGGGGCTCCAGACCTCGCGCTTAACTCAAATCGCTCATCACCCCCTTCCCCGTCAAATCACCCCCATTTCCAATCCACCAACAACTCGCCTTTAGTCGCTTCAATCGCCTTAGTTCCCTCAGTCGCCCTCTTTCCATGTTCCAGAAAATACTCATAGCTAATCGTGGCGAAATCGCCCTGCGCGTGGTGCGGGCCTGCCGCGAGTTGGGCATTAAGACGATTGCGGTGTATTCCGAGGCGGACGAACAGTCGCTCCACGTGCAATTTGCCGACGAGGCGGTATGCATTGGGCCAGCCTCGTCAAAGGAGAGCTATTTGCGGCCGGAGCGGATCATTTCCGCGGCGGAGATTACGGATGTGGACGCGATTCACCCGGGTTACGGGTTTTTGGCGGAAAACCCGACGTTTGCGGAGATGTGTGAGAAGGCGAACATCAAGTTTATTGGCCCCAGGGCGCAAACAATTGCCCTGATGGGCGACAAGTCCAAGGCGAAGGAAGCGGCCCGCAAGGCGAAAGTGCCGATTGTGCCAGGGAGCGACGGGCCGGTGGAGAATGAGCGGGACGCCGTGGCCATCGCGCAAAAAATTGGCTTTCCGGTGATCATCAAGGCAGTGGCCGGCGGCGGCGGCAAGGGGATGCGCCTGGCGCACAACGCCATGTCCTGCGCCCGGGAGTTTGACATCGCGCGCCACGAGGCGGAGAAAGCGTTCGGCAATGGGGCGGTTTACATCGAAAAATTCATCGAAGATCCGCGCCACATTGAATTTCAAATCCTGGCCGACCAGCACGGCAAGGTGCTGCACTTGGGCGAGCGCGACTGCTCGGTGCAGCGCCGCTACCAAAAGCTGATTGAGGAGTCGCCGTCGCCATTTCTGACGCCGGCCTTGCGGGCGGCCATGGGCAAGGTGTCGGTCCGGCTGGCAGAAAGCGTCGGCTACCAGAACGCGGGGACGATTGAGTTCCTGGTGGACAAGCACGGGGAGTTTTACTTCATGGAGATGAACACGCGCATTCAGGTGGAGCACGGGGTGACGGAGGAAGTGACCGACCTGGACCTGGTTAAGCGGCAGATCCGGATTGCGATGGGGGAGAAGCTGGAACTGGATCAGAAGCACATCATTTTCACGCGGCACGCGATTGAATGCCGGATCAATGCCGAGGACCCGTCGCGCAATTTCGCGCCTTGCCCGGGCGAGATTGGCCTGTATTATCCTCCTGGCGGTCACGGCGTCCGGGTGGACTCCCATTGCTACTCGGGGTACCGGATACCGCCGCACTACGACAGCATGATCGGCAAAGTCATCACTTGCGCGCGCACGCGCGAACTCGCGATTGACCGGATGTACCGCGCGCTCTCGGAATATTTGATCCGGGGGATTGCGACGACCATTCCGTTTTGCGCGGCGGTCATGCGCGACCCAATTTTCCGGCAGGGCCGGGCGACGACGCGGTATGTGGAGGATTTTATCGCCCGCGCGCCGAAAGAACTCTATGCCGCGAACACCCATTTGGCGCCATGAACGACAAGAGCTCCGACCAACTGGGCGATCCGGTGGACGTACCGTTCGGCGGGCATACCGGCACGGGCGGAGGGGCGCAAGCGGCGGATGAGATCAAGATTTCGCATTCGGTGGTGGCGGGGATCGTGCGGTTGTCGGCGCTGGAAGTCGAAGGGGTGCACTCGGTGGGGCTGGATGGCATTGTGGACGGGTTGGTGGAGATGTTGTCGAAAAAGAGCAGCGACCGCGGGGTGAAGGTGGCAGAGGATGACGAGGAGCGGTACATTATTGAGATACACGTGATATTGCGCTTTGGGTTGGAGTTGGCCAAGGTCGCCGAGGCCGTGCAGCAGAACATCCGCGCGAAAGTCACGCACATGACGGGGCGGCCGGTGGTGAAGGTGGACGTAGTGATTGAGGGCGTACGGCAGGCGCCGGCGGAAATGGCGGAGCATGACTGGCACAATGAGGGGCAGACGGACTGAATTCTGATTGCTGAATGCTGGTTGCTGCCTTAGATTTCAAATTCAACCCGGGATGCGGTCTGGTCGAAATACTCCAGTTCCCCAGACGGCCGCTGTCGATGGCGGCCCATTATCGAAAAATTAAATGAATTTGCTTTTGATCAGCATTCAGCAAGCAGCATTCAGCAACCTCCTAGCTGCGGTCAATCCCGCATTCGCACCCGTCACGCCTGGCGAACAGGTGGTGGCGGTGGGGCACGAGATGTGGAGTGATGACTGGTTTGTCAGCCACACGATAATCATCGGATGCCTGCTGGTGTTTTTGCTGGGATGTTTTTTTATCCGGCGGCGGCGGCGGACGTTTGAGATTATTGCCAATTCGAGCGGGCGGGTGCGGGTATCGCATCAAGCGTTGGCGGACTTGGTGGAGAGTGCGGCGCGGCAATATGGGGGGGTGGGGCGGCCGCGGGCCCATTTCAAGCGCGGCGGCGGAAAACTGGCGGTGTATGTGCGGCTGAAAATTGCGGCCGGGCAGAAGCTGCCGCAGTTTACGAATTTGCTACAAATGCGGATTGCGGATTCGCTGCGAGAGGCGTTCGGACTGGAGGGTTTGGGCGGGGTGCACATTATCATCACGGGCTATACGGGGGAGCCGGCGGTGGAGGAATCGTCGGCGGTGCCGTATTATGGGGCGGGGCCAGCGAAGCCGGGGAAGGCGGCGGGGGCGCGGCGGGGTGAGGGTGGGAGTTATGGGAGATAAGGGAGGGATGAGAGGTATAAAATGAGGCCGGGGCAAATTGGGGAATTGTCGGATTTTTGGTTTCCAATATCGGCATGGGGAATTAATTCTTGGTTGAGTATCGGGCGTTGAATGTTCGATGTTGGGGGATGCATTTGTATTTAATCAGACATGGGGAAACGGAGTGGGCCCTTTCGGGGCGGCATACGTCGCGGACGGATTTGCCGTTGACGGAACATGGCCGGGCGCAGGCGGCGACCCTGAAGGCACGGTTGGCGGGAATTAAATTCGGGCAAGTGCTTTCCAGCCCGCGGCAGCGAGCGCGGATGACGGCGGAACTGGCGGGATTTCCGCAGGCGGAGGTATGCGAGGATTTGCGGGAGTTTGAATATGGGGACTATGAGGGTTTGTTGAAGACAGAGATTTTGGCGCGAGCGCCGGGATGGAACATTTTCCGGGATGGCTGCCCGGGGGGCGAGACGGTGGCGCAGGTGGTGGCGCGGGCGCAGAAAGTTATCCGCCGGGTGCGGGAGGCGACGGGGGACACGCTGGTGTTCTCCCACGGGCACATGGGGCGGATTTTGGCGACGAGCTGGCTGGAACAGGCGCCGACGTTTGGGCAGCAGTTGATTTTGGACACTTGCACGATCAACATACTCAGTTGGGAGAAGGAAGTGGCAGCGATTCAGGCTTGGAATTGGGCGGGAGAAGTTAGAAGCTAGGAGACAGGAGACAGGAGACAGGAGACAGGAGACAGGAGACAGGAGACAGGAGA
>CAZLPS010000187.1:0-5059 GCA_964561455.1 uncultured Opitutales bacterium
ATGCCAATGCCATCAGCCCGCGCAATGGCATTCCGTTTGGCACCTGGCATTTGCGCTTTATCGAATGGATGAACGACATTTTTAAGCAGGACGCCGCGGCGGCCGCCAAAGCGGGATAGGCCGCGCAATGGGGCCAAATTAACCTCGGGGGGGCATGCTGCTTGGCAAACTTTTGGAAACTCAGGTTGTTTTCAGGGTCGCTGTTTCACGCTTGCTCCCCGCAGGCCCGGGGCTATTTTCCCCTTCGTGTATACCCCCAAATACCTCCGCCCCCTTAGTCTTTCGGCTTGCTTGGCATTCGCCAGCACCAGTTTTGCCCAAACTCCCGCCCCAGCGGCGGGTTCGTCCAGCCCTGCCCCTGCCGCCGCCAGCAGCACCGACGCCGCCGCTTCTGCGTCTTCGGCGAGTGCCTCCGGCCGGCGTGGTCGGGGCACGGGTGGTCGTGGCACGGCTGCTCGCGGCACTGCTCCGGCAGGATCTGGAGCTGCCCCGGCTGCCCCGGCCGGCCCGCCCGCGACATGGGAGCGTCCGGCCGACGGTCCAGTAATGTTCAACGAAGATTTTGAATCGGGTTCCATCAACCCGAAAGTCTGGGTGACGCGCGTGCAAGGCCAGCCCACGGCCAAAGTTGAGCAAACTGTGGTCGCGCACGGCAAAAACGCGCTGCAAATTCATTATCCGGCGGGAACGCGGACCAGCGATTGGGCCTTTATTGGCCTGACCGTGCCGGAGGCATTGCGCAATCATTTCTATGGCCGCGCCTATGTGATGATCAATGGCATTCCCGCCACGCACAGCGTCTACATCCTGAGCGGCTCCATCGGGTTCCCCATCGCTGACTTTTTGGAAATTGGCACCGACCGTGGGCTCTTTCAGCCCTCGTTCCAACTCAATGCGCCGACGCCGGACCGGGCACGCAGCGAAACGACCAAACAGGTGGGCACTTATCCCGTCGGAAAATGGTTTTGCCTCGAGTGGGAATTTATTGAAAAACCCGGACGAATTGTCCTGTGGGTGGACGGAAAATTGACCGTGAACCAGCCCATCTCCCATCGCATAATGTATCCCGATGGCGGCCTGACGGGCGGCTTCTTTGAAATGGATGTCGGTTTCCGCACGTGGCAAAACGCTCCCACCAATGACATAGACATTTATTACGACGATGTTGCGTACAGCGACAAGCCCATTGGCCAATTGACCCCGGTGCCTGATGCTGCCACTGCGAAACCCGCGGCAGCAGCAGCCTCCAGTACCGCGATTCCGTAAACCAGCGAAAGTTTTACAACGAAGACCATATATTCCCCCATGTACCCCAAATACCTCCTCCCCCTGACATTCTCGGTTTGTTTGGCAATGGCCAACACCAGTTCTGCCCAAACTGCGGCTCCGGCTGCGGATTCCGCCGCCGCCAGTGCCTCCGCTTCGGCCCCTGCGGCCAGCGCAACGGGTCGCGGTCGCGGCCGTGGCACGGGTGGCGGTGCGCCTGCCGCTCCCGCAGGCGGCGGCAAACCCGTCGCCGCGTGGGATCGCCCGGCGGACGGCCCGGCGTTTTTCACCGATGATTTTGAATCGGGCACGCTCAATCCGAAAGTCTGGGTATCCAAGGCCACGGGTACGGCAACGGTTAAAGTTGAAACCGATATGGTCGCGCACGGGAAATATGCCCTGCACATGCATTATCCGGCGGGCTCGCATGATTTTGCGGTAGTGGGCCTTTCCATCCCGGAAGCGATGCGCGATCATTTCTATGGACGCGTGTATGTCTATATGCCGGTTCTGCCCACGGGCCACTGCGTTTATATGACGTCCGGCTCAGTGGGTTACCCGGTGTCGAACTTTCTGGAAATCGGCTCCCGGGCAAATCTGTTTCAACCTTCTTTTCAGCAAAATGGGGCGGGGGTTCCACGTTTTGAGGATCATCCTTCCGAGGGTGCCGCGCCCGTTGGTCGCTGGTATTGCCTCGAGTGGGAATTTATGGACAAGCCTGACCGCATCGTCATGTGGGTGGATGGCAAGTTGACCGTGAACCAAACTTTTTCGATGAACGGCAATCGCACTGGGTTGACCGGCGGCTTTTTCGAATTCGACATCGGCTTTCACGCTTGGACCGCCCCGACCCGGGACGTCGATATCTATTACGATGATATCGCCATCAGCGACAAGCCCATCGGCCAGTTGACCCCCGTCGCCGCCCCGGCGGCAGCGAAACCCGCGACGCCCGCCCCGGCTGCCGCCAGTGTCACCAAGTAAACCTATTCCACCATGAACCCCAATCGATTCCTCCATCCCCTTGGCGTTGCTCTTGGATTGGCCTTTGCCACTGCGGGCTTTGCCCAAACTGCGGCCCCATCGGCCGCGTCCGCTTCCCCAACACCCAGTGCGGCCAGTAATGCTCCCGCTGGTTCCGCCCAAGGAGCGCCGAATGCCGCCAGCGGTTCCGGCCGTGGTCGTGGTGCGCGGGGTGCCCGGGGCGCGAGCACAACTCCGCCCGAGCCTGCCAAGTTGCTGCCGCTGGAAGCTTGGGCCCGCCCAGCCGACGGCAAGGCAGTATTCACGGAGGATTTTGAATCGGGCGCCATCAACGACAAGATCTGGACCGTTCATGTCACGGGCAATGCCACAGCCAAAGTGCAACAGGACATGGTCGCGCACGGCAAGAATGCGTTGATGATCACCTATCCGGCAGGTACCACCCGCGATGTGGCGTTTATTGGCGCAAAAGTTCCGGAGGCCCTGCGGGATCATTTTTATGGCCGCGCGTACATGTATATCAGCGGCGTACCCGATCCCCACAGCGTTTTTGTGCAATCGGGTTCCGTCGGCTTCCCCGCCGCCGCCAACTGGCTTGAAATCGGCGGTTACCAGGGCCACTTCCAGCCGTCTCTGCAAATCACGGCCCCAACCGCCGACAAGCCCCGCGGCGAAGTCCCCCTGTTCCAAGGCACGCTGCCCATCGGCCGCTGGTTCTGCATGGAATGGGAATTCCTGGATAAGCCCGACCGCATTGTGGTCTGGGTGGACGGCAAACTCGACGTCAACGCGCCCTTCTCCTACCCGAAAATCACCAATCCCGACGTGAGCAAGGACAGCGGCCTCATCGGCGGCTTTTTTGAATTCAACCTTGGCTACCGCACCTTCGCGAGCGCGGCTTTAATTCCCAAGGACATCAACATTTATTACGACGACATCGCCATCAGCGACAAGCCCATCGGCCAGTTGGCGCCGGTCGCGGCGAAGCCGGCGGCTCCGGCCGCAAGCGGCGCGAAGTAGAGTTTGCGGTTTGGACGCATTTCGTAGCGCGGGAGCTTCAGCCCGCGCTTCCGAGCTGTAGCCAGTTCTGCAACGCGGGCTGACGCTTCGCGCTGCGCCAAAACAATGCTTTTCGCCTAATTCTGTGCTGTCTTGGCTGGCGCCTTTGCCCCATCCGGGAAAATCATGGGTGCGAACTGGGTCAGCGCGTATTGCCAGACCGGCCAGATGTGCGCGCCATCGGTCGGCAGAAAGACATGCTTGATGTTTTGGGTCGTCAGCGTTTGGTCCTCCTGCTGGTTGCTGCGAAAAGCCGGGTCGCTTTTGCCGCAGACAATCATAAAGGTCTGGAGCTTCGCGTTGATGTCGTCCGGGTTGAGGTTCGCATTGCGCAGGCCGTTGCCGCTGAACGCCCCGATGGCGCTAAACATATCCAGGTGGCTCAACCCGATGGAGGAGGACTGGTCGGCACCCGCGGAGAGGCCGGCAATGGCGCGGTGCTCGCGGTCGGTTAAGACATGGAATTTCGCTTCGATGAGTGGCTTCAAATCATTCAGGAGGTCATTTTGGAAATCATTGCCTGCGCCGCCGCGACCGCCCCGGCCGGCGGCGGCCGATGCGCCGCTCCCCGCTCCTTGGGGTACGTCCCCGCCGGCAATCGCGCCGAAGGGCATCACCACGACCATGGGCCGGATTTTCCCATCGGCCAGCAGGTTATCCAATATGATATTGGCTTGGCCGGTTTCGACCCACGCTCCCTCGAACAGACCGCTGCCATGCAAGAGATAGAGCACGGGGTAGCGCTGGCTTGGCGATTCTTCATATCCGGGCGGCGTGTAAACGTAGGCGCGCCGGGTCATGTTCACCGATTTCGAATCGTAGGTGAGAATGGCCACCGTGCCATGCGGGACTTTTCGGGGCTCAAAAATTTGCGGCTCGTCGCCGTGGACCATGAAATAGCTGGTGTGGCCCCATTGGCGAAGCTCGACATTGGGGTTGGCGGGGTCCGGACTGCGAATGCCGCCGTCCTCGGCGAAACCGTAATTGTAGTAGCCCGGTGGCACTGGCCCAATGGTGATGCTCCACAGCCCACGGTCGTCCTTGACCATTGTTCCAGGCTGGCCTCCCATGACGGCGATCACTGGCGCGCCGACCAAGAGCACCTCTTTCGCATCCGGCGCAAACAACCGGAATGTCACCGTGCGGTCGGGATGAATTTCGGGCGAAACGGGAACATTACCCTGGTTCTCCCAGGAATTGCCGCCGCGTTGGGCCCTGCAGAGCGGGGTGGGAAGCAATGCGAGCGCCAACAGGCCAATGGCAAATCGTTTCATGGCGGAAATCCTAAAGGGGAGGGGTGAGCTGGGGTGGGGTGGTGCTCGGGCATTTACTCAGATGTGGCCCGCCTGGGGCAAGAGGTTTTTGGAGGGCGGCATGGCCGAGCTAGGTTGCATTCTTAATATCGACTATTCTTACTTCGGCGACGGGGTGATCGAGCCAATAGGCAAATACATAGTCCTCGATCAGCAAATTGTGGATCTCGCGTCCGTTTCCATCCAAATCTGCATAATCGCTCTCTACAAATGGGTTGTGAGCCAGTTGGCGTCCAAGATTGGCAATGTACTGCTGGCGTCGTTTGGGGAGTGCCATCAAAAAACTGATGGCCTCATCTGAGTACACCGCCTGATACTGGACGCCTTTACCCACGGGCAATCATGGCTTCCAATTCTTTTTGAGTGGTCTTCTTTCCGGCATCCATGGCTTTCATGCGCCGGGTCAATTCCTTCCGCCACTCAGGGGTCTGATGGCG
>CAZLPS010000188.1:0-4924 GCA_964561455.1 uncultured Opitutales bacterium
AGGCCGGCGAAGAGCGCGCCGGTGGCGGCCCCAATCATGAAGGTGGGCGCCAGCACGCCCCCGGAGTGGCCGGAGCCAAGGGTCAACGTCACCACCACCAATTTTGCCACCAGGATGACCGCCACTAATTTCAGGGCCAACTGCGGCGTGGGGTTGAGCAGGTCGGTGATGGTGTCGTAGCCGATGCCCAGCACGCGGGGGACAAAATAGCCGACCACGCCGAGCACCGCGCAGGCCATCACAGGCCACCAATACGGATCGCACGGAATCTTCCCGAAAAAATCCTCCGCCAAGTACAGCGCGCGGCTGTAAAGTACCGCGACGAGACCGCAAATAATGCCGAGGGGCACATACCAGGGTAGGGCATCCGGAAAGTTAAAATTGGCGGTGCCGACGGAAAACATTGCCCCGTGGCCCAGGAGGACCAATCGAACCGCCGTGGCCACGGTGCTGGCAATGACCAATGGAATAAAGGAGCGGGCCTTGTATTCAAAGAGCAGCAGCTCGATGGCGAGCATGACCGCGGCCAGTGGCGTGCTGAAGGTTGCGGCCATGCCGGCTGCGGCTCCGCTGGCCAGCAGCACTTTGCGTTCGGCGGCGGTGACGTGCAGGACCTGCCCCAGAATGGAACCGAGCGCGCCGCCGGTTTGGATGATGGGGCCTTCCGCGCCGAAGGGCCCGCCGGTGCCGATGCCGATGGCCACGGACGCGGGCTTCAAGATGGCGACCCGCGGCTGCACGCGGCTTTGGTTGAACAACACCGCCTCCATCGCCTCCGGCAGGCCATGCCCGCGGATTTTCTTGGAGCCGTATTTCGCCATCAAGCCCACGATGAGCGCGCCCACGATTGGCAGCGGAATGACCCAGAGGCCCAGCTGATTGCGCGACTGCGGCAGGTCGGCCATGGAGAGGCGCTGGTAAAACATCAGGTTCGAGACCAGGCGGATCATCGCATACAGCCCATAGGCGGCCAGGCCCGCGGCGGCGCCGACCAACACGGCGAGCAGCGCCATCGCCAGCAGGCGGCGGCGCGGCGATTTCACGTCCGGCAGGTTGGGAACAAGGGAGCCCGGGAATGGGCGGGCGGTTTTGGCAGTGGACATCAGCGGGCAAAAGTATATCCTAATGCGATATAAATCAAGCTTTGTCGTTTTCCCCCGGCGTTAAATTCTCATTTCTTCCGTGACCAAACATTTGCGACCCCGGCCGCTGAGTCAGGCCAACTACCAGGCGCTGGCCGCTTATCGCGCGGCGCTGCGCCGGTTTCTGCATTTTAGCACCGAGGCCGCGCGCTCGGCGCACATTACCCAGCAGCAATACCAGGTGTTGTTGGCGGTCAAAGCGGCCTCCCCCGGAACGCTGCTTTCGATTGGCGAATTGGCGGGCATCATGCACGTCCGCCACCATAGTGCGGTGGGTTTGGTGGACCGGCTGGTGCACCGCGGGCTGCTGCGGCGCACCCGCGATGCCGGTGATCGCCGCCGGGTGCGGGTGGGACTGACCTCGCGCGGCAAAACGGTCCTCAGCCGCCTCGCCGCCAGCCACCGCGATGAGCTGCGCCAGCTCGGGCCGCAACTGGTGCGCTCATTGCAGGCGCTCGGGGTGGGGTGAACGGCCTTGATTCCGAAAGAGAGAATGGGGCCTTAGGCGACGGCTTCCAATACCGCTTCCGGATGCCGGATGGCGATGCGGAGGAGGACCCGCGCGGGACCCGAGGGCTGGCGGCGACCTTGCTCCCAGTTTTGCAGGGTATCCAAGCTTATGCCCAGCGCCCGGGCAAACTGGGCCTGGCTGAGCCCCATGCGGGCGCGAACGGCCGCAACGGTTCCCGGCGCAATTACGTCCACTCGCGACGCAACTTTCTTATTCCCCCGCAGGTAGTCACCGGCCTGCCGGATGCTTTGGACTAGTTCGTTAAAGGCGGCTTTTTTCATGGAAATTCCTGGTGCCCGGCATTACTATACGCCAATGGCGCACGGGTTGGCAAGGGTCTCCTTCGCCCCGTTGGGGCGAATGGGGGACGACGAATCCTTGCGATTTGCAGCATATTGCGAACCGCAAACCACAAGTGGTAAACCGTAAACCGTAAACCAAGCGGCAACCCAAAACTCAAAACTCGAAACTAAGACCTACTCGTCCCCCAACAATTCCGGCGGCATTTGCTTTTCGTCGAGCCGTTCGATCGTGGCGCCGAGGCCGCGGAGTTTTTCGTCAAATTTTTCGTAGCCGCGGTCGAGATGATAAACGCGCCGGACCCAGGTTTCGTCGTTCGCGTGGAGGCCAGCGAGAATGAGCGCGGCGCTGGCGCGGAGGTCGGAAGCCATGACCATCGCGCCGGAGAGGCGGGTGCGGCCTTTGATAATCGCGCTGGGGCCCTCAATGGCAATGTCCGCCCCCATGCGTTGCAGTTCGGACACGTACATGAACCGGTTCGGGTAAATGCGCTCGGTGATGATGCTCAGGCCGGGCGTGATGGCGAGCAGCGCGCACATTTGCGCCTGCAAATCGGTCGGATAGCCCGGGTGCGGCAGCGTAATGACGTCCACCGGCTTCAGCTTCAAATTCGTCGCGTTGACCCGAATGTTGTCGGGGCCATCCAAAGTAAGAGCGAGGCCGGCTTCGTCGAGCTTGTCAAAAAATGCGCCGAGGTGTTGGGCGTTGGCGCCGGTGACGGTGACATCGCCCCGGGTGATGGCCGCGGCAAGAATCCAGGTGCCCGCCTCAATCCGGTCTGGGATGACGCGATGGCGCGCGCCGCGCAGGCGGTCCACCCCCTCAATGGTGAGCACGTGGGTGCCAATGCCGTCAATCCGCGCGCCCATGGCGACGAGAAAGCGGCACAAATCTTCGAGTTCCGGTTCGCAGGCGGCGCTGTCAATGCGGGTGACGCCGGGCGCGAGGACGGCGGCCATCACCATGTTGGCGGTGCCGGTGACGGTGCTGCCCTGGCGGCCGCCGAGGAAAATTTCGGAGCCATGCAAGGCGGAACCGTCAATTTGCAAATAGCCCTTTTTCATCTTTACCGTGCAGCCGAGGCACTTGAGGCCTTTGATGTGCAGGTCAATCGGGCGCGGACCAAAATTGCAGCCGCCGGGCAGGGAAACCACGGCTTTGCGCAACCGCGCAATGAGCGGGCCCAGCAGCACGACGCTCGCGCGCATTTTACTGACGAGCTTGTGCGGGGCAAAATGCCCGATTTTTTTCGCCGTCACCTGCCAGGTATGAGCGTCGGGCCGCACGACTTCGGCGCCCAACTCGGTGAGAATCTCGCCCATGAAGCGCACGTCGCTCAGGTCGGGCATGTTTTCGAGCACGCACGTTTCTTCGGTGAGGAGGGTCGCCGCAAACAAGAGCAGCGCGGAATTTTTGGCGCCGCTGACGGCGATGGAGCCGCGCAACGGGCGGCCGCCTTGGATACGGACTACGTCCATGGAGATATGAATTTAGCGGCGGTCCCCGCGGCGGTGGTCATTATTGCGGTCATGGCGGTCGCCGCGGCTGGGGGCGGGGCGATCATCTCGCGCGGGGGCGCTGTGGCTGCTGCGATGTTCGCCGTGGCTGTGGCGGGAATGGCTTTCGGCGCTGCTGCGGGGGCGGTGGCGGTCCGAGCGGTCCGCCTCGTCGTCCTCGCGACTGTGTTCGGAATGGCGTTCAGAACGGGAGCGGGAGCCGCCACCGCGGACGGCGGCGGATTTTTCATTCGACGATTCGCCCTGCACGCCGAGAAAGCGTTTGATAAAGCCGACGAGGCCGCGGGATTTCTTCTTCGGCGCAACTGTTTCCTCCTCGCTGTCTGAGACATGCGCGGAAATGGTGGTATGGGGGCGGACGCGTTCGCGGCTGTCCACTTTTGCCTCGGGTTCGCGGCGGGTGGACTCGTGACTGCGTTTGACCGGAATGGTTTTATCCGGAACTTTGGCCGAAAAGGCGGACGGGGTGTATTCCTCGACGGGGACGGGCTTGGAGACCTCAGTGCGCAAGCGGCGGGGCGCGGGATCGTTGGCGGGATCGGGTTTTAGGGCGACGTAGTTTTCACGGTCGCCACGACTGCGGCCATCGTTGCCGGGGCGGGCTGGGGCGGAATGTTCGCGGCGGGGTTCGAGGCGATTATCCGACCGCGAATCCTGGCGCGAATCCGGGTGGAATCGTTCGTCGCGATCGCGCGGATCGCGGCGGCGGTCGGCGGAAAAGTCACTCGGCTCGCTGCGGGATGAATCCGACGTTTTCCGCGAACGCGGGGCGTCGGCAGGAACACGCGGAGTCAGGGGTTCCAAGCGCGGGTCGCGGGGCACTTCGAAGGGGCGGGAGGCGGCGGCCGCAGTGCGCGGCGGGGGCGAATCGCGACCGGGGTCGCGGCGAGTATCGCGGGGAAACTCGCGGGGTAGGGGCGCTCGGGCGCGGGGTGGCGGCGGGCTGGCCGATTCAGCAACTGCTGTGGATTGGGACTCCGGCTGCGGCGTGGCTTTCCATATTTTGGGCGTTGGCAGGGAGGAAACCATGCGGGGCGTGTCGGATTGCAGGCGAGGTTCCGGGCGGCTCGAGGCCGGATGCATCGTCGGCACGGGGGGCAAATCGGTATCCGGGTACGGAGTCGCGAGGCCGCTGGCGGCGGTCGGGGCGGTGGGGGTGGCGGCAGGCAAAGGCTTGGGGGCGGGCGTGGGTGCCGGGGCGGCCGGAGCGACCGGTCGGGCGGCGACAGGGGTCGGCTTCGGCGGGATTGTAGGCGGAGGTGAGGCGGGGGCGGCGGGCTTGGCCGATTCATAACCTCGCACATGCTGACCGGAGAGGGATTCGCGGGCGCTGGTGACATCGGCCACCTCGCCGAAAGAAGCAGGCGAGGCGGCGGCTGGGCGGGGCGCCGGGACACCGGGGCCGGAGGCGCGTTTCCAACGGCCTTTGAGGTTCGAGGTGCGGGGCGAGGCGG
>CAZLPS010000189.1:0-4872 GCA_964561455.1 uncultured Opitutales bacterium
GCCGTCGGCGCCAAGTTCACCGCGCCGGCTTCGCCGCATGCGGAGTATAATTTTAATCCGGGGTGGAAGTTTGTCTTTGGGGACCAGCCGGGCGCCGACCAGGTGGCGTTTGATGATTCCAAGTGGGGGGCGGTCAGCCTGCCGCACACGTGGAACGAGACGGACAGCTTTCGCAAATACATCAGCCATGGCGGCGGCGACCAGAGCGAGAAAATGGGGATCGGCTGGTATCGGAAGCATTTTAAGCTCCCGGCGAGCGCGGATGGCCAGAAGGTCTTTTTGGAATTCGACGGGATGCGCCAGGCCGGGCATTTCTTCCTCAATGGCCAGCCCATCGGTAAATATGAGAATGGGGTCACCGCGGTCGGCTTCGACATCACCGCCTTCGCCAAGTTTGGCGGGCAGGACAATGTTTTGGCGGTGAAAGTGGACAACAGCCCGGGCTACCGGGAAGAAGCGACCGGCACCGCCTACGAGTGGAACGCCAAGGATTTTAATCCCAATTTCGGCGGGCTCAACCGCGACGCCAAGCTCATCGTCCTCGGCAAGGTGTACCAGACGCTGCCCCTGTATGAAGGACTCCAGACCTCGGGGGTCTATATTTATCCCGCGAACATGGATGTGAAAAAGAAAAGCACGGACGTGACGGTCGAGGCGGAGGTGCGCAATGAATCCGGGAGCGCGGCGGGCATTTCGCTTTCGACGGTCGTGGTGGATGCCGACGGCATTGTGCGGGCGAAGTTTGACGGCAAGGCGGCGGACCTCGCCAGCGGCCAGACGGGCGTCATCACCGCGACCGGGGCGCTCGCCAATGCGCGCCTGTGGGACCTCAATGATCCGTATCTTTATAATGTCTATTCGATTTTGAGCGTCGGCGGCAAGGTCGTGGACGTGTTGAAGACCGAGACGGGCTTCCGCAAGGCGGAATACAAGGGCGGCGCGGGCACGGGTGGCGTGTGGATCAACGACCATTTTGTGTGGCTGACCGGGTATTCGCAACGGTCGGCGGATGACTGGCCGGGGCTCGGCGGGGCGTACCCGGACTGGATGCATGATTTTACGATCGCCCTCGTGCGCGCCAGCAATGGAAATTACCTCCGCTGGATGCACGTTTCGCCGCAGCGCGCGGATGTCGTGGCGTGCGACAAATACGGCGTGGCGATTGTCTGCCCGGCCGGCGACAAGGAAAAGCAGGTGAATGGCCGCCAATGGGAGCAGCGCGTGGAGGTGATGCGCGCCTCGATGATTTTCTTCCGCAACCACCCGAGCATCCTGTTTTGGGAAGTGGGTAATACGGGCGTGACCAAGGAGCAAATGGTGGAAATCGTAGAAATGCGCAAGAAGCTCGACCCGCACGGCATGCGCGTGGTTGGCACGCGCGACGGCGGCGGGTTTGACGCCGCGCTCACCCCCGTCTCCGAATTTTACGGCGTGATGATTGGTCAGGACCGCCAGACGGATGCCATTACCCAGCCCGGCCAGATGTTCCGCGGCTACAGCGTGGACCGGCGCGACAAGGCGCCGCTGATCGAGACCGAAGACTTCCGCGACGAGGCCGCCCGCGGGGTGTGGGACGATTATTCGCCGCCGACGTTCGGCTTCAAGCCCAAGGGGGGGCCCGTGGCGCGCGACCCCGTGGCCGGCCAGGACACCTACCATTGGAACTCGGAAACTTTTGCCCTGGCGGCCACGACCCGTTACGTCGCCTACGCCCAAAACCGCATTGATAATCCCGATCCCCTGCACTCGAAGTGGTCGGCGTACTCCTCGATTTACTTCACCGACTCCGACGCTGACGGCCGCCAGGACGGCAGCGAAGTGCTCCGCGTGAGCGGCAAAGCGGACGGCGTGCGCCTGCCGAAGGAACTCTTCTTCGTCTCCCGCGTCATGCAAAACGCAGCGCCGGACCTGCATATCATCGGGCACTGGACCTATCCGGCCAAAACCACGAAGACGATGTATGTCGCCGCGACGATGTGCGATCAGGTGGAGCTGTTCGTCAACGGGGTGTCCAAAGGCGTGCAGAAATCGCCCTGCGTGTTTGTGGACCCCTATGACATGCGCAGCATGGGTTACACCGGCTATGTTTACGCGTTCCCCGACATCGCCTTTGAGCCAGGTGCCATCAAGGCCGTGGCGACCAAGGGCGGCAAGGTGGTAGCGCAGCAGGAAATCAAGACGGCCGGGGCGCCGGCGGCCATCAAGCTGACGGTCCACACGGGCCCGCAAGGGTTGCAGGCGGACGGCAGCGACGTGGCGCTGGTGGATTTCGAGGTCGTGGACGCCCAGGGCAACCGCTGCCCGACGGACGAAGCGCGCGTGGATTTCTCGTTTGACGGCCCGCTCGTCTGGCGCGGCGGCTTCTGCAGCGACAAGCTGAACACCACGAACAACCCCTATTTGGACACGGAGTGCGGCATTAACCGCGTGGCGCTTCGCTCGACCCTGACTCCCGGCACCATCACCCTGACGGCCAAGCGCGACGGGTTGAAATCCGCCACGGTGGAAATCAAGTCAAGTGCAATGGACATCAAGGACGGCCTGGGCGCGCAAATGCCGCAAGGCTTGGCGGGCCTGGCGACGCCGGTGCCGGATCTGGTGCCGTGAGGTAGGGGGCGCTACGAAAGGATGAAGGATGAGGGATGAAGGATGAATCAAAGGCCCGGACACTGGGAACTGGGAGACAGGAGTCTGGAGTCAGGAGTCAGGAGTCAGGAGTGGCGCAGGAATTCGGAAGTTTTCGGTTTACGGTTTGCAGTTTACGGTTCCCATTTACATCTTCGGCATTCAAGGTTCTCCCAACCCTCTGTCCCTGTGTCCCATTGTCCCTCTGTCCCTTCAGCAAATACGCAAAACCGTCTATATTTACGCATTTAGGCTCTTGTGCGCAACAAACTAAAGGAGGTAGAAGGTAGGAGGTAGAATTCAGTCCGCCAGCATTCAGAACTCCCCGCTCCCTGCTCCCCGCTCCAAGCTAGCTAAGCGTTCGTTCCCTTTCACTCTTCACCCTTCACTCTTCACTCCTTATCATGAGAAGCTGGAAGCTGGAATTCAGCATTCAGCACCCAGAATTCAGAACTCCCTACTCCCTGCTCCCCGCTCCAAGCTACCCCCCTTCCCCCCCATGCACCTCCCCCGTCCCTCGTCCCTTTCCCGTTTCACCCTGCCGCTGGCCTGCCTGGCGGCGCTTTTCGCGAGTGTCGGCCTCCAGGCCGCCGAGGCCCCGGCTGCCAATGCCATCGGGTCGAAGTTTGTGGTCCCGGTGACGCCGCGGGCGACGTATAATTTCAATCCCGGCTGGAAATTCGTCTTTGGCGACCAACCCGGCGCCGACCAAGTGAGCTTCGACGATTCCGCCTGGTCGAGCGTCAGCCTGCCGCATACGTGGAACGACGTGGACTCCTACCGCAATTTCATCCGGCACAGCAGCGGGGACACCGGCGAAAAGAATGGCATCGGCTGGTATCGCAAACACTTTAAGCTCCCGGCCAGCGCGGATGGCCAGCGGGTCTATCTTGAATTCGAAGGCATGCGCCAGGCGGGGCATTTCTTTCTCAACGGCCAGCCCATCGGCAAACTGGAAAACGGCATCACGGCGGTGGGCTTTGACGTGACCAAAACCGCCAAATTCGGCGGGCAGGACAACATCCTCGCCGTGAAGGTGGACAACAGCCCCAGCTACAAGGAGGAAGCCACCGGCACCGCCTATGAATGGAACTCGAAGGATTTCAATCCGAACTTTGGTGGCCTGAACCGCGACGCGTGGCTCATCGTCACCGGCCCGGTGTACCAGACGCTCCCGCTCTATGAAAACCTTCAGACCACGGGCGTTTACGTCTATGGGCAGGATTACGACATCAAGGGCAAGACCACCGATGTGCACGTCGAGGCCGAAGTCCGCAATAATTCCGGCGACTACGCTCCCATCACGCTCGAGACCGTGGTGGTGGATGCCGCGGGAATCGTGCGCGCGAAATTTGAGAGCGAAAAGTCGGACCTGGTGGACGGCCAGTCGGAGGTGTTCAACGCCGACGGCAAATTGACCAACGCGCATTTCTGGGACACGGAAGACCCCTACTTGTATGACGTGTACTCGATGCTCAACGTGGATGGGAAAATTGTGGACGTGTGCCAGACGCACACGGGCTTCCGCAAAGTGGAATACAAGGGCGGCGCGGGCACGGGCGGGGTCTGGCTCAACGACCATTTTGTCTGGCTGACGGGCTACGCCATGCGCTCGGCCAATGACTGGGCGGGTTTTGGCGGCGCGTATCCGGACTGGATGCACGACTTCACGCTCGCGATGGTGCGCGCCAGCCACGGCAACTACATGCGCTGGATGCACGTCTCGCCCCAGCGCGTGGACATTACGGCCTGCGACAAATACGGCATCGTGGCCATCTGCCCCGCGGGCGACAAGGAACGCCTCGTGGAAGGCCGGCAGTGGGACCAGCGCATGGAAGTGATGCGCGACTCGATGATCTTTTTCCGCAATGACCCGAGCATCTTCTTCTGGGAAGCCGGCAACACCATCGTCACCCCCGCGGAAATGACGCAAATGGTGGACCTCCGCAAGAAGCTCGACCCCAGCGGCGGGCGCGCCATGGGCACGCGCGACAATGACGTGGTCGACGCCAACCTCGCGCTGACGCCTTTACAGGAATTCTACGGGGTCATGATCGGCCAGGACGCGCAGACGGACGCCAACGCCAAGCGCGACGGCATCTTCCGCGGCTACAATGACGAGCGCCGCGACCGCGCGCCGCTCATCGAAACGGAAGATTTTCGCGACGAGGCCGCCCGGGGAGTGTGGGATGATTTTTCGCCGCCGACGATGGGTTTCCACCCGAAGAACCTCGGCGTGGCCAACAC
>CAZLPS010000190.1:0-4852 GCA_964561455.1 uncultured Opitutales bacterium
GCGACGCGATACATGCCGTTGCCCAGTAGAATGCCCACCGCGTTGGGCCCGTCATGAACGAGTGACGTCACGTCATAGGTGTCGTAGAGGCAGGTTTTCGTGTATTCAGTCCATCCCGGCGTAAGCACGTCCGCCGTCACGTTGTTGCCGTTAAGATGCATCTCGTATTGACCCAGCCCGCAGATATTGACTGTCGCTCGTTTTAGTCCGGTTTTGGTGGCAAATTCGCAGCGCAGCAAAAAGGTGCTGTCATTGTTGCCACTTAAGCTGGCCGACGCCGTAATCCATTTGGCGCCCCAGTCAGCTTGATTGAGAACGCCCATGGTCCATTGCGCCGGAGAACTCCACGGCGAGGGTTTGCCGGCGCCGTCCCAAACGCGAACTTTCCACCAAATAGCCTCATCAGATTTCAGCGGCTGGCCCGCGTAAATTATCTGATTCATCTGATCGGACATGATCTTGCCCGTATCCCATAAATCACCTTTATCCTGTGCGAGTAATGCGGGTGAGGAAGCGACAAGGATTTGATATGCACTTTGCGCCAATCCGCGCGCTGTGGGATTATTCGCTTGCAAGACCCAGTCGAGCCGAGGCTGTGCGGAATCTATTCCATGCGGATTCTCAAAATAGTCGCACTGTAGGTTTACCGGAGTCAGGCCTGCCGCAGTCGCCGCGTTGGCATGGGCCAAGCAGAGCAAACTGGCAAAAAAGACCAATAGAGTGCGTGATTTGTTTTTTGTTATTTCCATTTTCATGAGATGAAAAGTCTACGAGTACTTAAATTAAGAGCCTGGGGTTCCCACATGCAGCGCCACTGGCCCTTCCGGCCATTCTGCTGGAGGTTTCAGTTCCACTATGCCATTACCCAAGTTCCCCGCATCCCGCCATTGGCCGGTAAAGGGCTGATACCATTGGGCCTTGAGTGGCTGTGCCAGCCCTTCTAATTTTAACGTGAACGATTTGGCGACGTTGAGGAAAACGATATACTCATGGCCAGAATCAGCCAGGCAATATCCCTCGCTGGTCAGGCCATCGACCGACTTCATCCGCCAATAGCCGGTCGTTTCAAAAAAATCACGCAGATGTTTGAAATAGGCGTAGCCCGGCGGGTTGTCTTGCGGACGAATGACATCCCATGCTGTATAAGTGTAGTAATACCCCACCGATCCACCCGACAGGACAATTTCCCAGGCTCGACGGCAAACTTCCTCCGCTGATTGCGCGACATTGTAGGTTTTATCATTCGCGCCCAAGGGGCCATGTTCGTAGCCATACTCGATGTTGCTCACCGGCCAAGTGCGTTGCGCAAGATGCGCCAACATGGTTCCCCGCCAGTCCGAGTTCTGTTGATCCGAACGGTAATCCACCAGATCGTTATACGCGCCCTTGTCGTAGTTCACCTTGTCGTCGTGAACCGTCAGTAGCCGGTGATAGCTGTCGTTCGCCCGGATAAAGCGTAGCCGTCCCGTTTTGTAATCCAAGTCCTTCTCATACTGCGCCTCCTTCGCCAAATCCCAGACAACATTGGGATATGCGGCATAGCGCGCGATCAACCAGCGATAATAGAGATCGTCCTCAGCGCTGCCATTGGCGGGCCAGGTCACCTGCTTGTTATACACTTTCATCAGGATGTGCGCCCCAATGCCGCGTTGGTAAAGCGCCTCAATTACACGATCATAGTGTTGCCAGTAAGCTAAATTGAAGCGGCCATGATCCGGCTGATCGTTGGTTCCCTCCCAGGCGTAAAGCGGAGGCGGGCCAAAGTCATCCGACCCGGTCTCTCCTTTGCGCCAACTGGTGTCCTGGGCAAAGGCATTCAGGACGACGAAATTGAATCCATTAGTTGTAAGTTTATCGAGAAAGGGATTGAGCCCCTTTAACTCGGGGTCGTTGGTGTCCAATGCCCACAGCCAGTCACATTCGTAACCCATCGGGAAAAAGTGTGTCCCGTCCTCGAAAACGAATTGGTGCGGATGCTCCAAATTAACGCGGAGGCTGCCATGCTCCGCGAGTGCATGATTCGCTACAGAGACAAATGCGCCGCTTTTACCATTCAACTCCGCTATGTCGGAATGCGTTATAAATGACCACGCTCCTTCGGTGGACGCCGAGATACGCACCTTCCAAGTTCCATTGCCGTCATAAAATCCTGGCACGTTAAGCTTAAATCCACCCGGGCCAGTTACCTCGGCTGAAAATGCGACATTGAACGGATTGCCTTCAACCGACGAACAAGAAAACGCAAAATCGTGTGGCTCCCAGCGGGGAACCTCCAGAGGCGCCGGAGCAGCAACCGCAAGGCCCGGCAAAGCCATGATAGTTCCACCCATGCCGCAGAGTAGCGCAATCGGGTTTAAAAAAAGTCCGTACACTGTAATTACGAGTGGGACAATGCTGCTTTGTCTCATGGCTCTATAACGGTGTCGGGTGACGGATAAATAATTACGGTTGAAACTGGGCATCAGCTTTTTGCTGGGCCTGCGGATCATCTTTCAGCGTGCCCGGTTTCCATGCACGCGCCAGTTCGATGTCCTTGGCGGCGGCCCCGGCAAGCGCTGTTATGTCAATCTGGCCAATGCGACTGTAGAAGCCCGGTACATACTGCGCGTCGCGCACTGCCGCATAGCTTTTCCATGCGGCCAGCGCGTGTTCAAGATGAGCAATCGCGCTCGCCTGTTGTTCGGGCCGTCGGCTGGCATCGTAAAGAGCGAGGTCACACGCTCCACGGATTTTTTCCGCGTAGTAAAGGCCGAGTTGCGCCATGGCTTCGTAGTCTCCGAGAGTCAGGCGAAGCTCACGGTTTTGCAGAAAACTCTGATCAGCGCGGAGCGCTGCGACCAACCGCAACGTCGTGTCAGCCGCGCCCGCGAGTGAGTCCGCGGCATCGAGCGGCGAGATGGCGTTGAGTGGTTCCTGGTTGAGCAACTTATATCTCCATTGGCGAATGTTAAGTATGCCTGTGCCCGGCATCGTAATGCCGTTCATGAACTCAGCCACCGTGTAGAAATGGGTGCCGCGGTCGTTGCGCGCATTGGCTTCGGGGAACCAGCGCACGTCAATGTCACCCCAAAAGAAGCGCGTCGCCTGCGGAATGATTTTTGAAGCCGCGCTGGAGGCGGCGTAAAGCGTGGCCGCATCCACCCCCGGAAAGCGTGCCCGGAGCGTTTCCACAAAATGAGAGTTGGGCAGCGTGGGGTCATAGGCCAGTCTGCCCCACAGTGTGAAGGCATACCATTGCTTCTGGATGACTAGCGGCCGTTCGACGCCGAGGTCTTTGCCCGCGAGATCGCGATCAAGAAAATCGCGGCCCCAGATGAAGCCGTCCGGCCCCATGTAGAACCCGGCGAGCAGCGCAGGCGGTGGCATATTGAGGATATACTCGCGTGCATAGTCTGGGTCGCCCCAGCGAAACGAATAGATGTCGTCGTTGCGCACCGTGAGCCAGGTCTTCATGCCTTCCGGCAGGTAAGGCAGCATCTCGGCAATGAACGGCGGTTTCACCGATGAATACATGTGGGCATAGGAATATTTATAACTAAAGGTGACGGTGGCCGGATAGCCGGGATAGGTCTGCCAGTTGCGCGTGATCTCGCTCTGCGCCGTCTGGTGATAACGGTGGATAAGGTTAAATATCCGCGTCGGCGAGTCTTTGAGCGCGTCGCGCACGCCTTCGCCATAGGTGGCCCAAAGCCATTGCTCTTTGGTGAAATCGACATTATTCGGCATGTTCTCTCCGGCGGTAATCCCGATACCCGCGAGCAACGGGTAGGTTTTCACCAATTCCCGCACGCTCGCGCGATAATAGGCGATGGTCGTGCGGTTCGACATGTCGGAAGTGATGCCATATTTGCCCTCCGCGCCGTAGGGAAAAACATTCCAGGTGAAAATGTAGATCGCGATGCCACGATCTGCCGCCATCTGCATCACCTTGCGCCAAAAGGCAATTTTTTCGTCAATGGTGATTTTTTTGACGACTTCGTGGTCGGCGAGGAAGGCGGGAGGCACGTTGTTTTTCCCGGTGCCGTCAAGCGGAACTGGCCCGAGCGGCACCCGGGTCCGCCAGACATCATCCAGCGCTACGTCGGGAAATTCGGGGACGCGCACCATGGAGGGAAACGGATTGAGGCTCCAGAGCGACAGCACATTGTAGCGATCCCGCGCCATTTCATCGAGGAACTTGGCCCAAAAGTCCTGGCTCCACATTTCCGGAATATTGGCGCGCGCATTATCACTGCCGTCGGAGTAACTCGGCGTGCGCAGGTCGAGCGGGAGGTTAAACTTGATGCCGCGCTGCTTAATATATGGCGCATGCACGCGCGGGTCGCCCAGGAGCGAATCCAGCGTCCCCGCGCCGAGCCGCAGCGCTTCGGCCACATCCAACCCGCCATACATTTCACCCGCTTGGTCGCCCCCGGTGACGGTGATCGCGCCCTCGCCGCCGCGCGCAATGTGGTAGGCTTGCGCGCCCAGCGCCGCATCCATTTTGAAAACAACCGTCGGCGCGCTGATTTTTGCCGCGTCAGCAGCGGACGAAATTTCGCTTTTGGCGAATTCCACCGGTTGCGCGTAAACAGACGCAAAGCCCGCGCAAGCCATGGCTACCAGCAGCTGAAAAATATTTCCATTAATAGCAATCATGAGGAAAGGGGGTGAGGGCGTTACTTCCAATATGGCGCGGCGATAGGCAAAAAGGAGCGGGGTGCCGTCGTCTTCGGCCTGAAGAGTAACGTGCAAACCCACTTGACAATTCATTTGACTTGAAATGGTCGGGCTCAACCATGATAGGCCAATATTACGGCGACTTCTTCCTTTAATTTGGGCAATACTGTCTGTATCCTAAGATTATGGTCTC
>CAZLPS010000191.1:0-4829 GCA_964561455.1 uncultured Opitutales bacterium
ACAGGTCTTCGTAATAGCTGAATTTTTGGGTCATGTAGCCCACTTCGAGGCGAATACGGTCCGCCTGCGTGCGGAGATTGTAACCCAGACAGGTGCCCTCGCCCTCGTCGGGCGTCAACAGCCCGCATAGCATGCGCATAAACGTCGTCTTGCCGCTGCCATTTGGACCGAGAAACCCGTAAACCTCGCCGCGCTTCACTTCAAAATCAATGTGGTCCACCACCGCCTTGCCATTGTAACGCTTGGTCAATCCATGCACGTCCACCGCCAGTCCCGCCCCGTTTCCATTGGGCGCGCGTGGCGCAGGCTCGGCAACAGGGGGCGCGGCATTCATGGCAAAATGCTCACTTCGGCGGGCTGGCCGACGTGCAGGTCCCGCGCCACTTGCGGCTCAAAATCCGCCTCGACGAGAAACACATATTTGTAGTTCTGGCTCTCGCTGTAAATCACCGGCGGCGTGAATTCCACCTGCGTGGAGATAAAACTCACCTTCGCCTTGCGCGGCGGCGCGCCGTCGAGATTGACCGTCACCGCCTGGCCAATTTTGACGCGATTGATTTCCGGCTCCGGCACATAAAAGCGCGCGCGCAATTCCGCCACTGGAAGCATCACCACCACCGGTTGCGTTGGCGCCACCCGCTCACCCACCCGATACAGCGTATCCTGAATCCAGCCGGCCTGCGGCGCGTTCTGGATCTTTTGGTCGAGCATCCATTTGGTGTGGTCGAGTTCGGCCTGGGCCGCCAGCCAGTCGGCCTTGGCTTGAAGAATCAGGTCCTCGCGCGCGCCCAGCTTGCCGGTAGCCAATTGATTGGCATCGCGCTGCTCTTCCGCCGTGTGTTGTTCCGTTAAAAACTTTAGCCGGTCGATTTCATTCTGGGAGACAAAGTTGCCTTCCTTCAGCTGCTCGTTGCGCTTCCACTCGGCCTCGGTTTGCGCCAGTGTCGCCTGGTCGGCTTTCACCTGCGCCTCGAGCGCCGCCAATTCCGTGTCGCGGAGACCCTTGCTCAAATCATCGAGTTTGGACTTGGCCGAATCCACTTTCTGCGTCTGCTCGCGCAGCAGGTCTGACTCCGGCTTCGGATCGAGCGCAAACAGCGGTGCCCCGGCCTCCACCCAATTACCCCGCTGCACCTTCAAATCAAGCAGTTGTCCCTCCTGCGGCGACGCCACGCCCAGAAAACGCCCGTCCAGATACCCCTGGTAAACGCCGTCCTTGTGCGCGTTCTTGTCCGTGCAGGAGGCCAGCAAAGCCGCCGCCAACGCCGTCCCCAGCGCCCAAAGCCTGCCTTTTTGAGCAAATTTCATACGAGCGTTTATTATACCATGAGGGCCGAAAGGCAAGCCCGGCGCGAACAAGTTAATTTCAACCGTTGCCATCCGGCATCGCGGACAAAGGCTGCCATGACGGTGCGCCAATCACCCACCCGCTCCCGGCAAAAGCGGCGGCCGCGCCATCGCCTGTTGGACGAGTGGGCGAATTTGCCTCAAAAAACTGCCCGCTGCGACCAAGGAATTTCTTTGCCATCCATTGGCCCCACTAAACATCGCCTTTTGCAGGCCGCCTGAATCACTAAAGAGATAAACGAGATCATCACCACCAGCCGTGGACTTTAGCCAAATCACCAGATTGCCATGCATTTCCGCCCCCATTGCAGGCAAATTCAAAATCCGCGGCTCATAGGAACCGGCCCGCACGGTGGGGATCGCCGCCACTCGGTCAAGGGCGCCAACCACCTCTGCCCCAAATGTGCCAAAACTCATATTGGTCACCGGCTTGCCCGCGCCGGTCGAATCCGTCTGCACCGCCGTGTAACCAACCACCGTTCCGGATACTTCCAGTACATACAAAAAGCTGCGGCTGTCTTCTGCCGATTCCATTCCCTTGCCTGCGGTTATATTGTCAGTGCTCAGTTCGAACTGTGGGATCACCGGTCGGATCAGGGCGGTGGTTAGATCCGCCCGGGTACCTCGGGTGGGCGAACGAAGCCCAAACCGAATTCGATTTGCATAAGCCCGCACCAAGTCGGAACCGTTTGCAGGCTCAGCCGCAAAGTGCATCCCCATGACCGAACCCGCCGTCGCGGTGGTATTCGAACTTGCGGCGCCATTTGCCGCCGGAACCAAGGCAATTTCCGGCCCCCCGGACGGAGACATTGACGAGGCGGAATTTCCGCTGGTACTTAACTGGGATGCGCCGGGCGCGGCAATTGCGGTAGACGAGGCATTGCCAGGCAGGGATTTTCCGACATTGGACGCAAGAGGTGCAACCGGCGTCACCCATGACGCGGAAAAAGCCGGACTTCCGTTGCCCGTCACTGAAGCTGTCTTTGTTCGATTGAGACTGATGGCCACCGGAACCGCCACTGCCAAAACGGTAACCGCCGCGAAGAAAAGTTTTGCTTTCGCGCTCATCAGGAGAATTTTCAAAAAAACACTCCCCGTGGCCGCACCTCCCGCCGCCCCTGCCAGCGACGCCCCGGCCACGCCCGCCACCAGCCCCTCCGGCGCCGCCTGCACCGCGTTTTCGCTGATCGCCGCCGCCAGCGCCAGCGACGGCGCCATTACCCCGCGCCGCGCAAAATGCGCACGCAGTTTTTCCAGCGCGCGCTCAATGCGTTTGTTCGCCGAATTCTCGTTCAGACCCAAAATCGCGCCGACTTCGCGATGACTCATCCCCTGGAAAAACCGCAGCACAATAGCATCGCGGTCGGCTTCGTCCAGTTGCCCAACGCCTTCGTCGAGCAGCGGGCGCAATTGCTCCCAGTTTACGGGGGCTTCAGTGGTATTCTCATGCATGGCGCCGGCCTCCTGTTCGTGAATTTGGCGGCGTTGCTCGCCGCGGACGGCTTTGCTCGCGGCAAACCGCGCGCTCGTGTGCAGCCACCCGGCGAGCGTGGCCCGTTGGGAAAGCGCCCGCGCCTTCCGCGCCAAATCGAGAAACACCAACTGCGTGACATCCCGGGCCAGATGCGCATTGCCGTTCGCCTGCCGCAGCGCAACGGAGTAAACCAGGTCCATGTGCCGGTGCACGAGTTCCGCAAAGGCGGCCTCGTTGCGGAGTTCGACGTAGCGGCGTAATAAATCGCAATCGGGAGTCATGGGGGTATTTTCCTACTCTAACACCCGGCCAAACAAATACCTGACAATAGATGCGGCCGGCCCGATTGCTACATGGCTAATCACACCGGCTGAAGTTTGGCTTCATTCTGAATAATGACCGTGGGATTGGAATTCACGGGCGGAATGGGAAGCTTATTCTCACGCAACGTTTGCACGTGGTCTTCCATGCCCCAGCGTGCCTGGTAAAGACAATCCTCAATGGAATGGCCGATGCCGGTAAATCCCGCCAAATCAGTCGAATAGAAACCGAAATAATCCAGATCTTCGGTGGCCTCAATCACGAGAGAATAGGGAAGTTTAATCATGGCTTTCCTTTTAAGCCGGCAGCTTTAATAATCGCGTGGCAGGTGCCCGTGGGTACTTCCTTGGCACCGTGAAAATCTACTCGAATCAGATTCGGATTACCAGCCTTAATGTAATACCGGACTGAGCCCTTCTCCTTCAAGAGACGAAAGCCATTGGCCTCCAGTAACCGCACCAATTCGCTGAATTTCATGTTCTTTGGATATTATGTCAATCAATGCGAATTGGCTTTGAGGACAAGTCGAAAAACTGTGCAAGCGCTTATTTCCCATGCGCTTCCTTCAACTGCTCCCATAATTTCTTCTGCGCCGCCGTTTCCGCCGGCGGCACCTTGACCGCAAGCACCGCGTATAAATCCCCGCGCGCCCCGCCGGATTGCGGAAGGCCCAGGCCTTTCAACCGCAACTGCTGGCCCGAGGCCGCGCCCGCGGCGATATTGACCGCCACCGATTTCGCCAGCGTGGGCACCGTTTTCTTCGCGCCCAGCGCTGCCTCCCACGGGGCGAGCTCCAAATCATAATACAAGTCAACGCCCTCGACCCGAAAGTCCGGGTGCTTTTGCAGCCGCACATTTAAAAACAAATCGCCCGGTTCGCCGCCGGCCGGAGCCGGTTCACCCTTGCCCGCGACGCGGATGCGTTGACCATCCCGCACCCCCGCCGGTATGCGCACCTTGAGAGTTTCGGTGGCCCCTTTGCCCGAGTTCCGCCGCCGGAAAGTGAGCATCCGCTCACCGCCATTACTGGCCTCTTCCAAAGTAACCAATAAATCAGACTGCAAATCGCTGCCGCGCAGCGGACCCGCGTCTTCCTCTCCCCCGCCCCAGGTCACCCCTCCCGGGAAGCCCGCACCTCCCGCGCCCGCGCGACCCTGCGAACCAAAAAAGTGTTCGAAGAAATCCGAGAATCCCGTGCCGCCAAACTCGACGTCCGGACCCATCCCACCCCCGCCCGCTCGCCGAAAGCCGCCACCCCCCGCCCCCGGTTGCTGGCGAACCTGCGGGCCATGTTCCCAATCCGGGCCCAGTTCATCGTACCGCTTGCGCTTGTCCTTATCGCTCAGCACCTCGTAGGCCTCGTTGATTTCCTTAAACTTCTCCTCCGCGCGCTTTTTGTCCGTCGCGGTGTCCGGATGGAATTGACGCGCGAGTTTGCGAAAAGCCTTCTTCAGGTCTTCTTCGCTCGCATCCTTGGGTACCCCCAACGTCTTGTAATAGTCTTTAAATTCCATCGCCATCAGGGAACTATGCAGAAGCCACCCCGGTCTGGCAAGATGGCGGATTGCTTTTTATGGAGTTTACCGAAAGCGGTTTAAGGTTTACAAATCAGTTTTCAGCGTCATTGCAAATTCCCTCTGTCCCTCTGTCCCTCTGTCCCTCTGTCCCTCTGTCCCTCTGTCCCTTA
>CAZLPS010000192.1:0-4811 GCA_964561455.1 uncultured Opitutales bacterium
GGGCAGGCAGCGGCGCACGAACTGCTTGTAATGGCGTCCGGAGAAGTAACTGATGAATTTGCTAATCATGGCGTGGCCGGGCCCAAAGGATGGGCGAAACCGGCGACTATGAACGGCTCGGCGGCGTTTGGCAAGGCAGACAGGTGTATAATCTGGCGGGGGGATTATAGCGCTTGGAGAAGCTGGAAGTTAGAAGCTGGAAGCTGGAATGACACTTCCACCATCTGCGCGAGACAATTGAGCACTTCTAATCCGACCGTTGGCATTGCGATTCTAGCTTCCAACTTCTAGCTCCTAGCTTCCTTCTGCTGTCTTGCGACCAAATTCCGCGCCGCTTCTGGCCAAGTGGGAAAGTCGAACTTAAATCCCGCCGCCAGCAAGCGACCGGGCACCACCCGGCGGCTCTTGAGGACCAATTCGGACTCCGATTGCATGAAAAAAGTGCCGATTTCGATCATCCATTTTTCCGCCGGGAGGCCAAACGGGATACCCCAAGCGGCACGCAGTTCGCGCATGAATTCGGCGTTGGGGAGCGGATTGGGGGCGGCCAGGTTCACCGGACCCGAAATGTCGTCGCGCTCAATGAGGAATTGGACCGCCCGCACGAAATCGCGGTCGTGCATCCAGGAGACAAATTGCCGCCCGTCCCCCGCCCGCCCGCCGAGGCCAAATTTCACCAATTTCAGGAAAATATCGAAGGCCTGATTTCGCATTGGACTCATGACGATGGCGGTCCGCAAGAGGACTTTGCGGGTCTGTGGGGTCGGCGCCTCCAAGCAGGTCCGCTCCCAGGCCCAGGCGACTTTGTAGCTGAAATTCCAGGTGTCGGGCACCGGTTCCGGGCAGCCGAGGATGCCCGTCATTTCGTCATTGGGGGCATCATAGCGGTGGGCGTAAATCGTGGCCGTGCTGGATTGCAGCCAGACCCGCGGCGGCCGGGTTGCCTGGGCGATGGCCGCACCCAGGACCTGGGTTGAAACCATCCGCGATTGGGTGATTTCCGCCCGGTTCTTCGGCCCATAGCGGCAATTCACACTCAACCCGGCCAGATTGATGACGGCATCCGCGCCCTCCAATTCCGCCGTCCACGGCCCCAAAGTCGCCCCATCCCAGGCCACCACCCGCCAAAGCTGGGGCGTCGGCGTGCGACTTAAAACGACGACGTCATGCCCCTGGCCGTGAAACGCCCGGGCCAAAAGAGTTCCCAAATGGCCACCGCCGCCGGGGAGGAGGATTTTCATGGTGCCTAAAGCAATTTAACAAACTGCTATTTCGTAATGCCTGCTTCCCGAATCAACGCCCGCAAAGTTCCCTTGGCTAATTCACGATGGTTGGGGATAGTCAGTCGGCGCTGATTGGGGAGGCGCAGAATCATGTGGCTGCCGGTCTGATGATCCGACACGCAGCCCAATTTGTGAAAGGCCCGCGCGGCATCCGATCCGGAACATGCCGGCAGCTTGCTCATGCGGTTACTTCAACCAGTTCTTCCGTGGCAGGCAGGGGAACAGGTTCGCGGTGTTTTTTGAGGCTCTGCAAATATCCCTGAATGGCATCCTTAATATTGGTTACTGCCTCGGCCCGTGTTTTACCTTGGGAGATGCACCCGGGCAGGTTGGGGCATTCGGCGACGAATACGCCGTCTTCGTCCGCCTCGATGATTACCCGGAATTTCATGGATGGCAGTTTGGCAAGAGGCGTCAGAGCTGTCAACTGCCAGAAAAACCCGGTAGTGTCCTAATTTGAAACTCATCGGCCCTTGGAAGCCCTCAGAAGGGCGCAGAAGGGCTCGCCATCCATGCCAAATAAGGCTTGGATATGCTCCTTATGATATCAATCTCTTGTTCCTGTTTTGGGTCTGAAGGACTGAAATCAACATCGACCTTAACAATTGGGCACGCTTTATAAACAAACGTCCTCTGCGTGGGATTGCTCCAGCCCCCCTGAGTGCCAAACAATTTTAGCAACTCTGCACGAGTCATTCCCGGCTTAATGCTTTGGCATTGCATTAGTACGGCCGAAATCTGCTTGGTTAGGTCGTTGTTGGTCTCGGATTGCCCTGCAATGGGGTGGGTTGTCGCACCACCATTGGACTGCGCAGAACTAGCATCGAGCTTGGGGGAGTCGCAGGCGGCAACCAATAACCCGACGGAAAGAATTACTGAAATGCAGAGATTGATTTTTGGGTTCATGGCGGTTGTGGGATGGGCCATCATACTGGTTCAATACCACAGCCCACCGCAACCGAATAGTTAGTTGCTCTGCGCCCGCTTGACAGCGCTCGCTAGAGCGGCCCTGACGGCATCCAGAGCGGTCTTTATCGGCGGTCGCTCTAGGACTACAGTGGAGTTTGACCCCGTGGCTATATCCTCGGCCCAAGCGTAAGCGCGGGCAACGTCAGATTGCCCGGTGACGGTAAATACCTCCACGTCACCGTTAAACATGACCTTGCCGCGAAACGTCTCCACGACCTTGACCGTCTCAATGTGCGCGGAGTCTAGGCCAAAGGTCTTGCTTATGGCCTTCCTCAAGTGCTCTACATACTCCGGGCGGGTCATTGTGCCAACTCCACGAGGTTCGCCACTTCTAAGTGGCTTTGCTCCACGCCAGCGGCCATTGCCGGGGTCATGCGTATTGCGCTATGGGTCTTGACGAAGTTGTAATAGGCGAAGTGAAGCCCTACGGCAGCTTGGAAGTTGTCGAACTTTTTGGAGAAAGCGTTGGTAAGACGAGCGAGACGGCGGCAATGCATACGAACAGTATGGTTTTGCTTTTCGACAAGGGAAGTCGAAATGTGCTGAGGCTCCCCGGTGATTGTTGAACGCTCAATTCTGGCAATACTTGCCGGGCTGTATCTGCGTTCTTCGGTCTTATCCGGCGAAGAGAAAACTTTTACGTTTTGTCCATAGTCCACTTCGCAACCGAAAGCATTATCAACCGCGTTGGCGTAAGCCGCCCAACCATCCGAGGAAATCTCAATGCGCCCGTTTACCCGGTCGCGCAAGTCTTGAAGGAAGGCAACAGTGTTCGTGTCGTTGCGCTTGCCGGACAGGAAGCATGGAACCAGCTTCGTGTCTGCGTCTAGCGCGACGAACGTGTAAACGTCACCCAAGCCCTCGGCATAGTCACCAAGGCGGCAATTAGCGTTTTTCTTGGCTATGAACCCCCAAAGCTCGTCTATTTCGACACGCTGGCAATTCAGGCCAACCAACTTGGCATCCATGTAATCAGCGCAAGCGTTCCCCACCTTGGCCCCAAGGCGCATGATGGTATCCCGGTGAACCCCGGTCATGCGCTCGGCACCCCGGATGCTCACGCCTTCCGCAAGGGCGGAAATGATGGTCACTTGCTTGTCGAATGAGAGTTTGTTGGCCATGGTGTTTTTGAGTATTGACTTAATGTAATACATGATGTATGGTTTGTCAATAGACTATTTGTATGACAACAAAGAAAAAGATGGGCAGGCCGAAGCTCGCCAAAGGGGACGCGAGAACGGAGATATTGCAAGTCAGGCTAACCAAGGCCGAGCTGCATCAAATCGCGGAACGCGGCAGGGAGAGCGACATGCGAGCTTCGGAATGGGCCCGAGGGATGCTTTTGGGGCTATCGGAGCCCTGAAAGAGGGTCTAGACCACATTTGACAACACTTTATGTATTGCGATATGTATAGTGCTGCATTAATTGGGGTCTTAACCCCATGATAATCATAGCAATAAAGTATTAATTCGGGGTTGACGTTTTGATTTTTCGGGCTATGGTTTAGCTGGCTGCATTGAACCCGCCGCTCCATCCCTGCCTCGCATACAGCCATGAACACACCATCTCCAGCACCTATCGAATCCGCCGTAATCGAGCTTAACCGGCTCTGTTTTATTGGACAACGCGAAGGCCGTATCACCACGGATACGGTTAAAATTGACCGTCCAACTGCCTGCACCCATCCTAATGGGCACGGCGAACTTGCGCGATTTAAGACTCTTACTGCTTTTCGCAAGTCAGCAAAGGACACCGGTTCGCAATTTCGGAAGGCCCTTAACCCTTCTGTGGTGAAATCCTAAAGTCACCTGTTTTTATCCTAGCCCCGTTCGAGTTTTATATTCGAACGGGGCTAGTTTTACCCCTAATCACAATACGATATGGCTGAGATTTCATTTGAACAACTATATGCCGAAAACAAAAATGAATCTTTGGGATTGTTTTTGATATGGGCGAACGACTTTTTAGATGGACTTGGGGTAACGACTCCCGTCCCAATTGAAGAAGGGGAGGTCTTTGCTTTTCTGGCCAATGTAAGGAAGTCTGAATTTCCGGCAGCGGGCGGCTATGACAAGGCGAGCCCTTTTAAGAAAGCTGCAAATGCTTACATATGGCTCCATGCCTGTGACCCATTTCGAAGTGCCCATCTGCCGAAAAACATCCTTCCTGACGACTTTGCGCGCCATCCGCGGTCGTTAACATCTCTCGTTGGATTCGCAATGGTGAAGGCTTGTCTTCATGGGGTGGAAATTCAGCGCGATGACAATGTAGTTGTGAAGTTGGAAAATCCAATATCAGTCTCTCGTCACTTCATGCGTGATTTTGTGGAGGCGTCTGCCTCCATTACGCCCGCATACTATCAGCAATTTACCCTTCTATTTGAAGCTTTGGCCTACGAGGCCAATGACGGGGTTTGCTACGACAAGGTTTTTTGAGGTTTTTGCCAAGTTACGCCGCTTTATCGGATGGGCTGGTTCCAAATTAGGACACTACCAAAAACCCACCTTTTACCCTTTACACCCCCCTCCAAACATGGTTTGTTAGCCGGTTTCCACCCT
>CAZLPS010000193.1:0-4786 GCA_964561455.1 uncultured Opitutales bacterium
GGGACAGAGGGACAGAGGGACAGAGGGACAGAGGGACAGAGGGACAGAGGGAATTCGCAAGGGGCGAAATTCCGCGGATATGCAAGACGTTTTTTTAACTTTGAACCTCTTTTCTCGGTCCCTTCGGCGAACGCTACAGGCGTTCCGCCCGGGGGCGGATGCAATGACGATAGGTGCGGGCAAGTAAGATCATCATCGGCAGGGTAACTACCGCCGAGAAAACAATCCCTTTGCTGCCCCGCATGACGTCAAATTGCCGAATTTGTTTTAATTGCGTCGCGCCATAGCCCATCGCCCGGTAAAGTTGGTCGTTATCAAGGTGCAGCGCATTCAAAAGGATGGAAACGGTGGCACATAAAAGCAGGGCGAAAGTCAACCACCAGCCCGAGGGTTTGAGGCGATAGAGCATCCAAGCCGCGCCAGCCCCGAGGGTGCCCTGGACAAGGCAAATGACGATTCCGGCCCAACCGGTCAATACTTCGCCAAAAACGGGGATTACGCCATGGTTGCCAATGGCGAAGACCAGCATGGAAATTGCGCCAAGAGCCTGCCACAGGCTGAGTGCCAGTACCGTGGGCGAGCAGACATCGGTCCAGCCAGGATGGGGATGGCGGGCTTCACAGGTGGCTTTGACATCCGGGCGCGAGTAGTACCAGCCCAAGATGGCCGGCAACAACACAAACATCGTCCCCATGATTGCCATGGAAAAGAGGAGGGCAACGAATCCTGCACCGGGCGGAAGGGCCTGACCGTCTATTTCGGGAAGCCCGAAAATCATCGCATAAATCGTCACCACCATCAACCAGAGGCCCCCGAAAAGTGCTCCCCAGGATGACAGCATGATCAGGGTTCGAGCCCAGCGCTGAGCTTGGAGTGAACCAATTCCCAACCAAATCAGGGCTACGGCCAGTCCGCCATTGGTCAAGAGCGGCACCAGGACATTCACTTGGATGATCTCGCCATCGGGCATTTTGGCGGGCACCAACAGGGTCAATAACATGAACGGTATGGAGAATGCGCTCAAGGACCCTAAAATAATTTGCAAAATGCCGAATGCTTTTAAGCCACCACCCCGGTTGCGATATGGCGGGCTGGCGATGACCGGGGGCACGGGCGTCATGCGGATATTCAACGCAATTGCAAACCGAAGGCGAGCTATATGGAAGAGGGACAGAGGGATGTCGCTTGAAAGAGATTTCCAGAAAAGCAAGTTTGATAGATTGGCGCGCTTGTAATCCCCTTGGTCCCTCTGTCCCTTGGTCCCTTAGTCCCTTCGAAGCAGTCCCTTCGTGATTGCCCCCCTCGGCCCTTTCTGTTCCACTTCGGGGCAATGACTGCCGAAGCCCAGCCGCCTGCCACCACCGAGGCTTTGTTGCGCCTGCTGGATGACCCCACGCCGCAGGTGCGCGAGGCGCTGCTGTCGGAATTGGGGCGCCAGGGACCGATGGGTCTGGCCTTTCTCCGGACGACCGCCGATGGCCAGGATGCGGCGCTGGCGGCGCATGCCCGGCGCTTTTTGCGCGAGCTGGGCGGCGAGGACACGGTGCAGATGTTTTTGGACTTTATCCGCGGGTTCAGTTACGAGTTGGAGACCGGGCTGATTTTGCTGGAGCGGACGATTTATCCCGCGCTCAGTCCGACTGACCCGCACGGGTTTCTGGACGCCATGGCGGCGCGGTGCCGGCAGTTGCTGCTGACGCCCTCCTCGGCGCGGGAGAAGTGCAACGTGCTCAACCGGGTGATTTTCCATGAATTCGGGTTTCGCGGTGACGCGGAGAATTATCATGACCCGCGCAACAGTTTCCTGAACCAGGTCATTCGGCGGCGCCGGGGCATCCCGTTGACGCTCTCGGCCGTGTACCTCCTCGTCGCGCTGCGTTGCGGCATCGAGCTGGAGCCCATTGGCCTGCCGGGGAAATTCATGGTTTCGTGCAATTTGGGCGAGGAGCCATTCTACATTGACGCCTACGAGCACGGCGCCTTCCGGCACGAGGACGACCTGCGCGCCTACTTCCGCCAGTTGGAGCTGCCCTTCGACCCGGCGGTGCTCATGCCCGCGCCGGTGGGCGAGATTCTCGCGCGGTGCTGCCGCAATTTGGTGAATCAATACACCGCCGCGCGGGACCACGCGAAGGCGAAGCTCTTTGCGGAATTCGTCCACGAGTTCGACCTTGCCTACCGCCGCCATGCCGAATCCCGCTGACACGCTGACGCTGCAAGATTTGAAAGATTGGAACCGCCGCGATGAGGCGGGGAATTTTCTGCCTTCGCTGGCGGTGCTGGGGCATCCGGTGGCGCACTCGGTGAGCCCGCAGATGCATAATGCGGCACTGGCGGAACTGGCAAAAGAGCATCCGCAATTGAAGGATTGGTGTTATTTTAAATTCGAGATTGAACCTGAAGAATTAAAGGTGGCGCTAAGGGCACTTCATGAAAAGAATTTTGTTGGCCTAAACCTCACCATTCCACACAAAATCACCGCAACCTATTTAGTTAAAAATAGAGCATCAGACGCAGTACAATCCGGGGCGGTAAACACACTAATTAGGAAGCCCGACGACGGCTGGAATGGTGAAAATTCAGACGGCTTTGGACTGACCCAGGCTTTAAAAGAGGATCTTCAGAGCTCAATTAAAGGAAGAGAAGTGGTATTACTTGGTACCGGTGGAGCGGCGCACGCCACTGTAGTCCAATGCCTTAGTAGTCAGTGCAGTTTTTTATGGCTGGGCGGGCGAAAGGAAAGCGAAATGCAGTTGGATCAACCATTTCATCGATTCCAACTGGAAAAAAAGGTGAAATACTTCAATCTTTCTAAACCGCCATTTCGAGCATGGAAAGCCGGAGTGCTGGTTATCAATGCGACTCCAGTTGGCTTAAAGCCGGACGACCCATCACCGATCGATCTAAATTTTTTACCCTCTGGGGCATTAGTATTGGATATGGTATATAAGCGTGGGGTGGGCGTTACGCCTTTTGTTTCCGCTGCCCGCGAACGTGGGTTGCGTGCCGCCGATGGCTTGGGAATGCTGGTTTGGCAAGGAGCAAAATCGTTAAGCATTTGGATTAAGTCCCAAGAAGGCATAGACGTTAGTCCCGAATCCATCGCCCCCACCATGATGACCGCCGCCTGCGCCGCTCTTGGATTACCTCCCCGCCATGCGTGAATACTTTCATTTTTTGCAGACACAATTTCCGTGGCTGATGCGCTTCACGGCGTTCTACATGGGGGCGTGCGTGGGCAGCTTTCTGAATGTCTGCATTTTGCGCATCCCGCTGGGGAAGTCCATTGTCACTCCCGGTTCCCATTGCAGCTGCGGGAAGCCGATTGCGTGGTATGACAACATTCCCATTTTTAGCTGGTTCATTTTGCGCGGGCGGGCGCGGTGCTGCGGGGCGAGGTTCAGTTTCCGCTATCCGCTGATTGAGGCGACGACGGCCGGGGTGTTTTTGTGGCTATGGATTTCCCTGCCGCCGGCGCAGGCGATTGCGGGCATGGCGTTTTTCGCCCTGCTGCTGCTGGGAGCGATGATTGACCTCGACCATCTGCAATTGCCGGACGTTACGACCATCGGTGGTTTGTTTGCCGGTCTGGGCTTTTCCTTGTTATGGCCGCAAATTCACGGGTTGCCCGTGGCGAATTGGACGTGGGCGGAGGCCAGCCACAGCGCGGTTATCGCGCTCACGGGGGTGGCGGCGGGCGCAGGGGCGATTTATTGGCTGGGGGAGATTGGCAGTTACCTGATGCGGCGGCCGGCAATGGGCTATGGAGACATGCTGTTGATGGGCTGCATTGGGGCCTTTTGCGGCTGGCGCGGCACCGTGGCGGCGATGGTGGGTGGCGCGTTTACCGGCTTGATTGCCATTGTGGTAATGAAGGCGGTGCTCTCGATGCGGGCGTCCAAGGCGCCGCCAGCCGCCCCGGCCGGCGAAGCGCCGGCGGAGGAGGCGGAGGAATTTCCGGCGAACGACTTGGGGCGCCGCTTGTTCGTGGTGCATTATATTCCGGTCGTGACCGCGATGCTCGGCGGCCTGGCCTGGATGTGGTTGGAGCGCGGAACGGAATTGGTCTGGCCGGCGGTGGTGTTTCTGTCGCTGATACTTATTCTGGCTTTGGTGCAACGGGGAAAGCTCAGGCTGGCGGAGCTGTGGTTGTTGCTGGCCGTAATGGGCGGGGTCATTCTCTCGAGTTTGCTGCCGCGCATGCACGGCATTCATCCGGTCGGTCAATGGCTGTTTGACGCCCTGCCGGGTGCGACGGAATCGGCGATCGGCGTGTTTCTGGGCGCCGGGGCGGCATTATGGCTGCTGGAGTTCGCCAATATTTTCCGGCTGATTTTTATTCCGCACGCGGCGTCCGCGCAGGTGATGGACGAGTTCAGCCAGATCTGGGGTGAAGGCTACCTGCTGTTGTTTGCCGCGGTTGGGGCATTTTGCGGCTGGCGCGCGGCGCTGGTGTCGCTGGCGGTGTTTGCAGTGGCGGGAGCCCTCGTTGGCGCATCCCGCTTTCTCGGGGCCACCCGGACCACTCCGGCGGCGCCCAGGTCTGAAAGCCCGAATCCATCGCGGGACCCCACGGCGACGGCCCCGACATGGGAGCTTGGCCAGGAAATCCCCTTCGGCCCCTGGCTCGCGGTGGGCGGATTCTTATATTACGCGTGGCCGTTGTTTCACCATGGACTCGACCGTAACCTGGACATTCTCCGCGCGCTGGTGACGGGGGAGATGCCGGGAAGTTAAGAATTAAGAATTGAGAATTAAGAATTAAGAATTAAGAATTAAGAATTAA
>CAZLPS010000194.1:0-4746 GCA_964561455.1 uncultured Opitutales bacterium
AATTGCGCCAGCTCGCCATTTCCCTCGGCTATGGGCCCGGCGGCAAAAATGCTTTCGGTGGCGAGCAGCTCCCTGAGCAGCATGGCGGCCTCCTGGACCTCACCAGCGATTCGCGCCTCAACCTGATCCTGAACACCAATTCCAGCATGGCCCGCAATGCCGGTTGGTTCGCCTCCGGTCAAACGTCCGACATCCTTGGCGCGTTCCCGTGCCTGGAGCTGGTCCGCGCGGCCTCGGCCCACGTCCCGCGGCCATGGCTGGCGAAATGGATGGCGGCCGGCGGGAAGCTTTACGGCGGCCGCATGATCGCGCGGAAGGACGACCCGATCTGGTTGAAACCGCTGGACGCCGGCGGATTCAACCGCTTCGGCAATCCTTATCCTCCCTTCGATTACAATTCGCACATGGAGACGGTGGAGATCAATCGCGTGCAGGCCATCCGCCTTGGCGTCATTGCCGACGGCGACAGCGCGCCCAAGCCGCAGAATTCCGCGCCCCTCAATATCGCCGCCGCCCTGTCCTCCGGCGATCTGGCCACGGCGCTGATCGAAAGCCTCCGCGCCTCTGGCGTGAATACCACTTTTACCGCCGGCGTTCTCACCCTCGTCAACGCCGCCAGCGCGGCCCGGAATTAAGATGCCTCTCCACATCAATATAAGCGTCACTGGTGACACCTTAACTCCCGCGCTGCGCGAGCGGGCGATGCGTTTTGATTCACGCCGGTTAAATGAAGTCGCATCCTATGGGGTGGCGAATCAATTGCGAACCTCGCTGCTTGCGATCAATCCCGGACGGGGCAACAAGCTCGGCGGAAAGCGGACGAATTTTTATCAACGGGCGGGTGAATCGGTCGGCTTTTCCGTAAACCTGAATGGCAGTGGCAGCCAGGTGTTTGTTTCGCTGCTCGGCTTCCGGCAGCGCTATTACGGCGGCACGATCACCGCCTCGGAAGGCAAGATGCTCGCCATCCCCGTTCATCCGGACGCCCATGGCAAACGCCCTCGCGAATTCAACGATCTGGAAGTCATCCACTGGAAGGGGCCGGATGGCTCGCTCAAGGCCGGGCTGGCCCGCCGCGACTCGACCAGCATCACGCTCAGCCACCGCAAAGATGGCACGCCCTACTACCGCCGCGCGGGCAGCCACGGCGGCGAAATTCTCTACATCTTCAAAAAGTCCGTCAACCAGGCGGGCGACCCGAGCATCCTGCCGCCCATGGACCAATTGGCGACTGCCGCCAAAGAAGCCGTCGAATCCCTGGTCCTTTCCAATGGGACACTGGATACCTCCAAATTTTACAAGTGAGATTTTTCCGAAAAACAACCTCAACTCAAAAAAATCATGAATCGTAAATTAGCCAATGGCAAGTGGACCACGGTCGGCACCGATCCGCTGGTCGAAATCACCAACTCCGCGGAACTTTCCGCTTTGAACGCTGCCGTCGCTCGCGCCGGCTTGGCCACCGACGTGGTCAAGGACACCGTCGCGCTGACCGGCGAATTCATCAACGGCGCCGTCGCCGGCGAAGTCACCATCACCGGCAAGACTGCCTCCGGCGTGACTTTCAAGCACACCGCCGCTCTACCGCTCGCCGTTCCGACTCCCGCCGCCACGCCTGCCGCGAAGTAATTCGCTCGCCACGCCGCGCGGGTTCCATCCCCGCCGGCGTCGGCCCATCTCCCTGCTCCCCGCTCCCTGCTCCCCGCTTTCATGTCCAGTTTTCTCAAAGACCTCCGCGACGCCCAAGTCGCCGCCCTGGCCAGCTTCCCGTTGTTAAACGGGGAGGCCATCATCTCGCGCCAGGTGGGAGACATTCAGTCGGCGATTGATCAGGCGCTCAACGCCAACCTCGGGCGCTGCATCGTCGTTTTCACGCCCGTCATCAAGAAAATCGAAAACGGCGCGCGCGGCCCGTTTTTCCGCGAAGTCCTCTGCCGGATTAAGTGCATGGAAAACCCGCTGCTCAACACCGCCCCGCTTGCCCCGGATGCCGAGACGCTCGCGGAATACGTATTCCAGGCGCTGCACCTGCAGCAATTCGATTTGCCTGGCTGCGAGACGAACCCGCTGACGTGCGCGTCACCCGCCACCGAGGACGAAGGCCTGCACGCTGGCACCCTGCGCGAGATTGACTGCCTCTTCGAAACCTCCGGCGGTCTCGATGAAACCCCCGACCTTTCCAACTAAAAACTAGAAACTCTAAACTCCCATCCTCCCATGAACGTCAAACGCGACAAAATCCTCTCCGGGCCCGGCTCCATCGGCTGGAACTCGATCAACCTCCTCTCCCAGGAGGACATCAACGTTGATTTCATTTCCGAATTCGAGGCCATTAAAAGCAGCGCCTTCGGCCCCATCCGCCACCAGTTCAAGGACGGGCGCGTGGAGATCAGCCTCTCACCGCTCAACTTCACGAGCCTCGCCACGCTCTATCCCTATGCGACCAAGATGTTCATGGACCGCATTTATGGCACGACCGACCTCCCGCTGGTCGTCACGCCCCGCAATGGTGCGCCGGTCACGGTCGTCAATGCGCAGATCACGAAGCTCCCTGGCATCAAATACGCCGCCAAGGGCTCCATGCTCAAGGCGATGATGTTCACCGGCCTCCTGGCCTACAATACCGACCCCGCCACTCTCGCGAATTGGTATACCGTCGGCAGCGTCGGCTCCAACGCCACGCTCGCGGGCTACGATCTGACCAAGATTTTCAACAGCCGTTACTCGCTCGTCTGGAATGGCCTGACCATCCTGGCCGACGATGCCGGCTTCGATGTCGAGTTCGACCTGAAGCTCGACCACATCAAGGGCGATGTCACCCCCACGATTGACATGGCCTTTGTCGAGCTGGTCTGCCGCATCAAGTTCACGCCCATCACCGTCACCAACGCCACCCCAACCACCGGTGAGGCCCAATATATCGGCAGCCTGCCCTTTGGCACCCAGATCGGCGCGGACCCGACTTATTCCAGTGCCGTCATCTCCGGCGACACCAGCGGCGACCAGACCTTCACCCTGGCCAACGCCTACGTCAGCAAGGGCCAGCTTCGCTACGGCAAGAATCTCCGGCAAGGCCCGGTGACCATTGAGCAAACCCGCACGGTCACCAGCAACCTCCTCGTCGCGCCTTACACGTTCGGCACGGTGTAATTCTGAAGAAGCTAGAAGCTAGAATCTGGAATTTAGAATCCTGATTCCAACTCCCAGCTTCCAAATTCCAACTTCCGAAAAATGGCCCAAATTGACCTCATCTGGGGAGCCGTGAACCTCGCCGTTGCTTCAAACAACGACGTGGTCGGCAACATCCGCGTCAACGGCCAGCGGCTCTCCCAGGTGGCGGAATTCCTCCGCGCGCAATATGCCAATCCCCTCTACCGCCAGAACAGCCGAGCCAAGCTGAGTTTTTCCGTGGCCGTGCTGCATGACACGGTGACGCACGCAATTCAATACCTCGCCAGCCAGGCCATTGCGCTCTCGGCGGAAACGGCCACCACGGTCGTCATGAAGCTTGGCGGCACGACGATACTCACCCTCAACAATGCCCTGGTGGAATCCGACGACGGCGAAATCAGCGGCCTCACCACAACGCATCGTTACAACTGCGTCGGAGGCTACTTCTCATGAGCACCTTGCCCCGCAACCGCCTTCGTATGTTCGCCGACGCGAACAATTTCCAGTTCATCAAGGATGCGTTGACGGGCCGCTGGCCCGCGCTCTGGTCCGGCTTCGATGCGCAATTGGAAATCGGCGTCGGCAGCGTCGGCATCATCACGCCCGACGTTTCCAATCTCGCCAGCATCACGGCGGAAATCCGCCCTTGCGCCGCGAACGGCCAGGCCCCGGACCCCAACGCCCTCGGTGCGGTCATGAGTGGCACGGTCAACGGCGTCTTCACGAATATCTCTCAAGCCGACTGGCTCGCAGGCACCCTCGCGCACGGCATCATCCCTTTCACGGCAGCGCAGACGGCCCTGCCGCCCGGCAACTACTGGATCACCATCTACGCCATCACGACGGACAACCCGACCCGCCGCATCGCTTACAGTCCCGGCCCTTTCCGCATTCTCCAAAGCGGCGCGGGCATGACGGCCAGCATCGCCGCCCTCGGCGCGGGTAACAACCCCTGGCACCTGGACATCACGGCGCTCAGTGCTGGCGCGAATTCCCTCAACCAGAGCGTCACCGCGAATCTCGCGCTCGGCACGACGTGGTTCCTCATCATCGCTGGCGATTTCCGCGTCGTCCAGTTGCTCACCTACAACGGAGCCAATCCGGCTGCCGCCGGGATTTATTGCGGCGCGGATTACGACGCCGTCAACAATCCCAAGGCCTGGTTCATCGCCCTTTAAGCCACTCTTAAACATTTCCGCCATGAAAAACCTCTTCCCGCTTCTCCGGCTGTTGCTTCTAGCTTCCACATTCCAGCTTCTCGCTTCCAGTCGCGCTTCGGGGCAGGACTCCCTGCGGATTTACACCGCCAACGCCACCCTCGAAGTCCCGCTCTCGGGGCATACCATCCACGTCCCGGGGGCAATGGCATGGCATTTCGAGAACGGCGCCATCCTTTATGGCGCCACCGGCTCGACCGTGGACCTCGGCAACGCGACGGTCATCCTCCCGCACTCCGGCGTCACGGCCGGCAGCTATACCAGCGCGAATATCTCTGTGGATGTTTACGGCCGCGTCACCCTGGCGGCGAATGGCTCGGGCGGTGGTGGCACCTGGGGCAGCATTACCGGAACGCTG
>CAZLPS010000195.1:0-4727 GCA_964561455.1 uncultured Opitutales bacterium
GCGAGGGCGTCCACCAGCCAAAACCCAAGGTTGTGGCGGGTGCGGACGTACTCCGAGCCCGGATTTCCCAAGCCAGCGATGACGGCGATGGACATGTCTCAAAGAACGGTTCGCACGGGAATCGCCGGGAGTGTCCACCCCCGGCGCGCGCGGAAAAGGATTATTTTTTGCCAGCGGGCTTGGCGGCGGGAGCACCTTTCGCGGGAGCAGCAGCGCCTTTGGCGCCAGCAGCAGGAGCAGCACCCTTGGCGGCTGGAGCCCCTTTGGCACCAGCGGCGGGAGCAGCACCCTTCGCACCACCAGCGGGAGCGGCGCCTTTGGCACCGGCAGCGGCTTTGGCATCGCCCGGCTTGGCAGCAGCGCCTTCGGCGCCGGCTTCGCCCTCGGCGGGCGCAGCACCAGCTTCGCCCTCGACGGCCACGGCTTCCGCGGCCACGGGTTCTTCCTCGACCTTGGGCACCACGCAAGCGACGACAACTTCATCCGCGCGGTCGGCAAAAATAACGCCGGTAATCGGCTTGAGGTCACGGACGTGGATCGAGTCGCCGGCATGGAGCTCGGTGACGTCAATCATGATGATGTCCGGCAAATCCTTCGGGAGGCACTTGACGAAAAGTTCGTGGCGGCTGACTTCGATGATGCCGCTCTCAAGCTTCACGCCGACGGCTTCACCCTGGACGCGGACGGGGACGGCGGCGCGCATGGGCTCGTTGGCGGTGACTTCCCGCAAGTCAATGTGGACGAAATGGTCGGTGCGGGCGTCGCGCTGGACTTCCTGCAAGAGGGAAAGGGTGGTGCCGCCGGTGCCGTCGGAAATCTCGACGAGGGCGGCCGTACCGGCAACAGCGCGCATGAGCAGGCGGAACTCGGGTTCCTTGACGGTCAGGTGGCGGGGGCCAGATTTGCCGTAGATGACGGCAGGGATCTGGCCGGACGCGCGCAGGCGCCGGGCCGGGCCGCGGCCTGACTTTTCACGGGAGTGGACGGGAAGTTTTAGCAGTTTCATGGCGGGCGCGGGAGCGGGCAAAAAGATGCCCAATCCCCCGGTTCGGCAGGAGGGAAAAAGGGCTACAGTAGCATCCAAAAAACAAAAGGCAAGGGGGAAAAAGGACGATTCTACAGCCCCAAGCTGGCGCGGGCTTCGGCCCATAGGACATGGCAGTCCTTCAGGGCCTGTCTGGCCTCGGCCATAGTCGTGGAATGGCCGGGATACCGGAAATCTACCGCATAATCCGACATCGCATCCACCATTCTGGCGTAGGCGAGCCAGAGCGGCTCAACCGTCGCACAAAGATTCAGCAAGACCAGCAAGTCATGCGTTCGGGGAAAAGCGACCCCGGCCTCGACCAACCGAGGCTTAAAATACTTCTCCAGACATTGCTGGCATAGAAAACAGGCCACATCCGACGTGACATCCTTCCGTTGGCGCAAGAGCTGGGAAGCCGCAAGAAAGTCATTCTCCACCTTTTCCACCCACTCACGCGTTAGGGGCTTCATACATTACCTTTCCCCTTTCGATTATATCACGAAGGAAATGGTCGCCCCAGCGCAGGCGCTTTTTGACGTCGGCGGGGGTACGCACCAGCAAATCCAACGGGAAATCCCTGGGTACAGCCTGCCGAATGCATACTGACATTCGTTCGCCCTTCAACTTGGTGCGCGATTGAATTACCAACAAATCCACGTCCGAATCCGCGGTGGCCCTCCCACTGGCATGGGACCCGAATAAAACGATTTTCCGCGGGCGAAATTCTTTCGCCACGGCATCGCAGAACCTCTGAATTTTCGGCAGGCTGGCCATGAGCGGGAAAATACCTTCGCCTCGGAATCTTGTCGAGCCGGTTTCCTCGCTCCCATGGAACAAGTTTGACTGAACCGCCCACCCTGCTATCTAAGAATCATGCAAAACTCCTCCCAACAGAACCGCGCCCCCGTCAACAAAGCCATGGCCGCCGGCGGCTGGGCCCCCAAGGCCCGCGACTTCGCCAGCAACCGCCGCTTCCTCGCCAAGCAGCAGGCCGCCAATGAATTGCGCAAGCAAAAGATCGCCAAGGCCGCGCCGGGGGCGCCTGCCCAAGCACCCGCGCCGACCCCAACCACTCCGCAAGTTTAGTGTGCCGGCTGCCAAGGATTTGAACCCGAAAAGCTAGGCGATCAATTTATTTCCGCCCATCCCCCGACCACAACAACCTTAACGAATTCAAACACACAATCACGGTGGACCCCTCGTGCGCGACCACGCCCAGCGTGATCGGGACAATGCCAAAGAGCGACGCACAGACCATCACGGTAATCGTCCCAAGCGAAACCGCCAGATTTTGATGGATGATGCGGCGGGTGCGGTGGCTCAAATGATAAGCATCGAGGAAAAGTTCGATGCGGTCGCCCATGAGGATGACTTCGGCCTGCTCCAGCGCGGCGTCGCTCCCGCGGGCACCCATGCCCACCGACACATCCGCCGCGGCGAGGCACGGAGCGTCGTTCACGCCGTCGCCGACCATCGCCACGATCTTGCCCTGCTTTTTAAATTCTTCGAGCACCGCCACTTTGTCTGCGGGTTTAAGTCCGGCGCGCACTTCGGCCAGGCCGATTTGTTTGCCGACCGCCTCCGCGGTTTCGCGCCGGTCACCGGTGAGCATGACCGTATGCAAGCCCTCGGCCTTCAAGGCGGCCAGCACCGGCGCGGATTGCGTGCGAATTTGGTCGCGCAGCAACATGCGCCCGAGCAGATGCTCGGAGACGAGCCAGACCTCCGCGAATTCCGGCGCCGGCAGCGGCAGCGACTTCGCCCACTCGCCGAGGGGGCCCTGCTCGACCAATTCGCGCCGGCCCAGGACACAGCGCGCGTTGTCCACTTCGCCCTGCACGCCATGGCCGGTGAGGGCGCGGAATTTCTCCACCTCGCGCGGCTGCAGGCCACGGTCCAAGCCAAAGCGCACAATCGCGCGGGCAATGGGATGGTTGGCCTCCTTCTCCAGCGCCAGTGCGAAGGCGGTGACATCGTCTTCGCGGCCTGGCGGAAAACTTTCCACTTTTTCGACCACCAATTCGCCCGTGGTAAGCGTGCCGGTCTTGTCGAGGGCAATGACATTGATACTCGCGAGTTTTTCCAGCGCCGCGCCACCACGAAATAATATGCCGCGCCGTGCGCCCCACGCGATGGCCGCAAGGATGGCCGAGGGAATGGAAATCACGAGCGCGCACGGGCTGGCGACGACGAGCAACGTCATCGCCCGGTAAAAGGCGGAAAAGCCGCGCACGCCGTCCGCAAACGGCGGCAGCTTCAGCACCAGCCAGCAAAAGAGAAAGTAAGCCGCCGAAAGGCCCATGATGCCGAGCGCGTAAGGGGTGCCGAATTTATCCGTAAAACGCTGGCTGGGCGCCTTGAGGTGCTGCGCATCCTGAATGAGCCGGATGATCTTTTGCAGCGAGCTTTCGGAGGAGGCCGCCGTGGCGCGGAACCGCGCTGCGCCCCACAGGTTGATGGTGCCGGAGTAGACGGGGTCGCCAACGCGCTTTTCCACCGGGGTGGATTCACCGGTCAAATTCGATTCGTCCGCCGCAGTTTTGCCGGAAATCATTTCGCCATCCACCGGGAAGGCGTCGCCTTCGCGGGCGAGCAACGTGTCTCCCGGATGAACTTCTTCGACGGGAATGACCTCCTCGCCACCGCCCGGTTTTACCCGCCGGGCGGTCTTGGGTGCGGCCTTAAAAAGCGCGTCAATCGCCCGGCGCGTGCGGTGCATCGCAAATTCCTCGAGCGCACCCGACGTCGAAAATAAAAACAACAGGAGCGCGCCTTCGCCGAAATGCCCGATGGCGCTCGCGCCCACGGCGACGGCAATCATCAAAAAATGAATGTCCACCTGGAGATGGCGCAGCCCTTGAACCGAGTCCACCAAGGCATCCCAGCCGCCCGCGAGCATGGCGACAATGAAGAGCGCGGGTGCGAGCCAACCGTGGCCCGGGGATGAATACCGGGCAACATACCCGGCAATCAAAAAGACGAAACAGGTCGCCGCCAGCACGGCGAGCAGCCTCCAATCCTCACCCGTTTCGCTGGCATGGGTTTGGCCCAACTCCGGCCAGGGGATGTCACGCCATTTGCGAAAGCGATTCGCCGTGGTGCATAAATCACCCTTTTCCAGCATCATTTGGCCGGATTCCCGGCGCAATTTCATACCCGGTGGCAGGGCATTGCCAGGGTGCCCATGGGCGTGGGCGGCTTCCAGCACCCGCAAGGTCTCCGCCAGGCGCGCGCGGAGTCGGGCCTCATCCACCGGGCCAAGGGTGGCCACGGAGATGCGGCGCCGTCCCGGTTCAATGACCAGCGCCTCGACGTTTTCCTGGGTATTCAGGAAAGCGGCCAAACCGGCGACCCAGGAGTCGTCGGGAGCGGATATAGCGGGCGCGGTCGGCATGGCGGAGATGGAACCATTCTTATTTAGAACAATTCTAAAAAAGGTCAAGCATTCACAAGTACCCGTGAGGGCTTTAACTGGAGGATAATTGTGACAAAGGCGCGCCTTTACTTTGGCGGCAAAATCCTTTATATAGGGAATGCTGCCTTTCCCCCCATCCTCTTCGCCCGCCGTCGCGGGTGCGGAGCAAAGGCGGCGTCTCCCACCCTTTCCTTTCCATCCGCCTTTCATGGCTGACACGCCGATTCTCTCCTTCCAGGCCTTTGGACAAACCGATTGCGGCCTGATGCGCGAGCACAACGAGGA
>CAZLPS010000196.1:0-4474 GCA_964561455.1 uncultured Opitutales bacterium
GCAACGGCAACGTCGTCAAATGGGATCACGATGCCAATTACTACCAGTTCTGGTCGGTGGGCAGTGAAGACGGCCAGTTCTCCATCGCGAATGTCCGCCCGGGCACGTATACGCTGCACGCGTTTGCGGACGGGGTGCTGGGGGAATTGGCGCAGGCTAACATCACAGTCACGGCCGGCCAGAAGCTCAACCTCGGCAACATCGAGTGGAAGCCCGTGCGCTATGGCAAACAGGTTTGGGAAATCGGCTATCCGGACCGTACCGGCGGCAAATTCTTCAAAGGCGACGGCGCGAATTACTGGCTCTGGGGCTGGGGTCTGCGCTATGCCCTGCTCTTCCCGAACGATATCACCTACACGGTTGGCAAGAGCGACTACCACAAGGACTGGTTCTTCCAGCAAGTTCCGCACGCCACCAATCTCTCGTTCGTGAATCCCAATGCCAAGGACCCCGCCAACCAGCGCTTCGGCTGGGTCAAAGCCGAGTCGCCGGCTGATTATCCAGCCACCGACCAGACCGGACCCTGGCGCGTCTACGGTCAGGGCCGCGCCACCACTTGGACGATTAAATTCAACCTGGACAAATCATCGCAAGGCTACGCCGCATTGCGCGTCGCGCTGGCCGGTGCCGACGGTGGCCGCACGGTGGCGGTGACCGTCAACGGCAAGAGTGTCGGCGGCATTGGCGACAACAGTTCCATCGCCAACCCGCCGATTGTGGCCACGAATGCCCTGCGCTATAACACGGACATGGGGGTCTGGCAGGAAAAAACCCTCACCTTCGACGCCTCGCTTTTGCAACCCGGCGAAAACACCATGACCCTCACTGTCCCCGCCGGCGACGTCACCTCCGGTGTTGTCTATGACTATTTGCGCTTGGAACTGAACGAAGCCTACAAGGTCGACGGGACGAAGGTGCAGTAGGGGGCGGAAGAGAAGCTGGAAGCTGGAATCCAGCCTCTCGAAGGAAGCTAGAAGCTCGAAGCTGGAAGTTAGAGTGCCTGACTCCCCGCTCCCTGCTCCCAGCTCCCCGCTTCCTGATTCATCCTTCATCCTCTCCCATAAACTGCCGCTGAGATTTCAAATCTCAAATTCGCGCCTCAACTCAAAACGCCAAACTCGAAACAAAAAAACCATGCGTCGCTCAAATTGTGCATTTTGCATTTCGCATTTCGCTTTCCTCCTCGCCGCTCTTACGGTCCGGGCCGCGACGCCTGCCGCCCCTCCCGCCTACCAGCCGCCGATCACTCCTCGCGCCACTTATAATTTTAACCCGGGTTGGAAATTCATCCGCCAGGATGTACCCGGTGCCGAGGCCGTCGCCTTCGACGACTCCCCATGGGCCGCCGTCAGTCTGCCCCATACGTGGAATGACGTGGACACCTACCGCGGGCTCATCAGCCATCCTCAAGGGGACGTCGGCCTGCCGTCCCAGGGCATCGCCCCGCCCTACCGCGGCATCGGCTGGTATCGCAAACATTTCAAACTCCCGGCCAATGCCGAGGGCCAAAAGATTTTTCTGGAATTCGAGGGGATCAAGTCCGCGGCCCATTTTTACTTGAACGGCCAGCCGGTGGGCCTTTATGAAAACAGCATCACCGCCTTCGGCATCGACATCACCGCCCAGGTGAAATTTGGCGGGCAGGATAACGTCCTTGCCGTCAAGGTGGACAATACCATTGAGTACAAGGAGGAATCGTCCGGCGAGACCTTCGAATGGAAATTTAGCAACAGCAATCCGAACTTCGGCGGGCTCGTCCGCAACGCCTGGCTGCACGTCATGGGCAAAGTTTACCAGACGCTTCCGCTCTATGAAAATCTGCAAACCACCGGCGTTTACGTCTACGGCAAGAACTATGACATCAAGGGCAGGACGACGGACGTCAACATCGAGTCCCAAGTGTGTAATGATTCGCCCGCCTCCGCCGCGACTGCGCTTTCCGCCGTCGTCGTGGATGCCGACGGCGTCGTCCGGGCGAAAATCAACGGCGGCTCCAAGACCCTCGCGGCCGGCCAGACGGACACTCTCACCGCGACCGGCCCGCTCACCGGCGCGCGCTTCTGGGACCTCAATGACCCGTATCTTTATGATGTCTACTCCATTCTCTCCGTGAACGGTCAGGTGGTGGATGTGTGCAAAATTCACACGGGTTTCCGCAAGGCCGAATTCAGAGGCGGCGCGGGCACGGGCGGAGTGTACCTCAATGACCATTTCGTGTGGCTCACCGGCTATTCGCAGCGCTCCGTCAATGACTGGCCCGGCCTCGGCCAAGCCTATCCCGATTGGATGCACGACTTCGACGCCGCCCTCCTCCGCGCCAGCAACGGCAACTACGTCCGCTGGATGCACATTTCGCCGCAGGCCGTGGACATCCGCGCCTATGACAAATATGGCATCGCCAATGTCTGCCCCGCCGGTGACGGCGAGCACGAGACCACCGGTCGCCAGTGGGACCAGCGCGTGGAGGTCATGCGCGACTCGATGATTTATTTCCGCAACCACCCCAGCATCCTGTTCTGGGAAGCGGGGAACTCCGGCATTAACGCCCAGCATATGGCGCAGATGGTCGACACCCGGAAAAAATGGGACCCCAACGGCGGCCGCGTCGTCGGTTGCCGCTCGCTTCGCGATCCGGGCGCCGTCGCCGTCACCGAATATTTTGGCGTCATGCTCGGCGGACCCTACTCCGACGGCAACCGCGATCAGGCGCCCATGATCGAAACCGAGGATTTCCGCGACGAAGGCCCGCGCGGCATCTGGGATGATTTCTCCCCACCCCACTTCGGTTTCAAGAAAGGCCAGAACGACAGTTACAACTGGAATGCCGAGACCTTCGCCCTCGCTGGCGTCCGCCGCTATTATAACTTCGCCTCCAATCGGATTGATAATGCCGACCCCACCCACTCGAAGTGGACTGCTTACGCCTCCATTTATTGGACAGACTCAGATGCCGACGGCCGCCAGCAGAGCAGCGAGGTCCTCCGCGTCAGCGGCAAGGTGGACGGCGTGCGCCTGCCCAAGGAAATCTTCTTCGCCTCCCGCGTCATGCAAAGCCCCGTGCCCGACCTTCATATCATCGGCCACTGGACTTACCCAGCGAACACGAAGAAGACTGTCTCCGTTATCGCCACTATTTGCGATTCCGTCGAATTGTTCCTCAATGGCCAGTCGCTCGGCGTCAACAAAACCCCGCAGGATGGCTATGTCTTTGCCTTCCCGAATGTGACTTTCGTCCCCGGCACCCTCAAGGCCGTCGCCACCAAAGGCGGCAAAGTCGTGGCCCAGCAGGAACTGAAAACCGCAGGCGAGCCCAAAGCCCTCAAGCTCACGCTCCACACCGGTCCTCAAGGCCTCCAGGCTGACGCCAGCGACGTGGCCCTCATTGACTTTGAAGTCGTGGACGCCCAGGGCAACCGTTGCCCGACCGACGAGGCCCGCGTGGACTTTGCCGTGACCGGGCCGGTCGTCTGGCGCGGCGGCTTCTGCAGCGACAAGCTGAATACGACGAACAATCTGTTTCTCGACACCGAGTGCGGCATCAACCGCGTGGCCGTCCGGTCGACGTATACGCCGGGCACGATCACTGTCACTGCCAGCCGCCCGGGGCTCGCGCCGGCCACGGTAACCATTCCTTCGCACCCCGTCGAAATCAAGGACGGCATCAGCACGGCGATGCCACAGACCTATTCGGGCCTCATGGGAACCATCCCGGCTTTGGTGCCGTAAGGGTTTCGGGTTTGGGAGTTATGGGAGATATGGGAGATATGGGGCCTATGCGGCAAAGATTTACTCTCTTTGACCGAGGCCCTTGAATCTATCTCCTGACTCCTGTCTCCCACCTTTCAGATTCCCACCAGCCGCGCATCCGCATCTCCGAAACGCGGCAGGCTCACCCCCATCCGGTCCATGAGCGAAAGATAAAGGCTGCAAATTTTTCTCTGGTCGTCGCCCTTGTCGCTGTATTCGAGGATTCGGCCGGTTTGGAGCGTGCCGCCGAAACCGCCCAGCGTCACAATGGGCAGCTTCGTATTATCGTGGCGCGAACCCGAGAACATGTTCGAGAGATACAGCAGGCAGGTGTTGTCGAGCACGGTGCCCTCGCCTTCCGGCATGGAGTCCAGCCGCGCCGCGAGATAGGCTAAATTGTCCATGTAATAGCGGATGATCTTTTGATAGTCCTCCGACAAATCGTCATGCGATGCGCTATGGTGCGTCTTGCGGACGTTGAGGAAGGGATAAAAAAGGCCGGAGAGGTCGCGGCACAGCACGAGCGTGGCGAGGCGGGTCTTGTCCGTCTGAAATGCGAGCGCGACAATGTCACACATGAGCTTCATGTGTTCGCGAATGTCTTCGGGCAGGCCGTTGTCCGGCCGGTTCATGGTGACCATCGGCTGGCCCCGATCCCGGGCGTTTGCGGCCGCCTTGTTTTGGTCGGCGCGCATCCGGTCCACCCGCTTCTCCACTTCGCGCACGC
>CAZLPS010000197.1:0-2063 GCA_964561455.1 uncultured Opitutales bacterium
CGCAACCGTGCCCGCAGCCCAACCTTCGGCTTGGGCTCGTCGCGCTGGAGCACGTAGCGCGTATGTGGCAGCGGCGTGCGGAAAATATCCTCCGGCGTGGTGTGCTTGTCCGCAATTCCCGGCGTGAGATCCACGCCCGCCCGCGAAAACAAATGCCGCACAAACGCCGAGCAAAATAATGACCGCTTCCGCGCCAGCGGGTTTTCCCGGTCGCGGGTCTCCTCATGCCGCAACCCCTTGAGCACGCCAAAAATCTCCCGGAGCGAGTATTGTTCGCGGTCGTGGACCAGGTCCAGCGCCTCGCGCAAAACCAGCGCCAGTTGCGCTTCCGTCAGCCCGAAATCCAGCACCGCCAGGTTGCGCTGATGCTTTTCGTCGTAATATTTCTCCATCCGGTTTTCCTGCACCCCCAGGCGGATGTGCTTCCGGTGCACTTCGAGGTCGGACTCAATCACCCAGTGCTGGGCGTCCGCCCGTACGCCCTGAAATAAAAAGCTGTGCGACCACAGGCTCCATTTCGCATCGTCATCAATGTGCCGCTCGGCCCGCCGGATGGCCCAATCAATCAACGTCGCCCCACCCGCCAGCCCGATGCATCCCGCCCGCGCATACTTGTCCAAGAACTCCTGGTTGGACATTCCGGTGACTATGACTTCGCCATGGGCGGGGGAATCCATGGGGGAAGGATGAAGGATGAAGGTGGAAGGATGAAAGACTAAAATGATAAATTTTGAATGACGAATTGCGAAACCCAGCCAAATTGGCCCGACCCTTTTGTCCGATATTACTTCATCCTTTCCCCGATGCGTCCGGCCAAATCCGTAACCATTTAACTGTGCCCTGGAGGCGCGCTCGCCGGAATGGCCACACTGACGGGTGGCGCAACCGGCCGACTTTCGCCGGGCGGCGACGCCCGATCCCAGGCATCGCCGAGCGGATGAGGCTTGGGGTCGAAGGAAAATGGCGCCGCGGTGTAATGGCGCGGTTGGCTTGACGGGTTGCCCGGGCCGCCCGGCTGGGGCTGATCTGCGGGTGTATAGGCCATGGCGTAGGTGTGGAGTTGGCTGCCATCGAAATCGGGCGTGTAACCGTTATGGCCCGAGTTGGTTCCAAATAGAACGGCGAAGCGCTGCCCGCTCAGCAATGCCCGGGGCCGCGGTCCGCTGCCCCCCAAGCCCGGTGGTTGGCGAACCGTTCCGTCTACCAAGATGGGACAAAAGTTCAGCCGGAAATTGGTTAGATCCGGGTCGGCGGGTGTCGGCCCGATGGCCCAAAGCAACACCCGGCCAAACGGAGCGCGCGGATTGGATTCCAGCCCGCCCCATTGCAAGGTGGGTGCCTTGACCACGTCAAATCCGGGATCCAGACGGATTTTCACCACGTTTGAGGCTCGCACGCCGTTCACATAGATCGCCAGCAGGTAGGACCCGGGCGGGCCCTGATCCATCCGTTTCGCTTCGCCGTCGGGCAAAGCCGTGGCCCGCGCATCGTACGTCGCGTAGTCGGCCGTAAACTCCACGTGACCGGGTCGCTCATCCATCAACTCGCTGCCAATCGCTCCCTGAAAGGGTATGCGCGCCACGGTCTGCTGGGTGTCGGCGCGACGGATGATGGTCTCCATGGAGGATATTTTAACCCCGTGAAATTTGTCCGCCCCGCCCGGCGCGTCACTTTCCATCCGCACGGAGTGCCGGTAATCCAGCCACGACTTGAAAACCTCGCCCGCCGGAACCAACCACACCCCGACCACGGGTACCACAGTCGGCCCCGCGGCAGGAGCGACCTGGGCCCTGACGCAGGGCCACACGGCCAATATGCCGGCGATCAAAAAGGCTCGTGGCTTCATTTTGCGAAATCCCAGTAAAGGGATATTGATGACCATACTCATAACTGCCGCCGCCGCTAAAACCGAACAGAAAATATTCCGGTTCAGAATCCCGCCGATTCCCATCCGCCCTCCGCAGCCCCTTTCAAAATTCGTCATTCAAAATTCAAAATTTTATCCTTCATCCTTCATCCTTCATCCCTCATCCTTCATCCTTCATCCTTCATCCTTCATCCTT
>CAZLPS010000197.1:2163-4311 GCA_964561455.1 uncultured Opitutales bacterium
TCATCCTTCATCCTTCATCCTTCATCCTTCATCCTTAGCCCTTCACTCTTCATCCATGCGCGTCCTGCTCGCCTTTGACAAGTTCAAGCACGCCCTCAGCGCGCCTGCGGCGTGCGCCGCCGCCGCCGCCGGCATCCGCGCAGCCTTTCCCCACGCCCGCACCGACGAAGCCCCGCTCGCCGACGGCGGCGAGGGCTTTTGTGCTATCCTTACCCACGCCGCCGGCGGCAAAGTGCACCAGCACACCGTCCACGGCCCGCGCCTGAAAAAAGTTGAAGCCCATTGGGGCGAGGTTGACCTGGCCCATGTCCCCAAGGCCGCGCGCGACTTGCTCGACTTGCCCGACCACGGGCGCCTCGCCATTATCGAGATGTCCCAAGCCACCGGGCTCGCCTTGCTCGAGCCCGCCGAGCGTAACCCCTGGCTCACGACCACCTTGGGCACCGGGGAACTAATTGGCCACGCTGCCGACCAGCACGCCCGCGCCATCCTGCTCGGCATCGGCGGCAGTGCCACCAACGACCTCGGCCTTGGCGCCCTCGAGGCCGTCGGCCTCGAATTTCGCGACGCCAACGGCGACCCATTGAAGCACCTCACGCCGGAGAAATTTGGCAGCGTAGTCCGCATCGCCGGTGAACCTTGGCCCCACCTGCCTGACCTCCGCATCGCCTGCGATGTCCGCAACCCGCTCCTCGGCCCCAATGGCTGCACCGCCATCTTCGGCCCGCAAAAGGGCCTGATCGAAGGCGACTTTTCCCGCCTCGAAAAAACCATCGGCACCATGGCGAAACGGATGTGTGCCCATTTCGACCAGCCGAAAACAATGATGATGGAACCAGGCGCGGGTGCCGCCGGCGGACTCGGCTTCGGCCTCCGCGTCGCCTGCGCCGCCAAATTTGTCCCCGGGTTTGACCTCATCAGCGCCTGGCTCAAGCTTGAAGAGCGCGTCAAGGAAGCCGACCTCATCCTCACCGGCGAAGGACGCTTCGACCACAGTTCCCTCTCCGGCAAAGCCGCCGGCGCCCTCGCCGAACTCGCCATCAAACACCATAAAAAACTCGTCATCCTCGCCGGCCAGGTGGACGAATCCGCCGCCGCGACGTTACGCGCCCGCGCCCCCGCCGGCAAAGTTGCACTGCACGCGCTGTCCGCCGCCGGCGAACCCGCCGAACTCTCCCACCGCGCCACCGCCCACCGCCTCGCAGCGAAGATTAAAGAGCTTTTTTAACCACGGATTACACGGATAGCACGGATGGAAATCGCATTCCAAAAAATCCGTGTTATCCGTGCCATCCGTGGTTAAGCCTTCTCTTCCTCTTCTTCCTCATCCTCGATAATCCGGCAGATGCCCACCAGCTTGTCGCCGGTTTCGAGCCGCACGAGGCGCACGCCCTGGGCCACGCGGCCCGTCGTCCGAATGTCCTTCACCGGGGAGCGCACCGCCTGGCCGGACGCCGTCAGCATCATGACTTCGTCGGTTTCACGCACGCTCAACGCGCCCGCGACGCCCGCTTCCGTCTTGATGGCAATGACGCCTGAACCACCGCGCGATTGCAGGCGGAACACCGGGCCGTCCTCGCCATCAAACGGCGTGCGTTTGCCGATGCCGTTGACGCCCGCGACCAGCAGCGTGCAGGCCGGATCCACAACTTCCATGGCTTTGACGAGGTCGCCCTTGCCCAAGCGCATGCCAATGACGCCCGTGGCCGGGCGCCCCATCTCGCGGGCGTCCTCTTCGGGGAAGCGGATGGACATGCCTTCCGCGGAAATAATCACCACCTGGTTGCCGGGCACGATTTCCTTCACGGCAATGAGCGTGTCGCCCTCTTCAATGTTGATGGCGATGATGCCGCCCTTGCGGACATTCGCGTATTCCTTCAGCGCCGTCTTCTTAATGACCCCGTTCTGGGTGCAGAACATGAGGGCCTTCTTGTCCTCCTCGAGCGATTTCACGCAAAGCATGGCGGCGATCTTTTCATCCTTCTGCATTTGCATGACGTTCGAGATGGCGCGGCCCTTGGACGTGCGCGTGCCTTCCGGGATTTCATAAACCTTTTCGACATACACGCGGCCCCCGCCGGTGAAGAACATCATGTAGTCGTGCGTGCTCGCCGTGAACAGGTGCTCGACAAAGTCCTCCTCGTGCTG
>CAZLPS010000198.1:0-4308 GCA_964561455.1 uncultured Opitutales bacterium
ACATCGCGGATGCGGCTGCGCTGGTGTTTGGCCAGACGGCGGACAGCAGCTACAGCGGGGTGATCAGTGGCGCGGGCTCCGTGGCCCAAACCGGGTCCACCAACCTGACCCTCTCCGGCAACAATACTTATTCCGGCCTGACGACCATCGGCGCGGGCACGCTGACGCTGACCGGCAACACCGCCAACTTGGGCGGCAATATCTCTGACGCGACCTCCCTGGTGTTCAACCAGGGCGTGGCCAGCACCTTCAGCGGCGTGATCAGCGGCTTGGGTACGGTGGCGCAGAACGGCAGCTTTAACCTGACGCTCTCCGGGGCGAGCAACTACTCGGGCCTGACGACGATCAGCGCGGGCACGCTGACGCTGACCGGCAGCACGGTCGGCCTGACGGGCAATATCGCGGACGCCACGTCCCTCGTGTTCAACCAGAGCACACCGAGCACCTACAGTGGCGTGATCAGTGGCGCGGGCAGCGTGACCGTACTCAGTGGCAACATCGTTTTGAATAATACGAGCACATTCTCCGGTGCGGCGACGATTAATGGCGGCACGCTTACTTTGGGTGATGGTGCAATCAACGGTGTCGTGACAACAACGAGTATCGTGGACAACTCCTTCTTGGCCATCAACAATAACGGCGTCGCCCAAACTTACGCGGGCATCATCAGTGGCAATGGCAATGTGACGCTGCTGAATGGCACTCTGGTGCTGACCAACAACGATACTTTCACCGGCAATGCGACCATCAGCGGTGGCACGCTGACCTTGGGCAACGGCACGACCAACGGCGCGGTGGCGACAGCGAGCATTGTGGACAGCGCCAACTTGGTATTTAACGGTAACGCCATTGCTCAAACCTACAGCGGTGTCATCAGCGGTGCCGGCAATGTGACGCAGAGCGGTGCGAACAATCTCACGCTGGCCGGAGCCAACACCTACAATGGCACGACGACAATCAGCAGCGGCACGCTGACGCTGACCGGCAGCACCAACGGACTCTTGAGCAACATCACCGACGCCACTTCGCTGGTATTCGGCCAGACGGCCGCCAGCACCTACAGCGGCAACATCAGCGGCGCGGGCTCCGTGACCCAATCCGGCAGCAGCACGCTCACGTTGAGTGGGACCAATGGCTACACGGGTGGCACGACAATTTCGAGCGGCACCTTGAAGGTGGGCAATGACAGCGCCCTTGGCACGGGCACCGTGACGGTGGGCGGCGGCAACCTCGTCATCGTCAGCTTCCATCCCAGTGTTGGCGCGGTCACCCTGGTCAATGGCTCCATCAGTGGCACGACGGGCAATTTGACCGCCTCGTCCTTTGTGGTCGAAAGCGGCACGATCAGCGCGATCCTCGCGGGTGCGGGCGGCCTCACCAAGAACACGGACGGCACGTCTGGCGGCGGATTGGTGGTACTTTCCGGCCTCAACACCTACACGACCTTCACCACGGTCAATGCCGGCACCTTGCAAATTGCTGGCAGCGGCACCCTCGGCAACACGACCAACACCCTCAACGTCCCGACTGGCGGCACGGTTGACCTTGGCGGCACCACCCAGACGGTGGGCAATGTCAACGTAACGGGCGGTTTGGTTGTCAACGGCACGCTAATTTCACCCAATTCGTACATCGTTACCAATGGCACAATTAACTCGGCGTTGACCGGGGTGGGGGGCTTGATCAAGAATTCCGATGGCAGCCCAACTAATGGCACCGTCACGCTGACCGCGACCAATTCCTATACCTCGCTCACCTCGATTAACGCCGGCACATTGTTGGTGACTGGCGCCGGAACTTTGGGCAATGCCGCGAATTCCCTGTACGTTGACACCAATGGCACTTTTGACCTTGGCAACACCGTCAACCAAACGGTCGGGGCCTTGACCGGCAATGGCTCGATTAATTTGGAATCGGCCTACCTCAGCATTGCGTCGGGCACCTTCTCGGGCTTGATCAGCGGTTTGGGCGGGGTCACCAAGACCAGTTCCGGGGCTTTGACTCTCAGCAATGATAATACCTATGGCGGAACCACCACCATCAGCGGCGGTACTCTGACTTTGACTGGCAGCACCAGCGGCTTGGGTGGCGGGTTCTTGGACAATTCCAATCTGGTATTTACGCAAGCCTCCGCCAGCAATGTGCTCGGCTTGATCACTGGCTCAGGCAATGTCACCCAAAACGGTACCAACAACTTGACCCTCAATGGCGACAATAGTTATGCGGGGACCACGACCATCAGCAGCGGCACCCTTACCCTTACGGGCCGGACCGCCAACTTGGGCGGTGCCATCGTTGACAACTCCGCGTTGGTATTTAATCAGAGCACCGACAGCAGCTTCGGTGGCGCCATCAGCGGAAACGGCTCGGTCACCACTTCGGGTGCCCATAACCTCACGCTCAATGGCAGTAATTCTTATTCCGGTGACACTACCGTCGGCGCGGGTACGTTGACTTTGGCTGGCAGCACCTCCGGTTTGACGGGCAATATTGTGGACAATTCCACGTTGGTCTTCGCGCAAACCGCCTCCAGCGCCTTCGGCGGCGCAATCTCCGGTTCGGGCACGTTGACGCAATCGGGCTCCGGTAACCTGTCCTTGGGTGGCAGCAACACTTACCAGGGCTTGACGACCATCAGCAGTGGCACGTTGACGTTGGCGGGCGACACCTCGGTGATGGTTAGCAATATCTTGGATAATGCCGCCTTGGTGTTCAATCAGGCGTCCTCAAGCACTTACAATGGTGTGATCAGTGGCTCCGGCGTGGTAACGAAGAATGGTGCGGGTAATCTTACCCTGACCAACACCAACACCTTTGCAGGCGCGACCACCATCGGCGGTGGCACCCTGACTTTGGCTAACACCACGGTCGGCTTGGGTGGCGGAATTGTGGATAACGCCGACCTCGCCTTTAACCAAGGCGGCAGCAGCACCTACGGCGCGGTTATTAGTGGTTCCGGCAATGTATCGCAACTGGCCAACACCAACCTGACGCTGGCTGGCAACAACACTTACGGCGGCGCCACGACGATCAGCGCGGGGACGCTGACGCTGACCGGCAACACGGCCAATTTGGGCGGCAACATCACCGACAGCGCGGCGTTGATCTTCAACCAGAGCGTGGCGAGCACGTTTGGTGGCGTCATCAGCGGCGCGGGCACGGTGGCCCAGAATGGTTCGGTCAATCTGACGCTCTCCGGCAACAATACTTACTCCGGGGCCACGACGATTAACGCCGGTACGCTGACCCTGACGGGCAGCACCAACGGCCTCTTGAGCAATATCACGGACGCCACCTCGCTGGTGTTCAATCAAGGCGCGGCGAGCACGTTCGGTGGCATCATCAGTGGCGCGGGCACGGTGGCCCAGAACGGATTCTTTAATCTGACGCTCTCCGGCAACAACACTTATGGTGGCACGACGACGATTAACGCGGGCACGTTGACCCTGACGGGCAGCACCAGCGGCCTGACGGGCAATATCGCGGACGCGACTTCCTTGGTGTTCAACCAAGGCGTAGCGAGCACCTTCAGCGGCGTGATCAGTGGGTCGGGCACGGTGGCGCAAAACGGTGGCTTTAACCTGACGCTGGCCGGCAACAACACTTACGGTGGCACGACGACGATCAACGCCGGCACGTTGACCCTGACGGGCAGCACGGTCGGCCTGACGGGCAATATCGCTGATGCGACGTCCTTGGTGTTCAATCAGGGCGCGGCCAGCACCTTTGGTGGCGTGATCAGCGGCCTAGGCACGGTGGCGCAAAATGGCGGCATTAACCTGACGCTGGCCGGCAACAACACTTACGGCGGCACGACGACGATTAATGCCGGCACGTTGACGCTGACGGGCAGCACCAGCGGCCTGACGGGCAATATCGCTGACGCGACGTCCTTGGTGTTCAATCAGGGCGCAGCGAGCACCTTCGGTGGCGTGATCAGCGGCTTGGGCACGGTGGCGCAAAATGGCGGCTTTAACCTGACGCTGGCCGGTAACAACACCTACGGCGGCACGACGACGATCAGCGCGGGCACCCTGACGCTCACGGGCAGCACCAGCGGCCTGACGGGCAATATCGCGGACGCGACCGCGTTGGTCTTCAACCAGGGCGCAGCGAGCACCTTCGGTGGCGTGATCAGCGGGTCGGGCACGGTGGCGCAAAACGGCGGCTTTAACCTGACGCTCGCTGGCAACAACACTTACGGTGGCACGACGACGATCAACGCGGGCACATTGACCCTGACAGGCAGCACGAGCGGTCTGACGGGCAACATCGCCGACGCGACTTCCTTGGTGTTCAACCAGGGTG
>CAZLPS010000199.1:0-4296 GCA_964561455.1 uncultured Opitutales bacterium
CCCCCCCCCCCCCCCCCCCCCCCCCCCCCCCCCCCCCCCCCCCCCCCCCCCGCCACCCCCCCCCCCCCCCCCCCCCCCCCGCGCGCGATTGGGCACGAATTGGCACGAATGATGAAGATGAGTTGGGGTGTGGGTGATGGGAGCGGGGAGTCGGAGTGGAAGCTAGGAGCTAGAAGTTAGGAAACAGAATTCACTGCTTCCGGATTCTAGCTTCCAACTTCCAACTTCTAGCTTCCGGCAATTTCCCGACCTTAGCACAAGTGAATCGAAAAAAGATACCACTGCGTTGGCTGCGTTGGATAGGTTTGATGCGTTGGATAGAATGGCTGCGTTGGATACGTTGGCTGCGCGGGCTGCGTTGGGACGGGAGAAAGAGTGAATCCCGCCGTTGGCGGGACATGGGGTGAAGGGTGAAAGATGGGGAGGGAAGCTGGAAGCTAGAAGTTAGAAGCTGGAATTGGGAGCCGGTAGGCAGGAGGGGCGGGAGGCTCGTAAGAGTGAAGAGTGAAGAGTGAAGAGTGAAGAGTGAAAGATTTATCCACGAAGGGGCACGAATCGGGTGGGGATTTTGCCGCAAAAAACGCAAATGACACAGAAGTGGCTTGCGCAGAGGAACAGAGGCGCAGAGTTCTTTTTACCACGGATGGCACGGATGGAACGGATACGTGCTGGTGAAATTCGAATTTTGAATGAGGAATTTTGAAAGAGCGACCCGCCAGGTTTGAGCCCAATTGAGGAATCGTGGCCTGGGCCGAATGGTGGGCCGGTTTTTTCCTTTTTCGGGTTTTGGCCAAGATTCGAATGGAAGAATCGACAACGGACTCTCGCTGGCCGCTTTTTTTGTTTGGAGTTTCGCGTTTTGGGTTTCGAGTTGGCAGGCCACCCGCAGAGCCGCGGATTTTGAAAACCATGAATCCGTTGCTTCCGGCCCTTCCGGCCAGTCAGTCGCAGTCGTTTTTGACCCGACTTAATCGCCCGATAATCGTCCGATTTTTCAGTGAAATCGTCCGATTTTCGCTGCCGTTCGCCCTTTTTCTCATTTCCTTTGCCTTCGTTCCGTGCGCTACGTGGCTAATCGTCAGATAATCGTCAGATGAAGTCCGCTAATCGTCAGATTCCTCCTCACAGCACAATGGCGCGCCAATCGTCCGATAATCGCCCGAATTTTGACTAAATCGTTCGATTCCTTCTTCTCCTTCTCGCCTCCATCCTTTAGCCATTTCATTACCGAATCTCGGCGCGCCGGTTCATACCCTTTCCGGGTTTTGGCCAGAATTCGACTGAGAGATTTGACAACTGACCTTCGCTGGTCGGTCAAGCCTGCTTCACAATGTTAACATGAAAGGCCTGGCCCGCCTTTACCCTTTGGCCAAACTTGAAAGAACCTTATTCAGAGGCAGGGAAAATAGATGATGTCGCACGCCACGAAAAAACACCCTGCGCTCTTTCAGAATAAAGATCGCAAACAAAAATCATTTTTCCAGTTCCAATAACTCTCATCTCTGACTCCTTTACACCACGGATTACCAACCTTTCATTGAGGTGATTCTGCAATTCGAGCATGTAAAGACCATGTCCTAGGAATTTGCTTTCAATAACTGTCCCCGAGATATCGCGCGGCCATGCTAAATCAGGTGTTTTTTGTCTTTCGTCCCAATAGCTTGAACAACTTGGCCGATAGCGACAGAATCGGCATACTTCCGGTGATGGGGAAGCCAAGCTATTTGCCAATCGCTTAGGGGCGGGGCCAAGGTTGTCGGTATACACGGGACGGAGACAAATATGCCAATCGGTTTATAGTCAATGGATTGGTTGCATGTCAACTAATGCCATAGAGGGGGACGACGGTGGGAATATAGTCAATCCCCGGTCAAGGAGATGCTGGGTGCGTTTGCGCCGGGGTCTGCGTCGGCCCTCCCTTCAAAGCAGTTCGCAGACCGGGGAGTTGACGGGCGGGAGGTGTAGCGAATGCGGAACGCACATCTGGTAGCCGCCCTGGTCTGCGGGTCGGGGGTTCAATTAACTGTGCTGAAATCGGTGGTAAAATACTGTTTTCGGCGTGTCCTTGGACTTAAGGGTCGGCAAAAAGCCCATACCATGCCTTTGCCTAGAAAGAGGCAGTTTAGCCATGTTTTGGTGGACTCGGTTTTTTAACCGATTGCCTTGGAATCACTAAGTGTAAGTGGCAAAAAGTGTCCATAAGCCCACGGTTATTATCTCGCCCTTGCTACGCGAGGCCCGTCCGCTCATTCCGCCGTAACGGCCGCAGCCTTCTTCACTGGCCACTGCACGATGAGGACGCCGGCCAAAATGATCAATGCCGCCAAGCCCATCACGGGTGTCAATGGCTCGTGGAGGATGAGCCAGCCGAGGAAGGTGGCGACGAGGGGATTGACGTAGGCGTAGGTGGCGACTTTGGCGGGGGCGCAGTGGCCGAGGAGCCAGACGTAGGCGCTGAAGCCGGCGATGGCGCCGAAGAAGATCAAATAGGCGACGGCCAGCAGGGGCGCGAGGGTGAGGCTGGCGAGATGAAAGGTGGGCCATTCACCGCGCACTAATGACACGAGGGTATTGGCCAGACCGCCACAGAGCATTTGGGCCGCGGTGGACATCCAGGGGGATGAGGGGGTGGTGTAATATTTTTTATACAGGGAGCCGCCCGCCCAAAGTCCGCAGGCGACGAGCAGCGCGAGGAAACCAGCCAGCGAGGTGGCATTGGGGTCGTCTTGGTGGGCCTGCGCGCCGAGCACGAGCAGGGCGACGCCAAGGGAGCCGACGAAAATTCCGCAGACGGTCACGAGCTTGGGGCGCAGACCGCCCGGGCGTAAGGCGTCGAAGACGGCAAACCAAATGGGGGCAGAGGCCAGGATCAGGGCGGCGTGACTGGAATTGACCGTTTGCTCGGCCCAGCAGACGAGGCCGTTGCCGCCGAGGAGCAGGAGGGTGCCGGTGATGGCGGCTTCCTTCCATTGTCGGGCGGTGGGCAGGCGCGCGCCGCGCCAGACGAGCCAGCCCATCATCAAGCCGCCCGCGATTAGAAAGCGGCAGCCGGCCATCAGAAAAGGCGGAAAGGCTCCGACGCCGACGCGAATGGCGAGGTAGGTGGAACCCCAGAGGATATACACCACCGCAAACGCGAAGATGACTTTGGCGCGGGAGGGCGAGGTGGCAGGGCTGGCGGAGGTGGGAGTCATGGCGGGAAACCGGGGGAGCGATGAGTGCCGGCGGCCATGGGCAAAGGCGAATTAAGAAGTAGTGGACGGGGGTGGGGAGTGGAAGCTAGAAGCTAGAAGTTAGAAGTTGGAAGCTGGGAGTCAGGAGTCAGGAGACAGGAGACAGGAGCGCGCAATTTTGAATTTTGAATGACGAATTTTGAAAGGTCGGACTAGGAGTCGGGAGGAATTAAGAAGTAGTGGACGCTGGCATGGAGTGGAAGCTAGAAGCTAGAAGTTAGAAGTTGGAAGCTGGGAGCTGGGAGTCAGGAGACAGGAGACAGGAGTCAGGAGCGCGAAATTTTGAATTTTGAAAAAATGGAGTGCATTGTGCCTACCCATAAAGGGAGGGTTGCCCAAACCGGAATTTCAGATTTCAGATTTCAAATTTCAGAATCCGAGGCAGAGGCCGACGACATCCACGACGATTTCGGGTCAGAAAAAGGACTCCCGGCATTTTCGGCAATGGGCGCTTGTGGGCTGGGAAGTTTCTGGGATGGAGGACGAGGACGGAAAGGATGAAAGATCGGAGTTTTCTGTCGTCCCTGCGGGACTCGAATTATTTTTACTTTTGGGCCCACCATTGAAATGGTGGGTTACCTTCGGGCGTCCCTGCGGGACTTGGGCAAACCCGGAATTTCAGATTTCAGAATTGAAGGCGAAGCGCCACTGGATTTGGGATTTGAAATTTGGGATTTGGGACCGGACACGTTGGGGGACAGGTGGGAGGAATGGGAGTTAGGAGAGTTATGGTAGATGTTAGGGGTGGGGAATGGAGGTGATCGGTGATGGGCTGTTTTTTGAGTCGACGGATTTCCGGAAGCGCGGGCTGAAGCACCGCGCTACGTTACGACAGCAGCTTTTTCCAGCGGGCGATTTGGGCGGTGGTTTGTTTGGGGCCCGGCATGCCGGGTTTTTCGCGGGCTTGGAGGGCGCGGGTGGTGTCGAATACCTTGCGCCAGTCGCTGCCGAGTTTGGGGGCGATTTTGCGGGCGGCGGCGTCCAGCAATTCGTGGAGGGGTGTTTGCGAATTTTCGGAGAGGGCGACGAGGGCGCCGACGGCGTGGTGGGCGTCGCGGAAGGG
>CAZLPS010000200.1:0-4209 GCA_964561455.1 uncultured Opitutales bacterium
TGGGATCATGCCTATTTGCTCCGATTACTCGGAAGTTAGATGCGTCTGCCCTGTACCAATTGTCACTTGCCCGCGACCAACAACTTCAAGCGGATCAGGATGGCATCTACGGCCTTTTTCTTTACGCACAGTGGGCAGAAGCTAATGGATTCGGGCATGTCAACCCTTGGCTCCTTGACGACGACAAAGGCGCTGATCGATACAACCGCTCTCCAGGCGGACAGTTGTACGACCTTATCGATAACGTGGCAATCCGAAATGTGATGTTGAGCTCCTTTTACCAGGCCCTCGCTACACAACTTTCTGGAGCCGTATTGAGTAAGGCGTTTTCAGTCGCACGGGTTGCGGTTAGCGGCGAATCAACGTTAACAGGGATTCGGCTTAACAAAGCAATTGGAGATGCGAGCGCTGACGCGATCGCAGAGAGGTTCCCACTTGCCCTACGTGAAGTACCGCTTAAAACAGTTGGCGGAATGAGAGTTGTTGACGTATTGACTCTCGGTGGGAAAACTCTTGCGATTGAATCAAAAGTTGGCGAGACTGTACTAAGTGCGCGGATTCGGCAAGAACTTGCTCGTGATTGGTGGCTGTTGCGAACCGGTCAAGTTGATGGAGTAATCTGGGAGTTCACTCCAAGTCCAATCACTGGCGCAGGTGGGCCAAATACCGCGCTTCTCAATATGCTGAAGAAACTAGGGTTTGGAATAAAAGGGCCATGAGTGCAGCTTCTTCTCTAATTTTCTATGGCATTCGCTTTGATGTCGCACAAAGCGATATTGAAGCGCTTGAGCAAAGAATTCATCCTTGGATTGTCAAGGCTCGGTCGGTTGGGCTAAATTTTTATTGGGAAAACGTTGGAGGTCTTTCGCCGCGTTATTTGTTTTTTATCGGCCGGAAGATCGGAATTATCGGCGTAGAGAATGAGACAGAGATGATTATTAGTGAATCTGAATTGGTTTTGAAAATGGCAGAAGTTAACGCAAAACTTAAGGCGGTAGGTTACAGCGAAGACCCAAAGCTTTATTTTCAATTAATCCCAGACTGAAAATGAATGAACCCACGAGCCAACCATGGCTTCAAGTATGCCCTCCGTCGCTAAAGCTTTGGAGGACAGGCCCGGTGCCAACTTGGACATAAGAGCCATTATTTTGCGTCACTGAGCGGCTTCTCGGCTAGGAACCCATTCTTTTTGCAAATGCGAAGATCCCCTACTTCTTACTGAACACCCCAATGCCTTGCCCGCCTCGTGGCACTTGTCCCGGTGAACCACCCGCGTACCCGGCAGCCTCTTTCATCTGCCATGGCCCGGTTGAAATCGGTAGGGATGCGACCGCTCAAGCTATGTCGCCCTTGTATCTAATTTTGCTGGTTTGGTTCGTCAAGCGCGCTTGCAGCGACAACAGCAGCCTAATTTCCATTGTAACCTTCGCGCACTCGGGCGCCAACAAGTTGACAACCAATCGGTCCTATGATTATTTATATAGACTGACCGAAGTGGACAACCTGCCCACCGGTTCCGGGGGAAATTCCAACGTGGCGTATACCTACAACGATCGCAACCAGCGCACGCGGGCGACCCGGGCGGACGCCACCTATTGGAGCTACGGGTATGACTCCAATGGCAATCTCACCGGGGTGGGGCAGGTCGGGAACGCCAGCGTCTCGCTGGCCAACGGCACCATCCTGCCCGGCACAGACACCGCGTATACCTACGATTCCATCGGCAATCGGAAGACCATTACCGCGAACGGAGCCAACAGCACTTTGACCTCGGTCGGCAATTACTACGCCAATACCACCGGCAACGGCACTGTCGGGGCAAATCTCTTGAACGAAGTCGGCTCACGGGACATCCCACGCAAGCTGTCGGTGTTTGGCGTGGTGGCGGCGAATTCGACGGTTGCCGTCAATGGCAACACCGCCATCATCACCGGCAACGTCAATTGGTTTGGCAGCCTACCCTTCGCCGGCAACAACAGCGCCCAATGGGCGGCGATGAACATCACAGCTAACCTCGGCAGCAACACCTCCACCGAGACCGGCAACCTCTATCTCGCGCCTAATCCCGAAGCCTACGCCTATGACGCCGACGGCAATCTCCTTTCCGACTCGAGGTGGAATTACATCTGGGACGGTGAAAACCGCCTCGCGGCCCTCGTCACCAGCGACATTGCTGCCACGGCGGGAGTCCCGAGGCAGGCAATCGTCTTTGCCTATGATAGTATGAACCGAAAGGTCTTGAAGAAGGTTTACGACTGGAATGCCAGCGGCGCGGGAACCTGGGTAATCACCGAAGCCGTGGCCTTCCTTTATGACGGGTTTAACCTCGTAGCCGAAATTAACCAAATGCCGGCAACCCCAACCACGATAAGAACTTATGCTTGGGGTCCTGATTTAAGCGGAAGTATGCAAGGCGCGGGCGGAGTGGGCGGTTTGCTGATGGCGAATTTGAATGACGGAAACGGAACCAACCAGATGGTTTATTACGGCTACGACGGCAATGGGAATGTCATAACGCTGGTTGCGGCGGCAAATAATACGGTGGGCAATGTGACGGCTGGCGATGTGGTTGCCAACTACGATTACGATGCTTTTGGCAATTCCGTCCGCAAGACCGGGTATTGGGCCGCTTTCAATCCCATTAGGTTCTCCACCAAGTACAACGAGATGACCGGTACGTATGCCGGCAAGGATGTGGGGTTGGATTACTACGGTGGCCGCTGGTATAATCCGGTGACGGGTAGATGGATTAGCCGCGACCCTTCGGGCGAGCGAAGAATGGCAAATCTCTACGGGAATGGAAACGACTTCGTGAATCGGTTTGACATGAATGGCTACGACCTTGGCGACATAATGCCTGGTCCGCTGGCAGGTATGGGCGGGACGCCTGTAACCTATCCGAAACCTGCAGCGGCAACAGCTCCTGGCGCGTCCTCGGGTAGCGGTACAGATTATTCGCAATACCTGACTTTCAATAAAAGAATTGGCCGCGATGGGGACATCGCCAACGACCAATCAATTAGGATCACATGGAATCTTGATAAATGCGTCCCATGCGAGCAGGCAAAAATTGTCCAAATTTATCGACTTTTTCCTGATATAGGCCACGGAGTTGATACTAATTGGGCAATTGATTGGCCTAGTTCTTTTGTTGGGCCTTCCGACCCCTTTCCGTTTTATCCAAATCAAGAGCCCCTTGGGCTGGATGCAAACTTTCCTCAAGTTGGTCTTCGCGGAGGCATGTGGGACGCTCCTCACTACTGGTCGAGTTACGGGAATTTTCTGTACGGCAAAGAATGGTACGGAGGCCTTCAAATGTTTGAAACAGGGCTGGTTTGCACCAAGGGCACGCTTGCCGGGAAAATAATCGGCACAACGAATTGGAACGTACGTTCTTATATCAATTTGAACGGAAGTGGTGGTTATACGATAATCGGGTCCGGCCCAGCTTCATCAAAAAGCGATCCACCGTCTGCGGAATATTTCAAGCTTGTTTCCAAATTCATTCCTCACTCCGGGAGCAATTAAGAATTGTATGAAGCCGGGACTTTTACGTAATTTAATTTTTGGGGCTCTTTTTCTGGGGAACTTCTCTCTGGTTGTATTGACTGAGGTCGGTGACCGCCATTGGGTTTACTTCAATAACAATGTAAGCGTCGGCTTTAAAATATCGGATTTTGCAACGATTGCTTTTATTGGTCTGACTTCGTCCTTTTTGCTTTTGACAGCATGTCTTTTTTTGATTCGAAAAACTGGCTCTTCACTGCTACGGATTGGAGCGTTTTCATTTTTTTTGATTCTATTTGTATATCTTCCGGACTATTTGGCGCAGCGAATGTTGCAGTGGGCCTTCCCATAACCCCCACTAATACCTGCGGATAAACCTGGCTCCTCCTGACTCGACTTGGCCCGTCCTGGCCACTCCTGGGTAAAGTTGGCCACGAATGAACGTGTGTAAATACGATAACTGTTCGTAATAGTTGGTCGTAGTCGGTTGCGATTGCGCGTTTCCGGTGTTACTCTCCTGCGCTCTTCGAGCTACGGAGGGCAAGACTGTCACCGGCATGAATCGCATTCGACATCTACACGACACGAGCGCCCACGCGCCGGAGAGGCCGCGCCGCGTGAGCGGCGCGGCGTCCCGGCTGGCGGGCGCTTTTAGTATATATGCCATATCCCATCATTCGTCCTCCCGAGTACGCCAGAGTG
>CAZLPS010000201.1:0-4165 GCA_964561455.1 uncultured Opitutales bacterium
ACGAAATCAAACTCGAGTCCACCCAGGTCACGCACAAACAATTCCGCCTCGCGCGGAAAACCGACGCCGGCACCTACCTCGTCGCTTACGGCTCCGACGCCGTTGTCCGCGAACTCGACGCCGATGGCAAAACCCTCCAAACCTTCGTCGCCCCGCCAACTAAAAACCCCGGTGTCAACGGCGGCTTCCGTCTGCCCAACGGCAACACCCTCGTCACTGGCGGCTACGGCGCCGAAGTCTATGAATTCGACCACGACGCCCAAATCGTCTGGACCCTGAGACAATCCGATCTCCCCGCCAATTTTAACCTCCACTACCTGGGCACCGCCCAGCGCCTCCCCAACGGCAACACCCTCGTCAGCAATTTCCAGGGCGAACCCGAAGTTTTCGAAGTTACCCCCGACAAACACGTCGTCTGGCAATTCCACAACGAAAAAACCGGCCCCGTCTCCGCCTGCTTCTTGATCAATTAAATGGTAGGGCGGGGCCTCCGGACCCGCCTAGCCCATCCCATTCGCCCGGCCTCACCCAAAATCCGTCTGCTCCGCCCCATCCGTCCCACGCCTCCCGCCCTATTCGCAAATTTTATTTTTGTCAGATTTATCCGTCGGCGTCGTCTAGTAGATAGCTTTACCGCCCATGATATCTGATCGCGAACTCTTGCGCCTCTTCGCCGATCGCGGCGACGGGGCAGCTTTTGCCGATATCGTCCGCCGTCAGGCCGGCTTTGTCTATTCCGTCGCCCTCCGCGTCTGCCGCGATCCCCATTTGGCCGAAGACGTTACCCAGGCCGTCTTTTCCAAAATGGCCCGCGAGGCCGCCAAATTATCCCGCTACCGCTCCCTCGCCGCTTGGCTGCACACCACCGCCCGCCATTGTGCCATCGACGCCATTCGCGGTGAGGCCCGCCGAAGAATCCGGGAACACGAGGCCGCTCTTATGCATTCCGACCACTCCCACCCGGGCGCGGACTGGGCCGAGATTGGTCCCCTGCTCGACGAAGCGGTCGACCACCTCGGCCACCGCGACCGTCAGGCCGTCCTTCTGCGCTTTTTCCAAGGCCTTAGCCACCAGGAAATCGGCGACACGCTCGGACTAAGTGAAAACTCCGCCAATAAATGTGTCGAGCGCGCCCTCGAAAAACTTCGCGCCCATTTCACCCGGCGCGGCGTAACCGTTTCCTCCGCCCTCCTTGCCTCCGCCATCTCCGGCAACTCCGTCCAAGCCGCCCCGGTTGGCCTTGTCGAGAAGATTACCCCGTCGGCTCTGGCCCAAGCCGGGGTCGCAGGGGCCGCCGGCTTGGCCCTCTTTACCTTTATGTCCTCAAACCTCAAAACTACCCTTGCCATCGCCGCTGCGGGCGCGCTGATTGTCGCTGTCGCATTCAATTGGTCCCATGCTCCCACCGCCCCGACGCCTGTTCGCTCCACTCCCACCACCCCGGCCGGAGTTTTAGCCCCCGCGGTGGCTCAGCCGGTCGTGTCCGCCCCGACGCTCCCGCCCGTTGCTCCTCCTGCAGCCAAATCCGCCGCCTCAGCCGCGCCGACGGCCGTCAGCAGCCCCCAAGCAGAATTGAATTCCTCCATGGACGAAATCATCGCCGTCCTGCAAACCGGCGACGCTGTCACCGCCTTCGAACGCTTTTTGTCCCCGGAATTCCTGGCCAATTTGACCCCGGAGATGAAAGCCACTTTCGAACAGCAAATTCAAGCCCAACTGGCCACGCCCAAGGGCCAGGCAGGCATGCAGCAAATGATCGAGGTCCTCCAAGGCATGAAAACCCAAGCCCCGGAACTCAACGGCGCCAGCGACCGCGCCACCTATCCCATCCCCGACCCCTCCGGCATCCATTCCTTCCCCCCGCAAATCGACTTCCAGAAAATCGATGGCAAATGGTATGTCGCCTTCCCAAAGGGCTGACGAATGGGTGCGGCCTCGCTTCCCCGTCCCCACTCAACCAGTCCCGCCCAATCCATCGGTTCGCTCCGTCCCATCCGTCCGATTCTCTTTCCATCCCCCTGCCGCCTCAGGTTTTCACTCTTCACTCTTTACTCTTTTCCCTTCCACGCGTGCGCCCCAATCTCCGCCAAGAACACCTCCCCATACTCCCGCAACTTCTTCTCCCCCACCCCGCTGATCTTTTCAAATTCCGCCAGGTCTTTCGGCAACTGCCGCGCCATCTCCCGTAACGACACATCCGAAAACACAATAAACGGCGGCACATCCTTTTCCTCCGCCAGCTTCCGTCGCAACGCCCGCAGTTTCTCAAACAGCTCCTCGTCACACGCAATGTCTCCGGCCCCGGCTTTTGCTCGCCGCGGCGCCGATGCTTCTTCCTCCAAGGTTTCCACTCTCGCGCCCGCCCTCCGTTTCCCCTTCCGCGGCACTTCCACTCGCACTGGCCGCGCAAATTCAATTTTTTGCCGCGACCGCAACACTGTCCAGCCCGCATCCGTCAATTCCGCCGTGTTGTAAAGTTCCGCGTTCACCCGCAGCAATCCCAGCCGCACCAACTCGCGCCCAATTATCGCCCATTCCTCCCGGCTGTGTTCCTTCCCAATGCCAAACGTGGACAGCGACTGGTGATACCACTTGCGAATCTTCTCCGTGTCCGCCCCGCCCAACACATCCGCCACGTACAACAATCCCACCCCAAAGTTGCTCCGCTCGCGAATCCGGTAAACACACGATAAAAATTTCTGCGCCGCAATCGTCCCATCCCACGTTTCCCGTGGCGTTTGGCAATTGTCGCACGCCCCGCAATTCTCCCCCGGATATTTCTCCCCGAAATAATTCAGCAGATGCGCGCGCCGGCACGCCGGCACCTCCGCATAGCTCACCATTTGCTCCAATTGCGCCCGCGCAATCTCCCGCTCCTTCGGATCCGGCTTCTCGTCAATGAACTGCCCGTATTTCACCCGGTCGCCCGGACTGAACAGCAGCAGGCAGTCGCTCGGCAACCCATCCCGCCCGGCCCGCCCCGTTTCCTGGTAATACCCCTCAATGTTCTTCGGCAGGTCATAGTGCACCACGAACCGCACATTCGATTTGTTGATGCCCATCCCAAATGCAATCGTTGCGCAGACCACCTGAATCCGGTCGCGCAGAAAATCCTCCTGGTTCTTCGACCGCACCTTCGGCGTGAGCCCCGCATGATACGGCGCCGCTCTTACCCCGTCGGCCACCAATTTTTCCGCAATGCTCTCCGTCGTCTTGCGCGCCTGGCAGTAGATAATCCCACTCTCCTTCGCCCGACCGCTCACAAATTCCAGCACCTGCGCATATGCCTTTTGCTTGCCGGCCACCCGGTAATGCAAATTCGGCCGGTTGAAGCTCGCCACGTAACACGCCGGCTCCCGCAATTTCAACTGCCGCACAATATCCCCGCGCACCCGCTCCGTCGCCGTCGCCGTCATCGCCAGCGTCGCCACCTTCGGAAACACTTCGCGCAGTTTCGCCAATTGCCGGTACTCCGGACGAAAATCATGCCCCCATTCGCTGATGCAGTGCGCCTCATCAATCGCAAATAAATTCACGTCCCACTTCTTCAAATCTTCCTGCACCCCCGACAACATTAACCGCTCCGGTGCCAGATAAAGCAATTGATATTCGCCTTGATGCAGCCCGCGCAGCCGCTTTCGCGATTCTTCCGCCTCCAGCGAAGAATTTAAAAATGTCGCCGCCACCCCCGCCGCCTGCATGGCGTCCACTTGATCCTTCATCAGCGCAATCAACGGCGACACCACCACCGTCAGCCCCGGCCGCGCCAGCGCCGGCAATTGATAACAAAGCGATTTCCCGCCCCCCGTCGGCAACACCGCAAACACATCCCGCCCCGCCAGCACATCCCGGATTATCTCCTCCTGCAACGGCCGAAACGAGGTAAACCCAAACCAGCGCTTCAACAGCGAATGAATATTGGTCGAGTCGTCAGGCATGAAAAAGAGAACGGAATATAAAAAATGAAAGAGAAAAAAACAAAACAAAAGCATCACCTGCGCCGCCCACCGCCCATTGCGCGCCCCACCTCCCATCAACTGAAATAGCCTCGCGCACCCGCATAGGTCCCATTCTTCCCATAAGTCCCATATTTCCCATGGGCCGCCCATTGCTCCCATTGCTTCCAAATTCCAAATTCCAAATTCCAAATTCCAAATTCCAAATT
>CAZLPS010000202.1:0-4108 GCA_964561455.1 uncultured Opitutales bacterium
TGTAGTCGTGCGTGCTCGCCGTGAACAGGTGCTCGACAAAGTCCTCCTCGTGCTGGCCGGTGCCGATGACCCCCTTGCCGCCGCGCTTTTGCGAGCGGTAGGAGCTGACCGCCGTGCGCTTGATGAAGCCCATATGGGACACCGTGACGATGCAGCCCTCGTTGGCGATCACGTCCTCCATCTTGAATTCGCCTTCGGCGGCAATCAGCTTCGTGCGCCGCGGCGACGGGAATTTGTCCTTCAACTCGCGCAACTCCTTCTTGATCACGCCGAGCAACTTCTTTTCGCTGGCCAGAATTTCGCGATACTCCTCCGCCAGTTCCATAAGCTGCTTGTATTCTTCCTTGATTTTGTCGCGCTCCAGCCCCGTCAATTGATAAAGGCGCAGGTCCAAAATCGCGTTGGTCTGCCTTTCAGATATCGGATATTTCTCCATCAGGCGCGTGCGCGCCACATCCCGGTCCGGCGAACTGCGGATGATTTTGACGAAGTCGTCCAGATGGCTCAGCGCGACCTGGTAACCTTCGAGAATGTGGGCGCGGTCCTCAACCTTGCGCAGGAGGAATTTCGTGCGGCGGGTGATCACGTCGCGGCGGTGCTCCACATAGCAATCGAGCATCTCGCGAAGGTTCATCTGCTTCGGCCGGCGCTTGTCCAGCGCGAGGAGAATAACGCCAAACGACGCCTCAAATTGCGTGTGTTTGTAAAGCTTGTTGACGACCACTTTGGCGGACTCGCCGCGCTTCAGCTCCAGCACGATGCGCGTGTTTTCGTCCGATTCGTCGCGCAGATCGGAAGCCTCGTCGAGCGTCTTGTCCTGCACCAACCCGGCGATGGCTTGAGTGAGGGTGGCGCGATTAACGTTGTAGGGAATTTCCGTGATGACGACCTGCTCCTTGCCACCCTTTAATTCCTCGGTATGGCAGGTGCCGCGAATGCGCACGATGCCGCGCCCCGTGCGCAGGTAGCTTTCGATACCCTCCCGCCCGGCAATCGTGCCACCCGTCGGAAAGTCCGGCCCGGGCACCATCTTAATCAGCTCGTCCATGGTCAACTGCGGGTTGTCCATGATCGCGCAAATGGCGTCAATCAACTCGCCCATGTTGTGGGGCGGGATGTTCGTCGTCATGCCGACGGCGATGCCGGTCGAGCCATTCATCAGCAAATTCGGAAGCGCGGCGGGCAGCACCAGGGGCTCCGTGGATTTTTCGTCGTAGTTCGGGCCAAAGTCCACGGTGTCCTCGTCAATGCCCTTGAGGAGTTCCTCGGCAATGGCGGTCAGGCGGCACTCGGTGTAACGATAAGCGGCCGGCGGATCGCCGTCCACCGACCCAAAGTTGCCCTGCGGGTCCACCAGCGGGTAGGCCAGCACCCACGTCTGCGCCATGCGCACGAGGGTGTCATACACGGAACTGTCACCGTGCGGGTGGTAAGTCTTCAGCACTTCGCCGACAACGCCCGCACACTTGGTCGTGGAGCGGTTATGGAGCAGCCCTTCGCGCAACATCGCATAAAGCACGCGGCGTTGCACGGGTTTGAGTCCGTCGCGGACGTCCGGCAGCGCGCGCGAAATAATGACCGACATTGAATAGTCAATGTAGGCCGTCTGCATGATGTCCGTGATGCTCGTCGGCGTAAGTTTTTCTTTCTCGGTGTACATTAGGAAGGATGAAGGATGAGGGATGAAGGATGAGTCAACGCGCGTCAGTTATCTCTGGGGAACTGCTTCGCGGCGTTTTACATTCTTCACGCAGGTGGTTAGGATGGAAATAAGTTCGTTGGATTCAGTGATTAAGCCGCGCAAGCGGGGTTCCGGTACGAGGCCTGCCTCAATGAGCAACTCGACCCAATATTGGGTTTCGTCGAGTTCTTGGAGGCCCAATTCGATTTTGGCAATGAACTCCGCATTGGAACGGCTGCGGCGTGCCTCCCGATAATGGGCGCCCACCGATATGCCCGAACGCAGAACCTGCCGGCCAATAACCTGGCCCGCCGGAGTCCGCGGTAGAGCCGCAGAAAGTTTGATGACACGAAGTGCAAATTGTTTAAGCCGCACGGAAAGCTCGGGCGGAGTGGTGAGTGTTGGTTTTGATTCATCCTTCATCCCTCATCCTTCATCCTTAAACGTCCAGATAAGAGGTGTTCAGCGCGTTATCCTCAATAAACGCCCTTCGGTTCGGCACGTCTTCGCCCATCAGCATGGTGAAGATGTTGTCGGCTTCCGCGGCGTCCTTGATGTCCACCTTGAGCAGGCGGCGGCTGGACGGGTCCATCGTGGTTTCAAAGAGCTGCTTCGGGTTCATCTCCCCGAGTCCCTTGTAGCGCTGGATCGTCAACCCGCGCCGGCCAAATTCCCGAATCTTCGGGACGAGTTCGAGAATGGTGTGCAATGGCACCGGAGCGGTGTCCTTCCGGTCCGTCGCGGTTTCGATCAGATGGTAGCGGGGCGCCTCGGTCGGCGTGAACTGTTTGACCTCGAGCCCGATCTTCGCGATTTCCTTCAGGCTCTTCGACATCTCGAGTCCTTCGAAAATTTCGTAGACATTGAAGCGTTGCTGGACGGTCGTGCCCTTCACTGTCGCCTCGCGCACGATGCCGGTGGCCGTGAAAATATCCTCTTGCAGGTTGTTCTCCACGTAGAAGCGGCTGCGGGCCTCGTCATCCTTGAGGAACGTGAACACCTCGCTATTGCCCGTGCGCACGCGCGCGATGTATTTCGGCAAAACATGAGTTTCCGCATCGCGCTGGTCCAAATACTGGTGCAAGGCGCAACCATAGCGGGTGACGCCCGCGCCGAGCCCTTCGAGCCGCGCCATGGCTTCGACGATTTTGTCCACCTTCTGCGGCGGGAAATCATGCTTGTCCCGCAACCGGCGCAAGGTGACTTCCTCGCAACCGAGTTCGAGCAAGATGCGGTTCAATTCCGTGTCATTGTCCACGTATTGCTCACGCTTCTTGCGCTTGATTTTGTACAGCGGCGGCTGGGCGATGTAAATGTAGCCGGTGTCAATCATCCCCTTCATCTGGCGGAAGAAGAACGTCAGCAGCAGCGTGCGAATGTGCGAGCCGTCCACGTCGGCGTCCGTCATCAGGATGACTTTGTGATACCGCGCCTTGCCGATGTTGAAGCCGCCGTCGCCCTCCGTGCCGATGCCCGTGCCCAACGCCGTGATCAGGGTGAGAATCTCTTGGTTGTTCAACACCTTGTCCAACCGCGCCTTTTCGACATTCAGCAATTTACCGCGAATGGGCAGAATCGCCTGAAAGCGCCGGTCGCGGCCCTGTTTCGCCGAACCGCCGGCGGAGTCGCCCTCGACGATGAAAATCTCACACAGGTGCGGGTCGTTCTCCGAACAGTCCGCCAGCTTGCCGGGCAAACCGCCGCCGGTGAGCGCACCTTTGCGCACGGTGTCCCGCGCCTTGCGGGCGGCTTCGCGCGCGCGCGCCGCGCTCAGGACCTTGTCAATGATGCGGCGGGCTACGGGGGGATTCGTTTCGAAGAAAAACTTCAGCTTGTCGCCGACGATCTTCTGCACCACGCCGTCCACCTCGCTGTTGGAGAGCTTCGTCTTCGTCTGGCCTTCAAAGCGCGGCTCGGGCACCTTGACGGCGATGACTGCCGTGAGGCCCTCGCGCGTGTCTTCGCCCTGAATCGGCGGATCTTTTTCCTTCAGCAGGTTGTTCGTCTTGGCGTAATTGTTGATGACGCGCGTGAGCGCCGTGCGGAACCCGGAAAGGTGCGTGCCGCCCTCGAGATTGAAAATCGAATTCGCGTAGGCGTAAATCTGCTCGGCGAAGCCGTCATTGAACTGCAGCGCGACGTCCACGATGATCTTCTTGTCCGGCTTGCTTTCGTCGGGCGCGGCGTCGTCGTGAAAGACGATGACTTTCGGGTGCACCGCCGATTTGTTGCGGTTCAGGAACTGCACGTACTCCTCAATGCCATCCTTGAACTGGAAAACTTCGTTCTTCGTGGACCCGCGCTCGTCCGTCAGTTCGATGCGGATGCCGGGGTTCAAAAACGCCAGTTCGCGCAGGCGCTTGGCCAGGATTTCCCATTTGAACTCGCGCCCCATCAAAAAGATTTCCGGGTCCGGCATGAAGCTGA
>CAZLPS010000203.1:0-4056 GCA_964561455.1 uncultured Opitutales bacterium
CGGGGGGTGTTTCGTTGGCGGGCCTGAGCTTGTTCTAACTTCTTATAAGTCCCAATTGCAGAATCTATATTTAAGCTGAAACAAGGACAAGATTTGTAGCGTTTCATATTGCGGCCACAGTTTCGGCAACAATGTTTAACTCGATAAATCTCACTGGACGACGCCTTGTCGCGAAATCCGCGCAAGTTATACGCTTGGCCGCTCTGGTCTTGTTCGCCTGCCAACTGCCTGCATGCGGACAAAGTCACAAGGACGCAGGGTCGGCCATTCCCAAACCGCCTCCGTCCAAAGACTCACCGCGCTCGAAGGTTGCCCCTGATGCCCCCTCATTACTAAGACTGCGCGTTGCTCTCGTAGAATTCCTAAAAAGGCGACCTGAGATTGAGCTGCAAAACACAGTTCAGTCGGTGGAGGACAGCAAATCGGAAAAGAACGGCGACGCCGTCGATTTGGGTGAATGGACCTTCAATTTACCGGAGATGACTCTGAATTGCGCAACGATTCTCGGAAATAGTATGTTGTACATGTACACTACGAAGGCCCAATATGACGGCGGCAATTGGTCTTTTGGGCAAATTGAGCCTCGTACACCTATCCACATCGGATTGGAGCAGTTCGAGCAGCTGCGCTCCGCGCTCTTGGACTTCTTGAACAATAGCAATTCGGATGAGAAGAAAATGGCGACCTTGGTGAAGGATTCCAAAATTGAAATAGTCGCGGACGTGGTCTCCTTCGGACCCTGGCGTTTTTATCCGGAGAAAATGTTGTTGCGCGGCGAACAGCTATTTGGACCCGATATAGTTTTTTATTCAATCAAATTGGCCTACGATAAGGAACAGTGGATTTTGACTTCAAGGCAAACACGCTATTCCTATGGTCGTCTTCCCATGGCCAAAAATCCCTTGGCCTCACCCGCTACGCCCAAGACAAAGTGAATTCCTTTGGCTAAGTGGAAATTGCTTTCCGATTGGTGCCATGGACGTGGAATGCGTGTTTCATCGGCATAAATTTGATTCTGTGCTCCTCCGAAAACAAAGCTTAGCTTTGAAAGGCCGCGCGGCCCGAGCGCTACCGCCACTACGCAGCGGCTCACTCCTGGGCGAGCACACTTGCGAGTCCCCCATTACTGCCTCCGGTTCGAAATGTGTAACCCGTTTGTGTAACCCGGTGGCGAAAAATGGGCCGATTTCGGCGGATTGGGGCGGAGCCGAGTCGAAGGCGATAACTGCACAAGCTGCCAACTTCCCGGATCTCACCGATAACCCAGGCGGAAAATTTTCTTGCGCAAAGGCGCCGTGGCGCAAGGCAGCGCACCCGACGGGTGGAAGATGCAACCGCATACCTCCCTTTCCCCGTTGCCCCAACGCGGAGATAGCCGGGCGGATTCGGGCCAAGAATGACCAAGCCCATCTGCCCCAGGACGCCTTGATCCCCGTCGTCCACCCAACTCCGAAGCCTCCAAAACTGGAGTAAGTTCAAATTGCTCGACTGCGTTAGGATGCTTGTTTTAGGCTAACACTCCAAACCAATTAATCGGGTTCTGCATTCAGGACACTCATCCTTTTCACGGAATCGTGCTTTTACGCTTATGCCTCCGAATCGAGCGCGCGGCTTGCAATTCTCTCGGGGAAATGGCTTCCGCCGGACAATCGGGGCTGGGGCATTGGCTTTCATTCTCCTGGTGCTGTTCTCCGCCGATCCTGCCAAAGCGCAATTGGTATGGGCGGGCAATACGAGCACGAATTGGAACACAGGCGCCAACTGGACCTCCGGTTCGGTTCCAACCACCAGTGGGAATGTCGTCATTGATACTGGCAGCGGCAACAAGCCACTCATTTCGAACGCCAATGCCGCGGCGGATTTTGTCACGGTCGGGCTGGATGCCAATAGCACGGCCAACACCTCGCTCACCATCCAGGCCGGTTCTATCCTGGCTGCTTCCGGCAACGGCAGCATCGGATCCGGCAAGGGATCAACCGGCGCCGTTTTCGTTAGCGGCGCAAATTCGCTTTGGAGCACGAATGGCGATTTGACGGTGGGTGACCAGGGCACCGGCAACCTCACGTTGTCTCAAGGCGGAAATGTCACGGATGGTGGCTTGCTTAACGTCGGTGCCAGCGACGGGGCATTGGGAACGATCCTGATTACGGATCCCAATTCGACCCTGAATTCACCGAACGGCATGATTGTCGGCAACGCCGGCACCGGCAACCTGACCGTGGCCAACGGAGGGCGCGTCAACAGCTGGACTTTTACGCTCGGCAATTCGGGGGGCGACACGGGCCCGTTATCGGGTGGCGGACCGCCCGGCGGCGTTGGCACCGCGCTGGTGACCGGAACCAATTCGACGTTGTCGCTGACTAATAGCATCCAGGTTGGCTTCCTTGGGGCGGGAAATTTGACCGTGGCCAATGGCGGCAATGTCACCAGCACCGGCAACCTTGGGATCGGCGTCAATGGCTTGGATAACACCAGCAACGGCAGCGTGCAGGTGACCGACGCCCATTCACTGCTTAATGTGGCATTTGACATCACCGTGGGCGCGTTTTACGGCACCGGCAACCTCACCGTCACCAATGGCGGAAATGCCACCAGCGGAGGCAATTTGACGATCGGTTCCCAAGGGACTGGCACCGTGCTGGTGTCGGACCCGAATTCGACGCTGTCGCTCGCTGGAAACATCGCGGTTGGGAGAAGTTTTGGCGGGACCGGCAATAGTTTGACGGTGGCCAACGGGGGTCAGGTAACATCGAATGGGTCACTCGCGCTTGGCTACGGAACAACCGGCTCGATGCTGATTACCGGTACCAACTCCACCTTGACGGTGGCGAATGGCGTCATGGTGTCGTCAGGCAACAATGTAAATGGCACCCTGACCATCGCCAATGGCGGGCGGCTCGCGGCGGGTACAATAATCTTTGGGGGAAGTGCTGGCGCCAGCGCGGTATTAAATCTGAATGGCGGCGGCGTGTTGCAGGTAGGCGGAAACAACGGCATTCAATCCGGCAATGGAACTGTTGCCTTTAATTGGGCCGGGGGCGATTTGCAGATCGACAATCTCGACTTGCATACCGCGGTGAATGCCACGCTCGTTGCGAACACCACCTCAGTGCTGGACACCAATGGCTTCAACGCCAGCTGGTCAGGCATGCTCAGCGGTGGCGGCGCATTCGCGAAAATTGGCCATGGTATTTTGACTTTCAGCGGCAACAACGCTTACACCGGCGCGACCAACCTCACGGGTGGAATGCTGGCGCTCACCGGCAATGGCGCGATCAGTTCGAGCAACGTTCTAAATCTGGCGGGCGGAAGTTTGGATGTATCCGCTCTGAATGGCGCCTTTGCCGTTGGCGCCAACCAAACCCTGGCGGGCTCCGGTAACATCACGGGCTCGGCCACTGTCAATGGCGGGCTGCTTCCCGGCGCAACCGGTGCGGTGGGCACGCTTGGTTTCAGCCAGAATCTAACCCTCGGGGCCAGCGCCACGACCACCCTGCAAATTGCCGGCATGACGCCGGTGACCCAGTACAGCACGGTCAACGTGGCCGGCAATCTGACCGCCGGGGGCCGGCTGGTCGTAAACTTCCTCAATGGATTCCTGCCCTCGGTCGGAAGTAAATTTTATCTATTCATCACAGGCAACTCCCTCGCCGGAACATTTTCCAACGCCATTCTCCCCAGCCTCACCAATCTCTATTGGGATCTTTCGGGACTCTACCGCCATGGCGACATCGCCGTCGTCTCGAGTTTCACCTACACTGGTTGGGCCAGTGACCTTGGCCTAACGGGAAATGACGCCCTGCCCAACGCCCGCCCTTACAGCGACGGCCTCCCCAATCAGGTTCGCTACGCCATGAATCTGGACGCCACAACCACCTCCGCCCAATTGCCCGGCACTTCCGTGAGTAACGTCAGCGGCGTTAACTACCTGACCATCCAATATCGCGTCCGCAAAAACATGACCGATTTTCAATTGGTTCCGCAATCTTCCACCGATTTGATCACCTGGACCAACGTTGGCGCCGGCAATATCTCCCAGTTGGCGGACGACGACGC
>CAZLPS010000204.1:0-4052 GCA_964561455.1 uncultured Opitutales bacterium
TCGCGGCAAACGATTCACTCATGGATTGCGGATGGCCGCCCAAATGCGCGGCGGATGAGGCCAGCTTCGGGAAATCAGCGACGACATCGTGCCACACCTGGTGCCAGATGACGTCAATGCCCGGGACCTGCATCACCGTCATGCATTTGAAGAAATCACCGTCGGCACTGGCCAATTGGGGAAGCGCCTCCTCATGCTCGATGTGCATCTGCATCTCCATGCCATGGTCTGCGCACCATTTCGCCTCGGCGCCAAAGAAGTTCTGGCCGAACAAATCCGACCAGACATCGAAATAATCCGCAAACGCGCGGTGGGCGGTGTCGAGGTTTGCTTCTGCCGCCGTTGCCGCGCCGCCGCGAGCCCCGCCCCCGGCGCGGATGGCCAGGGCGGAAATGGCGGGTAAGTAGGGGCGAATGTCGTAGCCCTTCCGCTTTTGAAATTCCGCGGCAAAATTTGGCGTCCATGGATTAAAACCGAAGGACGGTTCGTCACCGCGAAATCCGAGGAGGGTTTTGCCAAGTTCATCGCCGGCGGCTTTAACATAGGGATCAAAAACCCATTCGACAAATTGCTGGTCGGCCGCGGGATCCAGGAAGTCCATCAACGAATGGGTGTTGTCCTTGGCTCCGGTGCCATTATTGGCGGACCGGGTGGGGCCGGATCGAAAGGCCCATTTTGGCAGGGCGACCACCCAATTGCCCGCAGGCGCAGTCCAGTTGATTTGCCCATTCTTGGGCTCGATGATTTGCGAAGCGTTGTTTTCGAGATTATAGGCAATGACGCAAATCGTCTTGTCATCCAGTTGGCGGGAGAAGTTCTGGCCGGCTTCCACGGGAACGCGCTCGTAGCTCCCCAGCGCCTTCATTCTCAAGTCCGGGCGATCGGTCGTGAACTTCCCGCCCGCAAAGCCGGTGGGATAGCCGCCTTCGTCGTCAAACCACACATACATGTTGCGCTTCTTGGCTTCAGTCACGACCACTTTCACGGCATCAAAATATCCGGGATCGAGGTATCGCGCGGTCGTGCTTTGGCCCGGCATGACATAGACGACGTGGATGTTCATCGCCAAAAATTTGTCGAGGCCCCGCCCGACGGCGTCGGCGGTGGGATTGCCGCCCATGCCGGCGGCCACCTGCGAACTGTATATCGGCGGCGGCGTCGCAAAATTGGCCGCGAGCTCGGCTGCGGTGGGATTCGATATCTTCTGCCAAGGCTTGTCCTGGGCGGACGCCGTGGCGAGCGCCAACAGGGGCAGGAGGATTTTGGGGAGGGTTTTCATGGGGGTAAAATGACGCAACCTTCCCGTCGGGCTTAGAGCGGCCCGGGACCCGGGTCGCCCGCCGGAACGCCGCTGGCGGCGCCGCGGCCGGCCGCGGGATTGCCACCCCGGGCACCGCGCCCGCCGCCGGGATTGCTGGGGCTGGCGGGAATATCCACGGATTCAATCGGATCAGGGTGGGCCGGGTCAAAATCGGCGAAGTCATCCACGATGAATTTGGCGAGGTCGAGCTTGTTTTGCTTGATGCCCATGACGATGCACTTGGCAAGTTCGTAGCCGCCGTAGATCACGGTGTGGGTGTTGTCGCCCGAAATCTTCTTGGCATTGGCTTGGCCGACCGCCGGGTAAAATTTCTCGCTCATGAGTTGGAGGTCAATCAACGCCACGTTCTCCTCCTTCGCCACTTCGCGCATGGCGGCGGGGAAGCCGCCGTGGGAGTTCGTCGTCGTGCCGCCCGGCCCGCCGAAGTTGACGCGATCCATCGAAGTTACCAGCACGGGAGTCGCGCCGCGGCGCTGGGCTTCGGCGATGTAGACCTTGAGGTAGGCCTTGTAAGTGGTCGCGGGCTCCACATAGGTCTGGGGCCAACTGGCCTTGGAGTCATTGTGGGCGAACTGGATGAAGAGGTAATCGCCCTTTTTCATCTGACTCAGGATTTTGTCGAGCCGGAGGGCGTTGGCAAAGGACTTCAGGGTTTCGCCGGACTGCGCCTGATTGGAGACCGCCACGCCGGGCTTGAGGAATAGCGACAGCACAGCGCCCCAACTGACATCGGCGCCGCCATCGCGGTCAGTGACCGTCGAGTCGCTGGCGAGGAACACCGTGGGCGCGGTGGGCGCGGCGCTGATTTCGATGGTGCGCAAGGCGGCATGGGAGCTGTTGATTTCGATGTTCAGCTTGTCATCCCAGTCGCGGGAATTGCCGGAATCGAACTGGTCCATGCTCACGATGCTGCGCCCGGGCGCATTGTTGGGGATGGCGGGCAGTTGCGGCGTGCGGACATTGGTGGTGAAGGTGCGCGTGGACGTTTTCCCGGCGGGGACCGTCCATTTTTCCGCCATTATTCGGCCGGACTCGAGTTTAACGGTTGTAGTCGTTGCCGTGGCGGAATCGCCCAGCGTTATCGTGACGTTATAATTGCCCTCGGGAACTTTGACGGAAAAGAAGAAAGGTTTTTCGCTGGTGGCGACGTCGCCGCTGTCGCCGGAGGCAATTGCCGCGCCGGGCTCGAAGCCGAAGCCGGCTTCCGGTGAATACACCGCGGTGGGCGCCACTTTGGTATAGCCGTCCTTCGCCGGGCCGGCGCTGAAATCGAATTTAAATTCCGTCGGCCCGGCGGGAGCGGCGGCCGCGCCACCGGCGGGGCCGCGGGCGGGGCCGCGGGCGGCAAAAAGTTGGGCAGCGCCCAACAGCGTGATGCCAAAACCAAGACAAATCAGACAAGGGGCAATCTTCATGGGGATAACTCTAGAGGGGTGGGGAACGCCCATTAAATACCCAAACAGCCCCGGCAATCCATCCTTTTTTCAAGGGGGTGGCGGCCTAAAACATAAACGGAATCAGGGCCTTGGTCCGGCGCTTATAGTCGGGATAGGTGCCGGGAAAGGCTTTTAGCATGAGACGCTCCTCTATCTTCAATTTCCCCCATAGTAGAACCACGGCAAAGACAAAAATAATCAAATCACGCAAGCGGCCGTTGGCCAGGACGATCGAGCCAAAGAGTGCGAGCAGGATGCCGGTGTAGATGGGATGGCGAACGAATTCATACGGGCCGGCGGTGATGAGCTCGTGGTCTTCCTTGATGGTCGGGGCAGCGCTCCAGTTGGTGCCCAATATCCGCCGTGCCCAAATCGAAAAGAGCACGCCGGCGGCGGTACAGGCGGTCCCAAGTTGCTGCATTTGCCGGGTGTCGGGGAGGATGCGCATATCGAGCCGGGGAGAATGGTGTTGGTAGAGGTACACCCCGACTGCGAGGACGACGACAATCACCACCAGGCGCAGGCCTGGCTTGGGCCGTTGCATGGTTTTCTTATTACCGCGGGCGCTGATCATCCAATACAGCAGCCAGAAGATCCACAAGACGGTGTTGATCTTGCTGTAATTCATGAGGGGTTAGCGAATGGCCACAGCTTCGTCCCGCTCCGGATGGGCGCAGCACCTTTAAATTTGCGGACCTTGAGCACGGTGACGTCCTCCGCTTCGAGGGCGTGAGTGAAGTAATCGGGGACGAGCGCGCCCCATTCGACGCGGCAGCGGTCGACGGTGACTTTGTCGGCTTCGCGGATGCTGAAGGCCGGGGTGCCGTGCGTTTCGAGCGGTATGCCGACGGTGGTCGGGCGGTTGTCGAACATGCCGCCGGGGTAGGCAGACCAGCGGTCCATCAACAGGGAAATGTTCTCTAGGGTAATATTCTTCGGTCGGCTCTGGGCGCAGCCCTGGACGCGCCCGCTGTTTTCAGCGCGCCCGCGGAGGTTTTGCAGGCGGACGTTGTAGATTTTACCCAATTTGGTTTCCGGATGGCGCGGGAGGGCGGTGATGGAGAAGGCCTCGCCGCGGCCCCACCACGGCGGCGAATGAAAGCGGGACGAAAAGGTGAGGTCGCGCACCAGAATGTCATGCACGCTGCCCTCGTCTCGCAATTGGATGTTAAAACTGCGGCAGGACGAGCGGATGGCGCAGCGCTCAATGCGCACGTCGCGGATTTCCCCGGTGGTTTCAGTGCCAATCTTGATGGCCGAGTCCTGGGTTTCAAACACGCAGTCCTTGACCACGA
>CAZLPS010000205.1:0-4051 GCA_964561455.1 uncultured Opitutales bacterium
CTTCGGGCGTTTCAATCGGGCAGATGCGGCCGTAGTGCGAGGGATGCACGTCGCGGACTTCGAAGCCGGCGCGCTCGCGATTGAGGCCGCCGGGCCCGAGGGCGGAGAGGCGGCGCTTGTGCGTCAGCTCGGCCAGGGGATTAATCTGGTCCATAAACTGGCTCAGCTGGCTGCGGGCGAAGAAATCACGGATGACGGTGCTGAGGGCCTTGGGGTTGATCAGCTTTTGCGGCGTGATCGAATCCACGCTCTGGTCATAAAGCGTCATGCGTTCTTTCACGAGGCGCTCGGTGCGGGCCAGGCCGATGCGGCACTGGTTGGCGAGCAATTCGCCGACGGTGCGCACGCGGCGGGAACCGAGGTGGTCAATGTCGTCAATAACCCCTTCCCCACCCTTCAGGCGGCACAAGTAACGGGTCGCTTCGACGATGTCTTCAAAGCCGATGGTGCGCTGTTCCAAATCGGTGTTGAGACCGAGCTTCTGGTTCATCTTGTAGCGGCCGACGCGGCCCAGGTCATAACGCTTCGGGTCCTGGAAAAGGCGCTTGAGCAGGTTCTTCGCATTCGCGGCGGTGGGCGGTTCACCCGGACGGAGGCGCTTGTAAATGTCCTTGAGGGCTTCCTCTTCGTTGTGGGTTGGGTCCTTCTTGAGGGCGCGGATGATGGCGCCGTCGTCCACCGCCGTGTTAATGACTTTGACCTCTTCGATGTTGGCTTTTTCGAAGCTGCGAATGATGGTCTTGGTCAGCGGCTCAAAGGCGCGGGCGAGCACGACGCCGCGTTCGGCGTCCACAATGTCTTCGACGAGCACCAGTTTGGAAACGTCCTCAATGCCGAGGGCTTTTTTGGTCTTCAGGTCTTCGAGTTTGTAGAAAAGATTGAGAATGTCGAAGTCCGCGCCAAAGCCCAGCGCGCGGAGGAGCGTGGTGATGAGGAACTTGCGGCGGCGGCGGCGGCGGTCGAAATAGACGTACAGGAGGTCGTTCTGGTCGAACTGGACCTCGAGCCAGGTGCCGCGATCGGGGATAATGCGGAAGGAAAACAGCGTTTTGCCGCTGGTATGCGGGGTCGCTTCGAAACAGATGCCCGGCGAACGGTGGAGTTGGGAAACGATGACGCGCTCGGCGCCATTGATGACAAACGAGCCGCGCTCGGTGATCATCGGCAGTTCGCCCATGTAAATTTCCTCGTCAGTGGACACGTCTTCCTCGCGCAGGCGTAGCTTGACGTAAAGCGAAATGGAATAGGTGATGCCTTCGCGAATGCACTCCATCTCCGTGCTCTTGGGACCCACTAAATTGTAGTTCACGTACTCGAGGGTCGCCCGGCCGTCATAGCTGGCGATGGGGAACACTTCACGGAACACCGCCTCCAGGCCCACCGGCTTGCGCTGCGACGGCGGCACTTCCTTTTGCAGATACTCGAGGAACGAGTTGATCTGGTTCTCGATCAAGTTCGGCGGCGGGATGACTTCGCGGAGCTTGCCGTAATTCTGGCGTTCGTGGGCGTGGGCGGACATGGTGGGAGGAGTGGGAATTAAAGTTTAAGGGTTAGGAAACCACGCAAACGCAGCCCGCACGACGCTGGGAAATTCCCAGCGTCGTCGGGCCACGGAAGAAAATCGCGATGTAGATGCTCAGGCTTAAGCGAAGGGTTATTTGATCTCAATCGTCGCACCGGCGGCGGTGAGCTTCTTTTTAATGTCTTCGGCGTCGGCTTTGTTAACGCCCTCCTTGAGGGTCTTCGGCGCGCCTTCGACCAGATCCTTGGCTTCTTTGAGACCCAGGTTGGTGACTGCACGCACTTCCTTAATGACGCCAATCTTATTGGCTCCGGCTTCCTTGAGGATGACGGTGAACTCTGTCTTTTCTTCAACGGCAGCGGCGGGCGCGGCGGCGGCTCCGCCACCGGCGGGCGCGGCGGCAACGGCCACGGGAGCGGCGGCGCTGACGCCCCACTTGGTTTCGAGGACTTTGACGAGCCCGGCGATTTCAATGACGGACTGATTGCTCAGCCAGTCGACGACTTGATCTTTGGTGATGTCTGACATGTGATTAGCTTCCGTGAACGGTCAGCGCCCCGGTTGGGGCATTTAAGGACAGGTTGTCCCTGACGGGGTTCTTTGGAACGTTTAGGTTTAGTTAAGAGAGAGCGAAAAAGGAGGGACGGCAGACGGCCATCCCGACAACTAGGCGGCCGGGGCCGCTTCAGCCGCAGGCGCCTTGCCGGCATCGGCTTTGGCCGCAAGCACATTGAGCAGGCCTTGCGGCACGCCCTGAAGGACGCGCACGAGGCTGGTCGCAGGCGTTGAGAGCAACCCGAGCAATTGCGCGCGGAGCACATCGACGCTCGGCAGAGTGGATAGCGCCTGGACGTCCGCGGCGCTGAGCCGGCTGGCGCCGAGCACGCCGCCCTTGACGGCGAGCTTTTCCTTGTCTTTGAAATATTTCGTCAGGATCTTGGCCACTTCGCTGGGGTTGCGCCCGCCGACGATGATGGCGGTCTGGCCGGTGAGCCACTTGCCGTCCAATTCCGGCAATTTGCGCTCGCGCGCGGCCACATTGAGGATGCTGTTCTTGACGACGTGGTATTCCGCCTGCTGAGCGCGCAGGGAAGCGCGGAGATCGGCTGTGTCGGCCACGGTCACCTTGCGGTAATCCGCGAGGAACACATAGCTGGATTTGCCGAGATGCCCGGACACTTCGTCAACGAGGAATTTTTTTTCTGGGCGCATGGTGGGAAAGATTTAAGAATTAGGATTTATGATTTATGAAGTAATGGAGAACCGGGGAGGCGAATCGTGAAAGAAAAGATTGAGAAGTGATTTGGGTGGCGGTTCTACTTCTTAATTCTTAATTCATAATTCTTAATTCGCTTACAGGCTGCTGTATTCCTTGGCGTCGATGCGCACCGGGGGGCTCATGGTCGAGCTGAGGGTCAGGCTCTTGATGAACTTGCCCTTGATGGCTTCGGGTTTGGCCTTGCCGAGGGCCTCGAGGGCGGCGGCGGCGTTTTGGGCCAGGGCTTCGGGCGTAAAGGAGCGCTTGCCGACGACGATCGCGACGTTGGCGGTCTTGTCCATTTTGAATTCCACGCGACCGGCCTTGACGGCCTTGATGCCGGCTTTGACATCATCCACCACGGTGCCGGATTTCGGATTGGGCATCAGACCCTTGGGACCGAGCACGCGGGCGATGGAGCGGACGGACTTCATGGCGTTGGTCGTGGAGATGGCCACGTCAAAATCCATCCAGCCGTCGGTAATTTTCTTCATCAAGTCTTCGAGCCCGGCGTAATCCGCGCCGGCGGCGGTGGCCTCGGCGGGGTTTTCCGTGAAGACGAGCACGCGCACCTTGCGGCCGGAGCCGTTGGGCAGGGCGACGGTGCCGCGGACGGACTGGTCGCTTTGTTTCGGGTCAATTTCCAGGCGGGCCTGCAGCTCGACGGTCTCGTCAAACTTCGTGGCGGGCATGCGGGCGAGCAGGCTGATGGCATCGGCGAGGGCGACGGGCTTGGCGAGGTCGCCAACTTCCTGCGACTTTTTATAACGTTTGGAGAGTTTGACCATAAAGACGGGAATTTTGAATTTTGAATTACGAATTTCGAAATGGATCAAGGCGCAATCGGCGCGGGGGCCGGCGAGGTTTCGTCATTCGCAAAGGAAAAATTGGGTGTAAGGTGAGTGGGAGTGGGCGGCGGTTTCGCAATTCGAAATTCAATATTGAAAAATTTCGCGTTTAACCTTCGACGATGAGCCCCATCTGGCGGGCGGTGCCGGCGATCATGCGGGAGGCGGCTTCGAGGTCGGGCGTGTTCAGGTCCTTCATTTTGAGCTGGGCAATTTCGAGCAGCTGCTTCTTGGTGACCTTGCCGACTTTTTCGCGATTGGGGGTCTTCGAACCGGAGGCAATGTTGGCAGCCTTCTTGAGCAGGATGCTCGCCGGCGGCGACTTGAGGATGAAGGTGAACGACTTGTCGGCAAAGACCGTGATGACCACGGGCAGAATCATGCCGGCCTGGTCCTTGGTGCGGGCGTTGAAGTCCTTGCAAA
>CAZLPS010000206.1:0-3861 GCA_964561455.1 uncultured Opitutales bacterium
AACTGTAACCTATCTCCCTGGATTAAGTGTTACCTATCTCGCCGGTTCATACCCCGCAATCCCGTTGACGGTGACACTTTGCAGCGGGAGCGTGTGGGTCACCGCGCCATTCACGTCCACTCGGCTGGCGGCGAAGTTCGCGCCGTTCACCGGCGCGGAAATCGTGATTTGCGGGGTGAGGTTGAGCGCGTATTTTCGGCTAAGATACGTTTCCACGTTCGCGCGCTCCTGAATCGTCAAGGCGCGATTGTAAATCAGCAGTTCAGCAATGTCCCCGGCAAAACCCCCCGCGGTGTCCAAGCCGATTTCCGTGGGGGCCAGGGTCGCGTTGGCGGTGGAGGTCAACCCCACCCGGACAAGTTGCCCATTGAGGTAGAGGGTGGAACTTTGGGCTTGGTTCGAGAGGCAAATGAGCGCGGTGGTGTTGCCCACCGTCCCGTTGTAAACCGCCAGCGGCGGCAAGGCACTGGCACTGCGTTCGTAATAGGAAACCCCGTTTGTTCCGAGCGAGAGGGCGGCGCTGGCATTCGCCCCGCCCGGTGAAGGCCCGGCCAGGATGTATTTTTGGCCGGATGCGCCGTCAGACCCGGTGGTGCTTTCAGAATCTATTTCGTGGGTGGTGGTGGCCTTGGCCACCAGAAAGATGGTGAAATTGCCGGTAGCGACACTCGGTATGGCCAGGGTGCCATTGACGCCGTCAAGTCTTACAATGGGGTGGCCGTTGATTACGTTGTCCACCCAGAGCGGCTTGGCCGCATCCGTCGCTTGGGTGGCATTATTGCTCAGGCCGGAGGTGTCCGCCCAAAGGCTGATGCGATTCGAGCCATTCATCGTTATGCCCACACCGGCGTCGAGCCAGAGGCTGGGAGCGAGGACGACTCTTTCAAAATCGAACGAGAACGCCAATTTAAGCTGCCCCAGATTCACAGGTGCGTAGTTTAATTGCACCCAGGCAGTATAGTTGCCGGAATCGTATCCGGTCTCGCCGGGTCCCGGCGGCGGATCAGGCCAGGGGGAGTTGAACGTCCAGTTTCCGGCAGAGGCGTTACCGTACATTAGGAAATTCAAATTGCTTTTGGTATCGAAACCCACGGCGATAAGCCGGTCATAGAACGGCTTGGCCACATTCTTGAGCTGACCCAAATTGGCTGGCGCATAATTAACGGATGAGGTCGCACCAAAGGAATTAATCAAGTTGTTGATATCGGTCCCGGCCCCGCCAAAAGGGGCCAATTGACTGTCGAGGTAGGCTTGGGCTTGGGCGGCAAAGTTCTTCAATTGGCCGAGGTTGACGGGGGAATAGTTTTGCGCCACCCAAGCGTTGAATGCCGTGGTATTGCTCGGGGCGGGCGGCTGGGCACCGGACAAACTGTGGTCCAGCCACCATTGCGGATAAGTGGGCGCTGGCAGATCTGCCGCCAACGCGATTGCCGGGTAGAAGATCGCACCGGTCAAGATGACGCACCTCATCAGCCGGGCAGAAATAGGAAGAGTGCACATGGATGGTGGGCTTGAGCGCGAGGGTGGTCGGAATCGTAAAAAGCAATTCAGGACGGCAGTCATTCGGTCAGGGTGCCTGGTCCGTTGAATTACTTGAGAACGCGCCCATATAAATGTCACCTTGGCGTTTGGTGTAGGTGATGTTGCCGGAGATAGTTGAGTTCGTGGTATTGCTGCCAATGGTGGCCCCGCCACTGAGAGTGAGGCTGCCATTTTTAGTGACGGTGATGGCGTTGGAGGAGGTCGTGGAATTGCCATTGCCGATGGCAAAGATGATGTTCGAGGTCGAATTGACGTTGAGGGCCCATTGGCCGCCGACGAGGGCGTGGTCGGCGCTGACGGTGAGGTTGTTGCCGAGGGCGGCGGAGCCATCGTTGCTGACGGTGACGTTGGTGCCCATGGCGACCGTGCCGTTACCTGCGGCGCTCGCCTGATTGCCGATAGCGATGGCTGAATTGCCATTGGCGATAGTGTTGTTGCCCAAAGTAATTGCGCCAGTGCCCGAGGCAGTGCCATTGTAACCACCGGAAAATCCGCCGTTTCCACCGTTGATGGCGTTGCCATATCCGATGGCAACGCCCCCGGGTGAGTACACGCCATTCAAAAAACCCATAGAAACGGCGTAATTGGAAGCGGCTTGGTTCGCGGCACCGATGGAGACCGCGCCGGTACCCGTGGCGTTAGCTGAACAGCCCAAAGATACCGCACCCTGGCCATTGTTGATTAAATTCGAGCCGATCGCGACCTGGCCGTTCGAATTAAAAGAAGAGCCCGTGGCCACATTGCCACCGGCCACAAAATTGCCATGGGCCGGATCCCACGCCATATAGGCACCGTTTCCGGTTGGAATGCCCGTCGTGCTGTCGGTGCCGTTGCCCACTCCGGAATAGATGATGCCGCTGTTGAGGATGACGAGGCCGTTGGCCGTGGTGTTGGAGTTTTGGCCGATGCCCACGATAAAGGCCGGGTCCTTTGACTGCCAAGTAGTCAGATTGCCGGCGATATTGGTGTTGTAATGTCCGACGGTAATGGAATTAAAGGTGCTGGCAGTGACATTGGTGCCCAGGGCAATCGCGTTGGTGGCGTTGGCCAGTGAGCCGTTGCCCAAGGCAATGGAATTCGTGCCGTTGGCGCGGGAATTGGCGCCGACGGCGAGGGCATTGCTCGCCGTGGCATTGCCGCCGCCCAGAGCGATGGCTCCCGTGGCGTTGGCGATACTGAGATTCCCGAGGGCGATGGCCCCGGTGCCATTGGCCGAGCCATTGGCGGCGGCGAAGGCGGCAGTACCATTGGCCGTGGAATGGGCGCCGAAGGCCATGGCGCCCGTGCCTGTCGCGTTGGCGTAGTCGCCGACGGCGAAACCGGCGCTGCCGATGGTCAGCGTCAAATTTGCACTGCCTTTGGCGAGGGTCAGGCCATTGCTGAACATGATCTTTTGGTTGTCTGGGTCAAGGGTGATGGTGGCGTTCGTGGTGCCGTTCACCACCAACGTGGCTCCGGGGTCGTGGATGACGAGGCCGTCGCTGAAGGTAATCTTCTGGTTGCCGGGGTCGAGGACGATGGTGTTGCCGTAATTGTCGCCGAAAGTGGACTGGCCGTTGTTCAACACCACGAGGCCATTGGCGGTGGCCGAGGAATTTTGGCCGATGCCGACGATGAAGGCGGGGTCGGTGGCCACCCACTCCGTGGTGTTGCCCGTGATGTCCGTGTTAAAGTGGCCGACGGTGACGGAACTCCAGGTGCTGGCGGTGACATTGGTGCCCAGGGCGAGGGCGTTGACGGCCTCGGCGGAGGCGGTGTCGCCCAGCGCGATGGCACCGGTGGCGTTGGCGAGGGAATTGTTGCCAAAAGCGAAGGACCAATTGCCGGTGGCGGTGCCAGCGCCGAGGGCGACCGAGCCGGTACCGTTGGCCACCCCAAAGGCGGCGGCGAGGGATTGATAACCGCCCGCCTCGCCGTTGGCCAACGCGACGGACCAATTGCCCGTGGCCGAAGCATTGCCGCCGAGGGCGGCGGAGCGGACGCCGGTCGCCGAAGCGCCGTAGCCAGCCACAAAGCCTATATTCCCAAAAATACACGTGATATTAGTAAGGCCTAATGAACTGGAAGTGCCATTGATCACGAGGCCGCCGCTAAATGCAGGGGTCATATGGGGTCAGGCGTTGCATGTTAACAAAGGAATTGAGTCGAATTGTTTGCAAACAGAATAATTGCCATAGCAGGCGGGCAATACAACGTCAGATTGCGTTGGAGGTTGTAATGTTAACATGAAACGCCTGACCCCGTAAGAAGGCTGCCGCCAGTGGGCGCTGGGGCGGAAGCCGGGTTGATGGGGCTAAAGGTGCTGTTGCCGCCATTGTA
>CAZLPS010000207.1:0-3795 GCA_964561455.1 uncultured Opitutales bacterium
GCTTTACCCACTATTCCCATGTTTACTCCTTGACGACGATTCTTCAGAGAAGGTTAAACCTTTCGACCTGGATTTATTGAGAAAGGCATCGGGTCGGGGGTGCCGGAGGGCGGTGGCAGCCAGTTTGCTTACATCGCCCCGGCTGGTAGAGCCGAATTCCTCGGTTCATTTCCAGGTCGAAAGGTTCAGCCTGACTCATTTTCGGCCTTTTGCCGGAATGGTTCGTCTCCTTTCCTCCCGCCAACTCCATCTTGACAAATGCTCGCATTTGCGTCTTATTTGCGAGCGTGACCACTCTTACTCCCACTCAAGCGCGGGTCAATTTATCGGCTGTTTTGCGCCAAGCGCTGAGCGGCGATGACATCGGTATCGTCGTGCGCGGGCGGGTGGTCGCCCTGCGGCCCGTGGAAGTGGTATCGCGGGATTATGCGGAAACTGAATACGGTCTGACGCGCGCCCAAATGCGCCATGCCGCCCGCAAAATAAAAGCCCATGCTGAACGAAACGTTCGGCTGGGGAAATCCAAAACTTTCCGTGGCGACATCGAAGCGCTCCTTGCGGATTGAACTCGATCCCTCTTTGCTCGAAGATTTGCGCACTTTATCCAAGCCAAACCGGCAGGAAATTGGCCGGCGCATCGAAGAGGTGCGGCAGAGTTTCGGCAATCCGCACGTCCATGGTGGCGTCGGCATTCGGGAATTGCGCGACGGGGTTTATGAGTACCGCGTGGGTTTGCAACAACGGCTGGTTTTTTCCCTTCACAAAGGCTACCTTTACTTTCGCTTGTTGGGAAACCACAATGACGTGGTCCGGTTCCTCCGCCATCAATGAACTGGCAATCGATCTGACTCAAGGGTCTGGCGGGGACGTGCTTTACCTCTCAGTGCCGTATGTAAATGGGCCGAATCTTGCAGGACGTCGGTGTAAAGGCGGGGGCGTTCACACTTGGGACTATTTTCTTGTATGTCGTAAAATAGTTCAGACCGTTTTACGGTCACGGCCGTGGCGGTCAGGACAACGCGAGGGCCGGATCTGAAGCCGAAGTCCGACGGGCAAAAGGAAAAGCGCCTAACCTATTTCCCCGCGCTCCAGCCGCCGTCAATCATCAGGCAGGAGCCGGTGACCATGGCGGCTTCATCACTCGCGAGATACAGGGCGGCGGCGGCCACTTCCTCCGGCTTGCCCATGCGGCCGGTGAGTTGGGTGGATGCCATTTCTTTGTACGCCTTGGCGGGGTCGGGGTATTCGGCGATGCGCGATTGCACCCAGGGCGTTTCCACCCGCCCCGGGCAAATGGCGTTGAAGCGAACGCCCGTGTGCGAGTGGTCGAGGGCCAGCGCCTTGGTCAGGCCGACGACGGCGTGCTTCGTCATCGTGTAAGCCAGGCGGTCGCGCACGGCCAGAACACCGCTGACCGACGCCAGATTGATGACGCTTCCCGCCTTGCGGTCGAGCATCGCGGGGACGAATGCTTTGCAGAGATTGAATGAACCCCGCACATTGACCGCGTGCAGGCGGTCGAGGTCGGCCGCTGTCGTATTGAGCAAGCCGCCCACGTGGCCGATGCCGGCATTATTGACCAGAATATCGAGCACGGGAAGGCGCGCGGCGAGCGCGAGGGCGTCGGCTTCATTGCTGACATCCAGCAGGGCGAAATCCGCCGCGCCTCCAGCGGAGCGAATCGTGGCCACCGTGCGCTCGCCCGCGGCGGGATCGCGGTCCACCACCCAAACGGTCGCACCCGCTTTTGCGAAAACGACCGCAATGGCGGCGCCAATGCCGGAGCCGGCTCCCGTGATGAGCGCGGTTTTATTCTTCAGGGAAAACATGGCGGACAACCATTGGCGGGGTGACGCGCCTTTTATTACTTGGCGGTTGCCGACGGCGAAATCGGCGTCAGCGTCACCGCCGGAGTGGTGCCCGCGGGGGCGGACGCTGCCGCCGGGGCGGGAGAGGGTGCCGGCGCGGGATGAGCGACGAGGTAGGTATTGATATTGTCCTGCACCAATCGCGCCAACTCCGGGCCGGGCTCCACCACCTCTTCGCCCCGTTTCGGCGTGCCGGAGACAATCATCATCCCTTGACCGGTAAAGCTCACTTGACGGGTGGCCTGCAAAACAGCCGTCGGTTGCTGCTGGGCGTCACGGGTGACGAGGAAGGTTCCCTGAGGAAACGGCGCGTGCGAAAGATCAACCGAGGCAATGGCGATGTCGAGTTCCGGATAGTAGACCTGGCCGACCACCGTGGTGCGGGCCGCCGGTACGAACTTGTTGTACAGTCCGCCATTTTTGGCGATGTCGTCTGCGGCCTTGGGATGCGAGCAACCGGCGAGCGCAAGGGTACTGGGAATCGCGAGCAGAAGATATTGGCAAAGTCGCATATCCGCGCCATTTAGATGAAAAAATCTCCCTGCCGCAAGCCTGCGTCTGCCGGTGGGGGCCGGTGCCGCCTAGTTGGGCTTGCGGAACTGCTCGAAGCCCGGGCCGGTCGTCGAGAATTCGCCCTCAAAGAAGCCATGCAACTGGCGGATGCGCGTCGGGTGGCGCATTTTGCGCAGGGCCTTGGCTTCGATTTGGCGGATGCGTTCGCGGGTGACTTTAAACTGGCGGCCCACTTCTTCGAGCGTGCGGCTGTAGCCGTCCTGCAAACCAAAGCGCAGCGAAAGCACCCGGCGCTCGCGCTCGGTCAGCGAGTCGAGCACGTCCATGATTTTTTCGCGGAGCAGCGAATAGGCCGTCATGTCGTACGGGTTTTCCGCGGCCTTGTCTTCGATGAAGTCGCCGAAATTGGTGTCGTCGCTGTCGCCGACGGGGGACTGGAGGGAGATGGGCTGCTGCGCCATCTTCATGATTTGCTGCACGCGCTCGACGGGCAGGTTCATCTCGTCCGCCACTTCCTCGGGGGTCGGCTCGTGGCCGAGTTCCTGGAGGAGCTGCTTCTGCACCTGCATGACCTTGTTCAAGGTCTCAATCATGTGCACCGGAATGCGGATCGTGCGCGCCTGGTCGGCGATGGAGCGCGTGATGGCCTGGCGAATCCACCAGGTGGCGTAAGTGGAGAATTTGTAGCCGCGGCGGTATTCGAATTTCTCGACGGCCTTCATCAGGCCCATGTTGCCCTCCTGAATCAAGTCGAGGAAGGACAGGCCGCGGTTGGTGTATTTCTTTGCGATGGAAATCACGAGGCGCAAATTGGCCTCGACCATTTCCGTCTTGGCGCGGTGCGCCTCGCGCATGGCCTTGCGGGCCTCGCGCACAAGGTTGAGCAGCTCCATCGGCGGCAGGCGGTATTCGTTCTCGATGGTGCGCAGGCGGCGCTTGATGGCGGCGGGGTTCAGTCGCTTGCGGCGATGCGCAATTTTCTCAGCCAGGGCAAGTTCCTCGAGGTGGTCTTCCACTTCGCGCAGGACTGGTGAAAGCTGGTCGAGGAATTCCTCGAACACCTTTAGCTTGAAGCAGAATTTGCGGAAGAAGGGCCGGATTTCCGCCTCGAGCTTGTGGTAGCGCGTCAGCGCGCGCTTCTTCTGGGTCTCGTCGCTGTTGCGGTGGGCTTCCTTCCAGGCCTTGGCCAGCCGGTCCTCGAGCGCATCGCTTTGCTCGATCAGCTTCGGGAGGTGCAGGAAATAGGCTTCGCGGCTTTCAATCTTTTTGTCGAGGACGATGCGGTCAAAGCGCTCCTGGCGTTCCAGCAGCTTCTTCGCCAGCTCGATTTGGTAGCGGCCGGTCAGCACCACGCTGAACAGCACGTCGAGCGCGGTTTGCTCGGCTTTTTCGATGCGTTTCGAAATGGCAACTT
>CAZLPS010000208.1:0-3794 GCA_964561455.1 uncultured Opitutales bacterium
CACGCGAATGCAATCCACGTCGCTATAATCGCTGGGCACCACCGGATTTAAATAGGTCCCATCGCCTTGGTCACCCCACTTCAGCCAATTACCCCACGGATGCGATTCCACCGTGGCCGCGACCAACGGCACGGCGCAGAGCAGCAGGAGAAGAATTTTCAGTAAACGGTTTTTCATTCAAAACGCATAAAAGGGTGGGGAAGCCCATCGCCAGACCACAGATTACGCCAGCTTCCCGCTTTTCCCCACCCATGTAAATACCGATATTCAAATCTCAAAACCCCCAAAGGTCCCATATCCCCCTCGCCCTTCTGCATTCTTCATTCTGCATTCCCCGGTCTCCCTTCCCCCATCCCGTCCCTCTGCATTCTGAAATCTGAAATTTGAAATCTGAAATCCCCCCCTCCAGTTCCTCTCTCCTCTGCGTCGTCCACGATTCCAATCCTGGCCCGGAGTAGCATGGGCATCTTGCCCATGCACCTCTGTCTTCCACTCCTGCACGGGCCGGATGCCCATGCCACTCACCCCGCCGCCCGCGCCGCCCGCCGCCTCGCGTAGCGAGGGCACGATAATAACCGTGGATTTCAGGGCCCGTTGCCGAAATGCCAGAATCCATTTTCCGAGCCGATATCGTTGGTTTCATCCGTGCATTCTGAAATCTGAAATTTGAAATCTGAAATTTCCGTTTTGGGCAACACGCCCTTCAATCCACGGAAACTGGTCCCCCGGAAACCAGCCCATTGCGTCGCGACGCCTGGACTGGCCTGTCAACATGCAACGCCAGACACCATGCCTTCCGGCTGGCAATTTCCTTCTTTTTCTGTTAGGTTTGCGACGTTGGTGTTTACCCATGTCCCCCTGTGCAGAATTCCTGCCTGCGCTGTCCTGCCTCCGAAGATTAAAACAACTGGCTTGGTTGCTGATTGGTTTCGCTTTTTGGATGGCGACGGCGCCCTCCGCCCTGGCCAACAGCCCGGGCGGCTTCACGTCGTCGGTCACGACCAACGTCACGACGGGGACGGAGGCCTATGGCAGCCATACCGACCATTTTTTGGATAACGGGATTCTGCATGTGGACGTGGCCTCGAACGGCAATGTGGAGTCCATCAAATACCTCAAGCCTGGCTTATCCGGCACCCCGCAGGCCAATGGGGTGCAGATGATCAGCCAATCGGGCGTCAATACCGGTGGCTTCGGCAACCATTACTATATTTACTATTACTTCTACCCTGACGGCAGCCAGGACAGCGCCTACCTCAGCACCACCACGACGGGCAGCAATGTTGATCTCGGCTACAAGCGCACCTACAACCCCGCCACCAACCTCGTCGCCGTGGACATGGAAATTCACTACGTCCTCGGGAAGGGCAACTCCGCTTTGTACATCTACCTCGTCGCGAACCATCCGGTGACCTACCCGTTGTGCAACATTGCCTTCATCCAGATGATTTGGCCCGCCGCGCACGACTCCACCAATTTCCTTTGCGAGAAAAGCTACATTGACACCGTCAAGACCGGCCTGAGCCTCAGCGGCACCCAGCTCAATCGCATTTCCCTTGAGCCGACTTTTTCCGATGTCACCAATTCGGTTAACGTCAATGGCCTGCCCAAGGAAATCTTCCAAGCCACCACTGGCCTTTTCAACGGTCAGTTGTACGGCAAGTACTCCTACACCTTTGACTACCCGCAACTCGGCGCGTGGGGCCGCGCCAGCGATGTCAATCAAGTCGGCGAATGGATCCTCAACCCCAGCGGCGAATACATGAACAACGGCCCGACCATGTGCGAATACAGCCATGGCGAGGGCCTCATGTATAACAACATTGTCAGCAATCACTACGACAACGTCGGCATCACCGTCGCCGCCAATGTGGCGTGGACCAAGACCTTCGGCCCGTGGGCGCTGTATTTTAACAGCCAATCCACCGGCGACCTCAGTTGGCAGGACGCCAAAACTCAGTCGCTCGCCGAGAAAGGGGCGTGGCCGTATTCGTGGCTCAATAATGCCGCTTACGCCACTGCCGCCCAGCGCGCCACCGTTACCGGGCACCTCGTCATTAACGATGCCCTGCGCCCGGGTGTCTCCGCCGCCGGCGCGTGGGTAGGCCTTGCCGCACCCGACTCCGGCGCCGAAAACGCGCCCGACAACTGGCAGTTCCAGGCGGCCGACTACCAATTTTGGGTTCAGGCCGACGCCAACGGCACCTTCACCATCCCCAACGTCCGCGCCACCGATTCGTTCGGCAACCCCGCCAACTACCAGCTCTATGCCTATAGCGCCGGCACCAGTCAGGGTACCGGCGCCGTCGGCGAATTCTCCACCCCCCTTGGCTCGCTGACGGCCAACACCACCAAAAATCTCGGCACGCTGACTTGGAGTGTTCCTCACAGCGGCACCAGCCTCGTCTGGGAAATCGGCATCCCGGACCGCACCGCCGCTGAATTCAAGCACGGCGACGAATACGCCAAGCCGAATCTTTGGGCCAACTTCAACACCGAGTTCTCCAATCCGCTCGAATACAACGTCAGCGACAATAACTGGGCCACCGCCCTCAATTACGTCCATTCCGTGGACAACGTGGGCCTCACCTCGCCTTGGAAATGGCACATCAATTTCAATCTCTCTTCCGTGGTGTCCGGAACTTATTACCTCACCATTGCCTACGCCGCGCCCAGTTCCATCCAGGTCATCCGCGTCAACGACGACTCCACCATTCTCACGACGTTCACGCCCGACAACGCCGACCCGGGTGCGACGACGTACATTCGGGAAGGCATCCACAGCAAATACTCCATCGCCCACATCGCCATTCCCTCGAGCAAACTGCATGTCGGCGCCAACTTCATCACCCTTGACCACGAATACCACAGCACGCACGCCACCGCCTGCTTCATGTATGATTACATTGATCTCGAAGCCCCCGCGCCCCCGCCGCCACCGCCTTCTTCAGGTCGCAGCATCACCTGGAGCAGCAGCCCACCGTCGAGCACCTGGGACAATAACACCACCGCGAGTTTTACGGTAAACAGCTCATCCACTTCTTTCGGTTCAGGCGACGCCGTGACTATCGACGGCACCGGCTCCAACACCAGCGCCATTGCCCTCAACGGTACGCTTACCCCCAACTCCGTCACCGTCACCGGCGCGAAAAATTACACGCTCTCCGGCTCCGGCACCCTCAGCGGCGCGATGGCGCTGACGAAATCCGGCAATGGCGTGCTCACCCTGGCGCCGAATTTGGTCTCCGTCTCCAATTGCACACTGGCCGTCAATAGCACGACCGTGACGGTGTCGAGTTCAGCGGGTTTGTCGCCCGGCATGTTAGTCACGGTGAACACGAACAACATCAACGGTCTCACGGATGGGACGACCATCGCCAGTATTACCAACAGCACCCAAATCGTTCTTTCCCAAAACATCACTCACACCAACAATGGCACGGCCACGCTCAATTTTTCCTGGCCATACACCTACACCGGTGGAACGATTTTACAGGGCGGTACGCTCGCCCTCGGCAGCGTGAATGCCAATGACGCCGGCCTCGGTTCCGGCCCAGTCACCTTTGACGGCGGCGCGTTGACCATTTTTGACTGGAGTGGCAGTAATCTCCCCGGCTCCGGCACGTTTCCAAATCCTATTTTTGTCCTCAGCAACGGCACCCTTCTCGCCGCCCAGCGCCATGCCATTTCCAGCACGGTCACGGGCGGCGGCAATCTCACGCTCAGTGTCCCCTATGTTCGCACCGATTTGACCGGCGATTGGTCGCAATTCTCCGGCCAGCTCAATGTGATAA
>CAZLPS010000209.1:0-2113 GCA_964561455.1 uncultured Opitutales bacterium
CCCGCAAGGGCTTCTCGGGCAACTGCGGGAAATGGCAGAGAAGATAATGCGCGAACTCCCGCCAGCCCAGTTCCGCCTGGAATTTAGACGACGACGCCCCTGCCACCCACGCCTGCCGCGGCGAAATTTGTCCAAAGTGCAAATACGGCGACATGCGCGACGACCCATCCCGCGCGGGCCAATCCCGCTCGACCGCGTAACGCGCCAAGGCTTCCATGGAAAATTTCTTCAATCGCCGCCCCGCGCCCGCCATAGTCGGATCCCACGCGGAATAGAATCCCTCATCCCATTTCTTCTCGGGCTGCAGATTCAGGGAATCCAAAGCCACCGATGTTGGCCAGCGCTGCGGGGAAACCCCGGATAGGTCCTTGGACAGGGGCTTCCCAACCGTGGGCGTCCGCAGCGCCAAACAATGCCGCCAAAACGCCGAGAACACCTGAAACGGCTTTCCAGATCGGTTGAAAATCTTCTCCGGCTCAAACAACAACGTCCCGGAAAATTCCCGCGCTTCCAATCCCGCCCCGCGTAACACCGCCAGCACGGCGTCATCGCGCCGCCGCACCGCCGGCTCATAGCGTCGGCTCCAGAACACCCGCGCCGCCCCGGTTTCGCGCGCCAGCGCAAGCAACGCTTCCCGGGTCGGCCCCGCGCACAGAATCAAGCGCAGCCCCCGCGCCCGCAACTGCCCATCCAAATCCACCAGCGCATGATGAAGCCACCACCGTGAAGCCGCACCCGGTGCCCAAGCCCCTTCTTCATCCGGCGCCCATATATACACCGGCACCACCCGCCCGCCCGTCGCCAACGCCGCCGCCAGAGCCGGCTGGTCGTCGAGCCGCAAGTCCTGCCGCAACCAGACCAGCGTGACGGAATTGGAAACGATTTTCACCATGGAAATTCCATGTTCGCCAACTCCCCCAACTTCCGCAAGGGGTTTTAGGAGGCAATTTTTTGGAATGCGGCGGCTTGACGCCGCTTTCACCGAATCGTGGTGAATTCTTGACGCTAAACGACACTCCCAAACGACGGAATTTTCGAGCCCCGAAGAAAAGCGGCGTCAAGCCGCCGCACTCCAAAAAATTTCCCGCAGCCCGAAAGATCGCTCCCATCCCCGTATCCGAAAGATCGCTCCCTTTCCCGCAGCCCGAAGGGCTGCCGGAGCCCAACCCAGGGTAGCGCCCGCGAAGCGGGAGCTACCCTGGGTACCCGAAAAAACAAAAAACCGCGCTCTGAAGGAGCGCCGGAACCCCGCCCCACCTCCAATTCAAGTTTTGCCAGCCACTCTTCCAGCGTAATATCCTAATTTCTTTCCATTCCGACCGTCTTAAACCCATGCACTCCCTTCTGCGCCTTATTGCCGGTCTCGGATTCCTTGTCTCCACCGCCCTCGCTGCCGACCTCGCGCCGCCAGACGCGAAATCCGCCTCGGATTATTTTCTCCAGTTGCGCCTCGCTTATGCAAAAACTCCTACATTTCACGCCAGTTGGATATCCAACCCCGACCGGACAGCGCTTTTGAAACTCTATGACGAGGGGAAGCCAGCCGATTTCATTGCCAAATCGACAGCCTGGCTCAAGCAATGTCCAGTGGATGCCAAAGTGCATATGATGCTCGCCAACCTGCTCCTCAAGTCGGGCGATAATGACGGCGGGATTTTTCACCGCCTGATGTTTTACGGCCTCGCGACGTCCATCGTCGCCTCCGGCGACGGCAAGACCGCCAAAACGGCCTACAAGGTTATTGCCGTGGACGAGGAGTACACGATCCTGAATTACATCGGGGCGGACTTGAAGCGGCAAAGTCTGCAAGACAACTGCGATGTCATGGAATGCACCCTCGACGAAAAGCCCGTGGTGATTTATTTCGACGTGACGATTCCGTTGGAAGTGGAAAGTAAGCTCTTAAAAGCGGCGAATGCCAAGTGACCGAAGCAGAGGGAGCCAGTCGGCAGTCGAGGCTCGCGTGGCGACGCCGTAGGTCTCGAGGCGCGGTGCTAGTTTGGCATTTCCGCTTTACTGCGGGCGCTAAACGCGCACTATCACGGCATGAAATTCGATTTGGCCAAAGCTACGGATGCGTTATTGCGACCGGCGGATAATAAAACCGCGAAGC
>CAZLPS010000209.1:2213-3722 GCA_964561455.1 uncultured Opitutales bacterium
ATTCCAGTTCCCGGGGATGTTCATTCGCTCGCCATCGCCCCGGCGGTGACGAGAGGAAAGTCCGGACACCACAGGGCAGGATTCCCTTCGAAAGGGGGGGCGCTCCGTTTAACGCGGGGCGACGGAGAGTGTCACAGAAAATCAAACCGCCCAAGCCGCGCGCAAGCGCGGACGGCAAGGGTGAAACGGCGGGGTAAGAGCCCACCGCGGCGGCCGCAATGCCGCCGGCAGGATAAACCCAATCCGGTGCAAGACCAAATAGGGGACCAGGCGGCCCGCCCAATGGTCCCGGGTAAGTCGCACGATGCTTACGCACGACCGCCGGGTTCGCAAGAATCCGGCGGCAGAGAAATGAATGAGCGGCGGGAATGCCGCGAGGCGCCCGTCAGAACAGAATCCGGCTTATGGTCCCTGGGAACTGGTTATTTTTCGAAGAAGCTAGAAGTTAGAAGCTAGAAGTTAGGAGCTAGAATAGGCACCACGGAATTTGGAAGTTGGAATCTGGAAGTTGGAATTGGCGGCCCGAAGCCTTTTGTCTTTCCATTCTAGATTCCAGCTTCTAGCTTCAATTGCAGCCCAATTCCAGATTCCAACTTCCAAATTCCAGCTTCCATGCAGCATTGGTTACTGAAGACCGAGCCCGACACCTTCTCTCTCGCCGACCTCGAAAAACGCCCTGGCCAAACCGAACCCTGGAACGGCGTCCGCAATTACCAGGCGAGGAATTTTCTGCGCGCGATGCAGGTGGGTGACCAGGTACTCATTTACCATTCGAGCTGTGAGGTCCCCGGCGTTGCGGGAGTGGCGGAGGTGGTGGGCGCGGCACGGGCCGACGAAACCCAATTCGACCCGAAATCGGAATTCTTCGACCCCGGCGCCAAGCGCGAAAACCCCCGCTGGTCCTTGGTGGATGTGCGGTTTGTCGCCACGTTTCCGAAATTCGTTTCGTTGACCGATATGCGGGCGCAACCGGCCTTGAAGGGGATGCGGCTATTGTCACCGGGCAACCGGCTGTCGGTGATGCCCATTTCCCCGGCCGAGTTCCGAAAGATCCGCGCCCTCGGCGGCCTAAAATAGGTCCGTTTCAGCAGCCCATTTTTACCACGGATGGCACGGATAATTCGGATGTCTATTTCTCGCGCAGAGGCGCAACGACGCAGAGTCTCTTCGACAGAATCCGCCAAAATCGGCGCATTTTTAGCCACCGGGTTACACAAACGGGTTACACATTTTGATCCGGAGGCTGTAAGGGGGACTGACAAACGCCCTTGCCAGGTGTATCTCGGTCCTTTGCGCCATTGCGCCTTCGCGCGAGAATTCTCTGGCCCGTGTTATCTGGGCAATCCGTGGTTAAAGGAATTCAGCTAGGCGGGCCCGGAGGTCCCGCCCTACCCTTGCGTGTGGGATTGCCCTGGCGGGTGAATTCACCTTATATGGGGTTCTGCCATATCTCGGGGGGCGTAGCTCAGGCGGATAGAGCAGCAGTTTTCTAAACTGCTGGTCGTGGGT
>CAZLPS010000210.1:0-3683 GCA_964561455.1 uncultured Opitutales bacterium
GAAAGATTGACGCCCCCGCCCGAAATCCCGACCCTATCCGCCTCCCATGCATCTTGTCTGTCTCGACCTCGAGGGCGTGCTCGTGCCCGAAATCTGGATCGCCGTCGCCGAAAAAACCGGCCGGCCCGAGTTGCGCCGCACCACGCGCGACGAACCCGATTACGACAAACTCATGCGCTACCGCCTCGCGCTCCTCGACCAGCATGGCATAACCCTGCCCATGATCCAGGAAGTCATCGGAGCCCTCCGCCCCCTCGACGGCGCGCGCGAGTTCTTCGACTGGCTCCGCGCGAAATCCCAAGTCATCATCCTGTCCGATACCTTCGAGCAATTCGCCGCCCCCCTCATGCGCCAACTCGGCTGGCCCACCCTCCTCTGCCACGAACTCGAAGTCGCCCCCACTGGCCGCATCACCGGCTACCGCCTCCGCCTGCCAGACCAAAAACGCCGCGCCGTCGAAGCCCTCCGCGCCATGAATTACGACATCATCGCCGCCGGCGACTCCCACAACGACCTCTCAATGCTCCAGTCCGCCAACCACGGCATCCTCTTCCGCCCCACCGACGCCTTCGCCGCCGCCAACCCCAACTTCCCCGTCACCCGCGACCATGGAGCCTTGCGGAACGAAATTGAAAAGTTGCTCGCTTGAGTAGATTCACGGCGGCTCGCTTTCTTAGCCCCGGAGGGGCGAAAGAAGGCAACCCACCTTTTCAAAGGTGGGAGGCAGAATGGGGATCTTTCGAGTCCCGTAGTGACGAAAGAATATTTCCCTTATTGTCGTCCCAGCAGAATTCATGGTCTTTACGTCTCACAGTTTGCCTTTACCCGGTCAACCACGACCGATATCTTAACGCTTCACCCAAACAGCCGGTGCGATAAGTCTCCTCTATCCCGTGCCCTCCAAAACCACCAAACCCGAATCCGGCCGCTACGCCGCCCGCGGTGCCTCCGCCACCAAGGCCGATGTCCATGCCGCCGTGGATCAGCTCGACCGCGGCCTCTACCCGCACGCCTTTTGCAAAATCACGCCCGACCACCTCACCGGCGATAAATCCAAGTGCAACGTCATCCACGCCGACGGCTCCGGCACCAAATCCGTCCTTGCCTACCTCCATTGGCGCGAAACCGGTGACGCCCGCGTCTTCCGCGGCATCGCGCAGGACAGCCTGGTCATGAATCTCGATGACCTCAATTGCGTCGGCGCCACCGGCCCCATCGTTTTCTCCAGCACCATCAATCGCAACGCCCGCCGTTTTCCCGCCGCCCCCCTCGCCGAACTCATTCAGGGCAACGAGGATTTCATCCACACTCTCCGCCGCCTCGGCATTGACGCCATAAACGGCGGTGGCGAAACTGCCGACTTGGGCGACTTGACTCCCACTGTCACCGTGGACACCTGCGCTGTTGCCGTGCTCAAGCGCAGCGAAGTTGTCACCAACGAAAAGCTCCGTCCCGGCCTCGCCATTGTCGGCCTCGCGTCCTTCGGCCAGTCGAGTTACGAGCTATTACCCAACAGCGGCATTGGCAGCAACGGCCTCACCAGCGCCCGCCACGATTTGCTCAGCCCCCACTATCGCAAAAATTATCCGGAGACATTTGATTCCCTGACCCAAAAATCGCTCGTCTATTGCGGCCCCTACCGCATGAGCGACAAATTGCCCGATGGCGAAGGCCTGACCGTCGGCGAAGCCCTCCTCAGTCCCACGCGCACTTACGCGCCCGTCGTCGCCAAACTCCTCCGCGACCATCGCGCCGCTGTCGCCGGCCTGGTCCATTGCTCCGGCGGCGGGCAAACCAAATGCCTCCGCTTCGGCCGCGGCCTGCATTTCATCAAAGACAATCTCTTTACACCCCCGCCGATTTTCCGCGCCATTCAAAAAGCCAGCGGCGCCACGGCCCATGAAATGCACCGCGTCTTCAACATGGGCCATCGCCTCGAAGTCTTTTGCCGCACCGCTGATGTCCAAAAAATCATCGCCACTGCCACCAGTTTCGGCATCGCCGCCCAACGCGTCGGCGAAGTGGGAACTTCCCGCCGCAAAGACGGGTCGAACGAGGTCACCCTGCGCGTGGGCGGAAAAGCCCTGGAATACTCGCTCGCGGGCTGATCTCGTGCCAGAAATGTCTCCTCGATGAATTCCCCAAGCCTAGCCCGGATCGCCTTCCTCTTGTTTGCCAGTGCCGGTTTACTGAATATGGCCGGCGCGGCGGCCACTCCGGCCTCCAGCCCGGTGGCGCCCGCCACCCTCTCTGCCTCCCCCACCGCACCCGATTCGATGCCGGTGAAAATCGTCGAACTCCTCGGCGACGGCGCGGCCATCGGTAAAGCCCACGCCGCCGCCCTCGGCCCAGTCATCAAAGCGTTGAATACCCTTTACCTCGGCAAAATTCTTGGCGACCCCCTTTCGCGCGCGCTCGCCGCCTCGGCCGCGATGAATTACGAATCCACCCTCCGCCCCGAGCACCTCGCCGAAATCAAGGCCCTCGCCGCCGCCATCCCCATCTCCGAAGGCGACGCCATGCTCGACAATTCCTTCCTCGACCTCATGCCCACGGTCGCCTGCTCCACCATCACCCTCCCCGCCGACGCCTCGCCCGACCATGTTGCCCGCTTCGCTCGCAATCTCGATTTCGACTCCTTCGACATCGCCGACAAAAATTCCGTCGTCCTTGTCTACCACCCCACCGGGAGCTTCAGTTTCGTCACCATCGGCTGGCCGGGCATGATCGGCGCTGTCTCCGGCATGAACGAATTCGGCCTCACCCTTTCCAACATGGAAGTCCCCCGCGGCATGGGCCTCGTCCCGCGCGGCATGCCCTATGCCCTCCTCTACCGCTGTCTCCTCGAACACTGCAAGACCGTCGCCGAGGCGGTCAAATACCTCAAAGACACCCCCCGCCAAACTGCCAACAACCTCATGCTCATGGACGCCGCCGGCAACCGCGTTGTGGTCGAAATCACCCCCGAAAAAATCACCGTCCGCGCCGGCCAGGATAAAACCGCCCTCATCAGCACCAACCACCAGCGCGGTCAGGACACTGACACTCCCGGCAAATGCGACCGCTATGATTTCCTCAACGCCACGGCGCACCAGATCTACGGCAAAATCGGCCCGACCCAGTTAATCTCGATGCTCTCCCGCGTCCAGCAGTCGGGCCTGACCATGCAGTCCATGATCTTCGAGCCCGCCAACCGCGTCATCTACCTCGCCGCCGGCAGCAACTCCGCTGACCGCAAGTTCACCCGGCTCGCCCTCGCCCCATATTTCAAAGCCCCGTCCCCCGCCGTCAAGTAGCGGCGCAGTCTCGCTGCGCCCGCTCCCCCCAACAAATACCCTCGCTGCAAACAACCCAAAACCCAAAACGACCATCCCCCCACCACTTCCTCAGCGCCTGAAACTCCCTTTCCGTTTCTGAACTTAAGCGTTAAACATTAAACTTTAAGCTTTGAGAGTTCAGCTTTCTCCCTTTGTCCCTCCGACCCTACCCCCTAAATTATTGTTTTCGCCCCGTCCCATTTCCCGCTAGCCTCCCCCGATGCTCCTCGACGTCGTCCATTACGGCCATCCCGTCCTGCGCCAGCGCGGCGCCAAAATCACCGCTTTCGACAAGTCATTGGCCGAATTCGCGCAGAACATGCTTGAGACCATGGTCGCGAACGAAGGCATTGGCCTCGCCTCCCA
>CAZLPS010000211.1:0-3664 GCA_964561455.1 uncultured Opitutales bacterium
AAAGTGTAACCCATGTCCCTAGACGAAGTGTTACCTATGTCCGGCTCGCACCCCCCGTTAGCTGGGAAGGATCGAAGGGGTCAGACGTTGCATGATAACATGAGGGTGCGGGTGAGTACATGGAAGGTTGGGGTTGGGGGGGGGAATGGGTCGGATTGAACCTTTCGACCTAAGTCTATCGAGGAATGCACAGGGTTTGGGGTGTCGGAGGGAGGTGGCGGCCAGTTTGCTGACGTAGGCTGGGTTCGTCGAGCCGAATTGCCCTGCCGGGCTGGGACGCGGAAGGGAGATGGGTATGAACTGGCAAGGGGCGGAAGGGAGGCAGCTTTGAGAAAATTGATTGGACGGATGGGACCAATGGCCTTTTGGCGGACTGGTCGGACCGGTCGGACGAGCCTGAGGGGCGGACGAGGGCGAAACTAGATTTCAGATTTCAAATTTCAGATTTCAGGTTCAGAACGGGGAATCGGGCGGCTGGGAAAAGAGAGAAGAGTAAAGAGTGAAGAGTAAAAATGCCAAATGCGCGGGATGGTTCAGGCGAGTTCGAGTGGGACATTCAAAAGGGGCAACGGTGAGGTTTTGGATTCAAAAGGGGGGGCGCGGAATTGCAGGTGGAGGCGGGAAGGCCGGGGGTGGGAGGGCAATTACGACGGTCTGGGCTTGTTTCTTGTGGCGGCGTTCTGCATTCTGACTTCCTTATTCCCATGTCTAAAACACCTCCTTCGCTTCGCACCCATTCATCCCTTGTCGTGGACGGCACTGACCGCGCCCCGAACCGGTCCATGCTGCGGACGGTGGGCTTTGCGGATGCCGATTTCAAGAAGCCGATCGTGGGCGTCGCCTCGACGTGGTCCATGGTTACTCCGTGCAATATGCACATCGACGGGCTGGCACGCGAGGCATCGGCCGGAGCGGATGCGGCCGGGGCCAAGTCCATTATTTTCGGGACGATAACCGTTTCCGACGGAATTTCCATGGGGACGCTGGGAATGCGCTACTCGCTGGTGTCGCGCGAGGTTATTGCCGATTCGATTGAGACGGTGGCCGGGGCAGAGGGGTTTGACGGGCTGGTGGCCATTGGCGGATGCGACAAGAACATGCCGGGATGCGTGATGGCGATGGCGCGGTTGAACCGGCCGTCGGTGTTTGTCTATGGCGGGACGATTTTGCCGGGGATTTACCGGGAAAAGCCGGTGGACATTGTCAGCGTCTTTGAAGCGGTGGGCCAGTGCGCGGCGGGGAAGATTTCCGAGGGCGAACTGAAGGAGATTGAAGCCTGCGCAATTCCCGGGCCGGGGTCGTGCGGCGGGATGTACACGGCGAACACGATGGCGTCGGCGATTGAGGCGCTGGGGATGAGTTTGCCCAACAGCTCGGCGCAACTGGCGGTGTCGAAGGACAAGATTGGCGACTGCCAGCGGGCGGGCGCGGCGGTGATGAATTTGCTCAAATTGGGCCTGAAACCAAGGGACATCATGACGAAGAAGGCGTTTGAAAACGCCATCACGGTGGTCATTGCCCTGGGTGGCTCGACCAACGCGGTGCTGCACCTCCTGGCCATGGCGCATGCGGCGGAGGTGAAGCTGGGCCTCGATGATTTTTCGCGCATTGGCAAGAAGGTACCCGTGCTGGCCGACCTCAAGCCGAGCGGTAAATACAACATGGCGCACTTCGTCCGTATCGGGGGGCTCACGCCGCTGCTGAAGATGCTGCTGGATGCCGAACTGCTGCACGGCGACGTGAAGACGGTGACGGGCAAGACGATGCGGGAGAATCTCGCGGGCGTGGGCCCCTACCCTGCCGACCAGGATGTCGTGTACCCGCTGGACCGGCCGATCAAAAAGGACAGCCATCTGCGCATTCTTTATGGGAACCTCGCGCCCACGGGGGCGGTGGCGAAGATTTCCGGCAAGGAGGGGCAGAAGTTTTCGGGCAAGGCAATTATTTTTGAATCCGAGGAAAAGGCGCTGCAGGGGATTTTGGACGGACACGTGAAAGCCGGACATGTCATTGTCATCCGCAACGAAGGGCCGGTGGGAGGGCCGGGGATGCGGGAGATGCTGGCGCCGACGTCGGCGGTGATGGGCAAGGGCTTGGGCAAGGAAGTCGCGCTGATTACCGATGGACGGTTCTCGGGCGGCAGCCACGGCTTTGTGGTCGGGCACATTACGCCGGAAGCGGCGGTCGGCGGGCCGCTGGCCGTGGTGCGCAAGGGCGACCCGATCACGATTGATGCGGAGAAGAGCGAAATCAATTTGGACATACCCGCGAAAGAATTGAAAGCGCGCCTGCGGGCGTGGAAGGAGCCGAAACCGAAGGAAACGCGCGGGGTGCTGGCGAAGTATGCGAAGCTGGTGTCGAATGCGTCGCGCGGGGCGGTGACGGATGCGGACTTGTTTTAAGAAGCGGGGAGCGGGGAGGCCACTGCACGACACTGACAGCGGGGAGCGGGGAGCAGGGAGCGGGGAGTTCAATCCACGACACTGACAGCGGGAAGCGGGGAGTCCAAACTAACAAGAGAAAGTTATGGAGAAGCAATTCCGATTTGAAGGGTTGGAGGTGTGGCGCCGGGCGGCCGGTGTCAGTCACGAACTTTTCCGTTTGGCCAACAGTTTAGAACAAAAACGATTGTATCGTTTTGCTGAACAATTGAGGGCGGCTACTCTGAGCATCACGAACAATATTGCCGAAGGCTCCGGCAGTGGGTCGAAAGCAGACTTTGCCAACTTTCTCAATATGGCCCGGCGATCCGTATTCGAAGTCGCAAACATTCTAACGTTGCTAGCAAAGGAAGGACTGCTATCCCAAACAGAGATAACGCCCATTCTTTCTGAGCTCGAGGAGCAAAGCAGGATGCTGTTGGCATTCATTCGGACCTTGAAACGTTAACTTGGATTGGGCAGTTTCCCGCTCCCGGCTCCCGGCTCCCTGCTTTCACAAACCCATGAAATTGCGAAGTTTAACACCGATGCTCTGGGTACGGGATTTGGAGGAGGCGATTGGCTTCTATCGTGACCAGCTGGGCTTTGCGGTGGTGAAGCAAGCGCCGGGCTGGGTGTGTCTGGAACGGGATGGAGTGGAGATTATGCTGGCCCTACCGAATGAGCATGAGCCCTTTGAGCGACTGCAATTTACGGGGTCGTTTTATTTTCGGGTGGAGGACGTGGATGGGATTTGGAACGAGCTTAAGGACCGGATGGTGGTGGTGTATCCGCTGGAGGATTTTGAATATGGGATGCGGGAGTTCGCGATTCGGGATAATACGGGGTATATTTTGCAATTTGGAAGGGAGATTGGAGTTTGAGCAGGGAGCGGGGAGTAGGGAGCGGGGAGTCACGACAGGCCCGAACGCTTAACACTCAATGTTTAACGTTTAACTTTCAGGTTGCGTGGCGGCTGGGAGATTGGAAATGGAAGAGGCAAGACCAGCGGGACGCGAGTGGGAAGAAGATAAGGGGCTGAGCGGGGAGCGGGAGCCGGGAAGAGTAAAGAGTGAAGAGAGAAGAGTAAAAGAGGGGCGCCGGCGGGAGCGGGGTTGGCAGCGGTTTGGTTGATTTCAGATTTCAGACTTGAAGTTTGCGATTTGTGATTTGAGATGGGCGGGGGATGAGAATTTGGAATTTGGAATTTGGAATTTGGAATTTGGAATTTGGAATTTGGAATT
>CAZLPS010000212.1:0-3646 GCA_964561455.1 uncultured Opitutales bacterium
GTCGGCACGGTGATTGACATTTTGAAAAACGGCTCGCCGGGATTGATTCTTTCGCTCGGCATGACGCTCGTCATCGCCACCGGCGGCATTGACCTCTCGGTTGGCTCGGTCATGGCGATAGTCGGCGCGACCGCGGCGGTGATGATGTCGCATGGCGATGTCTCGCTTCCGATGGTCGTTGCGGCGTGCCTGGGCGTCGGTGCTTTGTGCGGGCTGGTCAATGGCATCCTTGTCTCCTGGGGGCGAATTCAGCCGATCGTGGCGACGCTAATTCTAATGGTCGCGGGCCGCGGCATCGCGCCGCTCATTACTGGCGGCAACCAGATCCTTATCCGTCAGGATTCCTACAACTACTTTGGCAATGGTTTTGTTTTTGGTCTGCCGGTCGCTCCGATTATCGTGGCGATTCTCTTCCTGCTCGCGTGGCTCTGGCTCCGCCGCAGCGCCACCGGCCTGTTCATTGAGGCCGCTGGGGATAATGAAACCGCGAGCCGCTTCGCCGGCCTGGCCACTGCGCGGGTCAAATGCCTCGTCTATGTGGTCAGCGGCCTGTGCGCGGCGGTCGCGGGTATCCTCGCCACGTCGAGCATCGGCAATGCCGACCCCATGAACGACGGCCAGTATTCGGAGCTGGACGCCATCTTCGCGGTCGTGGTCGGCGGCACGGCCCTGAGCGGTGGGCGCTTTAACTTCCTTGGCACCTTTCTCGCGGCGATCATGTTGAAGACATTGACGGTGACGATGTATTTTGTCGGAGTGCGTCCGGAAGTGGCGCCCAAGTATAAGGCAATTTTGATCATCGTGGTCTGCCTTTTGGGTTCGGAAACCACCCGTCGTTGGCTCAGCCAGTTTAAACGGAGGGCGGCCACATGAGCCCACTTTTACGCAACCGGTTACCGCAGTTGACAACGGCGCTAATCTTTATCCTGCTGTTTGCCGCGGCCAGTTTCCGCTACGACTATTTCTTCTCCGTCCGCAACGGGTCGAGCCTGTTCATCAGCAACGCCAGCCTCGGCATCATCGCCGTGGGCATGACGCTCGTCATCTTCGCGGGCGGCATTGACCTATCCGTTGGCGCGGTCGCCGGCTTTACGAATATCTTTGTGGCCACGCAGATTCAGGACCATGGCTGGCACCCATTGGCAGCCATGGCTGCAGGACTGGTTATTGGCACCGCATTCGGCGCGGCCATGGGCGCGGTGATCCATTATTTCAAGCAGCCCGCCTTCTTGGTCACCTTGGCCGGAATGTTTTTTGCGCGGGCCTATGCGTTCCAAATCAGCGAGTCCAGCGTCACGATCAAGCACCCGTTCTTTGTCCAGCTCACGGACATCAAAGCCACGTTGGCGGGCTCGACCATCCATCCGCTCCCGGCGATTATTTTCCTCTTGGTGCTTGTGGCGGGCTACCTTGTCGCCCAGTTCACCCGATTCGGACGCAATCTCCTGGCCGTCGGCGGCAGTGAGCAATCGGCTCTCCTCATGGGCCTCCCCGTCGGCGGCACGAAGATCATGGCCTACGCCATCTGCGGCGGCTTGGCAGCCCTCGGCGGGTTGACGAACACTTTCATCACCGGCTCCGGCAACTGCACTTTCGGCACGGGCTTGGAACTGGATGCCATCGCGACGGTCGTCATTGGCGGGACTCTTCTGACGGGTGGGCGAGGGCACATGCTGGGGACGTTGCTCGGGGTGATGATTGTGGGGACGATTCAACTGATTATTGCGTTTGATGGAACGTTGAGCGCGTCGTGGACGAGGATCATCACCGGTACCCTCCTCCTCGCGTTTATCCTCTTCCAGCGCCTTCTCCTGCAAGCGACGCAAAAGCGCCTGGCGTAATGCGGGAATGAGTAGCATGGGCATTTTGCCCATGCTACTCATTCCCGGGAAAGGCCGAAACGGGTCTGGCCTTGCAGGCTATCCTGCGCGGAGGGCGGGGAAATCCAGTTCAAGCATCGCTACGCGAGGAGGGAAGGGGAATGCGGAGAATTTTAAATCGGGAAACCTGGAGTCAGTAGACAGGAGTAAGTAGTCAGGAGATTCCCTGATAAGGAATCGAGGATTAAAGGAGCGGAGGGGCCTCCTGACTCCCGTCTCTCACTTATTTAATTCTCTTCTGCAATTCCTCGAATGGGGCGGTTAGGCGAATTCTTTCGCCGTTGTCCATGATGAGGACGTAACCGCTCTGGCCCTCGCTGAGGATTTCTTTGAGATGTTGTAAACTGATAAACGCCGAGCGGCTGGCGCGAAAAAATTTCGCCGGGTCGAGGCGCATTTCCAATCTCGCCATGGTTTCGCGGAGGAGGAGTTTCTTGCCGTCCTTGGTGCAGATTTCGATGTAGTTGCCCTCGGCCAGGAGGCAGATGATGTTTTCGAGCGGGAGGATGGTGATGCGCGGGCCGTCTTTGACGGCGAGGCGCTGCGGGTAGTCGGCGGGAGTGGTGGGCGGGAGGGAGCGCAGGAGTTGCTCGACTTTGTTATCGGCGGCGGCGGCCTGGGTTTTCTGTTTGGCCAAGGCGCGGGCGCGGTCGAGGCTTTGCTGGAGGCGTTCCTTGCGGAAGGGTTTTAGCAGATAGTCCAAGGCGTGGAATTCGAAGGCCTTGACGGCGTGTTCATCGTAGGCGGTGACGAAGATGACGGGCGGGCGGGCGTCGGCGGGAAGGTCGCGGAGGAGTTCGAAACCGGTGCGGCCGGGCATTTGGATGTCCAAAAAAATGAGGTCGGGGGGGGCGGCGGCGATGGCGTCGAGGGCTTCGTCGCCATTGGCGCACTCACCGAGGATGGTGATATCGGCCTCGGCCTCGAGCATTTTGCGGAGGCGCTGGCGGGCCGGGGCTTCGTCGTCCACGATGAGGACTCTCATGACGGGGGGCCGGCTTCGAGCTCGGCGGTGACGGGGAGTTGGAACCGGGCGGTGATGCCGCCGAATTGGTTGGGGAGCAAATCGAATCCTACTTCTTTCCCTGGGAAGGAGGCGGCGAGGCGGGCGCGGACGTTGGCGACGCCGACGCCGTGGCTCTCACGGGCTTCGGCATTCCGGCCGGAGCCGCTGTCCTCGACTTCGATAATGAGTTTTTCGCCGAGGCGTTCGGCGCGGAGGGTGATGGTGCCGCCGGCGGCGTTGCGATCAATGGCGTACTTGATGGCGTTCTCCAGGACGAGCTGGAGGATGAGCGGCGGCATGGTGCAGGCGAGGGTGTCGGCGGGAAAGTTTTCGAGGGTTTTTAGGCGGTCGCCGTAGCGGATGGACTGGATGGCGAGATAATCGTGGGCGAGTTGCAATTCGTCGCGGAGGGCGATGCGGGGTTTGTCGCGGGCTTCGAGGGTGGCGCGGAGGAGGCTGCTGAGGCAGAGGATCATCTCCTCGGCTTTGTCGGGGTTGGAGTGGACCAGCGACATCAGGGCGTTGAGGGTGTTGAAGAGGAAATGGGGGTGGAGCTGGGAGCGGAGGGTTTCGAGGCGGGCGTCGGCGAGCTGGGTTTCGAGTTCGGCGGCGCGGCGTTCTTTTTCCAGGGAGATGCGGCGGAGGTTGAGACTGCCGACGAGGAAGAGGGACGTTAAATACAACGGCATACCCACGGGGAGGCTACGGAAGAAGTTGAGGAGCGCGAGATTGGTGTTGCCGGGTGCGGTGCCGGGGCCTT
>CAZLPS010000213.1:0-3558 GCA_964561455.1 uncultured Opitutales bacterium
AGTTGGAGCGATTTCAAGCTCACCCAGCTCAGCCCCGATGGCTTTACGCTCGTCAAGCGGACCAATCCCGCCAGCACGTGGCTGGATTCCAATGCGGGGAAGCGGGCGGCGGGTTATGCGTTTGTCGGCGATGTTTCGGGCGGGCTCGGCATCAGCATCAAGAATTTCTGGCAATCGTATCCGGCGGAACTCGAAATCAAAAACGCCACCGGCCCCGCCGCCCAGTTCAACGCCTGGCTCTGGTCGCCCGAGGCGCCGGCGATGGACCTGCGCCATTACGATATTCGCGCCCATGGTCTCGAAGAATCCTATGAAGACGTGCAGACCGGCCTGAGCACCCCGTATGGCGTCGCCCGCACCAGCGAGTTGACGCTCTTCGTCACCGCCGGCGTGCCGGAAAAACCGGCGGCCCTCGCCATGGCCCAGTCCGCCAAGGAACTGCCAGTGCTGGTCTGCACGCCGCAGTATTATCACGATGCGGGCGCTTTCGGCACTTGGAGCGTGCAGGACCGCTCGACCCCCTTCCGCGCGGCCGTCGAGGACCACCTTGATTCCGTCGTCAATTACTACCTCACGCAGCCCGAGGAGCGCCGCTGGTATGGCTTCTGGCATTTCGGCAACGTCATGCATTCCTACGACACCGCCCGCCACGTCTGGCGCTACGACCTCGGCGGCATGGCCTGGGACAATTCGGAATTGGGCACCGACACATGGCTCTGGTACAGTTTCCTCCGCACCGGCCGGGCCGATGTCTTCCACATGGCTGAGGCAATGAGCCGCCACACCGGCGAGGTGGATGCCTACCATTTCGGCCCCATGGCTGGCCTCGGCACGCGCCACGGCGTCATCGAATGGGGCGACGGCGCCAAGGAAGCCCGCATCGCCCAGGCGCCCTACCGCCGCTTCTATTATTATCTTACGACTGACGAACGCACCGGCGATGTCATGCACGAAATGCTCCAAGCCGACCAATCCGTCGTCCGCTACGACCCGATGCGCGAGGCCGATCCGCCGGTCGCCAGTGACGCCCGCTTTCCCGCGCGCATCCGCGTCGGCCCCGATTGGTTCGCGCTCGTCGGCAATTGGATGACCGAGTGGGAGCGCACCGGCGACGTGCAGTGGCGCGACAAAATTATCACTGGCATGAAATCAATCGAGCAAATGGCCCACGGCCTCCGCACCGGCAAAGGTTTCCTCATGGGCTTCGACCCCGTCACCGGCGTCCTGACCGCGCGGGACAATTCCCTCGGCAGCGGCAATCTCGCGACGGTCATGGGCGGCGCGGAACTCATGGCCGAATTCAACAAACTGATTGACGACCCCGCCTGGCAAAAACTTTACGCCGAATACGCCGCGAACCACGGTGGCAGCATCAGCACCGGCCGCATGCTCGCCTACGCCGCGAATTTCTACAAAGACGCAGACATCGCCCAGCGCGCCATCGCGACCGTCGGCACCGGCGGTGGCGGTCGGGGCAACCGCACGGTGTCGGGAGCAGACTCGCTGAATCCCGTAACCGAAGGCCCGGCCGGCACCAACGGTGCCGCCCAAAGTTCCCTGAACGACATCGAAGTACTGGAATGGGCAAAGGCATGGCTGCCGACTGCCGTGCCAGCCGGAAACGGACGCGGAGCCCGTGCCGGCGGAGCAGCCCCCGCAGCGGCAACGGAGTGAGGGCCGGGTGAAAGGATGAAGGATGAGGGATGAAGGATGAATCAATGGCAGGGAAGCTGGAAGCTGGAAGCTGGAAGCTAGAAGCTAGAAGCTGGAATACCGGGAAGGGAGACAGAAGTCAGGAGCCAGGAGGGGGATACGGAACGTTGAACATCGAACATTGAATATAGGACATTGAACGCTGAAAACGAACGTAGAATGCAGAGCCCAAAATTCCTAAACCTCTGTTTGACTATTCTCGAAATTGAATGACCCAAACGCGGCGCTGCGCAAGCGCAGGCCCTACAATTTGCCGATAGGGCAGATTTGTAGGGCTCGCGCTTGCGCGACGCCGTTCCCATTTGTCCGTGAGAATTGAAAATGCTCTAATTCTGTCAAAAAAAGTCTCTGCGCCTTCGCGCCTCTGCGCGAGAAACCCCTCTTTCGTTTATTTCGTGGATGAATCTGCTCCTCTGTCCCTTTGTCCCTTTGTCCCTCTGTCCCTCTGTCCCTTTCGCTAAGGATTCGGCGACGTAAACAGCTTGTCATAATCCCGCCAATGCGCGTTCATCGTATCAATTTTGTGCTTTAGCTCGGCCGTCACATTTGGCCCGAGGCGCATGATGGATTCGTCTTCCGCTGTCGGGGCCTCGTCCAGAATAGGCTCGCTCGTGCTTTCGAGAAGTTTTCGAAAATTCACCATCGTGTCTATTTCCTTCCTCGCCGTTTCCATGAGGTCCGTGCGGTCCCACCCGGATTGCGTGCCGAGGACGGGGTTGGCTTCGGGCTTCGGACTCAGGCTTTTGACGCGGTCGAGTTGGGCCTGATAGGCAACCGCGTTGTCGGCCGATTCGAGCAGGTAGCTGGCGGCCTGGAGGCGCTGCCCGAGGAGGGTCCACTGAGTTTTGGCAGCGGGGTCCTTCGCGGCAGCGGCAAGACGGCCGACGCGGGTGATGGCAGTGCGCATCAACGGGAGAGTTAATTCAATGGTGCGTTGGAAGAGGAGTTTGGCCCCCCACCCTTCATACATCCGCATGGCCTGGATGTCCGTGAGGTCGGCGGCCTGCTCGGGGCCTTTGGCCTGGAAGAGGAATTTTGCGTAGTCCTTTTTCTCGGCGGGGGTCAGTTCTTCCGGGAAGGGAACCAGGGGCCGGGTGACCCAGCGGTTGAGGACGTGGCCGAAGCGCAACATGCCGCCGAAATTTAAAATGTTCAGGTTTTTGTCCACGTCGTTCAGGGCACTCCAGACTTCCACCAGATTGTCCGCCTGGTCCTCACCGACTTCACTGACGGCAAACTGACGCAGGGCCGTGAGGCGTTCGAGGAGCGTGCGCATGGGCAAACCTCGGGTGGCTTTTAAGAGGCGGTAGTTGAAGTCCGCGACGGTGGCCTCGCCAAGATTGAAGACGACGCGGGCGGGCGTGTCCTTCGCCGCGGCAGTAGCGGCGGCGCGGGGGCTTTCGGGATTCAGACTGGGAACGGAGATGCCGAGCACCGGGTAAAACGCCGCACCGCCGAGCCCGCCGATGGCGCCGGTGTTGAAGGGCCGGCCGTCCGGACCTTCCTGGCCCTGCACGGCGAGGCCGCGCGGAAGCTGGCGGACGATGGCGGAGAGGACGTCGGGCGAGAAGGCGGGAATCATCCACTGGCGGGCGGCAATGGAGTTCAGGCTGATGGCGATGTCGTGGCCTGCCTCCTTGGCGGCCTTTTGGGCGTTGAGGAGGAAGCCCGCGACGCGGTCCGCCATCGGGCGGTTTTTGTAATTGCTGTTGCCGTTGATGCCGGGATAAAGCGCGGGCGACCAGTCAAAGCCGGAGCCGGCGTCGGTGGTCGTCCAGGTGAAAAGTTCGACCTCCGGGCAGCTTTTGAGCAAAAGCTGCATGGACTCGCGATACATGCGCAGGG
>CAZLPS010000214.1:0-3545 GCA_964561455.1 uncultured Opitutales bacterium
TCCCTCTGTCCCTCTGTCCCTCTGTCCCTCTGTCCCTCTGTCCCTCTGTCCCTTAACTCCTTAATCGCCTCACTCGCCTCACTCGCCTTCCCCGATGCTCGCCTCCGACCTCTACACCCTGCCGTCGTCGCTGGCACAGTTCGCGCCGTTCTTCGCCGCCGACGTGCCCCCCTGGGTATGGGTCGAGCGCATTGCCGCCGCGCTGGAAGACATTTCCGAGAAAGCTTTTGCGCCAAGAAAAGACTTGCCCGCTGGTTTACACATTGAAGGACTGGTCTATTTGCATCCGTCCGTGAAACTTCCGCCCTATGGCGTCATTCAGGGCCGGGTCTGGATTGGCGCCAATACGGATATCCGCCCCGGCGCCTTCATCCGCGGAAATGTCATCGTCGGGGAGAAATGCGTTCTCGGCAATAGCTGCGAATATAAGAATTGCCTGCTCCTCGACGGCGTCCAAACCCCTCACTATAATTACGTCGGTGATTCCGTGCTGGGCAATCGCGCCCATCTTGCCGCCGGCGCCATTTGCGCCAACCTGCGCCTCGACCAAAAACCGGTCCGGGTCCAAACTCCCGCCGGGCGCGTCGCCACCAAGTTGCGCAAACTTGGCACGATGATGGGGGATGATGCCGAAGCCGGCTGTAACGCCGTCCTCCAGCCGGGCACGATTTTGGGCAAACGCTCCGCCGTCATGCCAACACTGGCTTTTGGCGGATACTTGCCGCCGAACACGCTTGCCAGTTCCGCGAAGTCAGATATCGTTCAATCAGCCCGGCCAGCGTGAACAGGAGAACTGATAGCACCGGTCCGGGTCCAAATCTCATCCCCATGAGAGAAAAACTCTCGATGAATTACGCTGGCGCCGCCCTTGCCCTGATCATAGCCCTTTGTTCCGGCGGTTGCGCCGACGCCGACACCGGCCGCAACATCGCCCGTGGCGCCGTGGCCATCCCTGTCGTGGTTGGCAGTAGTATCATCCAGGGTACGGCACAAGTTCGAGCCGAGCAATCCGAGTATGAATATCGCAAGACAAATCCGGTCACGTCTTTCCAGGATTTTGACCAGCGGTTTACCCGGCCCTCCACCTCGCCCTGGTATCCGTAGCCAATCGCGCCGATCGACGTGAACGACGCAACCGAATCCGCCAATCAAGGCTAAAAGTGTTTCCATGGCCATTAAGTCTTCAGCACCCGGCTTTTGCGCCATCCTCGTTCTGGCGATGACAATGCTTTCCGCCAGCTGCGCGGCGACCGACGACAATGCCCGATACAACTTCGGACGTGATGCCAATGTCTTTCCCTTCGAAGGTCGCGACAGCACAGACGTGTTCGGCAATCTTTCCCGCGAGTATCGGGCGGCACATCCGGTTAATTCCTTCGACGAGTTCAATCAAACGTTTCCCAAGACTTATGATAAACCGTGATTGCCATTCCCATACGCATGGGCCTAAGATTCGCGCACTGATTTGCCCAAGTTTTCCCGCGCCCGTTGCCCATTTTTGCTTCGAATCTGGCTTTGCTTCAATCTCGGGGTTTATTTTTAGAATAATAAGGTGTATGCCCTAGTTGTCGATTATGGCCATATTAACCGTGTTCAATATTTGCCTCCGACCCACCAATCTCTCAGTCAAACGACGTTTGATGCATAATCCATAACATGCTTTAATCCAATAGGTTATGATTTTAGAATTCTCCTGAAGCCGTCGGTACTCCTTTAACTGCACGTTCCATCGCTAAAAACCTCACCTTCATCCGGCAAACGTATAAGAGATTGTAATAGCATCAGTAAGTGGGGTTTTCCCCCGGTAGGGAATTAGGTTTTTTTACACGCTTTTGACGTAAAAAATCGGCGTTGGATACAACTAATCAGCCTAAGGCGGGTTGCCTACCTGACCGAAAGGTATAGTCTATGCTACCTTGGTGATTACCTTTCGCCACTCCCATGTCCATCATCGCCAACACCTCGTTTCCTGTCTCCGACGTGGTGCAACCACAGACGAGCAGGCTCCTTTTAACCAAAGCGGCCCGGCCCCGCGCCCCCAAGAAGGCCGCCGAGGCTTCCACGGCTTTATGTGTCATGGTCGTGGACATGGCACATTTTGCCCAAATCCAGCACCATCTCCAGTTGCTGGCTGGCGACAAAGCGATGAAGGATCTCGCCGATCAGATTCACCGCATCATGTCCGATGGTTGCGCCAAGGCCGGCCAGGTGTACGAGAAGGTTTGTGTCCAATTCGGCGGCGACGGCGGCATCTTCCTCTTCACCAAGCCGAGCGAGGCGCACGAGGTCGCCGTCAACATGTTGAAACTGGCCGAGGACGAAAGCGCGCGCGGGCGCGAGGCCAAATTGAATGAAGCCATGCGGTGCTTCCGCATCGGCATCGCCTACGGCGAATTGTCCAAGGACGCCCACGGCAAACTGGCCGGCCCGGTCATCGCCGTAGCCACGCGCCTCGAGAGCGGCGGCGTGACCGGCGAGATTCGCATGAGCGCCGCGGCCTACAAGGTCTGCCCGCGCAGCATCCAGCGCCTGTACGGCGGTGAAGAGGAAATCCGCGGCAAGAAGCACGAGAAGCCCCAGCCGGGCCACCGGTGCGTGGTGGTTCCCCGCGCCCCGTGGGATGAGTCGCTTAAGCCCCCCGTACGCAATCCGGATTTCAACACCCACGCGATTTTTGCGCATGAATTAACCGAGTGTTTTCTCATCTCGGAAATTGATGACCGCAACCCGCGCATTGCCGAGGTGATGGAGAAATTGGTGGTGCCGGCCTGCAAGCGCGCCAACTTTTTGCCCCGGCGCGCCGATCGCATTCCTGGCCCGGACCGAATTGCCGTCATTAAGGAGCAACTCGCGGCCGCCCCGTTGGTGGTGGCCTACCTTGGTCAACCCGTCCCCCATTGGAATGCCGACGTGATTTTGGAAGTTGGCTTCCGCCTCGCCACGGGCAAGCCCCTGGTCATGATTCACGAATCGCCGCCACCCTCTGCGGACGGCAGCATCCCGTCCCTCAAGGCCCTCCTCCCGTTTTACCTGCTGCACCGGACGACCATCGAGATTGCCGCCAACCCGCAGCAATCGCTCGACCGCCTGATCGCAGAGATTAATCTGGCCCAGCATGACCGCCCAGAGGGCAAATGGAGTTCAACCCATCCGAAGGTGGAATTGCAGTTCACCAATCTGCGCACCGATTTGCGGTTGAACGAGGTTTCCCCCGCCGCCAAGGAACTGTTTGGCCTGGAGAGTCAAATGGAGACCCACCAACTGGTCGGCGTGCTCGATCGCATCCGCGAGCGGATGGAAGAAGTTCAGTTCCGGGCCTATATGCGGGAGCAATCCGAGATCCTGTCCAGAATTCAGGCCGAGAGCGCCGGTTTTGGCAGCGCGGAAGACCCGCAGCAACTGCCGCTCGCGCGCGTTCCGCTGGTCTTCAAGAATACTTCTGTCAACCACGAGCCCAACCGCAAACCCCAGGGTCACCTGCCGGTGATGCTGCGTTATTCCTTCGACCGCGGGTTGATCAAGCTGCGCACGCTCTTCATTCCCGT
>CAZLPS010000215.1:0-3518 GCA_964561455.1 uncultured Opitutales bacterium
AGGTCAATCAACTCTTGAAGGACGCGGCGTCCCGCGCTCCGCTGGCGGGCATTCTTGGCTACGAAGAACGACCGTTGGTTTCCATTGATTTCAAAGGCGACCCACACTCCGCCATTATTGATGCACCTTCAACCATGGTCGTGGATAAAACCCTCGTTAAAATTTATGCGTGGTATGACAACGAATGGGGCTACGCCAATCGCATGGCGGAACTGGCCCGGAAGGTCGCGCTTACTCTCAAATAATTTCCGCTGACACACTTCGACTTGAATGTTCGCAATTATATTTTCGTCACCGGCGCATATTGGGGCTTCACCATCACAGATGGCGCACTCCGAATGCTGGTGCTGCTGCACTTTTTCAATCTCGGCTATAGTCCGGTACAGCTCGCGTTTCTGTTTCTCTTTTACGAATTCTTTGGGATCGTCACTAATCTCTTTGGAGGATGGATTGGCAGCCAAATGGGACTGCGGGTTACGTTGCTAGGCGGCTTATTCCTTCAAGTACTTTCGTTAGGATTGCTGGCCCTGCTGAATCCAGCATGGCCCGAAGCCACGTCCGTAACTTATGTGATGGTGATGCAGTCCTTGTCTGGCATCGCGAAAGACCTGACCAAGATGAGTGCCAAAAGTGCGATCAAAGTGCTCGTGCCAGAGGACGCCAAGGGGGTTCTTTTCAAATGGGTCGCCATCCTAACTGGCTCCAAAAATGCGCTCAAAGGCGTGGGATTTTTCGTGGGTGCCTTCCTCTTGCATTCTGCCGGTTACTCTGGCGCATTGTGGATAATGGCCGGCGGGCTTCTCCTGATTACTTTCGGTTCTTGGTTCACATTGCCACCCGATATGGGAATGACCAAAAGCAAAGTTCGCTTCAAAGAAATCTTTTCAAAGAACCGCCAAATAAATGTGCTTTCGGTCGCGCGTTTTTTTCTTTTTGGCGCGAGGGATATTTGGTTTGTGGTCGGCGTGCCGATTTTTTTGGAAGGAACGCTCAAATGGAGTTTTTCCGAAGTCGGCACATTCATGGCGCTGTGGGTGATCGGCTATGGCGTCGTGCAAACCGTTTCCCCCATGCTTTTGCGAGGCCATGCACCCGACGGCAGAGTGGCGGCAACGACTGCTTTTATTTTAGCCGCAGTAGCGGCAGCGATTCCGATTGGCTTGGCCGCAGGACTTGCGCCCAAATTTATAATAGTCGGCGGTCTCTCTCTTTTTGGCATAGTCTTCGCGGTTAATTCAGCCGTTCACTCCTACCTTATTCTGGATTACACCGATGGCGATAAGGTCGCGCTCAATGTCGGGTTCTACTATATGGCAAACGCGGGAGGACGGTTAATCGGCTGCCTCCTCTCCGGGCTGCTTTATGAATTTGCCGGGTTGGCCGGTTGCTTGTGGGGTACGTTCGCCTTCGCCTTGACCGCCGCCCTCATCGCGCTTGCTTTACCGCGCCATGTTCTCCATCCCGCCCGACTCGCCGCTGCCGGGGGCATGAAAATTGCCGACGGCGATTGAAAATCAATTAAACTCGATATTCTCAAATTTAAAACCAATCCACGGCAGGGATTTACCCCATTGTGAACTCGCCCCAATTTGGGCAGTGTAAGTGTTGGCAACCACGATGCCGGATCAACTTTCCAAATATGAAAACCATCCAAGTCTATGACCCGCCAATGTGCTGCTCGACAGGTATCTGCGGCACCAACATTGATCCCGATCTCGTCAACTTTGCAGCGATGCTCGCACAGCTTGGCACGCATGGCGTTAAGGTCGAGCGCCACAATCTTGGCCAACAGCCCATGGCCTTCGCGCAGAATCCTTCGGTCAAGGCCATGCTCGAAAAGGAAGGTCCCGAAGCGCTGCCCTTTATCTTTATGGATGGTGAACTTCGTTTGAAGAGCCGCTATCCGACCGCCGCAGAGCGTCCAGCTTTCTTCCGCGCGGCACTCGATGAGGATAAGAAGGTAGCGTCGTGAATCTTCCCTTTTATCAACCTGACCCGGCCAAAACCACGCGCTTTCTCTTTTTTACTGGGAAAGGTGGCGTAGGCAAAACTTCGCTTTCCTGTGCCACGGCCTTGAAACTCGTCGAAGCCGGTCGGCGCGTATTGCTGGTGAGCACTGACCCGGCTTCTAACTTGGATGAAGTGCTGGAGACGAAACTGACAAACACCGCGACTCCCATCGCCGGAGTGCCAGGGCTTGATGCGATCAACATCAACCCGGTCGAAGCGGCGGCGGCCTATCGCGAACGTTTGATCGGCCCCATGCGCGGATTGCTGCCGGAGGCGGCATTGCGGAGCATGGAGGAACAGCTTTCAGGATCATGCACAGTGGAGATTGCGGCTTTTGACGAGTTTTCCGGCCTTATCGGAAATGTGGCGGCGACCAAGAACTACGACCATGTTATTTTTGACACCGCGCCCACCGGCCACACCTTGCGATTGATGAGTTTGGCCAAAGCGTGGGATCAGTTTCTTGCCCACAACACTAGCGGCACTTCCTGCCTCGGGCCGCTCGCAGGGTTGGAAAAACAGCGTGCGATTTATGAAGCCACAGTCAAAACACTGGCCGATGCGTCCGCGACAACGCTCGTGCTCGTAAGCCGCCCCCAACTTGCCGCTTTGCGTGAGGCACAGCGCACGTCAAAAGAACTCAGTGCGCTCGGCGTGAGCAATCAATGCCTCATCATCAATGGCACCTTTGAAACAAAATGCCCGGAGGACGTAACCGCTCAGGCCATGCAGCAGCGCGGAATTTCCGCCATGGCCACGGCGAATGAGTTCATCAGCAGCCTGCCGAGTTTCATCGTGCCACTCAAACCCATCAACATCCTTGGCCTCAATGGGCTTCATGTTTTGTTGGATGGTGGGGTTGAACCCGCCCAAAACGCAGCAAAAAATGACCAATGGACAGTGCCGGAAATGGAAAGCCTTGAAACCCTGGTCGCGGCCATCGAGCAAAAGGGCCACGGAGTCATTATGACCATGGGTAAAGGTGGCGTAGGGAAAACCACCGTTGCCGCCGCCATCGCCGTGATGCTGGCAAAGCATGGACATTCAGTGCATCTCAGCACCACCGATCCCGCCGCGCATGTGGCGCAGACATTGGCGGGTCAAGTGAATGGGCTCACCCTCAGCAAGATTGATCCCGCAGCGGAGACCGCTGCATATCAAGCCGAGGTCATGCGCGCCCAAGGGGCCACGATGGACGAGGCCGGTCGCGCACTTTTGGAGGAAGACCTACGCTCACCCTGCACAGAAGAAATTGCCGTTTTCCGCGCATTTGCACGCGAAGTAGGACAAGGAACCAACCGCTTTGTCGTGCTCGATACCGCACCCACCGGCCACACCCTTCTCCTACTAGATGCCAGTGAAGCCTACCAACGTGAACTTGAACGGCAGGCCCGCAGCACTCAGCCCGAGGAAGTGCTGCGTCTCTTGGAGCGGTTGCGCGACCCTGCCTTTACGCAAATTCTGCTACTTACTTTGCCCGAAGCCACGCCCGTTCACGAAGCCGCTGC
>CAZLPS010000216.1:0-3501 GCA_964561455.1 uncultured Opitutales bacterium
ATGCGCGAGGGTTTCTTTGCCGCCCATGGCGACATGCCCCAGCTTCTACGCGACCGGACATTGTTGCGCCCGCTCGAACTGATCGCCTTTGACGACGTTCGACTCGATTTACAGACGGTGTTTTTCGTCAACGGCGAATGGCAGACGGCCTACATCAACGCCATGTTCGCCCTCGATGTCCGCACCGGGCGAATTTTGAATTACGGATTAAAGCCACGCTGGCAGCGCGACGACAAAACCCGGGTGGCGATCACCCGCGCCGAGGTGCGGTTTCTCCTTTTGCGAATTCTCGAAGGCATCGGCCTGCCGCCGTGGACCGTTAACATCCTCCTTGAAAATTCATCCGCCGCGCTGGTGAGCCAGGACAAGGAGCACATTCAAACCGTGCTGGGTGATCGGATTGCCTTCGACACGACCGGCATGATGCGGCGCCAGCTTCTGAAGAGCGGATTCTTGGAACAGGACGGAATGCCATGGCAACACGGTTGGATCGAAGCGTATTTCCGCAAGCTGCACGGCGCAATCGCGCACCTGGACGGCGCCACCGGTCGCCGCTACGAGCTGGACCCCGGCGACCGGGCTGGGCGCGAACAGTATGCGCTGGCCGTGCTCAAGCGGGCGGAAGCCGAGGGCCGGAATACGGGCGATCTCTGGTTGCCGTTCTTGCGCCACGAGGAGGCTGAGCGCGTGGTTGCGGAGTTGGTCGAGCGCCTTAACTGGCGAACCAAACACAAGCTGCAAGGCTTTGTAGACGTCTTTGAATATCACCATCCGGCCCGCGGCTGGTTGGATGATCGGGACTTTATGGCATTGACTGCGAGCGAGCGCGAAATCTGCAAGCCGGATGCCCGCCGCGAAGCGCCGCAAGAATGTTTTGACCGTGGGCTGCATGGCATCGAACTAACGCGCCCGCCGGCCATGGCCTTGCTGCCGCTTTATGAGGATCGCCGCCCGGTGAAGATTCGCGGTGGAAAAGTTACCGTCTCGGGGCTTGAAAATGACGCATTGATATTCTGGGAAGAGAAACACCCCATCTTGCGCGGCGACGAATACCAAGCCCGCGAGCTGGTGGGCATCGTGGCCAATGACCGCTCGTGCATTCATTTACTGACGCCCGAGCTTTCATTCCTCGGGACGGTGGCGCGCGAGGGCATGGTCCACCCGCTGGACAAAGACGAACTGGGGAAGAAGGGCGGCGCCATCCACCGCGACCGCCAGGCAATTGCCAACGAGGCCGCTGGCTATCTCGCCCCGCGCGAGGCGCGCTATGCCGCAGGCCGGGCGCAGAATGAAAAGGTTTTTGCGGAGGCGGCGGCAGTGGGCGAAGCGATGCAGCAAGGCGAACAGGCCGCGCGCAAGGTCCGCACCAAGAAAACTGCCGCGCAAAGTGAAACGGCCCGCAGTGACGCCGAGCTGACGCGCCGGTTGCTGGCCCAACAACGATCTACTTGAACCCAAAAAAACGCCCGTCCGGCGCTCAAACGCCGGACGGGCACGAAGGAAACAACTATGAAAGACCTCGAACCTACATCGAAAACGCCCGCCGGTCAAGCCGGTGAATTAACCGTCGCGCCGGTCACGGCGCTGGCCCTTTCCAAGGAGGGCAAGGAGGGACCGCCGCGCGAGTTCTTCCGCCTCAGCATCGCCGAACAGGAACGGGCCATCCTGCACGCGCCGGAGGCGCTGCGCGACGATCTGATCTGGCTCGGGGGCTTCTGCACCGCCCGCGCCAATGGCAGCTTCCACCAGCTCGCCAAGACGGCCATGGACCTCGGGTTCAAGCGCAATAATTCCCACGAGTATTTCTACGGTGTGTTGACGGGGAAGTATTTCAAGCTGAATAAAATCGGCGCGCAAGGGCAGGAAAATTTCCGCGAACTGATTGCGGCCTTCCGCAAGCTGGATGCGAACATGGCGAAGACGGGGCAAATCCCGTTTGTCAAAACGCACACCTACCAGCTCTTCGAGGACTACATTGACGAGCGCCGGTTGCTGGACAGTGTTTGCAAGTGGGGTGCCATCGTCGGGCATACCGGACTGGGCAAGAGCCGGTGTGGACGCCACTACAAGGAAGAGCACAACCATGGTCTGACGTTTTACATCGAATGCCCGGCGGCGCGGCGGCTGTCGGACTTGCTGAGAAAGTTGGGCGAGGCGATCAACGACACGCGCGAATTTCGGTCTCGGTCGAAATGGGAGGCTGCGATCCGCGAGAACATGTCCGAGCACCGGACGCTGATTCTCGATAACGCCCAGAAGCTTTACGACAAGCGCAAGGGCTTTGACCAGCCGTGCTTCAACTGGCTCCAGGAGCTGCAAGATGACACGAAGTGCACGATCATTCTCCTCTGGACGCCCGTCAGCGAGCTGCATCGCGACATCGTGACGAAGCCGCAGCTCTTCTTTAACCAGTTCCTTGGGCGGTTTGGCGGCAGCGGTGAAATCCTGTTCCTACCCGACCCCCAGGAGACACTGGCCTCCGACGTTCACCTCTTCGCGAAGAGCTTTGACGTGGATGAGGACGCTTGGGGCGAGCGCAAGGCCGAGCTGGTGAAGCTCGCGCGCGGGCCGTTCGGACTGCGCCCGCTGCTCTCCCTCCTGCAAAAGGCGCGGCGCCGTGCGTCGGCGGATGAGTCCGCGAAAATTAAATCCAAACACCTGATTTTGCCCGCGTAAGGCGGGGCTTAACCCTCTCTTAAACCAACATTAAAACCAATAATCCCATGAGCAAAAAAGTAGACTTCGACCTCCTGAAGGCGGTCATGCAACGCCAAGAACTCGATGTTCGCCAGATCGCGCGCATCTTTGAAGAAATCAACCAGGAACTCGCCGCCATGGTGGACGACGACGACAAAGAGCCCGCCATCAAAAAGCAGTTCGTGATTCTCGTTTCCGACCCGCGCGGGATTCTCACCGGCAAGGACTTGACTGGCTGGGTGCTCCAGATCGCTGAGTCTGAATCTCCCGCGACCGCCGAGGCCGGCATCATCGCCGCGACGCGCGAGTTCAACACCACGCCCAAAGGCCGGCGACTGCCGGTAAAAACCATTGCGGAGGCCTGCGAGCACGTTCCTTCCCGCTTCCTCAAATCCCACGGTGTCTCCGTGCGGACCAAGGAGCCCGTCTATGTCGTCGCAACCTCGAACAAACTCTAATCCCCAATCCCATGTCCACTCCCACTGCACCACTCAACGCGATTGAAATCGCCGCCAAGAAGCACGCCCGCATTCTCGAATTGCTGGCGATCCGCCTCACGGCGCAAGCGACGATTGACAACATTCTCGATAATGCTTCCCAAAAGCAGATCGGGCATTTGCTGAAATGCGACGACAGCTTGCGCCTGTCCACCGAACAAAACGCCGCTGCTGAGCTTGAACTTGAGCAGCTCGCCCGCGACCTGATTCCCGACAGCGCCGAAAAGCGTAGCATCGAAACCCCGCTCGGCACGTTGAAGCTGACCCGCGCGCCGGCCATCGTGTCCGCTGAGGACGGCGGCGACGC
>CAZLPS010000217.1:0-3497 GCA_964561455.1 uncultured Opitutales bacterium
ATCATGTTCGGCGGCATCGGTTGCGGCATGTATTGCATGCTCTTCCATGTGCTCATCACGGTATTTATCGCCGGGCTGATGATCGGGCGAACTCCAGAGTATCTCGGCAAGAAACTCGGCGCCTGGGAGGCAACTTGGGCCGTCATTGGCGTACTGCTGCCCAATGCCGCCGCGTTGATCCCCGCCGCTTGGGCCTGTGTATCCGGATGGGGCCAGGCCGGCCTGACTAATCACGGTCCGCACGGGCTAAGCGAAATCCTCTACGCCTACGCCGAGGCGGCCAACAACAACGGCAGCGCTTTCGCCGGCCTGACGGTCAATACCATCCCCTACGACCTGACGCTCGGCATCGCGATTATCATCGGCCGCTTTGCGCCCATCGTCGCCGCCCTGGCCATCGTCGGCAACTTGGCGAAAAAGAAGACGGTCGAGGCCTCGGCGGGCACTCTGCCCACCCACGGTTGGACCTTTGGCCTGACCCTTGTCGGCGTAATCGTGGTCGTCGCGGCCCTGACATTTTTCCCTGCCTTGCTGCTTGGGCCGTTCCTCGATCACGGCCTGATGATCGCCGGAAGGGCTTTCTAGCCCCCGGCGGCCCGTGCAGGGAGCTTTCTATAAGAAAATTCCCTAACGAGATTCAGCACCATTCCCATTCATGGGGAGAAAGCTAATCCGCAGCCACTTAACACCTTGATAGTAAATGGATAGTAAAATCACAAAAATGAAAACCTACGTTTCCTTAACGGAACGATGCAGGATATTAACTAGGGGATTCTGACCGCAGGGTGTAGAATGGGACTATGAACTTCAACGACATCATTCAGGTGGTTCTCTTCTTCGGTCTGGTGATCGGGCTGGCGCCCGTCCTCGGCCGCTTCATGGCGCGCGTTTTCTCCGGGCAGCGGACCTTCCTGCACCCCGTGCTTCAGCCGGTCGAGAACGCCGTGTATAAGCTCAGCGGCGTCAAGGCAGCCGAGGAAATGTCCTGGCTGCGCTATTTCTTTGCTGTCTTGCTCTTCAACGTCGTCGGGCTGCTTTCGTTGATGGCCATTCAGATGACCCAAGCCTGGCTCCCGTTCAACCCGCAGAAGTTCGCCAACGTGCCTTGGGCCTTGGCGCTCAACACCGCCGTCAGCTTTATCACTAACACCAACTGGCAGGCCTATTCGGGTGAGTCCACCCTTAGCTACTTTACGCAAATGGCCGGCTTAGCCGTCCACAATTTCCTCAGCGCTGCCACCGGCATCGCCATCCTGTTGGCGCTGGCGCGCGGCCTGAAACGGGCCTCCTCGAAAGTCCTTGGCTCCTTCTGGGTGGATATGACTCGCGCCACCCTTTACATCTTGGCCCCGCTTTCCATCATTTTCGCCGTCGTCTTGATGAGCCAGGGCGTCGTGCAAAACTTTTCGAGCTATTCAAACGCCACCGTCGTCGAGCCCTATAACAATCAGATTCCGAAGTTGGACGACAAAGGCAACCCAGTGACCACCAAGGTCGCGGCCACGGAATCCAAGCCCAAGCTCGACGCCAGCGGCCAGCCGGTCAAGGGCGCGGATGGCCAGCCGGTAATGATGGATGTGCCGAAGCTGGACGACAAAGGTCAGCCCGTGATGACCGACCAACCGGTCATGGTGGACAACCGTGTGGACTCGCAGACCATCCCTGGGGGCCCGGCCGCCTCGCAAATCGCCATTAAGCAGCTCGGTACGAATGGCGGCGGTTTCTTTGGCCAAAATAGCGCCCATCCCTTTGAAAGTTCAACGCCGTTTAGCAATTTCGTCGAAGTGTTCGGTCTGCTCATTATTGCGGCGGGCTTGGTGTACACCTTTGGCCTGCTCGTCGGCGACGTGCGTCAGGCCCGGCTCCTCTTCGGCGTCATGCTGGCGCTGCTCGTCGGCGCTTTTGCCGTCGCGTGGTGGGCTGAAACCCAAGCCAACCCCGTTTTCGCCGATGCCCATCTGGGTGCGGGTGCATCGTTGCTTGAAGGCAAGGAAGTCCGCAATGGCGTCATGAACAGTGTCCTCTTTGCCGTGGCCACGACGGGAACTTCCTGCGGCGCGGTGAATTCGATGCACGACAGCTTTATGCCCCTGGCCGGGTTGGCGCCGCTCTGGAATTTGATGCTCGGCTGCATCGTCTTTGGCGGGGTGGGGGCCGGAATTTACGGCATTCTCATGCACGTCCTGATTACCGTATTCATCGCCGGGCTGCTCATCGGCCGCACCCCCGAGTATCTCGGTAAAAAGATTCAGGCTTGGGAGGCATCCTTTGCCGTGGCCGCTATTCTGATTCCGAACATGATCATTCTTATCGGCTCGGCCGTGGCCAGCCAGTCCGCTGATGCCCTTTCAAGCTTGGGCAACCACGGGCCACACGGGCTGAGTGAGATCTTTTATGCCTTCGCCTCCAGCGCCAACAACAACGGCAGCGCGTTTGGCGGCCTGAACGCGAACACGAATTTCTACAACCTCTCCCTGGCCGCCGCGATGTTCCTCGGTCGGTTTGGCGTGGCGTTCTGCGTGCTCGCAATCGCCGGCGGCCTGGCCGCCAAGAAAACGGTCCCGACCTCGGTCGGCACGCTGCCCACCCATGGCTGGACTTTCGGCCTCACCCTTACCGGGGTCATCATCATTGTCGCCGCCCTGACTTTCTTTCCCGCGCTGTTGCTCGGGCCCTTTGTGGAACACGGCCTCATGCTGGCCGGCCGCACTTTCTAACCCATTCCCAATACTACCATGAGCACTAAAGTCGAATTCGCTTATTCCGACCTCTTCAAGCAGGCGGTCATTGACGCCTTCAAGAAACTCAACCCGAAGGACGAGATTAAAAATCTTGTCATGTTCGTGGTCTGGGTGGGGTCCATCATGACCACCATCTTCCTGTTCCTGCCGCACCAGTTCAACCTGTTCAACGTCCAGATTTGCTTCTGGCTCTGGTTCACCTGCATCTTCGCGAATTTCGCGGAGGCCATGGCTGAAGGCCGCGGCAAGGCCCACGCCGACGCCCTGCGCAAGATGCGCACCAAGACGATTGCCCGCAAGATCGTCAACGGCAAGGTCGTCGAAGTCGCCGGCAGCGAACTCAAGATTGGCGACAAGTTTGTTTGCGAAACCAACGAAATCATCGCCACGGACGGCGAGGTTATCGAGGGCATCGCCACGGTGGACGAATCCGCCATCACCGGCGAGTCCGCCCCAGTCATCCGTGAAAGCGGCGGCGACCGCAGCGCCGTCACCGGCGGCACGCGCGTCCTCAGCGACCGCATCGTCATCCGCGCCACCGCCGAGGAGGGCAACTCCTTCCTCGATCGCATGATTGGCATGATTGAAGGCGCCCGCCGCCAGAAGACTCCCAACGAAATCGCGCTCAACATCGTCCTGGTCAGCCTGACCGCGCTGTTTATCGTCGTCGTGCTCACGCTGCCGCCTTACGCGCAATATGATGAGATTGACGCCAAGCAGACCGGCGTGGTCCTGGTTTCTTTGCCGGTCCTGCTT
>CAZLPS010000218.1:0-3462 GCA_964561455.1 uncultured Opitutales bacterium
TTCCGCCGACCATCAATTTGGAGGAGCAGGACCGCCCCGATTGCGATTTGGATTACGTGCCCAACGTGAAGAGGGTGCACAAGACCAAGGTCGCGCTCAGCAGCAATCTCGGCTTTGGCGGGCACAATGCGGTCGTGGTGTTCAAGGCGCTGTAGGAATTATCTCGCGCTAAGGCGCAAAGACACGAAGGGAATATTTCCGGTCATGTTTTCCAGACCAGGAGATTAAGCGAACGGTACCCGTTTTGGATTCAAGACTTGGCTTGGTGTGAATCGCGACCAGCGTGCTTTCAACCCATTTTCGGTCTTTCGTCACAACTACAAAGCACACCCTGTCGGTGAAGAGGACATTTAATATTTCCATTAATTCTTTGACGTTATCCACCCCATAAATCGCCTTGGCAAATCCCAGCCTGATCCAAATGTCGCGCCCGTTGGTCTGAACACCGAGAAAAAGCGCCTTGGATGGAGGCCGTGCCCAGATCCTGGCCATCAAGTCGCCGTTTGAAACAATCAAATCCTTGCCGAATTTTGGGTATCGTTGGAGCAGTGCGCGGGTAATCTTCCTGGAAAATGGGGTTAGGCCAGATGGTAGAGGTGTTTGCGGATTCACTTTTGGCATGCGAATGGAATCTCTCCTGATGGAATCAATTCTTCTATACCAATTCCCGTAACCGCGCGGCGGTTTGGTCGCGGTCAATTTTTCCGGAGGCGACGTCGAGGGTGAGTTGTTCCCAGGCTTGGCTGTCAGGTTTCGGGGTGACGCCATTGAGTTTGAGAAAGGCCAGGCATGCTGCCAGTGCCGTGCGTTTGTTTCCGTCCACAAACGGATGGTTTTTGCAAATTCCGACCAGGTAGGCTGCCGCTGCTTCCACGACGTCAGCGTAGACGGACTGCCCGCCAAAGGTTGCCTGTGGGGCGAGGACGGCAGGTTCCAAGAGACCGGGTTCCCGAACACCATCGCCGCCGCCGAACGCTTGCAGCACACGCTGGTGAATCGCCCGGACTTGGGCCACGTCGAGGTGGACAAAGTCTCCAGGCGCATTCATGCGAGTTTACTTAAAGTTGAAGCGTAATCCCGAATGACTTCATCCAAGACTTTGTTGAATGCCTTAGCCTCACCCTGGCGAGCCACCATGCTGTCCTTGGCTGGCACACGCTTCCGCCCGCCAACGAGGGATTTAGTCCGGCCGGCATTGCGGGTTTTGCTGGAGGGATTGCGCATGGGCGTGATACTGGAAGATAATCATGGTATCTGTCAAACCCAAATCGTCGTAGCGACGATTGATCCGGCTGGATGCTATCCGAAAAGTTCCATGGCCTTGGGCGTTTTCCAAATCGCGGAGGGCGCAGCAAGACTGCGCCCGACTTCTACGGACTCGCCACCGGCGTGGTCACGTCGGGCCGCTGGGTTTGGTCGGTGACCCAGGTGAAGACATAATAGGTGGCGGGCACGGTGCCGATATTCTTGGTGCCATGCGGGTCGTTCGGACCGTAGAAAATGATCGAGCCGGGCGTGGCAATGTAAGTCTTGCCCGCGATCGTGACTTCCAGGGTGCCTTCCTTGACGATCAGCATTTCCTCGTGCGGATGGGTGTGGGGCGAGTGGGCGGATTTGCCGGGGTCCACCGTGGTGATATGGCTCTCAAAATTCTCCAGCGTGCCACTGGGACCGTTGAAAACTTCCGCCCGCGCCCCGGCCGCATTCGGAGCCATGCGCAGCTTGGTTGTGTCTATGACCGTCGAAGTGACCTTGGTCTTGCCGGGAAAGGCGGTCGTGCGCGAGGGCGTGAGGTTGGCTGCCGAAACCGGAGCCGTGTCCGCAGCCATCGGTCTGGCCGCGGCGCCCGCCGAGGCCGAAGTTGCGGAGGGCAGGGCGCAAGCGCCGAAGGCAAGCATGGTTGTGGCGAGGAGCACGGGCGCAACGTGGCTTGGTGGCAAGTACCGTAAGATTCGCAGACGCGGGCGCAGCAAGTCTGCGCCCCTACGAATTGAATTCCAGTCGGGCATTTCCAACGTAGGGGCGCAGTCTTGCTGCGCCCTTCTGGTTTTCAAAACCAAACCCAAGGTATTTGTCAGGGAATACATGATTTCGTTAGTTGAGGTTGGACTCAAATTCATACGTGCCGGATTGGAGCTGGAATTTTACCCGGCCCGTCTCCGTGGCGATAAACTTCACGCCGGGGCTGGCGCCCGCCGCCCGTCCGCCTTCTTGGACGTTATCCGGGGATTTCCCGGGAATGGAAATTTCCGCCGTGCTATTGGGCGGCACGGTGATGTGCCATTTTATCGTCGCGCCCGTTTTCTGCCAATTGCTTTCGATGAGTCCATAAGGCGAGCGATGGGACGCTTTAACCGACGCCAGCCCGTCCACGAACGTCGGCTTCATGAGAATATTCTTAAAGCCCGGCTGTTTCGGATCAGACTGAATGCCGGCCAGGTCCTGATAGAGCCAGATCACCAAGTCGCCCACGAGCATGACGTGATTGCCGGAATTCATTTTCACGTCGGCCGTATCGCCATTCCACAATTCCCAAATCGTTGTGGCGCCGTGCTCAACCATGTAGCCCCAGCTCGGGAAATCGCGGTTTGTGGCCATGGCGTAGGCCAGATCTGCCCGGCCGTTGTCCGTCAGAACGCGATCGAGCCATGCTGCGCCAATCAGCCCCGTGCCGATGTGGTTGTGATAGATGTTCGTGATGCTGTTGACGAGATTCGCCAGCACTGATGCACGCTGGTCGGCCGGAACCATGCCAAAGGCCAGCGGCAGAACGCTCGAAGTCTGCGTGCCATTGTCGTAATGGCCGTCCTTGAGGAATTTTTGGTTCAAACCGGTGGTCATTCTTGCCGCGAGGTCGGTAAAGCGTTTGGCGTCGGCGGGCTGGTGGAGGAACGCGGCATACTGGCTCATCAGACCGAGGTCGTAGTGGAAATAGGTTGTGCCCAACAGCGTCCCATCGGTGAGGCGGGCGGGGTCGGTGCTGTGAATGATTTTCGGGTCCTCGGGCGGCATGCACCAATCGCCGTATTTGTCCTTGGGCATGAGGTCGTCGGCGAGGAACGTGCTCATGTGGTCCACCCATTTCACCATGGCGGGATAATTCTGCGCGATGGGCGCGGTTTCGCCGAATTGTTCGCGCAGGCTGTTGGGAATGATCAGTAAGGCGCTCGGCCAGGTGACGTCGTCGTTGTACACCATCCAGAAATGCGGAGCGACCGCTGGGACGCTGCCGTTGTCTTGTTGGGCGTCCACAATGTCCCGCAGCCATTTTTGGTAGAGGAGGTGGTTGTCGAAAATGAACATTTCGCCGAGGGATTCCGCCGCCCGGTCGCCCAGCCATCCCTGGCGCTCGTCACGTTGCGGGCAGTCCGTCGGCATGCTGCGATAGTTGCCGCGCACGCCCCAGACGACGCATTGGTAAATTTTGTTCAACAAATCATTCGACGAGGCGAACTCGCCGGT
>CAZLPS010000219.1:0-3425 GCA_964561455.1 uncultured Opitutales bacterium
CAGGCTGCAATGGCGTGGTGCGCATTCTCATCGAGCGGTTGCCGGCCACTCCGGGGTGGGCGCAAACCCTCTCGCGAAATTTGGCGGCTCGAAAAATTACGCGCCTCGGGGTCGTTTGGGATTCAACCGACGCTGGATTATTGGGCACTCATGAACTGGGCTCGATTTCCGGACGGTTGCCGGCCGAGTCCGTGGTTTTTGAGGATGAGATTGCCCCACCGGTGCGGCTGCTCCTGTTTGGCGCGGGGGACGATGCCCAGCCACTGGCGCGCATGGCGAAGGAACTCGGCTGGCAGGTGGAGGTGGCGGATGCGCGCCCGGCGTCAGCAACGGCGGCGCGGTTTTCCGGGGCGGACAAGGTTGCGGTATCCCGCCCCGAGGACGCTGCCTCGGTGCCGCTCGATGCCTGGACGGTCGCGGTGATTATGACGCACCGTTACCGCGACGACGTGGCGCTGCTGCGCGCATTGCTGCCGCGGGATATTTCTTATGTCGGCCTGCTCGGTCCGAAAAAGCGCGAGCAGAAAATTTTGGCGGAACTCGCGACGGATGGATTTAAGGTGACCGCTGAAATGCGCGCCCGGCTGCACGCGCCGGTGGGGCTGGACTTGGGTGGCGATACGCCGGAGCAGGTGGCACTGGCGATTTTGGCGGAGATTCAGTCCAGCTTGGCGGCCCGCGACGCCCGACCCTTGCGGGAGCGCGACCGACCGATTCATGCGTGAGCCTTGCGGTGTGCTTCAACTTACTTGGCGGAGGTGGCCGACGATGCGGCGGGTGCCGGTGATGGGGCAGTGGCCGACGATGAGGCGGTTGCTGGCGATGGGGTGATGGGGCTAATGGGTGTCACGCGGTACAGCGCTCCGGGATTGGCGTCATCAATCAACCAAATGGCGCCATCGGGGCCGACGGCCACGTCGCGAACGCGGAAGCCAACGACCCAGCGTTCGACCGGCGTGGCGCCGCCCTTGTCATCGAAGGTGACGCGGGTGATCGACTGGGAAGCCAAGCCGCTGATCAGCGCCGAGCCCTGCCACTTCGGGAACATCGCACCCTTGTAAAAGACGAAATTGCCCGGCGCGATCACAGGCGTCCAGTATATGACGGGCTTGGCCAGGTCGGGCCGCGTATCGGGACTCGGGATGGGCACGCCGTTGTAGTTGGTGGCATAGGACACGAGCGGCCAGCCATAATTCTTGCCGGGCTCGATGAGGTTCAACTCGTCACCGCCTTTCGGGCCGTGCTCGAGTTCCCATAGGCGACCATCGGGCGCGAAGGCCAGACCGTAGGGAGTGCGATGGCCGGTGGTCCATGTCTCGGACGGCGCGAGGTTCGGCCCGGGGAACGTGTAGGTGCTGACGACGCGCGCAGTCTTGGCGACTTCCGTGTCGGTGGGTGGTCTAATCAAAGGCACGGTGGCAGCGCCGGTCTTTCCGGCCTGCGGGTTACCGGGCGCGGGTTTCCCATCCAACGTCAGCCGCAAAATTTTGCCGAGTTCCTGATCCGGATCTTGGGCGGGCGTCATGCGTTGCCGGTCGCCGACCGTGAGGAAGAGATATTGGCCATCGGGGGAAAACGCGATGGCGGCACCAAATTGGCCGCCCGCGCCCTTGGGCATCTGATGCCAGAGCACCTGCAAGTCATCTAGGCTCGCGGCATCCTTGCCGATGGTCAGTTTGGCACGCGCCATCGCCAGGCTTGATCCACCGTCACCCGGTTCCGAATAGGTGAGGTAGACAAAGTGGTCGGTGGCGTAGTGGGGCGAAAGGAAGACGCCCAGCATGCCACCCTGGCCCTGGGACAAAACCGCCGGCACGTTCGCTACGGGCGTTTTGGCGCCCTCCTGCGTGACCAGAAAGAGGTGGCCGACTTTCTCTGTGATCAGCATGCGCCCGTCCGGCAGGAAGGCGATGCGCCATGGCAGATTGAACGTCGTCACCTTGGTCATCGTGAACGGTAGGATTGGCTCGGCCTTCTGTTCGCCGGCGTTGATCTGCGCCTTGGCGCCGGATGGCAGAAGTGCCAGAGCGAACGCCGCCATGGCCAGCTTGTTCACGATCGATGAAAACTTATTATGGGGAAGGTGCATCGGCTTGGGGAAATCAACTTTTGGGGTTTTGAACAGAATGCAGATTTTTATTCCGGCCATCTGCGCCCGCGTGGTGGGCGCTCCGGAAAAAAACTGGCACGATGACGCCGGTCGGGCAAGCGCAATGTCCACCGCCAATTTAGCGCGTGGCGGGATAGCTGGAGGAAATGGGAGCGCCCTGGTTGATCCACACCCGGACCATTTCTATTTCCGCAGCGGAGGGTTTGGCATCTCCGCGCGGCATTTCCCCGGTAGATAGCACATAAAACATGTCACTGTCGTCCGCATTACCTGGGGTGACCGTCTTTAAGATGTCTTCCTTGTTGTCATATCTGACATCCGAGGTGCGGGCGTTGTCGTCATGACAATCGAGGCAATATTCCGTGAGAAAGGGGAGCACCTGCGCGTCGAAATCAATTGCGGTCGGGATGGGAGCAGGAACGGAAGCCGCAGCCGGGGCGGCCGTAGCGGCCTCCGGGGTCACTGCCGACGCGGGCGCGGCCAAATTTCCAGGCGGGGGCGCAAGCTTGGCGTCGGCGGTTACGGGCGCGGACGAACTGGCCGTGCAGGCGCAAAGCACGAGGGCGGCAAAAACGGCCAGGGCGATATTTTTCATGGGATGGGTCAGCAGACGATTAAATTCGGCGGAGAGGGAATTTAACCACAAGAAACGCAAAAGCCGCAAAATCTGCAAGGGTCTTGTGGCGGGGATATCCGCCGGAATGAATTCTCTGGGCGTTGGCGAATTTGGCGATTTTGTGGCAGAGAATTCTTAGTGGTTGATACCTTGCCCGGCACTTAACTCCCGTTCCGCCTTTGACTGAAACAGCTGCCGCAACGCCTCGCGCCGGGTCGCCACGGCGTAGAATCCCGTGGCCAGCGCCATCGCGCCGCAGAACCAAAACACATGGCCGGAGGACAGGTGGACCAGGTTTTTCAGAATCTCCTGGGCGGCCGAGGCAAGGAGAATTCCAATCCAGGATAAGAGATTGGCCGCGCCTTGGACGGCGCCTTTTGATTCCGGTGGCGGGCGGTGCTGCAAAACCGCCGCGATCGGCACGATGAAGATTCCCGCGCAGAAGCCGAGCGAGGCCAGGCAGAGGGTAAACCAAAACGTGTTGATACCGTCCAAACCCATGGGGACCGTAAACAAGGCCAGACCCGCCGCGCCCAAGGGCACGAGACCATATTCAATGCGGCCCCGCGAGGCAAAGCCCGCCACCAGGCTGCCAAGGCCGATGCCGATGGACAGGGCCGCGTTCAAAAGACCATTTTCGGTGGAGGTCAGGTGCAACCTGTCCTTGGCGTAAATCAACAAGTTCATGCTCACCAGCGA
>CAZLPS010000220.1:0-3251 GCA_964561455.1 uncultured Opitutales bacterium
CCATGGCTTTCATGCGCCGGGTCAATTCCTTCCGCCACTCAGGGGTCTGATGGCGAAGGCGAATCATGTAGGCGTTTAGCTCCCGCCGGCCGCGCGGCGAAAGACGGGAAACCTCCTGCTTTAACTCCAACATCGTCATAGGTATGATGGTGCTCATTTTCAGCCACAAGTCAAGATTTGGCCTTCCGGGGTGGCAAGCCCGGAGCCTCATGGAATTTTGTGCGCCAACGCCAAACCCAAAACCGCTTAATTCAAGCCTAACTTATTGCGGGTCTTTAACGAACACATGAAAGACCAGAAGACAGGGGCAAGATATAAAATGCCTGCCGAAAAAACTACTGCGAATACAAATGATGTCCCGACGAATCTCGTGAGGCTCCAAACCGCCAGAGTAAATCCAACAGCGGAGAAATAAATCTCGGCCAATATCCAGATAGGGCTCTTCTTCATGGGATTAGAGTAGGCAAAATCAGGGAACGGTCAAGGTGGCATTTTCAAACTGTACCACTAACAGATTTGGCCTTCCGGGGTGGCAAGCCAGGAGCCTCACGGAATTCTGGGCGCCAACCTGAAACTCAAAACATAAAACTCGAAACCAAATTAGAATCCGTCAATCTGGCGCGACAATTCCGCGATAAGTTCCGCCTCGCTCACGCGCACTTGTTTCGTCGAGTCGCGTTCGCGCAGCGTGACCGAGCCATCCTTTTCGATGGTGTCGAAGTCCACCGTGACGCAGAAGGGGGTGCCGATTTCGTCCATGCGGCGGTAGCGGCGGCCGATGGCGCCCGAGACGTCCCAGAATACATTCCAACGGCGCTTGAGCTTTTGGTAAAGCGCTTCGGCCCGGGCGAGGAGTTCGGGCTTGTTTTTGACCAGCGGGAACACGGCGACCTTGAACGGGGCGAGGCGCGGATGGAGTTTCAGCACCACGCGCTTTTCCCCTTCGACGACGTCTTCGCTGTAGGCACTGCACATGACCGCGAGGAAAATGCGGTCCACACCCACCGCAGGCTCGATGACATGCGGGATGACGCGCGTTTTCGCGGCTTCGTCGAAATAATCCAGCGGCTTGCCGGAGAACTTGATGTGCTGCTGCAAATCGTAATCGCCGCGCGCGGCAATCCCCCACAATTCCTGCACGCCGAACGGGTACTTGAACATGATGTCCGTTGTTCCGCGGGAATAAAACGCCAGCTTGGCCTTCGGGTGGTCATACTCGGACAGCATGTCGGCTGGCAGGCCGATGGAGATGAGCCAGTTCTTGCACCAGTCAATCCACGTGCGGTGCTCCTTCTGCCAGTCGGCAGTGGGGTGGATGAAATACTCCATCTCCATCTGCTCGAATTCGCGGGAGCGGAAAATGAAGTTGCGCGGCGTGATCTCATTGCGGAAGGAGCGCCCGATTTGGGCAATGCCGAACGGCAGCTTCACGCGCGTGGTGTCCACCACGTTTTTGAAATTGAAGAACATCCCTTGGGCCGTTTCGGGCCGCAGGTAGGCGACGCCACTTTCGTCGCGCAAAGCGCCGACGTAAGTTTGGAACATTAAATTGAAATCGCGCGGGGGCGTCAACGAGCCGGGCTTGCCGGTGGCGGGGGAGGGGATGAGCGCGTGCTCCTCCGGCTTGGAATTGGTGTAATCCTTGAGCACGATCGGCTCGAGCGCGCCCTGTTTGGCCAGCTTGCGCTTGAGTTCCAGCGCCTGTTTATCCGCCTCCGCCTGCATGCCGGCGTCTTCGAGCACGGCGACGTACCCGATGGTTTCCCCGGCCACGATGACGGGCGCGAAAAACAACTGGTCGGCGCGGTAGCGTTGCTTCGATTCCTTGCAATCCACCATCGGGTCGGAAAATCCGCCAATGTGGCCCGAGGCTTCCCAAACTTTGGGATGCGAAATAATCGAGGCATCTAAGCCCACGATGTCATCGCGCCGGTGCACCATGTCTTCCCACCACGCATTGCGGATGTTGCGGCGGAGCTCGGAGCCGAGCGGACCATAGTCAAAAAAGCCATTCAGGCCGCCGTAAATTTCCGACGACGGATAGACAAAACCGCGCCGTTTGCACAGCGCGATCAGCGTATCCATGGTCATCGGCACGGGTGCGGCGGCAGCCGCCGGGGCCGCCGGAGTGGGCGTTGCGGGAGCGGGGGAGTCTTCAGCCATAAGCGGCACAGCATCGCGGGTTTGCCTTCTCGGGTCAAGACCGGGGTGGGGTGTTGACAATTTCGAGGGCCTCTCACCTTATAGTGCGTCAAAATATAGATTCCATGCGTTGTCTTACCATAAACGAGCAGGTCGCTTGGTTGGCTGAAAATCGACTACCCTTTCAGCCCTACAATAAGAAGTTGAGCGAAACTACGTTCTATCTGCAATTCCATGCCCCAAGCAGATTTCACCAGATTGAGGCTTTAACAGAAACTTTTCTTGACCAGATCGTAAATGCCAAGGACGCAATGATAACTGTGGTGGACACTCCGCTGATGACCACAAGCAATTTTCGATTATTTGAACAATTGAGGAATGCGCATGGGGAAAAGCGATTGTGGCTTGAGACTCCGGCACATTTATTCGGGCGCGAGGAACAACCCGACTTAATTGGCTTGTTTGGCCTGACGGTCATTTTTGGATGGATGGCCTATCTCTATGTCCCAAATTCAAGATCGGTGCTTTATAATTGGGAAGGGGAGATATTCGATTTTTGGACCGCTGAGGAAACGACTATGTCCGAGATGGCGAAATTAATTGACCGGTTTACGCTGAAAATGACGCCCACGGGTGCTCCCCGTAGGATTTCTTGAGGAAATTTACATGTGGGGCGGTTTGTGTGCTGTTCAATATCGGCTCCATTTCTCTGGGCTAAACACTTGCCAGTCTGCGGCATAGGGTGGTATTTACGAAAACTCCGAGACCCCAATCCCGCATGCCCCTCCGCGATCGTTATTGGCTGGGATTTGCGGCCGCGCTTGCCGTCGCCAGCGTGGCCCTCGCCGCGCTGGGCCCCGCCACCACTTCCGCGCCCGCGACGACGGCTGGCACCTCGTCCGCCCCACGCAGTTCGGCCAATATTCCGGTCGCCTCCTCTGCGGCGAACACCGGCGCGCGTGGCACCAATGGCTACGCCAACCAGGTGACGATCGTGCTTTCCGGCGAGTACCGGTTCATCACGTCCAACGGAATTCCCAATCACGCGACCGGTCCGTTTCCCAACGCCCATAATCCGAACAGCATCAGTCCCCAGCAGCATTATTTCC
>CAZLPS010000221.1:0-3222 GCA_964561455.1 uncultured Opitutales bacterium
CCTTTTTGGTTGGCAATGGTGAAAACAGTGGCCGCCATGATGTTACGGCATCTTGCGGGAAGGCAGCGGGGAGTCGAGACAGAAGAAGCGGGGAGCGGGGAGCAGGGAGCGGGGAGGCAAGGCAAACGAGGGCGTTTAACGTTTAATGGTTAATGTTTAATGTCTAACGCTTAACACTTAAGTTTGGAGCAGGCATTGAGGCGATGGGGTGCTGAGGCGGGACAAGATTTTGGATTTGAATTTTGGGATTTGGGAGGGGGTGTCTGGAATGAGAAAGGCAAAATGAGAAATAAGGGCGGCCGCGCCGCGTTTCCAGAATAGACAGGGTTTACTTGGCGGGGACGGGACCGGAGGTTGTGTTGTCGGGCGGGGGAGGGCTGAAGGCCCATTGGGCGAATTGGATGTTGTAACGGTTGTTACTTTTGAGGACATGCTCAAGGAGGGCGGCTTTGAGGGGGGCGGGGATGGCGGAAAAGTCATATTGAGACTGGGGCGGGGTGCCTCTGGCTGGCCGCGAGGCAGCAGGGTCGGGCTTAGTGTAGCTGGTGAAGGCGCGGGCGGCGCCATTGAGTTGGACCTCTGAAAGCGGCGACGACTGAATCGCCGTCACCAATTCGGCGGTCGTGTAGTCGCGGAGGAGATCCATGGCGGCATGCTCGTATGTAGGCACGTTTACCCAGTCCGTCGAGCCCGAGCCATACCAGCTTAACAATGCGCGAATGCGTTGGGTAACGTCGGGGAATTCCTTGGCGAGGGGGTCGCGCATGGGGGTGATGTCGGGGTCCATGATGCGCAAGGGCTCCCAAAAGGGCTGGAGGGATTTGGGCATTGCTTGGAGCCAGCGGTTTTCGATGTCGGCGGTTTTCTTCTGGATGGCGTCGTACTCGTCTTTTTTCATACCGGACTTGGAGAGGGCAATTTTATTGGCGGTGAGGAGGTCGTTGAGGACCCAGGGGGTGCCGGTGGCGTTGAGGTCGGCGATGTGCTGACCGTCTTTGTAGATGTTGAAGTGACCGCATTCGAAGCAGAGGAGGAACTCGTAGGTGTGGCCATCGACCGTGACCTTCAAGGCATGGCGGGGGTTGTCGCACATGCCCATCGAAAAGGATCCTGGATTCGCGGCATCAATGACCGCCTGTTTGTCCAGGGCACCTTGAAACTCGGCGACGGTGGTGGCGAGTTGCTTGGGGTCGAGGTCCATTTGGCCGAGGATGGTGTTGCCGTAAAGGCTTTGGGGACCGGAGGCGCTGCGAGCGCCGCTGGGCTCGAGGGAGAAGAGGGTGCCCTTGGTGGCGGAGTGCATGGCTTTCAGAGCTTCGTCAATTGATGTCTCAAGGGTCTGGCCGGTTGGGTTTAGCGGGCCCGGGGCAACACTTGGGGTCGGGGGCGGGTTAGAGGCGGCCCCGTGCGCCAAAAGGGCGGTGGCGAGGAGAAAGGTGAGGACGCAGGTTTTCATGGGGAGAGGGGGATGGGGAATTAAGAATTAAGAATGCAGAATTCCAGGGGCGGGTGCGGGGAGTGTCGGAGGGGTCGGACGAGTCGGACTTGTCGGAAGAGTCGGAAGAGTCGGACCTGTCGGACAGTTGGATTCGTCGGATTTTGCAGCGGATTTTGCAAGAATGCCAACCTTGTTAACACCGATATGACGCTGGAGGGGTCGGATTATTAGAGAATTATGCAGCAGGGGTCCCGCGGGGGGTGCCATTCGGGGTTTTACTTCTGCATTCTTACTTCTTACTTCTTAATTCACGCCACCCATGTCTTCCCGCGCCAAGACTCCCCTTTCGGTCAAATCGGTTTCGAGTAAGATCGAGAAGCCGGCTGCCGCGGCATTTGCCAAGCGGCTGGCGTGGGAGGAGTTGGACGCGGCATATTTGCGGCAATTGATTACACTGGCGCGGGAGGAGGATCTGGCAGGGGCGGGATTGGTGCGGGTGGTAACGCCGGGGGACGTCACGACCTCGGCGCTGGTAGGAGAGGCGCCGGCGATGGCGGATTTTGTGGCGCGGCAGGCGATGACGGTTTGTGGGTTGTCGCTGCTGCCCTTGATTTTTGACGGGTTTGGCGCGGGCTGTGTGGTGAAGGTGGCACCGGGCGTGAAGGATGGGCAGGCGGTGGCGAAGGGGGCGGTGCTGGCGACGGTGAGCGGTCCGGCGGCGACATTGTTGCGGGCGGAGCGGACGGCGCTGAATTTCTTTCAAAAGCTTTCGGGCATCGCCACGCAGACAACGCGGCACGTGGCGGCGCTGGGCTGGACCACCACGAAGCTGCTCGACACGCGGAAGACGACACCGGGATTTCGGATGCTCGAGAAATATGCGGTGGCGTGCGGTGGAGGTTGGAATCACCGGTTGGGGCTGTTTGACCGGGTTTTAATTAAGGACAACCACTTGGCGGCTGCGCATGCGACGGCGGGCGGGCGGCTGGCCGCGGCAGTGCGGACGGCGCGCGCGCGGCATCCGAAGATGCTGATCGAGTGCGAAGTGGACGAAATGGAACAAATTCCTCCGGTGCTCGAGGCGGGAGCGGATGTCGTGCTGCTGGATAATTTCGCGCCGGCGGATTTGGTGGAGGCGGTGGCGCTGATCGGCCGGCGGGCATGCACGGAGGCGAGCGGCGGAGTGACGATCGAGTCGCTGCCGGAGATGGGGAAGATCGGGCTGGATTTTATTTCGTGCGGGGCGCTGGTGCACCATGCGGTGTGGGCGGATGTGGGGCTGGACTGGAGGGGAAAGTAAAAATTAAAAAGGAAAAATTAAGAAATCGGAAGAAGGGGGGGCGAAGGGAGGGGGTGGGAACGCTTAAGGTTTAATGACTAATGTTTAACGTTTAATTCTGAATTCTGAAATTGGAAATTGGAAATTGGAATGGGGGATGAGGCGGAAGGGAGATCGAAGAGCAAGGTTTGATATGCCAATTTGGCATATCAAAGGCAGCCGGGGCGGGAGACTTGATGTTCCAGATTGGAATATCAAGATGGCGGGGAGAAGGGAATTAACTGTGATGCTGCGGCTGGTTTGTTTGGCGGCCCGACGGGCGGGAGGAACCAAGCCCAGGGATGAGGAGAAAGGTAGCTCTCCTGCGCCCCTTCAGGGCGCGAGGTGTGTTTAGGGTGGATATCCCAGGGCAGCTCCCGCTGCGCGGGAGCTGCCCTGGGTTGGGCTCCCTCGCTCCTTCGGAGCGAAAGAATCTGGTGTCGAGGAGAAGAAGGGAAGGTGCTGG
>CAZLPS010000222.1:0-3199 GCA_964561455.1 uncultured Opitutales bacterium
ACAAGCCCGATCTTCACTCTGTTCTTCATTTAGGTCAGAAATCAGTCACACACCCAATTACCCCGACCCTCCATCCGTGTTATCCGCGCGATCCGTGGTTAGAAATCCGATTCTTATGTGCGGCGGCAACCTGAATATATTTTTCCGCTGATTCCCTCAACCCCGCCCGCTCTTCGGCCGTCAACGCCCGCACCACCCGCGCCGGCGACCCCAGCACCAGCGAGCCGGGCGGAATCTTCGTCCCCTTCGTGACCAGCGAGCCCGCCCCCACCAGCGACTGCACCCCAATTACCGCGCCATCGAGAATCGTCGCATGCATTCCAATCAGGCATTCATCCTCAATGATACACGCATGCACCATCGCCAAGTGCCCCACCGTCACATTTCGCCCGATAATTGCCGGAAAGTCATCCGCCAAATGCACGACCGCCCCGTCCTGAATATTCGTCCCCTCTCCCACCTCGATGTAGTTGATATCCCCGCGCAATACCGCCGAGTGCCATACACTGCAATTTACCCCCAACCGTACATCGCCCACCACCGTCGCGTTCGCGGCAATGTAGCACGTCGCATCCACGCGCGGCGCCCGCCCGAGGAATTTCCCGAGCCGTTCGGCCAACATTGGATCACTTGGGCACATAAGGGTTTGCCTTCGTCAAAATATCCTCCGCCGCAAAGTGCAAAATATATTTCTCCCGGTAATACTCGTTCTGCAAAAAAGCCTCGAGAAAGAATTTCTGCCGCGGCTCCACCCCCAGCGCCGCCAGCTCTTCCGCCAAATCCCCCCCCTTCCAAATCAACAATCCATTTTCCAGCGAGTGCCGATTGCCCGCGATCAACCGCCCACGCACCCAACTCACAAATTCCGGCAGCGCCGCCACCGCCCGCGCCAGCACAAAATCATATTTTCCCTGCAATGTCTCCGCTCGCGCCTGTTGCACCTGAACATTCTTCAAATCCAACCGCTGCGCCATGTCCTGAACCGCCCGAATCTTCTTCCCAATTGAGTCCACCAGTAAAAATTTCGCTTGCGGGTAGCAGATCGCCAGCGGCAACCCCGGTAGCCCGCCCCCCGTCCCCACATCCAGCACCCGCGCCCCCGGCGCCAGTCGCAGAAATTTCAACGGGGCCAAACACGACGCCAGATGCCGCTTCTCAATATTCTCAATATCCTGCCGCGAGACGAGGTTTAACTTTTCGTTCCACTCCCGCAAATAGGCCGCCAGCGCCGCCAGACGCAGCTCGGCCTCAGGAGGAATGGGCAAGTGGGGATAACAGGACATTTGGAAATTAAGCATGAAGAAAGCAAAACAGTGAAGCCCGAAGCGAGGGTGACAGAGGTCGCCTAGCAACCAAATGAAAATGGCCTCGGGGTTTGGCCCGGTGCTTCGGACGCCATCACCCCCCTCGCATCGCTTCTTGGCAAACGCGGTCACTTGCGTATGATGCGGGCTTCCTCATGACCCAAGTAGCTTTCATCGGCGCCGGCAAAATGGCCTCGGCCATGGTGCGCGGGCTTCTCACCCGCCGCCTCTATGCCCCTGCGCACATTAGCTGCACCTGCGGCAGTGACCCAACCGGCCCCGCCCTCGCCGCCGCCACTGGCATCAATTATGCCCCTGATCTGGCCAAATTGACTCAGGCCGCAGACATCCTTGTCCTCGCCTGCAAACCCCAGCAACTGGCCGGCCTTGACGCCAGCTATGCTGACCGGACCAAAGGTAAACTGATTCTTTCTATTCTCGCCGGCACGCCCATCGCCAAACTTGTGGTAAAGTTTCCCGGCGCCCGCGCCATCGTCCGCGCCATGCCCAACACCCCCGGGCAAATCGGGCTCGGCATCACCGCATGGAGCACCGACACGGCATTGGTCTCCACGGACCGCACCGCCATTGAGGGCATTCTCGGGAGCCTTGGCATCGTGTTGGAATTGCCCGAGACCGACCTCGACGCCGTCACCGCCGTGAGCGGCAGCGGGCCGGCCTACCTCTTTGAATTTGCCGCCGCCTTCCGCGCCGCCGCGGTGGCAACCGGCCTGCCGCCAGCCACGGCGGAGAAACTCGCCTTCGAGACCATCCGCGGCGCCGCGAAACTTCTGGAAACCGCCGGCGAAGATCCCGAAAAACTGCGCGATGCCGTAACCTCGCCCGGCGGCACCACCGAAGCCGCGCTCAAAGTTTTTTGCGCCGCCAATTTTCGCCAGACGTTCACCGAAGCCATTGCCGCCGCCACCCGCCGCTCCCAGGAACTGGCGAAACTTTGAACGATTTAGGATTTAAGATTTATGATTTATGAAGTAACTTTCTCCACCTCCCGACAGCGAACAGTGCCAGCGTTTCTATCGTGGCGCCTCCACTTCATAGATCTTAAGTCATAATTCTTAATTCCCCCGCCCCGTGCCCCGTTCCTCCCCCAAACCCTCCCCTCTCGCCTCCGGCCAAGTCCTCGTCACCGGCGGCGCCGGTTTCATCGGCAGCGCGCTGATTTGGGCGCTGAACCAGCGCGGCGTGGAAGACATCCTCGTGGCCGACTTGCTTGGCACCGACGATAAATTCCTCAACCTCGTTCCGCTGCGTTTTGCCGACTATATCGAAGGCGACCACCTCCTCGCGTCCCTTTCCGGCCGCGACCCTCGATTGCGCGGCGTGCGCTGGGTGTTTCATCTGGGTGCCTGCTCCTCGACGACCGAGCGCGACGTGCGCTACCTGATGCAGAACAATTATGAGTACACGAAGGCGCTCGCCGCATGGTCGTTGAAAAACAAGGCGCGCTTCGTTTACGCCTCCTCCGCCGCCACTTATGGTGAGGGCGCGCAGGGCATGGACGACCAAAACCCCAATCTCCACCGCCTCCGCCCCCTCAATCCCTACGGGTATTCGAAACATCTTTTTGACCTTCATGCCCAGCATGAAGGGTATTTGCCGAAAATCGTCGGCCTGAAATATTTTAACGTTTTCGGACCCAACGAAGCCCACAAGGGCGATATGCGCAGCGTGGTCCACAAGGCCTTCGGGCAAATCCGCGACACCGGGCGCGTGCAATTGTTCAAGAGCTACCATCCCGATTACAAGGACGGCGGCCAGAAGCGCGATTTCCTGTACGTCAAAGACGCCGTGGCGATGACCCTTCACCTCGCCACCGCGTCCAAAGCCGGTGGACTTTACAACCTCGGCAGCGGCGAAGCCCATACCTGGCTCGA
>CAZLPS010000223.1:0-3177 GCA_964561455.1 uncultured Opitutales bacterium
AAATTAGGACACTACCCAAAACTTTGCTTTATTGCATTACCCGCCCGCATGGGCCACCATGGTGTCGATTTAAGGTCACTTTCAGCACTCCATTCCCAGCCCTTTGTAAAATGATCATGCGCCCAAGCCGTATCAAAGTGATGTGTTCGATCATTGTATTTGCAGCGTTCGCTTTTTTATGCAGCTGCGGCAAGTCGCCGACTACGGCAGCGGATTACAACAATCTCGGTTGCAATAAAGTCCAAAAGGGCGAATTGGATGGAGCCGTTAGCGATTTCAACGCCGCTCTAAAACTTGATCCAAGATACTCACTGGCCTATTACAATCGTGGCAGGGTCATGTTGGAAAGGCTTGATTACGACAAAGCCGTTGCTGACTTCAACAGGTCCATAGAAATCAATCCAAATCTCCCTCGCGCCTATTTCGATCGCGGCTGGATTATGATCCAAAAAGGAAATTACAACCAAGCTATATCAGATTTTGGCCATGCCATTGAACTCGATCCAAAGTACTTCCAAGCCTATGGGAACCGGGGTGAAATGAAGGGTCGAGTTGGCGATTATGATGGGGCAATTGTTGATTGTTCCCGTGCCATTGAACTTAACCCAGAATTCGAAGCCGCATATCTATCACGTGGGCATGCCAAGGATAAAAAGGACGATGCAACTGGTGCGATTGCCGACTACAGTAAGGCCATCGAAATTGAACCACACGATGCCGTCGCCTACTATGATCGCGGTACTCTCTTGAGAAAGAAAGGAGATGTGGTCGGTGCCCTTACCGATTATGATCGCGCGATCGCGTGTGACCCGAAATTCGACAAGGCATTCTTAAATCGCGGCGGCATCAGGCAGGACACCGGCGATCTCGTTGGAGCGATGGCAGATTATAGCCATGCTATTGAAATCAATCCGAAATTCGCTATGGCCTATATAGACCGTTCGAGCGCCAAGGTCGCCAAAGGTGATGTGGCTGGCGCAATGGCCGACTGCAATGCGGCTATTGAAATCAATCCGGGAATTGCCTTGGCCTATCTTGATCGCGGGACTATTCGATTTAATCATGGTGACATTAATGGTGCAATCTTGGATTTTGACCTAGCCATTGGAAACGACCAAAAGTTTGCCCGCGCCTATGAGTACCGAAGCAAAGCCAAGGCCAAAAACGGCGACCAAGCCGGGGCCGACGCCGACATGGCCAAGGCGCGGCAGCTCGATCCGAGCATTGGGAAGTGATCGATGGACTATTCGCCAAATTGAAAATATTATGTAATTTGAAATGTGCGCGACTGACCTTATCGTTTGCATTTTCTTTCTGGCCCCGGTTTCAATTCTGGGCATTTTCTACGTCTGGAAAAAGGGAAAGAACCCGCCGTGGTCCATTATCGCGTTCCGGTTGACCTCTCTGTCCTCGTTAGTGTACGCGCTTTCCGGCGTCGCTTGCTATGCCTTTAGCCAACCCGTCCTTGTTTTTTGGCTGGCGAAATTCCACTATTGTTCTGGCGGGGCTTTTTTCGGACTCATAGTCTTTATGTCGATGGCTGACGGCGAAAGACGAGAATATAAGAAGGCTTTTTTGGCGATGGAATCAAATGCAGGTATGGCGAAGGCGCGGCAGCTTGACCCGAACATTGGGAAGTAAACTGCCCGCACCGGGCGCTTTTCTAACTGGAAGGAAATTGCTTTTTCGGGTTTGCCTTGGTTTGGGGGAGGGGGTTAAACATCCGGGGGTCCCTCCGAGCTGACGCAAGACCTCCGCCGCCAACGTCGCGCCCCGGGTGTCGGCCACTTCCATCCACGCCACCGTGCCCACCCGCACGATCAGGCCCGCCGACCCCGCAGACTGTGCTTGCCCCACCACCGCCTCCACCCACTGCGGGCGCGGGGCGGGCGCGGCACCCGCCCCGGCCAGGCTGCGCTGGCGGCGGCGCTCCTGAATCCAGGTCGCCAAGGTCGAATATTTGACCCCGGCGAAGGTTGCGAACGCCGGACCGCGCATCCCGCTGCGCTCATATTCATCCACGAGCTTTTCCCGCTGTGCACGGGTCGTTTTAAACCGTCCCAGGCAGTCTTGCCGTAAAAGCTCCGGCACCGGTTCAGTTGTCGTAGTCATCCACCCAGTCTATCATAGATACGGTAGCTACGGTAGAAGGTGCTCGGCGTGACGCTTACGATCAACGCGCTGGATCCCGCAATGGTCGCAAGGGAATTCACCTTGGTGGACGTGCGGGACTGGTTGAGCGTCGTCGTGCCGCTCACCTTCGTCAGATAGTTGGTCCAATTGCCCGTCGGGTCGTAGGTAAAATCCTCCTCCCACGCTGGCGTGCCGGTCAAGCCGGTGTGTCCGGTGTTGAGCGTGCCGCGTTGGAGGGCTGACAACTGGTAAAGTCCGTCGTGCACAGTCTCTGCCGTCATTTACTTCCCTATATTGGGATCTAGCTGGCGCGCCTGAAGAAGATCAGAATCGGCGCCGGCTTGATCGCCTTTTTGGGCTTTAGCAAGACCTCGATTGAAGTAGGCAGTAGCGTATTTCGGATTGAGTTCGATAGCTTTGTTTAAATCAGCCATGGCCCCGTCAAAATCTCCGGTTTTTACTTTAGCCCAGCCCCGATTGCTGTAAGCAGCGGCGTCGTTTGGCTTAAGTTCAATATATTTATTATCATCTGCAATCGCTCCAGCCCAATCGCCCTTCTTCGCCTTAGCAAGACCACGAAAGCCGTAAACGAGCGCATATTTTGGATCAAGTTCTATTGCGCGACTGTAATCAGCAATCGCGGCATCTAAATCCCCCTTTTGGTCCTCAATGTTGCCTTGCTTAAAATAAGCAATGGCGTTGCTCGATTTCCCGATCACAGGAAATACTATCGCAAGTATTCCGCATACAATTGCCGCCCAGGATAATTTTTTAATTTTGCTGTTCTTTAATTTAAAACCATAAAAGAGCATTAAAAATCCAGAACAGATTATCAATATTCCAAGCGAAGCATCGGAAAGAAAAGACATGGTGTAAACCTAATGACAATTTTAAGTTTCTGCAAGACAAGTGCGTTGATCAAGACTGTGTAAAACTGGAAGGAAATTGCTTTTTCGGGTTTGCCTTGGTTTGGGGGAGGGGGTTACTTCTACGAGGCCCGCGAGCAAACGCCCCTGCGCGCCCAATGGCTGCTGCGCCAGATCA
>CAZLPS010000224.1:0-3126 GCA_964561455.1 uncultured Opitutales bacterium
TCCCGAGATCTCTAAAAGTGACGATGGACCCCCTTAACTTAGCGCCATTCACAACTGACCCTTTTAGCCGCTCGTGGTGTATACCGTCTGAAAACTCGTAAAGTTCCCCACCAAGTTTCCCGATACCGAGCCGTTGTAAGTATTCATTTCGGTTTGATTTCCTTCGCTTGATCCCATTCTAGGTTCCGCGAGCCGGAGGGGTTCAGGTAGAAGGTGATTCCAAAAAAAGTGGGCGGCGGTTGGAAATCCGCCTGAAGGTCTATAGTCATGCGACCGTATTTGCCGTCGGCGGACTTGTAGTAAAAAGTTTTCTTTGCTGAATCCATGTAACTTTTGGGGTCAGCACCTGTGGTGATGGTGATGGTTTGCTGGTAACCATCGGCAGGGGCTTCGTAAGGGTAAGGATCATGGACTTCGACTAAACCACCGCCACGGACATTCAGCGTCAATGTCCATTCAAAGGGCTTGCCACGGACAATTTGAACGGGATTGCGAGTAAAGGCGACCATTATGTCGCCGCCAGTAGAAACGGCCTTCCCGGCGGATAGATTCACATTTATAGGTGTTCCATCGCAGGGGAGTATCGGAATGAAACTTTGGTGCACCATTGGTTCCGCGCCCTGGAGCTTCCACATCGTGTAAATAATGGGGCGATCGGGGCTAGTGGTGTAATAATCGTCCGGTCTCTTCGAGGATATTTTTAAGTCGTAGAAATACCCGTCCTTTTGAAAATTAACACCAAAATCCACTCCATGAAGGCCGACAAAGCTAAACCTGCCCTGGGTGTCGGTCTGAGTGTTGTATGTTTCACTTTTACTTTGCGTAAAGCCTCCATAGAGCATTACACCGCCATCAACTTTTACTGCATTAATTGGCTGCCCATACTGGTCCATCACTTTGCCATAGAAATTGATGGGAGTGTTATTTTCTCTATTTTGTACGTTTTGAAACGCTTGAATTCTTTGCAGTGCGGCCACCGGGTTGGCAGAGATATCATCTTTCACCTTTTGCGAAGTATTCGGGCTGTTTATTATTGTCTGAATTTCCGGAGAAGTTAAAGCAGCGGCGAAAGCATCTGGCGACGGCTTAACTAGGGTAACGTTTACGACAGGTGAAAGCGGTTTTGGCGATGAAACAGAGGGCAAAGAAGGCTCTATATCCGCTAGCTTAGAATTTTCGGTTTTAGGATGCCATAGCCACCAAGCAGCTAATCCCAAGGAGAGAATTGTCAAAATTAAGAATTGCGGCCGACGATGTTTCATGGCGATGAATTGTGGTTAGGCGTCAATCCAAATTTCTTCATCAATTCGTTCCAATACCCGTCCTGAGTTATATTATCGAATCTAAACGGGGCGCTATGCCAAGGGTGGGTGTGGTAGTTATGGTCCGTTAGCGGGTCCCCCGGCCATACGCTTTGGAGATCAAAGGACGATGTGACATTGGCGGTGATATTGGAGACGCCGAGGGCGCTGCAACGGGGTTCGGCGGCGAAGGCGAAAATTTCGTATTGGTCGTTAAGATGGGTGCCGTCGATTAGATTCATGGCAACCGGCGAAGCATAAAGGGCGCTTGTATCGTGATGGAAGCCGTTCGAAACAATCGTTCCATTGGGGTCGCCACTGTAACCGTAGGGTGCGTAAAATAAAGGAGCGTCGTGGACATCGCTGATTTGGGAAGTTTGGTCCGGCTTGAGCGCTTGGTCGGTATCCCATACTCCGTAGGACAGGGCATAGTCGTTGACATTGAAGAAATTGATAGTCGAATTGGTGCTGTTGCCGTTGTTGGCGGCATACCAATTGTTGTAGAGGTTCGGTGTGTCAGGGCCGCTAACCAAATTCGCAGCGACATAAAGGATCAAACTATCGGTCAGATGGCGGCCCACGCCAAAAAAGCCGCTGGGCGTGGACTGGCTCGGGTCGTAGGTGTGCACGGGCACGGCAGCCTCTGAGGCGATATAGGTGTTTACCAATTGCCCATCGCCACGCAGTTTACCCAAGCGCAAGGCTTCGCTGGAAACGATTCCGCCGTGACTATGGGAAAAGAGAAACAAGTTGTCTTTGCCATACTGGTTGCGGAGATATTTCAATTTCTGCTCCAGGGCACTGGCGGAATTGTAGGCGACATATTCGCCGGGATCAAAGAGAAATAATGAATCAGCCCCCCATGGCGCGGTCGACCAAGTGGTCGGCCACTGAAAGGCGCCAAATTTCCCTCTATAGCCCTGCCAATAGAGCCGCTTTAGCATCGTTTCGGCAAACGCATCACGCTGCCACGGGGCCAAGTTCCAGCCATGCACGAACATAATGTATTTGTTGCCGCTGGTGTCGCCGGCCACCGAGAGGCCGGGGGTGCCCGCCGTATACTGGAAAGGGGTCGTGACCCCAGAAGGCAGGCGATAGGTGGAAAGGAGCGCATTGCCCGGCGGCATCTCACCGTTGCTATCGTCATTGCTTCCGTCCCCGACCGTGAAACGTTCATACATTTGCCTAATGTCCTTGAGGTCGAGCCACATCCCAGGCCCGTAGTTGACTTTATGGAAAGCGCCCCCACTGTCTTTGGTCAAAAACACAACCGCTAAATATCCTTTTCCCGAGGTGCATCCTTCAAGCAAGAGATGGGCTGCGGGCTGCAAGGCTGTCACATTGGCAAAGACCGAATTAGGTAGAACGAAGTCCCAGTCGTTGCCGGTGGGTACCACATTGGAAAGATTCCCCTGATGGGACTCGTCCCGGATCGCACCCGAAGCACCGGCATAGCTTGTAAAACTGTTCGCGTAACTCAATTGCGCCGCAGCAGTGGTGGAATCGGTCAAATATTGTGCTCCCCCATTGGATTCATACGCCGCGTAAACTTTTATCGAAGGAGCACCCTCGGAGACAAACATCCACTTAAATCCCACGTAGATCGGTCCATCCCGAACCGCAGTGGTATAGCCGACCACGGAAATCCAAAGGCGGGCAAAATCTTCCAAGTCGCGGGTGCCTTGGATCGTGTCCAGCAGACAGTCAATGTTGCCGGGGTCGCTATTCACATCCAAATCATCCTGCACCGATGGATAAGCTGATTCGGCTCCGGTATGAACCGGCGAGATAGGTAACACTTAATCCAGGGAGATAGGTTACAGTT
>CAZLPS010000225.1:0-3122 GCA_964561455.1 uncultured Opitutales bacterium
AGGGTGGGGAGGAGGGCGTCGGGGCGTTCGCGGGCGATGATTTTCTCGAGAATGGCGGGCGTGAGGGGCTCGATGTAGGTGACATCGGAGAACTCCGGATCGGTCATGATGGTGGCCGGATTGGAGTTGACCAGAACAACGCGGTAGCCTTCCTCGCGCAGGGCCTTGCAGGCCTGGGTGCCGGAATAGTCAAACTCGCAGGCCTGCCCGATAATAATGGGGCCGGAACCGATGATCAGGATGGTTTTTAAGTCAGTACGCTTGGGCATGGCGGAGCGGGCAACAGCGGCGAAAAATTCTGCCGAGTTTTGGCGACGCGGGGCATGGGGGCAAGCGAAATCAGGTTTGGGCGAAAGGTGGCGGGGTGGCGCGGAGGGGTTGGCGCGACGGAATGGGCGTGGGGGAGGCTGCTCAGGAGGCGAAACCGAAGCGGTCCTTGACCTTGACGGCGTCGAGGTCGAGGGAAGTGCGGAGCATTTGGGCAGCAATGCGGTCAGCGGCGACCTTGAGCATTTTGTTAAACTGGTGGCCGGTGAGCGGAAGGCTGTCGTGGCGGATTTCCTTGATGCGTGCGCCGGTGGCGAGGAGGTGCATGAGGAAGTCCTCTGCTTCCACGGGGTCATCGGTGCGGTGGGTGAGGACGCGGGCGTTGTGTTGGGGGAAGACGATGTATTCGATGGAGAAGGCGGATTGCATGGTAGGAAGAAGAGTGAAGGGTGAGGAGTGAAAATCAGCGGGGAGCGGCGGAAAGGTTGAAGGATGAAGGATGAAGCGGTTGTCCACGAATGGGCACGAAACAATCAGGGGAAATGACGTTTACGGTTTCCTGAGGTGGACGAAAAAGTCGCGGGCTTTGGCGAGGAGTTGGGCTTCGGTCAGGTGATGTTCGTCCACGGTGACGGTGCCGACAATGCGCTGGGCCAGTTCCGGGTAATGTTTCTTCAGCCAGGTGGTAAATTGGTCCATCTCGCTGCTGGCGCCGGTGCCGGTGCCGAAGATGAGGATCTGGGTGGCGCTCATGAGGGCTTGGGCGACCGGATCGAAGAACGAATTCTGCGGGGGCTTTTCCTTGCCGCTGAAGAAATCCCGGGCGTCATGGGCTTGGCGGAAGAATTCATAGGGCTCGTGGGGCAGGATAACCTGGGGAGCGGAGTGGTTCATCTCGAGGCGGAACAGGCGGGCGACATGGTGGTCAATGACGACCAGAATATGCGGCACGGGTACGGTGGCGGGCGGCGCCTTTTCTGTTTGCTCGAGAAAGTGGCGCAGTTTCATAAGTTCATCCGCCGAGGAGACGTCCTTGGAGCGCGGAGGCGGGAGGACGATGACTTGCCGGTTGCGGGTGATCTTCAAATGGCCGTTGGGCTCGACGATGACTTCACCCAGATGGGTGAACAGGGCGAGCACGTCGCGCCACGTCAAGTTGTGGGAGGCGGGATGCTGGAGAATCTTCTCGTAAGTGCGCAGATGCGAACCGTGGAGGGAGGTCGGTGGTGTGAGGGCTTGCATGATAAAGTGGTGGTGGTGGAGGACGGGGCCGGAGCGGGGGGGCGAAGGTGATGCCTTGGATCGCGACCATGGGTGACAGGTACGCAATATACCCAAAACAGCAAAAGCTGTAAATTGGGGCTGCGGCGGAACTTCGCTAAGGAAAATCCTTAGCGGGGACGAAGCGGGAGGGAAAAGGGCGTGCCTGGATATCCCAAGTCCCCAGCCCAACCCGGCGAGTGTGCCCGGCCTTTTCCCTTCAGGAAACCCGATTAGGCTATTTGGAGGCGGTCGGTGGAATCGCCAAAGCGGTCCACTTTGGGGACGCCCATGCGGTCGAGCATACTGAGATACATATTCGCGATGGGGGCGCTCTTGTAGGTGAGGTAACGTCCGGTGGTGAGGGTGCCGCCGCCGCCGCCGGCAAGGATGATGGGCAGGTTTTCGTGGGTGTGGCGGTTGCCGTCGGCGTGGGCGGAGCCGTACATGATCATCGAGTTATCCAAGAGAGATTTGCCATCCACGTCCTTGGAGTTGGCCATTTTTTCGAGGAAATAGGCGAGCTGGGTGACGTAGAAGTTGTCAATGACGCAAGTCTTGGCGATTTTATCGGGGTCGTTGCCATGGTGGGTGCAATAGTGATGGCCTTCGCGGACGCCAATTTCGGTGAAATCGCGGTTATTGCCTTCGCCAGCGAAGATGAAGGAGGCAATGCGGGTGCTGTCAGTTAAGAAAGCCAAATGCATCATGTCGAGGTTAAGGCGGACATACTCGGTGAAGCTGGCGGGGATGCCCGGCGCCGGAGCGGCGATGCCGGGGTCAGGGCGCTGGTTGACGGCTTGTTCGGCGCGCTGAATGCGCTGCTCAATTTCACGAACGCTGGTGAGAAACTCGTCGAGTTTCTGGTTGTCGCGAACGGAGAGTTCTTTCTCCACGCTCCGCGTCTGATTGGAAACGAAATCGAGAATGGAGTGTTGTTGCTGCTGTCGCAGGATCATGTTCTGGCGGCGCTCGGCGGGCGCGCCGGAGCCAAAGAGGCGCTCGAAGAGCAGGCGGGGATTAGTCTCGGGCGAGAGGGGGGTGGTGGGAGAACTCCAGGAAATATTGTGCTGGTAGACGCAGGAATAACCGGAGTCGCAATTTCCCGCGTTCTGGACGGTGTCGCAGGACAATTGCAGCGAGGCGTAGGGCGTGAGATGGCCGACGGCCTGGGCGGCAACCTGGTCCACGGAAATGCCGGCATGGATGTCAGCGCCTTGAGTCTTCTTGCACCGGACGGCGGTGAGGAAAGTGCCGCCGCCGCGGCCGTGGTCACCACCGCCGTCGCCGCCGGCATTGGCGGGGGAGTCGGCGAGGCCGCCGAGGATTTGCATTTTGTCCTTCACGTTCACGAGGGATTTCATCGTGGCGTTGAGTTCGAAATCTTTGTCGTAGCCGGTGGGCCACCAACTGGCGGGGATGATGCCGTTGGGGACGACCATGTAGGCCATGCGGAGGGGAGCGCCGGTGGCGGTGGTGGCGGCGGTGGCGCCGAGGGCACCGGCGGAAGTGGAGGCGGCGAGGAGGCCGCGGGGCAGGAGGGATTCGAAAGCGGGGAGGGCGAGGCACACGCCGAGGCCCTTCAGGAAGCGGCG
>CAZLPS010000226.1:0-3093 GCA_964561455.1 uncultured Opitutales bacterium
CGCCGTCTTTGGCCAAAAAGATGCCCAGCAGGTCGCCGTCATTAAAAAAATGGTCACCGATCTCTGGTTGCCCGTCGAGGTCGTCGTCGCCCCCACGGTGCGCGAGGCGGATGGCTTGGCGATGTCCTCGCGCAATAAATACCTCAGCGAGGACCAGCGCCACGAGGCCGCCAAAATCTACCGCGCCCTCCGCGAAGGAAAACGCCTGGTGGACGAAGGCATCCGCTCGCCCGATCGCGTCCTCGCCGAAATCACCCACGTCCTCGCCCAAAGCCGCAAAATCCGCCTTATTTACGTCTCCATGGTGGACCGGGAGTCGTTTACGCCAGTTCGGGAAGTTCTTCCGGGAAAAAGTCTCATCGTCGTGGCGGTGTGGGTGAACGACATCCGGTTGATCGATAATTTGGAGGTGTAGCCATGCCCGCCGTTTCGGCCTCCATCGCGCTGATTGGCGACTACTCGCCGGAAATTCCTGCGCACCAGGCCATTCCGCTGGCGCTCAAATTGGCGGCCCGCTCGGCTTCTGGTCCGATTGAATGGGTTTGGATTTCCACCCGGGATCTATCTCTTCCGGATCTCGAAAAGTTTGATGCCATCTGGGTGGTCCCCGGTAGCCCCTATCAGGATATGGCTCGGGTGCTGGAATCGATCCGGTGGTCCCGCGTAAACCAGCGCCCGTTCTTGGGCACCTGCGGCGGCTTTCAACATGCCTTGATTGAATTTAGTCGAAATGTTCTGGGCCTGAAGCAAGCCGACCATGCTGAATCCAGCCCCCATAGCGACATCCCGGTTGTCTCCCGGCTTGCTTGCACGCTCGTGGAAAAGAAGGAAATAGTGCGCTTTCTTCCCGGCAGCCGTTTGCGGGAGATCTATGGCGTCCAAGCCATCGATGAGGGTTACCACTGCAATTATGGCTTGAATCCGCAATTTCGTGAACGGCTTGAGCGTGCAGGAATGTGCTTCTCCGCCGAGAACGAAAATGGCGCAGCCCGGGCCGTCGAATTGCCGTCGTCAATCCATCCCTTTTTCATCGGCACCCTCTTTCAGCCCGAACGTGCCGCCCTGGTTGGAGCCACCCCACCGCTGGCATTGGCCTTGGTTAAAGCCGCCGCGCGCCAATCGAAGAAATGAAAATCCCGGCTCCCGCAGGAACGACAGGGAAATTTCTTCCACCTCTGCGGGACTTCGTGGATGCGTTTTTTCTTAATTCTTAATTCATAATTCTTAATTCGTTTCACCCCCCTTCCCCAGTGTTGCTTTGCCCGTTACAAACTGGTTAATTCCCGCCTTGCTTTACGATCCTGCCACCTCGCCGACCCTGCCCACCGACTTCGACGTCCTCGTCGTGGGCAGCGGAATTGCCGGCCTTAGTTTCGCTTTAAAGCTGGCCGCGCGGGGGCGCCGCGTTGCTATCCTCACCAAAAAAGACCGCGCCGAGTCCAACACCAATTATGCCCAAGGCGGCATCGCCGCCGTCACTTCGAAGACCGACGATTTCACCTCCCACGTGCGCGACACCCTCGAGTGCGGCGACGGTCTCTGCCGCGAAGATGTCGTCCGCGCCATCGTCGAGGATGCCCCGCCGCGCATTCAGGAACTCGCCGAGGCCGGCGTCAAATTCACCACCGAGGCCAGTGGCGGCTACGAACTCGGGCGCGAAGGCGGACATTCCGCGCGCCGCATCCTGCACGTCAAGGATGTCACCGGCCGGGCCATTGAAGAGGCGCTCCTCCATGCCACCGCCGCGTCACCACTCATCACGACGCTCGAACATTTTTTCGCCATTGACCTCATCACCCAAGCGAAGGTCGCCCGGGGTAAATCAGGCGGATCCGACCGAGTGCTCGGCCTCTATGCGCTCGATGTGCACAAGGGAAAAGTGTGCACCTTCCGCGCGCCCGCGGTAATGCTCGCCACCGGGGGCGTCGGCATGGTCTACCAGTTTAGCACCAATCCCGACATCGCCACGGGTGACGGCATTGCCATGGCCTACCGTGCGGGCGTGGCCGTTTCCGACCTCGAATTCATCCAGTTTCACCCGACGGCCCTCTACACCCGCGAGAACGAACGATTCCTTATTTCCGAAGCCGTGCGCGGCGAGGGCGCCGTGTTGCGCAATGCCGCCGGCGAGGCCTTCATGCCCCGCTACCACCCCAAGGCCGACCTCGCCCCCCGCGACATCGTCGCCCGCGCCATTGACGCCGAGATGAAGCGCTCCGGCTCCCGCCACGTCTGGCTCGACCTTCGCCATTTCGTGCCCGGCGTCGCCAAAAACCATTTCCCGAACATCGTCCAAACCTGCGCGCGCCACGGCATTGACGTGGCCACCCAGATGATCCCCGTCGTCCCTGCCGCGCATTATCTCTGTGGAGGCGTGCAGACCAATCTGCGCGCCGAAACAACGCTGCCCGGCCTCTATGCCTGCGGGGAAGTCGCCTGCACCGGCCTGCATGGCGCGAATCGCCTCGCCAGCAATTCCCTCCTCGAGGCGGTCGTCCTCGCCCATCGGGGAGCCCAGGCCGTGGACGAATACCTCGCCACCGCCCGCCCGACCCAGGCCGTGCTGCCCGACTGGGTGGACGGCTCCGCCCAAGACCCCGACGAGCGCGTCGTGCTCACCCACAATTCCGCCGAGCTGAAGCAGGTCATGTGGGACTATGTCGGCATCGTGCGCACCACCAAACGCCTCCAGCGCGCCCGCACCCGCCTCGAAGTCCTCGCCCGGGAAGTGGATGAATACTACTGGAATTTCAAAGTCGAGCCGAGGTTGCTCGAATTACGCAATCTCGTCCTCGTCGCCGGATTAATCGTCGAATGCGCCTTGCAACGTCACGAGAGCCGGGGCTTGCATTATATTTTGGATTACCCGGGGAAATTGCCGGAGGCGAGGGACACGGTGCTGCGGAAGGGGAATTGAACAAATTAAGAATTAAGAAAGGGATCTCACGCGAAGCCGCGAAGTCGCGAAGTTTTTTTCATCCACGAACGGACCCGAACAAAACTTCATTTTCGTGCCCCTTCGTGGATAAAAATACCCCCTTCGCGCTTTCGCGTCTTGTATGTCCAACGCTATGAGGAAAAGCAAGGTAGTGC
>CAZLPS010000227.1:0-3079 GCA_964561455.1 uncultured Opitutales bacterium
TCCACCCCCTCGCGCTCCAGGCAGCGTACGACGACGTCCGCCCCGCGCATTTCGGGACCCACCTCATCTTGAGGCGGGAAGGACAGCATCGGCTTGGCCGTGGCGGTGGGTTTCATAGGTATATAGTGTTCTAGTTTCTGGTTCTTAGTGCTTAGCTTCCAGCACCCCGCACCTTAGTGCTTGGTGAAGAGCAGGATGCCGCAGAAGGGTAAAAAAAACACATTTTCGCTCAAAAGGCAAGCCCCTGGTGCTCGCTCCCGCTGACCCTTCCTTGCCATCACCCCAACCGGCGAAATAGTCCCGGTTCGTTTGGGTGGTTGGCGCCGGCTGAAGGTTCCAAATTCCAGATTCTTCACCGGCGCTGACCTCTTTCCGGGTTGCCCGAATTCTCCTAAAAAGCTAAAAAGCCGCCATGCGCGCCGCCTCCACCTCCCGCCCGTGGCTGTTCCATCCCGCGGTGGATCTGCTGGTCGGTTGCGGCGCCTGGTCGCTCCCCCTGCTCGCTGTCACGTTCTATTTTCAGCGCAATCACGCGGTGGGCGCCGGTTTTGCCTTCTACCTGCTCGCCCTCTTTTGCAACCAGCCCCATTACATGGCGACCATTTACCGCGCATACCACACCGCGGAAGATTTCAACAAATATCGCTTTTTTACGGTCTACGTCACGGCCTTCGCCCTCCTCGCCGCAGTTCTCGCCCACTTCCTGCCGGGGCTCTTTCCATGGCTGGTCACCCTCTACCTGAGTTGGAGTCCGTGGCACTACACCGGGCAGAATTTCGGCATCGCCCAGATGATGACCCGCCGGGCCGGCCAAGCCGCCGTCCCGCCCGCCCAACCCGCCCCGCCGCCCGACACCGTTGCGCGCAACCTTCTCCATGCCTCCTACACGGCCTCATTTGCCGTATGGCTGCTAACCCTCCACACCGCCCGCGAACAAGGCGACCCGTATTTCCTCAGCCTTCGCCTGCCCGAACGTCTGACGACTCCGCTCCAAATTCTCGGGGTGGTGATTTTTATCGGCTGCGCCGGTGCCGCCTTCGCCCGGCTCGCACGGCACCTCCCCTGGCGCGGGCTCATTCCGGCCGCGACCCTCACCCTGACGCAAATGTTCTGGTTTGTCGCTCCAGCATTGCTGGTGCGTTTCGGCGGGCTCGCGCTGCCGGCGAGCTATTTTAGCGCCGGCGCGCTGGCGTTCATGCACTGCGCCCAATACCTCTGGATCACCAGTTACTTCGCGCAGCGCGAAAAAAGCGGCACCGAGCGGAAGTTCTCCTTCCTCCGCTATTATCTCGTACTCGTGGTCGGCGGTATCGCGCTCTTCATCCCCGGCCCCTGGCTCGCCAGCCGCCTCCTCGGCCATGACTTTGTTGAGAGCTTCATGATATTCACCGCGTTGGTGAACCTGCACCATTTCATCCTCGATGGCGCCATCTGGAAATTGCGCGACGGCCGCATCGCCCGCCTCCTCCTCGGCCGCAATCCCCCCGAACCGGAAAAATTCGCCCCCGCCGACGGCAAGACGCCAAACCTCGCCGGGCACCTCGGCTGGTTGTTCGGCCCGACTTCCCCCGCACGCGTGACGCGCCGGGGTCTCGCTGGAGTCCTCCTCGCGCTCGCCGTGCTTGATCAAGCGCAGTATTTCTCAACTTCGAACACGGCTGACGCGGCCACGCTTGCGCGCGCCGCCGCCGTCAACCCCAACGATCCGCGTCCCGCTTTCCGCCGCGCCCAACTCGCCAGCGCTGCCGGCGACCTTGCCACGGCCCGGCGTGAACTCGAGGGCATCCTCACGCGCAATGACCACAACGCCCCCGCCCAATTTTTGCTCGGTGAAGTCCTCCTCCGCTCCGGCGACGTCGCCTCGGCCTTTGCCCACTACGACAAAATGTTCGCCCTCTATCCCGAAGACCTCGGCGTCGCGCTCAACCGCGGCCTGACCGCCACCCTGCGGCATCAACCCGCGGTGGCTGTCGCCAGCTACGAACGCGCCGCCCGCCTCGCGCCGGAAAACATCTCCGCCCACGCCGGCCTCGCCGCGAACCTCGCCCAAACCAGCCAACCCGACCGCGCCATCGAGGAATACGAAACGGTGCTCGCCCTGTGCGATGCCGACGCCCATTTCGATAATTTTGCCGGCTATCTCGACGCCGGCCTCCAGCAAGCCGGCCTGCTCCTTGCTGAAAACGATCCCACTGCCTGGCAGCGAGCGGAACATCGCCTCCAATTGGTCGCAGAATCCGCCGCCAACCGGCACCTGATTCCCGAAGCCCTCGCCGCATTGCAGCGCCTCGCCGAAGTACAAGAAAAACTCGGCCGCCCCGCCGATGCCGCCAAATACCGTGCCCTGGCCGCGCAAATTGCCGCAACCTCGAAGTAAAACCGGCGCCGCGAATTCCCGTTGCCAGTGGAACCGCCCTGCGCGCCGCGGCTCATTTTTCCTTTCCGCCTCCGGGCGTTGTGCTAGCATGGGCGCATGGCTCACGCGCATTCCCCCGCTCATCCTCATGGCCCCCCCACAGACGAGTCGCCCGCTGCGCTCCTCGCCACCTGCCGCGCTGCCGGATTGCGGCGCACTCATCTGCTCGAGCGCGTTTTGGACGTGCTCCAGGGCCGCGAGGATCCCGTGAACATCCGCGACTTGCAGGAATCCCGCGGCATCAAGGGTGTGTGCAGCCCCGTGACACTTTACCGTCTGCTCCAGCGCTTGGAAACCATCGGTCTTGTCCGTCGCATCGGGCTGCACGAGCGCGCCGCCCACTACACGCTTCACCGCGCCCATCACCACGACTATGTTGTCTGCCGCGAGTGTGGCGACGTCGCCACCCTCCAAATGGAGTGTCCGGTGGAAAAACTCGAACGCGAAGTCGGCCGCCGCACCGGCTTTAGTGAAGTTTACCACGAACTCCAATTTTACGGAGTGTGCCCCGATTGCGGAGACGGGAAGAGTAAAGAGTAAAACTTTTCCCAATTTTTATAATTTCTTCGCTCGCTTTTTTACCTTTCGTTTCCTTCTTCCTGAATTCAAATTCCCTCTGTCCCTCTGTCCCTCTGTCCCTCTGTCCCTCTGTCCCTCTGTCCC
>CAZLPS010000228.1:0-3073 GCA_964561455.1 uncultured Opitutales bacterium
ATTCGCCGTTAGGTCCGACGCCCCGGCTGTGCCTAACTTAGCGCCATTCGGGCCATATATATTGAGATATTACGACTCAAGTCTGGAGGCTTTGGAGTAAATGCTTTATGAGAATAGAGTGTGAATGCTCAAATTGGGACACTACCCAGCAGCTACCCATGACCCATTCCTCGCCCCAAAGGGGCGATGGAGCTCAACCCCGGGTTGCGCGGCGCAACCCGGGGTCCATGATCAAAAAAGTCACTGCCGCCCTGTAAGGGCGGAGGAGGTCTTCCCCTCGTCCACCCACTTCGCCCACACGCCAGTTCCCGAAACCAGATTCCAAGCCGCGTTTCAAATCACGACCTAACCCTCCTCCTTCAGTTCCCGCCCCATCAGCCGCAGAATGGCCTGCCGCGGGTCGCGCCCCTCATTCAACAGCGCCTTCACTTCCGCCAAAATCGGCGCGTCAATCTTTTCCCGCTGGCACGGCGCCGTAAACGCCGCTGCGGCGCCACAGCCTTCAACCACCGTGTGCCGCCCGCGCAGCAATTCTTTCGGCGTTTGCCCGCGCGCAATGTCCTCGCCAAAGGTACGGTTGCGGCTCCACTGGCCATTACATGTGGCGACAAAATCGCCAAATCCGCCCAGTCCGTAAAACGTCGCCGTTTGGCCGCCGAGGCGCACGCCGAGTAGCGTCATCTCATGTAACGCCCGCATCAGATATGCCGCCTTGGCATTGTTTCCCAATTTCAACCCGTCGCACAACCCCGCGCCGATGGCAAAACTGGCCACCTAGTGGCGTGGGCATATTTCACGGACATGGTGACGCCTTTGGGCTTAAACACCAGCGCAAACTCCGGCAATCCTGAAAATGTCCTTATCCTCGAATGGGATTGCCGCAGTCTCCAAACCCTCCGATTATCGGGTAAATAAACGTGCCCTATGATCCCCGGCAACTTTATCGCGGATAAGGTGTTTTTTAAAAGGGTGCTGTCACTACTCCATCAATTTTCGCATACGCCAAAATCTCAATTCACTTCCGCAACATGACAACCACCCGCTCGACAGTCTTCAGCATCCTCACGGCCATTATTTTGGTAGTCGCGCCCCGGATGCTTGTGTCGGCAGCGGAATTACCCGCTTCGCCGCCGGTCGCTTCGGCTCCCGCCGAGGCGCCCGGGCCAGGCCCAAGGCCGGCCATGGCGCTCTCGGCGTTTGACACTTCAACCAAACGCTTGCTGGCGATGAAAGCGGTCTTGGAATCTGCCTTGGATGGCTTGCAGAAGGCCGGCACCAACCCAAATTACAAGTATCTCGACGGGCCGATTGCCGATGTGAAGTATGCCCTGGATGGCGTGGCTAAGGGCCTTGATTACGTTAAGGCGCACCCGGAAAGCGACACTCTCATCCAGCCGTCAACACGCGTGGCTTGGCCGGAATTGACCCTAAAAAATGGTGTTGGTTTGGGGCCCAAGCGTTCGGATCCGCCCGCCTCGCTCGTGCAGTCTGCCGACGACATGCTGATGAAAAGTGAGCAGCCCTTCCTCATCGGCAATTCCACCGCGAACTATTCTGTGATGAATGATCTGGGTGGATATCGGGACAAAATCCTGCGCGGGGTGGACACGGCGGACGCGGTAATTGTGAAATGGGGACTGGATAATGAGCGGCGCAGCAACCCTCGCTATACAGGGGAAACCCAACCACCATCTCCGGCCAGCCACTCTCCTACTGACCAAGGCGGTTCAATTTCCGGGAAAGTGTTGAACCCGCGCGGGCAACCGGCGGCGTACGCCGCAATATCTATCCATTTATTTGGCGAGCTGGGCGGCTCCCCAAGTTCCTTCACCGAAGCCAACGCGTCTGTTTATGGCAACAAGTTGCGTTTTCCGGGTGGAGTTCTGGCCACGGTCACAGACGCGAATGGCAATTACATCATCAAGGATCTTGTACCCGGTACGTACGTGGTGTCGGCCAACTTGGCCACCAAGACCAACAAACAGAGCATCACCCATCTGCCAGTGGAGGTCAAAGCGGGAGCGGAAACTAAAATTGTGGAGCCCATGACGATGTTTAGCACAGGTCTCGGAATTGGCAATTGAGCAGGCCGGGAGCGGCAGTTATCCGGGTCACCCATGCACCATCCAGATTATTTCCAGCAAAGGATTTCCTTTCTTTCAGTCTTCCTTTTTTAACTCCCGCCCCATCAGTCGCTGGATGGCCACCCGCGGGTCGCGGCCTTCATACAAAAGCGCATTCACTTCCGCCAGAATCGGCGCGTCAATTTTCTGACACTGGCATAGCGCCGTGAATGCCGCCGTCGCGCCATAGCCTTCGACCACCGTATGGCGCCCTTTCAGCAATGCTTCCGGCGACTGCCCGCGCGCTATGTCTTCGCCAAAGGTGCGGTTGCGACTCCACTGACCGTTGCAAGTGGCCACGAAATCGCCAAAACCGCCTAGGCCGTAAAAGGTCGCCGTCTGCCCCCCCAAGTGCACGCCGAGTCGGGTCATTTCATGCAGCGCCCGCGTCAAATACGCCGCCTTGGCATTGTCACCCAACTTCAACCCGTCGCACAACCCCGCGCCGATGGCGTAAATGTTTTTCAACGCCGCCGCGGCTTCCACCCCAATTACATCACGCGAGCGATATACCCGCAACGTCGGCCCGCTCAACGCCCTTTGCACCGCCCGCGCGCGCTCCTCGCCAGTCTGCGTGGCGAACACCACTGCCGTCGGCTGCGCCGCCGCCACTTCCGCCGCATGCGAAGGCCCCGAGAGCACTCCCGTTTCCGCCCCGGGAATCACCTCGGCCACCACCGCGCAGGGCAGCTTAAAGGTATCCATTTCCATACCCTTGCACAAGGTGATGAAGATGGGCTTGGCCCACGCGGCGTCCATTTGCGCCTGCACCGTTTGGGCAAGCGCACGCAGCCCGCGCATGGGACACGCGAGCAAAACGACATCCGCCTCCATCAAAGTCGGGCGGATTTCGAGGCCAATTTGCAAACTCGGCGGCAACTTGTACCCTGGCAGATATTCCCGGTTCTCCCGCTCCGCCGCCAACTGCAACGCCTGCTCCAACCGCCGCG
>CAZLPS010000229.1:0-3072 GCA_964561455.1 uncultured Opitutales bacterium
GCCGCTGAGGCGCAGGCGCCATTCGGCGCGGGTGATGAGTTCCTTGCGCAAGCTTTTCGAGGTGCCGGAGGCGACCAGGCGGCCCTGGTTGATGATCATGACGCGGTCGCAGCACATTTCGATTTCGGGCAGGATGTGGCTGGAGATGAGGACGGTGGTGTGGCGGTTGCGCAGGGAGTCAATGAGGCGGCGGATGCTGATGATTTGGTGGGGGTCGAGGCCGATGGTGGGCTCGTCCATGAGAATGACTTCGGGTTCGGCGAGGATGGCGTCGGCGATGCCAACGCGCTGGCGAAAGCCTTTGGACAGGGTGCCGATGAGTTTGCGGCGGGTTTTGTTCTGGAGCCCGCACATTTCGATGACGGATTCGACGCGGGACTTGATTTTGCGCCAGGGGATTTCCTTGAGGCGGGCGCGGAAATGGAGGTACTCGTTGACGCGCATGTCGTCGGGCAGGGGATTCTGCTCCGGCATGAAGCCGAGGTGGCGCTTGGCCTCGTCGGGATAGCGGGCGACGGGGATGCCGGCGACGTAGGCGCGGCCGGAGGTGGCACCGAGGAGGCCGGCGAAGATGCGCATGGTGGTGCTCTTGCCGGCGCCATTGGGGCCGAGGAAGCCCACGATTTCACCCCGGGCGACGCTAAAGTTCAAGTTTTGGACGGCGTGCACCGAACCGTATTCCTTGGTCAGACTAATGGCCTGAAGGCTGGGCGTGGCGACAGTGGCAGGCGCGGGTGCCGCAGGAGCGGCGGGCAACGGGCTGGCAGTGACGGCAGACATGGATACGGGTTAAACGGGCGACGGAGTACGGAAAGCCAGCTATATAGTGTAGGCGACAGCGGGATGGCAATGATGGATGGGGGAGCGGGGGGAAGGCAAAATTCTAAATGTAAAAGAATTGCTTGGGGCGAAGGGAGGAGAATGCTGAATGCTGGGCGCTGAATGCTGATTGCTGAATTGTGGACCTCGCAATGGCTGGCAAACGTTCCTTTGGCCGGAGTCTGTGGCGCGATTGGACAAACGGACGAACTGAACTTGATACCGAAATAGGCCGGCAGAGTCAGGCAGGAATCAGCATTCAGCATTCAGCACCCAGCATTCAGCGATTATTGCGTTTCCATGCTTCTTCGAGGCCGCGGAACAGGAGGTCCGGGTCGAAGAGAATTTCGCCGAGCCAGGTGCGGGGGAGCTGGCCGGCGCTGCCGCCGGTGGCAACGATGCGGGCGCCGCCTTCGCCACGTTTACGGAGTTCCTCCAGCAAGCGATCGAGGATGGCACGGATCATGCCGGCGAATCCGGTGGCGCAGCCGATTTTCATGGCTTCGATGGTGCTCGAGCCGATGCCGGCGGAGACGAGGAGGTCGTTGGGGTCGAGGGCGGGGAGGAGGGCGGTTTGCTCGTGGAGGTAGCGCGTCATGATGGCGAGGCCGGGGGCGATGATGCCGCCGGCGTAAGCGCCGCGTTGATTAATGACGTCGAAGGTGACGGCGGTGCCCAAATCAATGACCACGGCGGGGGCGCCATATTGAGCGAGGGCGCCGAAGGCGAGGGCGAGGCGGTCCTGGCCGATTTGGGCGGGATGCGGATAGTCAATGGGCAGGCCGAGCGGTTCGCATCGGTCCCAGGTGAGATGAAAGAGGGGCCAGCCAGTGGCATCGAGCAATGGCATGAGGGCGGCGGTGGCGGCGGGGACGACGGAGCAAAAGGAAATTCCGGTGGGCGCGATGGGTCCGCGGGCCAATTCGGCAAAGCGCGGGGCGAGGCCGTGGACGGGGTCAGCGGCTTGGGTGGTGGGGACGGCGTGTTGCCACAAGACCTTGCCGTCGCGGAGGACTCCGGCGTGGGCGCGGGTGTTGCCGACATCGAGGCAGAGAAGGGGCATGCGAAATAAGAATTTTGAATTATGAATTACGAATTTTGAAACGTCGCCACAAAAAATGCCGGGTCAGTTTGCCCAAATCGGTGGGGACGTTTCTCGGAAACGTCCGCGGACGCCTCGGAGAGGCGTCCCTACCGGTGTGGCCGAACGGTTTTTCGTTATTGTCGGTGGTAGCCGCCGAGGGAGACGTCGCCGGACTGGATGAGCTGGGTGGCGCCGGTGGGGAGGGTGAGGCGGAGGGCGCCAGTGGGGTCGAGGCCGTTGGCGCGGCCTTTGACTTCGCCGGAGGGGAGGGAGGCGGTGACGTCGCGGCCGCGCAGGGTGTCGAAGCGGGGCCAGAGTTCGTCGAATTCGGCGTCAATGCGGCCGGCGACGAAATCGGCGTAGGCGCGGGCGCCGGTGAGGACGACATCTGCGGCGACGGCGTTGATGGGCAGCGGATTTCCGTGGTTCAATTGTTGAAGTGTGCCGGCCACTTTGGCGGCGGTGTGGGCCGCGCCGCGCGGGCCGCCGGACCATTTGGCGGGGTCGCCGTTGACGTTGAGGCCGAGGCCGCAGATGAGTTCGCGCATAAGATCGGCGTCCATGCGGGCTTCGGTCAGAATGCCTGCGAGTTTGCGGCCGTCGTGGACAAGATCGTTGGGCCATTTGACGCCGACGGGGAGGCGGTAAGTTTCGTTAAGCATCCGGCAGAGGCGCAGGGCCATCCACAGCGTGAATTTTGGCATGCGCGCCGGTGGCAATTGCGGGCGGAAGGCGAAACTGAGATACAATCCGCCGGACTCGGCGCTGTGCCAGACGCGTCCGAGGCGGCCGCGACCGGCGGTTTGGCGCGCGGCGAAGACCACGAAGGGAGCTTTGGCGCCAGCGGCGAGGCGGCGCTCGGCTTCGAGATTGGTACTGTCAATTTCCGGAAAGAAAATCACTTCGACGTCGGGCGGGGATTTGGCGCGGTGCTTGAGGCGCACATAGGCGGCGAGCACGGCCGGGTGCAGGGCGGTGGGCTCGGCGCGGAGACGGTAACCGCGGCCGCGCACGGCTTCACAAGCCAGGCCATCGGCCTGCAATTTTTGGAGGCGGGCCCAGACACTGACGCGCGAGACGCCGAGGCGGCGCGCGAGTTCCTCGCCGGAGACGAAGCCGGAGGGGCCGGCGTCGAGGAGCGCGGTGAGGAGGGTGGTGGGGTCGGGCAT
>CAZLPS010000230.1:0-3027 GCA_964561455.1 uncultured Opitutales bacterium
TTGCCCAACGCTATACTGAACGCCTGACCGTTGAAGCCATTGGCCGCGCAGTTGATTTACATCCCAATTACGCCATGGGTCTATTCAAAACTGCTTTTGGCACAACGCTCATCAGTTATCTAACTGAGCACCGGGTTTCCCACGCCCAGCGTTTGCTCATCACCACGGAACGGAAGGTCGTCCATGTGGCCTTCGATTCCGGATTTGGATCGATTAACCGGTTCAACGAAGCCTTCCGCAAAATCTGCGGTTGCACGCCCCGCCAATACCGCCGGCTTCATCAATAGCCTGTTGACTTGAAAGTTCGACAGCCTCAAAAGACGCCCAGCATGAAATCATATTTTCGCCTGTTTGCCCCTCGTTGCGTTCTCTTCATCTTGGGTATGGCCGCCCTCGGCGCTCGCGCCGCCGAACCGCCTCCCGAGATTCTTGGTGACACTGGCCCTTCCACCGCTGCCGCAGCCAAAACGACGGTGTCGACCGACCAAACCTGGGATTCAATCAAAGCGAAATACCAGACGCCCGCCTGGTTCACCGATGGAAAATTCGGCATCTTCATGCATTGGGGCATCTACTCCGTCCCCGCCCACCAGAGTGAGTGGTATGTGCGCTACATGTACGGCGGCAATGCGGGAGTCATGCAATGGCATACCGACCATTTTGGGCCGCCCACCCAATTTGGCTACAAGGACTTCATTCCGATGTTCACGGCTGCCAAGTGGGACCCGGATGCATGGGCTGCGTTGTTTAAAAAATCCGGGGCGAAATACATCATCCCTACGGCGGAGCATCACGACGGCTTTTCGCTCTGGGACAGCGCCTACAACAAATACAACGCAAAGAACATGGGCCCCCACCGCGACTTAATTGGCGACCTGGCCACTGCGGTGCGCAAGGTGGGCCTCAAGTTTGGAGTCTCCAACCACAGCGCGAATCATTTCAATTTCATCCCGCCTCTGGCCGGCAGCGATCAATATGATCCCGCTTGGGCGGATTTTTACAGTGTGGCCGACCGAAGCCCGGAGGCTCGGCAAAAGTTTAACGACTTGTGGGTCAAAAAGAACCTCGAACTGATTGACAAATATCAGCCGGACATGCTCTGGTTTGACGGGATTGGCGGCGGCATTTCCGACGCCATGAAACTGGCGGTCGCCAACCATTATTTCACCCGCGCCGCCGAATGGGGCAAGGACGTTTCCCTCAGTGGCAAATACACTGATTTTCCAGCGGGTGCGGTGCTCGATTACGAGCGTCAAGGCCGCATCGAACCGCGCGGCATAAAAAACTTCGCCTGGCAGGTGGACGACCCCATGGGCAACAAATTCGCCTATGTTACCGAGATTCAATACAAACCGACGGATTTGTTGATTCACCGGTTGATTGATTGCGTGAGCATGAACGGCAATTATCTAATGAACATTTCGCCAATGGCCGATGGCACGATTCCACAAGCGCAACAGGAACGGCTATTGGCCATGGGCAAATGGCTCGACGTGAACGGCGAGGCCATTTACGGCACCCGCGCTTGGACGCGCTACGGTGAAGGCCCGTATTACGATGCGCCTGCAGCTCCTTGGCGCGCGCCCGGGCCGGATGATCCGCCCAATGAGACCTACACTGCCAAGGAAATCCGCTTCACCACCAAAGGCGACGCGCTCTATGCCATCGTGATGGATTGGCCGGGCGAAAACGCCGTCATCACCTCCCTCGCCACCGGCTCAAAGGATTTACCTGCGGGCAAGATCGAAAAAATCGAACTCCTTGGCCACCCAGGCAACCTTGAATTCACTCAGGACACTGAAGGTCTCAAAGTCAAAATGCCCAAAGAGAAACCCTGTGATATTGCTTACACACTCAAAATTTCGGGCTTAAAAATTAAGTAATGCAGGATTTTTCCCGTTCCGGGCTTACCCCCTCATTTACCCCGCACCCCAAAAACCATCATGAACTTCAAAAGGAACATTCATAATTTTGGACTAGCTGCTCTCTTTTTCGCCTTCACCGTGGGTGCGGCTTTAATTGGTTTGCAACTGGGTAAATAGGGTGGCCTTAGCCTGTCGTTGTTTCTTGGCTAATTAGCGAATCAAAATGCTGTCTCAAAAAACAACCTGGCGATGGAGATTCCCTCGGTTTCGTTTGGTTGAACGACATTCAGGCAAAAAGCTTTCACTACAATTTGGGCTCGCAACAATTTGTGTGATTCTGATGTCTTGGTCCCCTTTAAGCGTGGCGTCTTCTGCATCTACCCGCGCCCGCGTTCGCGAAGAGAATGTCGATCTGACCATGTTTCTCTTTCACGACGGCATAGAGCCGGTCCAGATCTTCCAAGTGCGACACGTCGCCCACGACCTTCGTAACGTTTCTCTTGATGAAGGCTGCGGCCTCTTTCAGCTCTTTCTCTCGTCGCCCAGTGATCACGACGTGAGCACCTTCTTCCACGAAGCGCTTGGCTGTGGCCAGGCCAATCCCGCTGCTTCCGCCTGTAATGACCGCAATTTTTCCCGTCAATTTTTGTCCACGGTTATTATTCATATGTTTTCTCCCTTTTGTTTTTCGGTGTTTGCCACGCCCTACGGGCTCCGAATATCGAATGGGGTGACCGACCGGGCGAAGCGGGTCCCGGGCCCGATCAACTGCTGACAAGGCCAAGTTGTTGCTGCATTACGGAGGGTGAATTGTAACAATTAAACGATATGACCCTTCCCCCCTCGAGGTGAAAAACATCGACACACGGGGCATCTATTGCCCTCCCCGTGGGAGCTATCGTTTTAGAGCCAAGGGCCAGCTTGCCTTTATGCGTTCCCCGAATTCTAAGCTCAACGACGACGACGTTTTTTGCGACGTAGATGCTCAATAACTCACGGTGGACATCAGGAAATGCCCTGGCAAGGGCGGCAATAGAGTCACCAATGGCCTTCCCGCGAAACTTGGTGCCGGAAGGAACGTCATACATGTATCCTTCCTCCGAGAAGAAGGAGACAAACTTCTCGGTATCCATTCCTGGCCCCTCTCCGGCAGCATAGAGTT
>CAZLPS010000231.1:0-2963 GCA_964561455.1 uncultured Opitutales bacterium
TTTCCCAATAGCCGGCGGGGACGCCGGAGTTGTGGCCCATGAGGTCGAGGCCGTGAAACATGAGGGTGGTCATGTGGCCGTTGTTCTTGGCGATGGTGGCGGTGACGATGCCGTTGGATAGAATATAACTTTGGTTATTTTCAGTGATGGTGACGGGGTCTTTTGCCGCGGGCGGGGTGACGGCGGGGAGATGGCCGAGATTGGGAATGGGCGGGACGGGGACGCCGGGGACGGCGGGCTGCGGGAGGGGGCCGTCGTAGGCGGGGGCGGCGAAGGCGGCGGAGGCGGAGAGAAAAGCCGCGAGAAAAGCGGGAAGCAGGGAGCGGGGAGCGGGGAGGTGCATGGGAATTAAGAAGGAAGAATTAAGAATGGAAGAATAGGGCGAAGGGTGTAGGATGGGAGCCGCGAACCAGAACTTTTAACGCCTAACGTTTAACCTTTAACGTTCAAGTTGGGGTTGGGGGCGTTGAAGATTTGGGATTTTAGATTTGTGATTTGTGAATGGGGGACCGGTGCTCCAATTTGGAATTTGCGTCGGGGAATTTGGGGGTGAGGGGAGGGATGATGGCGTGCCATGTGGGCATGGCGCAGCGGGATGGCGGACGAACGGAACAGGCGGGTAACTGGGGTGGGGAAGGCTAATTTAGCAATTCGGCGCGAGGCTGCAAGACGGGATGCGATGGGAATGGATGGTAGGGATGGACTTTATGGACGGCTGCTGTGGTGATTAGCAAATTAACTGGCGGGGTTTTCGCTGGGCGCCAATTTTTGCGGCGCCTTCGTAGTTGGTGTTGGTGGCGGGGGAGCGGGCGGCGAAGGCGGCGAGGGCGAGGGCCCAGAAGCGGTCGGCGTGGCCGCCGGGGCCGCGGTCGGCGGCGAAGCGGAGGGTGCCGGCGGAGGTGATGGATTTTTTAATGGCGCGGAGATCGGCGCGGATATTTTTTTCGGCGGGGATGCGAAGGGCGCGTTGTTCGAGGAGGGAGCGGAGGCCGAAGGCGAGGCCTTCCTTGACGGGGGCGGTGAAGGTGATGGCTTCGACGCGGTTTTGGCCGAAGCGTTCGAGGGCGCGTTCGGCGAGTTGGCGGCCGAGGCCGGTGGCGTCGAGACAGGCGCGGCGGAGGTTGGGGAGCGCGAGGCGCTCCCAGAGTAATTCCTCCTGGCGGGCGAAGGGTTGTTTTTCGAGAGTGAGGATGTCGCGGGTGAGGTGGATGCCACCGGCAACACGTTCGAGGAGCCAGAAAACCGTGAGGTCGTGCACGCGGCCGACGTCGACGCCGAGATAAAGATCGCGGTGGGCGGTGGGCCGTTTTTCGGACGATATATTTAATGGAATATATTGACCTTCGGCGTATTCGGCGGCGGCGATGAGGTCCCAGGGGAGGAAGGCGGTGGATTCATCGGCGGGGAGGCACATGTATTCCTGGAGGAAAGTTTCCTCGTCGGCGCAGGAGGCGCGGATGAAGTCGAAGTAGGCGGCGTTATCCATTGCGCGGCGGGGGTCGTCGGCGGGGAGTTTTTGCTGAAGTTTGGCGAGGAAGCCGTCATCGAGGGCATCCTGGAGGGTGACGCGGTGGAGGGAGAAGTTTTTGGGGTTGCCGCCGTGACGGGCCTCGGCGACGAGCTGGCTGAAATAATTTTGGGCGCCACGATGAGTGGAGAGGATTTCGAGCTGGCCACCCCAGGTAATGCCGGGGTAGGCGATGGAGTAAAGCTGGCGGGGGTCGGCGTGGAGCGCGAATTCGTCGAGGACGCGGGGGCCGCGTTTGCCGGCCTGGGCGTCGGGGTGGGAGGAGAGGGAGTGGATGCTGGTGCCGTTGGCGAAGGGGAGGGAGGTGGAGCGGGCGCGGGCGCTTTGAGGGAGGACGGTGGCCCCTTTGGGCCGGCCGCGCGCGTCAAGGAAGCGGGCAAATTTCAGGCAATCTTCCAAAAACAACCGGGCTTGAATTTCATCGCGCGAGGCGACCCAGGAGTCGAGGCACATACCGGGTTCAGCTTGCCTGCCGACCACTGCATAAGCGGTGGCCCAAGACATGCCGACTTGCCGGGATTTTTCGAGGAGCTTGAGCCGCGAGCGGTCATTGATCCAGCGCTTCTGGTAGGGAAGAAACTTCATAAAAGGAATTCAACGCCAAGAAGCAAAGATCGCAAAGGACGGGCGGCGCGGTCGCCCATTGCCGCTCCTCCGTCACATCAAATCACACTCCCGCTCGATCTGTTCGCGCTGGTCTGGCGAGAGGCCGTTTTCGAGCGCCACCTTGGGCCGGGCCGCAGTTTTCCCGGACGGGAATTCGGGGCCATGCAGGGCTATGAGGCTTTGCACACCGCGAGCAACTATCCACGAGGCTTTGTTTAAATCTTCCTCTTCGGCCAATTTCATTTGGCATCGAGTCAAATGATCGAACAGCATTTCCCTCGTCAAGGCCCGGGTTTCGGCGGTAAGGATGCGGGCTTGCTCCAAGGCGTCCGTCGCGCCGGCGGTGATATCCCTGGCCCAGCGGATTTTGCCCAAATGTCCCTGGTAGGCTTTCATCCGAGCCCCTCCGCTTCCAGATAGTCGCGGCCAGTCGAGGTTAGCAGTGAACGAGGCAGGCCCTGGGAAAGGGCCGCAGGGACAATCCGCAGAAGATTTTTATCGGCCAGGTAATCGAGTTCGGCCTGCAATTCGTTTGCGGTGAGGTGAAACCCAGCGAGGGCGGCACCGTGGCGAAGCGTCTCAGCCGGGAGGGAGACAGGGGAAGCGGCGTGGAGTTGGAGGAGGAGGGCCTGGCGGAGGAGGAGTTTTTGGGTGGCGTTCATGGGAGTTGAGCAGGGAGCAGGGAGATGGGAGCAGGGAGCGGGGAACAGAATCTGACAGGTCGGACGGGTCTGACAGGTCGGACGGGTCGGCCAATGAAGAATAGAGGTCAGACTTGAATGGCGCTAAGTTAAGGGGGTCCATCGTCACTTTTAGAGATCTCGGGAAG
>CAZLPS010000232.1:0-2949 GCA_964561455.1 uncultured Opitutales bacterium
TCGGCGGCGGCCTCGGCCCCATGGCCGGCAAAGCCTGGCGCATCGGCCTCATGGGCCACGGCTCCTCCATTCGCAATGTGGATTTGGTTTTGACCGCCTTGCGCGCCGCCTTGAAATAATTTCCATGTCTGCCGCGGTTCTTCACCGGCTCGCCAACTTGCTCCCGCCCGACCGGCTCCTCGAACGGCCCGAACAGCTCGGCGCCTACGAAAGCGACGGCCTCACCGCCTTCCGCGCCCGCCCCCTCGCCGTCGCCATTCCAGAATCCGCCGACGAAGTCATTGCCCTCGTCCGTTTTTGCCACGCGGAAAAATTGCCCTTCGTCGCCCGCGGCAGCGGCACCAGTTTGTCCGGCGGCTCCCTGCCCGTCGCTGGCGGCATCGTCATCGCCCTCAATCGCTTGAACCGGATTCTGCGTCTCGATCCCGCGCAACGCCTCGCCATCGTCGAACCCGGCGTCATCAATTCCCAAGTCTCGCAAGCCGCAATTCCCCATGGTCTGCATTACGCGCCGGACCCGTCCAGCCAGTCCATCTGCACCATCGGCGGCAATGTCGCTTTCAATGCGGGCGGCGCGCATTGCCTCAAACACGGCATGACGTCCAATCACGTCCTCGGGATCAAAGCCGTTCTCGCCACCGGTGAAGTTGTCACCTGGGGCGGACCCAGTCGCGAAAATATTGGCCCCGACTGGTGCGGGCTCTTCACCGGCAACGAGGGCCTGTTCGGCATCGCCCTCGAAATCACGCTGCAACTCCTCCCCCGCGCCGAATGCTTCCACACCGTTCTCGCTGGCTACCGCACCCTCGAACAAGCCGGTGATGCCGTCTCCGCGATCATCGCCAGCGGCCTCTTCCCCGGCGCCATCGAAATTATGGACGCCCTCGCCCTGCAAGCGGCCCAAGCCGCCGTTCATGCCGATTATCCACCCGGCTGCGAAGCCGTCCTCATCGTGGAACTCGAAGGCCCGCGCGAAGTCGTCGCCGCCCAACGCGGCCGCCTCGACGAAATCATCGCCGCCAGCAAACCAATTGAGGCCCGGCCCGCCCGCGACGCCGACGAACGCGCCGCCATCTGGAAAGGACGCAAAAGCGCGTTCAGCGCCGTCGGCCGCCTTTCGCCCGACTTCATCGTCCAAGACGGTGTAGTCCCGCGCCGCCGCCTCGGTGAAGCCCTCCGCCGCATCAATGAAATGTCCCGCGAGGCCGGCATCCGTTGCGGCAACGTCTTTCACGCCGGCGACGGTAATTTGCATCCGTTGATTCTTTTCGATGGCCGCGAAGTCGGCGCCCTCGAACGCGCCGAAGCCCTCGCCGGCCAAATCATAAAAATGTGCGTCGAAATGGGCGGCTCCATCACCGGCGAGCACGGCGTCGGTATGGAAAAGCGCGACTACCTCGCCCTCATGTTCAATCCTGACGAAATGGATTGCCTGCAACGCATCCGCGCTGCCTATGACCCCCTCGGTATCGCCAACCCCGGCAAAATGTTTCCCGGCGGCGAAGGCGCCGGCCCTCCCTCCCACGGCCTCCATCCCCTCGAAAAAGCCGGCCTCCTCTCCCGCGAATGACGCCGCCCCTCCAGCCCGCTTCCCTCGCCGAACTCACGGACGCCGTGCGCTCCGCTCCGCGCGTCCTCGCGGTCGGCGCGGGCACCAAGCCGCGCCTCGCCGCCGTGGACGCCGTCAAAATTTCCACCACCCGTCTCACCGGTGTCATCGAATACGAACCCGCCGAATTTACGTTTACCGCCTTCGCCGGGACTCCCCTCCGCGAAATCGCCGCCACCCTCGCCCGCAGCGGGCAATACCTCCCCTTCGATCCTCCCCTGGTGGAATCCGGCGCCACCCTCGGCGGCACCGTCGCCGCCGGCTTGAACGGCCCCGGTCGTTTCCATTTCGGCGGCGCCCGCGATTTCATTCTCGGCGTCCGCTTCGTGGACGGCGCTGGACGCCTCCTCCGCGCCGGCGGCAAAGTCGTGAAAAACTCCGCCGGCTTCGACCTCCCCAAATTCTTCTGTGGCAGTCTCGGCCGCTTCGGCATCCTCGCCGAAATCACCTTCAAGGTTTTCCCGCAGCCCGAATCCACGTTGACTCTGGCGGTGCCGGCCGCCAACGCCGAAACCGCCGCGCAAATCTTCATCGCCGCCGCCAACACCCGCTGGGAATTGGATGCCCTTGATCTCCTGCCCGACGGCAAAACCATCTGCCTCCGCCTCGCTGGTCCGGCCTCCGCCCTCCTCGCCATCACCCCCGAAATATTTTCCCGCTGGCCCGGAGAAATCCTCCCCGCCGACTCTGCGGAAAAAATTTGGTCCGACTTGCGCGAATTCCGCTGGGCCCACCCCGCTGGCCTCCTCGCCAAAGCCGCCATCACTCCCGCCACCTGGCCCGCCCTCGACCGTAGCCTCCGGACACTCGACAACGCCCGCGCCCACATCAGCGCCGGCGGCAACCTCGCCATTATTTCGCTTCCCTCCCCCGCCCAAGCCCCCATCCTTGACCAAAGTCTCCGCGAACGCGAAATATCCGCCGTCACCCTGCACGGCGCCGCCCCCCTCTGGCTCGGCCCCCATTCCCACCCCCAAATTGCCCTCGCCGTCAAAACCGCCCTAGATCCCGAATACCGGTTCCCCAATCTCGACGACGAGAGCGTATTAATCAATTCTGCAGCCGGACAGTGACCCATGGCCAACGCCGCCAGGTCTTTCCGCTCACGCTCCCCATTGCACCCATTTTTCCCATAACTCGCATAACTCCCATAACTTCCAAGTTCACGCCGTACCGCCCGCCCAGCTTCTCAGACCGACGATGATATTCTTTCAAAAGATCTAGATGCTCCACTCCATCCCATCCGATCAGCACGGCCCGATGACCGAGCCCATGACGAAGGCCATCAGCGCCTGCGTCCATTGCGGCTTCTGCCTCCCCGCCTGCCCCACCTACCGCGA
>CAZLPS010000233.1:0-2917 GCA_964561455.1 uncultured Opitutales bacterium
GATTGGTGAGGGGCACGGGCTTGTGCTGGATGTAGCGGCCGGTGTTGAGGGTGCCCCCGCCGGCACCGGCGAGAATGATGGGAAGGTTCTCGTGGGTGTGGCGATTGCCGTCGGCATTGCCGCCACCGTATATGATTTGTGAATTGTGGAGGAGGGAATTGCCATCCACGTCCTTCGTATTTTCCATCTTTTCGAGGAAGTAGGCGAATTGGGTCGCATACCAGACGTCAATCTGGGTGACTTTTTCGACAAGTTCGGGCTTGTTGCCGTGGTGGGAAATGCTGTGGTGGCCCTCGGGAATGCCAATTTCCTTGAAGTCGCGGTTGTTGCCGTCGCCGGAAAGGAGAAGTGTGGCCATGCGGGTGCTGTCGGTCTGGAAGGAGACGTGCAGCATGTCGAGCATGAGGCGGACGTACTCGGTAAAGCTGTCGGGGATGCCGGCGGGGGCGTCGGCGGCGGGCTGCGGCATGCTGGCGCGGTGTTGCTCCGCGTTGGTGATGCGTTGTTCGATTTCGCGAATGCCGGTCAGGTATTCATCCAATTTTTCCTGGTCGCGGCCGGACAATTCCTTTTGCAAGTTCTTGCTGTCGCTCATCACGAAATCGAGAATCGAATGTTGCTGCTGCTGGCGCAGGGCGAGATTCTGGGCGCGCTGGTCGCGCGGGCCGGCGCCGAAGAGGCGCTCAAAGAGGAGGCGCGGATTATCTTCGGGCGTCAAGGGGGTGGTTGCGGAACTCCAAGCGAGATTGTGCTGGTAAACGCAGGCGTAACCGGTATCGCACGCGCCGGTGTTTTGAATGGTGTCGCAAGTGAGTTCTAGCGAACGGAAGGGGGTGATGAGGCCGAGTTGCTGGGCCATGACCTGGTCGGCCGAGATGCCGGCATGGAAGTCCGCGCCGCCGGTTTTCTTGATGCGGACGCCGGTGAGGAAGGTGCCGTTGGCGCGGGCGTGGTCGCCGCCGCCGTCAGCCCCGGCGTTGGCGGATTCATCCGTCAAGCCGCCGATGACTTGAATTTTGTCCTTCACTTTCGCGAGGGGCTTCATCGTGCGATTCAACTCGTAGTCCTTGCCTTCGCTGGTGGGCCACCAAGCGCCGGGAATGGCGCCATTGGGGAAATAGAGGAAAGCGGTGCGGAGGGGCGCGCCGGTGGCGGTGGTGGCCAACTGGGGCGCGCCGGCGACGGCGGTGACGGCGCTCAGGCGGCGCGGGAGAACGGACTCCATGACCGGCACGGCCATGCAAACGCCGAGGCCGCGGAGGAAGCGGCGGCGGCTGAAACTGCTGAAACGCTGGGCGGCGAGGCTATGGGAGGTTGGGTTCATTGGGGGGGAAGGTATAGCCTAATTCTGAGAGACGGTACTTGATTTTACGTCGGTAGTCAAGGGGGTGGCTTGGGGGCGGCGTTCTTGGAAGGGAGCCGATTCAATGACCCCCAAAAGCAGGGCGGAGAAGTGGCCGTCGTCCTTTTCGAGCTGGCCCACGATTTGGTCAATCGTGGGAACGTCATAATATTCCATGCCACGGCCGACGGCATAAGTGAGGAGCTTTTCCGTGAGGGTGCGGTAGAATTCCTCGCGGTGGTTCGTGGCGAGGATGTGCTTTAGGTCGCGGACGGTTTTGAAGGACTCGCCGCTGGCGAGGGTGGCAGCGGCATCAATGGGCTGGCTGAGTTCCTGTTCGCGATAGAGCCCGAGGGCGTTGAAATTTTCAAGGGCGAGGCCGAGGGGGTCCATGCGGTCATGGCAGGAGGCGCAGAGAGGGTCCTGGCGGTGGAGGGCGAGGACCTCGCGTTGGGATGGCGTGTGGTCCGCGGCGAGTTTGGCGGCGTCTTCGAGCGGGGGAATATTGGGCGGGGGCGGAGGAGCGGGGGCGCCGAGGATGTTTTCCAGAATCCATTTGCCGCGCTTGACGGGCGAGGTGCGCGTGGGGTTGGACGTCATGAGCAGTGTGCTGGCCATGGTGAGGACTCCGCCGCCGCGCTTATTGTCGGCAGGCAGGTCCACTTTGCGAAGATTGGAGCCGGTGATGGACTTGGCGGGGAGACCGTCGTCGGTGTAAAAATTGGCGAGGGCTTCGTTGCGGAAAACGTAATTGCTGTCCACGAGTTCGAGGACATTGCGATTGTCGTGCACGATATAGCCGAAGTAGGCCATGGTCTCCTGCTGGATGGCGGCGCGCAGGTCGGTGGTGAGAAGGTTGTTGGAACCGCCGCCCGGGGTGCGCGCGGGCTTGATACCTTCCCGGTTGAGGATTTCGGTCGGGTTGATGGGGAGGTCCATCAAGTCGCGGGATTGAAGCCATTGGCCGGCAAAGTTTTCAATAAAGGCCTTGCTGCGCGGGTCGGCGACCATGCGCTGAACTTGGGCTGCAAGGTTTTTGCGCAATTGGCCGGCGGTGGCGAGTTGCAAAAGTTCGTCGTCCGGCATGGTGGACCAGAGGAAGTAAGACAGGCGCGAAGCGAGGCTGTATTCATCGAGTTGCGCAAACGATTGGCCGGGTTGGGCCGGCGCGGTGCTTTCGATGTGGAAGAGGAAACGCGGTGAGGCGAGGACGGCGGTCATCGCGCGCGCGATGCCGGCTTCGAATGTGCCACCGGGCATCGAGTAGGATTTTTCGGCGAGGTCCACCAGACCGTTGACCACGACGTCGGCGACGGGGCGCCGGAAGGCTTTGGTGGCGAAGGCGGAGAGGATCTCGCGGGCGTAGGCGCGACGGCCGACAGCATCGGCGGGCGGGGCATTGCGCGGGAAGAAGCGGACGTAAGTGGGGGCGTGAGGCCAGGCTTTCGGATCAAGCGGGCCCTCGACGGTGACGGAGCCGACCTTAAAATCCAGTTTGGTATGATTGGGCCGGGTGTCGGCGAGCAGGGGTTGAAGTTCGAGGGAAATTTTGTGCTCACCCTTGGTCCAATGGAC
>CAZLPS010000234.1:0-2915 GCA_964561455.1 uncultured Opitutales bacterium
AATTCCGTGTCCCTGCTTTCGGCGGCGTCATTTCTGACGGCCATTGGCGGCGCGGCCGCTGGCTCGGGTGTTACCAGCCTCACCGGCTCCAACAACATCGGCGTTTCCTCATCCACCGGCGCAGTCACGCTGTCGCTCATCAATGGCATTCCCGACGCTGGCAATAACTATTCCGTGGACTTTATCAATCGCCGACTGTACGAGTCCGACGGGTCAACTATTTCGCTCAATTGGAATACCGGAAACCTCTTTGGCACTTGGCATACCAGTGGAGATTTGTACGTCGGCAATAATCTGAGCGTCTCCAATAATATGACCATTGGGATGCTTACGATTGGCACGATTAACGGCACAATCACCCTTGGCGGCACAATGACCGGCACGCCGACCTTTAGCGGCGCGACGCTCACTTTCTCCGGCGGGACCGCCTCGACATCGAACACGACCGGCGTAATCAAATTAACCGGCGGCGGCGGCCTGGCTTTGGATACCGGGAATATCTATGCTGGCGGATTGTTGAGTGTGGCGGGAAATATAACCTCCACGGGCAATGTAACTATTCAGCCGGGAACTAATTCGTTTTTAAAGATAATGGAGGCTCCTACGTCTGCGCTGGCAACAATTCAAATCGGGTCGACCTCCGGGCTTATGGAGATATTTGATAATTCATTAACGAACACCGACCTCTGGGGTTCGAGCGGCTTAAATCTGATCAATGCGTCCTCGGCCAATGCCACTCACAATCAGTCAGCGCCGAATATCGTCCTGTCAGGGTTTGGCTGGGAAACGAATATTGGTCTCAGTGAAGAAGTGGATGTTCAAATCCAGAACCGCACGCTGACTGGAACGGCCCACCCATACGGGCTTCTTGCTTTCGGCAAGACGATTAATAACAAGGGCGGAGGGTTTACCGATTTTCTCGGCATCTACACCAATGGCACGATGGACTTGGATGCGGGCAATATCATCAACGGCACGCTGACATCATTGACGCTTTCAGGCACGTTCCCCGGCGCGGCGACATTATCTGGTTCAACCATCACCTTCTCGGCAGCGACCGCGAGCACCACCACCCTGACTGGCACCATTGTAGATAGCGGTGGATTCGGCGTGGCGGGAAACATTTTTGCTGGCGGCTCCATTAACGGCGTCGGCTTCAATAGCACGGCCACCACCCAAGCCACCACGACTCTGACCGGCGCGATTGTTACTGCGGGCGGAATATCGGCGCAGAAAAACGCTTTCTTCGGCGGCACGCTGAATGTAACCGGGGCACAAACATTGACGGGGGCAACCGGCCTTGCGGGAATTGTAACTGCATCTGCCGGGACTGTCTCAACCTCGAATATAACCGGCACCGTCCTTTTAACGGGCGGCAGCGGCCTGGCCTTGGATACTGGCAACATATATGTCGGCGGCCTCGTCACCATCACCGGCAACGAAACCGCCGGAAACTTGACGCCCACTCACCCGCTCGGCACGGCCTACGGTGGCGTGAAATCAGGTGGAGCGACTAACCAAGTGCTGGCGAAGAATAGCAATTCCGATTACGACCTCAAATGGGTGACAGCCTCCGGCTCCGGCACGGTGACGAGCGTGGACATGTCGGTGCCGTCCTTTCTTACGGTGTCAGGAAATCCCGTTACCGGCGCGGGCACGCTCGCGGTAACGCTTAGTGGCACGGCTCTGCCGGTCAGCAGCGGCGGCTCGGGCCTCGCCACCTTGACCGCCAACGCAGTGCAAGTCGGCAACGGCACCGGCGCGGTTATCCAGGTGGCGCCGACTACCTCCGGCCTGCCCTTCCTCGCGCAAGGTCCCTCGTCAACTCCGGCCTACGCCGCGCTTAATTTGGGTGTGGCCAACGCCAATGTGACTGGCGTGCTCACTGGCAACAACGGAGGCACCGGGGTCAACAACGGAGCTTCGCTCTTTACCATCGGCGGCTCGACCACCTTTTCTGGTGCCTTCACCACCACTCTCACGGTCACTGCCGCCACCGCCGTCACGCTGCCCACGAGCGGCACGCTCGAAACCACCGGCCCGCGAATGGCCGAACTCTTTGGCGACGGTTCGGATGGTGTAGTCAATATCACGAGCGGCACCACGACGCTCACGCGCGATATGTATTATTCGAATTTGACGATGAACGGCACCGGCATACTGAAACTCGCGGGTTTTCGAGTTTTCGTGTCGAACACGCTGGATATTACTGCGGCCGCAAATAATGCCATCCAATTTACGGGCAGCGCTGGTGGGAACTCTGGTGGCACCGGGGCGGGGACGCACGCCGGTAACGATGGGGTCACCAGCGCCTACTTTTACCGCACATTTCAGGGCGCGTCTGGCGTCGCTGGCGTCACGGCGACGACCGGAACCGCAGGCACCCAAGCCACCGCCGTAACCGCTCTGGCGGCTTGGGCGGGTGGCGCTGGGTCGGCGGGAGGAAGCGGCGGAAATGAATCCAGCGGCGGCGGAACCTCAGCGGGAGGCGCCGCGCAACCCACCTCCAGCGGGAACTGGAGCCCCATCCATTTCATGACACCAACCTTGATAGCATCAGACACCCCCAGCAATCGCATGGACCCATTGGAGGGAGGGAGTGGAGGCAGTAGTGGCGGTTCCGGCGGAGGAAATACCACCAACACCGGTGGCGGCTCCGGCGCGGGAGGCAACGGCGGCGGCGTCTTGGCGGTTTTTGCCGCGACCATTAATCGCACCAACACCTCGAATGAAATTTTCGACGCCGATGGCGGCAATGGCGGCAATGGTGGCAACAGCGCTGCGGCCAATACCGGCGGCGGTGGCGGCGGTGCGGGCGGTGGGGGCGGTTTTGCTTATATTGTTTATGGTCAACTTACCGGCTCGGCTTCTACCAATACGATTTCCGCATCTGGGGGCACCGGCGGCAATGGCGG
>CAZLPS010000235.1:0-2903 GCA_964561455.1 uncultured Opitutales bacterium
ACAACCTCGCCACCACGGGCAGCGCCTTCACCTTCGCCCACCGCCTCTACGACCAGACCTACCTTCCCCGCATGGCCCTCTTTGTCTGGGAAAAACCCGGCCCCGACCCGCCGAACGAACCCGCTTTCTTCGCCTCCTACGAAAACGCCTTCAGCGCGAACATGAGCGCCGATCCGCTGCCAGCCACACTATATTGGAGCAATCTGCGCAGATACGCCGCCGCGCAATTCGGATTTCTTTTTCCCCTCTGGCTTTGGCCCTTGGTTGCGGCGTCTGCGGTCGATTGTTTGATAAGATCAAGACGGGCGCAGCAAGCCTGCGCCCCTACGCCTTCCGCACGTAGGGGCGCAGGCTTGCTGCGCCCGATTCCCTTCGCACACCGCAACGGCACCGCCCTCATCGCCCTGCTCAGCCTCTTCTTCATCGCCATCCCTTTATTCACCCTCCGCTTCTATGGCTTTTCCCACTACATCGCCGCTTGGACCGCCCCCGCGCTCCTTTTGATTATTCAGGGCGCCCGCCAGATTTTTATCTTGAAGCGTCATTTGGATAATAGTCTGCGCTGGCTCGGATGCGCCGGAATCTTTTTCCTCATCGCGTGGCCGGTCGCCTCCTTCACTCGCGAATTGACCCGCGGTGCCCCGCAATGGCTGAGCTACGCTTGGGTCCTCGATCAGGAGCAAGTCCGCGAGGACCTCGCCGACCTCGCCCAAAAAACCGGACGCAAGCAGCTCGCCCTCGTCGTCTACCCGCCCAACCACGACCCCCACGCCGAGTGGATCTACAATTCCCCTGACCCCGGCGCGCAGGATGTCCTCTGGCTCCGCGCCCTCGGCCCCGCCCGCGTGCCGGAACTCGCCAAAATCTTCCCGGGCTACGATGAATGGCTGATTTACGTTAAAGCCGACGGCCACTTCGATCACCGCGTGCAAATCCAATTGCCGTCCGCGCCGAATCCGGTATCAAGTCTGTAATCTGAAATTGCCAGTACTCCCCGCTCCCAGCTCCCCGCTCCCCGCTCCCCGCTCCCTGCTTCCGGCTCCCCGCTCTTCTGGCCCATGCGCGCGCTCGCCCACTTCTACCGCAACCTCGCGAACACGCCGTGGCTGCTCTATCCCCTCCTGTTTGTCACCGGCACACTCGCCGCCGCCCTGCCGACCTTGCGCACCGGCACGGTCCTGCCGCAGGAGTATGACGAATTCGCCTATCAACTCGGCGCCGAGACTTTTGCACTAGGCCGGCTGGCTAACCCACCCCACCCGCTCGCGCCGTTCTTCGAAACGATGCATGTGCTGCAGGCGCCAACCTACGCCTCGAAATACCCTCCGGGTCAATCGCTGCAACTCGCGGCGGGAATATTGTTGGGTCATCCCATTTACGGCGTTTGGATCACTGTCGGCCTTATGGCCGTTGCCGCCGCGTGGATGCTCCGTGGCCTCGCCCCAGCCACTTGGGCCGCCGCCGGCGGGCTCATCGCGTCCTGGGAATGGGGCGCGCTAACCTATTGGGGCCGCACGTACTGGGGAGGTAGTTTGCTGGCTCTGGCCGGCATGCTCGTCTTTGGCGGGGCTGTTCGTTTTTGGCGAAATCCAAGCGCCTCTGCGGCTTGGTGGGCAGGCGTCGGTGCGGGAATTATGGCCCTGACCCGGCCCTACGAAGGGCTTTGGTTCTGTTCGGTTCCAGCGGCGACGATGGGGTGGCGATTTTATAAATGGAAGATGATGGATGGAAGTTGGAAGAAAAAAAATTCCACCGCTTTTTCTTTTTTCCTTCCCGTTGCTGCCGCCTTGGTGTTTCTATTAATCTACAACCGTGCCGTCACGGGCGACGCCTTGAAATTCCCCCATCGCCTTTATCAAGAGCAATATGAGCCGGATGTCAGCGTCTTCACTTGGGAGCATCCCGGTCCCCCGCCTGCCGGTCGCAATCCCGAACTCGCCTACCAAATCCGCCGCTTCGATCCCGCCCTGATGCTCGCACCCACCGTGGATTTTTTCGAACTGTGGAAGTCCCACCTGACCGTCGCCCTTCGCCGCATTGGGCTGTTCTTCCTGCCCGGACTGTTTGGCATCGGTCTGGCCTGGGCCGTAGTCAGCGGCCAATGCTGCCGCCGGTTTTCGGGAAAAATCGCCCTCGCCAACCTGCTGGCGTTTTTAGTGATGCTCGGCACGCTGCGCTTTTTTGGATTCCCCCATTACGCCGCTGCCTGGTCCGCGCCCTTGGCGGCGCTCATCGTCCTCGGTTTTCGCGGTTTGTGCACTTTTCGTTTTGGCGCCTGGCGGCTGCCCCGGTGTTTGCTCGGCGGTGTCATGGTGGGCTGGGCCCTGGTTAACCTGTTTCGGCAAACCGCCAGCATCAATCTCCCCTATCCGTGGGTGCTCGACCGCTTGGATACTATCGCTACGCTCGAGAGCCAAAGTGACTCCGACCATCGGGGTCACGTTGTCTTTGTCATGATGGCCGAAGGCCAACCCGCCTTCGCCGAATGGGTCTACAACAGCCCCAACATCGACACCCAGACCGTCGTCTTCGCCCGTAGCCTCGGCCCGGCCCGCGACGTCGCCGTTTCAAAATATTTCCCCACCCGCCATCTCTGGCAAGCGTGGCTCAAGCCCAACGGTGAACTCGACCGCCTCACCCCCTACGATCCCACCCACCCCACACCCCAACCCAAGCCATCACCTCCCCCAAATCAACCACTCGCACCCGCCCTGTAAAGCTCGCCCTCGCACGACTCCCCTTCCTGGACAACTATAAACTAGAAACTAAAATCTCTGCGTGTGGAATTCTACCTTCCGGCTTCCCTTGTTTGACTCCCCGCTCCCAGCTCCCAGCTCCTTCCTGTGTTGAAAGATTGACGCCCCCGCCCGAAATCCCGACCCTATCCGCCTCCCATGCATCTT
>CAZLPS010000236.1:0-2901 GCA_964561455.1 uncultured Opitutales bacterium
CGAGCAGGGGTTGAAGTTCGAGGGAAATTTTGTGCTCACCCTTGGTCCAATGGACGACGTGTTGTTCGCTGTAGAATTCGCAATCGTACCAGACGTAGCCGTGCATGGAGATGGCCTGGCCGTCGGACTTGACGATGACATTACATTGGCCAGAATCAAAGGAGGCGGTGCCGTCCACTTCGAGCTCAGTTTTGATGCGGTAATCACCGTCAGCGAGGGCCTGATAATTATGCGAGACTTCCTGGGGGTGGTAAAAATCCATGAAGTCACCGGGCTTGTGGCCGACGACGGTTAGGTCTTCCGCAGGGGGCGTTTCGAAAAACTCCTTGCCCCAATAGGATTGGATGGGGAGCGCGTAGGTGGTCGTGGGAACGGAGCGATCCACAATGGTTTGGGCGGCTTGGAGGAATTTTTCCAGGCGCATGGGCGAGATGGTGAGGACATCGCCGATGTCGTCAAAGCCGTAGCCGGTGTCGTCGGGGGGGAATTCGACATTTACATCGAAGTCCACGCCCATTAAATCTTTGACGGTGTTCTGGTACTCGGTGCGGTTAAGGCGGCGGATGGTGACGCGGCCGGGATCGAGATTATTGGGCTCAATGTTGAAGGCGGCGGTTTTGATCCAATTGTCGAGGGTGGCTTGTTCCTGGTCGGAGAGGCGGGGATTGCCGCCTGCGGGCATGATGCCGGAACGGGTATTTTTTAGAACCTTTAACCAAAGCTCGGGATTGTGGAGAAGTTGGTCGTCCGTGGTGGATTTATCGAGAGCGAGATTGCCCTTGTTGACGCCGTCGGCGTGGCATTCGTAGCAATGGGCTTCGAGAATGGGCTGCACCGATTTGCGGAAAAGGGCGACGGCGGGGGAAGATTTGTCGGACGAATCGGAGACGGCGGATTTGGTGGAAGGCGCGGTGGCGTCAGGGGCAGGGGCGGTTGCGGCGAGGGCCCAAGCGGAAAAGCAGCCGAGGGCCGCGAGTACGGCGAAGGTTCGCTTACTGCGCTGGTGGGGGGGCTTCATTATCAGGGGTATTTGAGAGGGGGATTCTAATTGGCCTTGGGTGCCAGCGCAACCCGGAAGCCAACAATGCTCGAGACGAACAGGCCGGAGTTGCCGCCGATGCCGCCGGGGACGGCACTGTAGCGGGCGGCGGAACGGCAAAAGCGGATGTCGCTGTAAAAGGAGCCGCCGCGGAGGATGCGGAACTGGCCTTTCACGCCGACGGGGTCCGTGGCCGGGCCGGCAGCGTAAGGCGCATATTTGTCCACGCACCATTCGTAGACGTTGCCGTGCATGTCATAGAGGCCCCAGGCGTTGGGCTTCTTTTGGCCGACGGGATGGGTGGCGCCGCCGCTGTTTTTGTCATACCAGCCGAGGTCGTCCAGAGTTCCGGCGTAGGGAGTGGTGGTGCCGGCGCGGCAGGCGAATTCCCATTGGGCTTCGGTGGGGAGCTGATAGGCGTAACCGGCGGGGAGGCGGCCAGCGGCCAGCTCTTGTTCGGTGAGTTTGGCGCAAAAGGCGGTGGCATCGTCCCACGTGAGGTATTCGACGGGCAGGTTGGGATCGGTTTTGAAGACGCTGGGATTGAAGGCGGTGACAGCTTGAAACTGGGCCTGGGTCACGGGGCATTTCCCAAGCCAGAAATCCTTGGAGATGGTCACTTCATGCTGCGGACCTTCGTCGAGCAGGCGGCCGGCTTCGGAGTCCGGGCTGCCCATAAGAAATTTACCGGGCTTGATGGGGACAAGGTCAAGAGTGGCGTTTTCGGGCAGCGAGACGGTGAAGGGCTGGCCGGGCTTGGGGGCGGCGGTGATGGCGTTGGATTTGGCGGGCGCGGCAGTCGAAACCGAGCTTGCCGCAGCTGGGGCGGCGTCAGCGGCATGGCCAATGGTCATCATGAAGCGCGACAGCGAGAGGCCGGCTACCCAGAACGCGAAAATGGGGGCAAATTTACCTTTCATGGAGGAGATAACTAAAAAGTGCTTTGGTGCTTGGTGTTTTAGTGCTTAGTGCTTGCAAGCTTGGCGAGCACGCAGTGTTTGGTCGAGGGAAAGAGGGGCTGAAAATGAAGAAATTAGAATGCAGAATTCCAACGTCGAACTCCGACCGAGGTGATTGAGGCACTGAGGGGGCTGAGTCGACTGAAGCGACTGACCGACTAAGCACTAAAACACTAAGCACTAAAACACTTCAACGTGAATTTTCGTGATGATGCCGGGGTTTTCGGCCCAAGCCGCAAGGGCGGCGCCGCAATCAGCGAAGGGGACGGTGCGGGTGATGGTTTCTTCCACCGGGTACCGGCCGCTTTCGAGCATGGCGACAACCGCGCGGAAATCTTCCGTGGTGGAATTACGCGAGCCGAGGATGTCAATTTCCTTGAGAATAAAATACTTGGTTTCGTAGGCGATGGGCGCTTTCGCGTAGCCGATGTAGACCACGCGGCCGGCGTAGCAGACCTGTTCAATGGCGGCCAGGAACGTGGCGGGCGCGCCGACAGCTTCAATACAGACGCCAGCGCCATCGCCATTGGTGAGGGCCTGGACGCGTTCGGTCAAGTTTTCGGTTTTGGAATTGATGACGTGGGTTGCGCCGGCTTTCTTCGCGAGCGCGAGTTTGGAATCCTCCAGGTCCACCGCGATGACGGTGGCGCCGCGATGAAGGCCGGCGGCGGCGATGGCGCCAAGGCCGATCATGCCGCAGCCGAAAACGAGCACGGTGTCGGCTTTGGTGACCCGCCCGCGCGCCGCCGCGTGGAAACCGACCGCGAGCGGCTCAACGAGGGCGAGTTCGCGCAGGCCGAGTTTGGCGGTGACGACTTTCTGCCAGGGGGTGACGATGTAATCGGTGAAGGCGCCATCGTGCTGGACGCCCAGGGTGAGATTGGTGCGGCAGGCGTTGGGCCG
>CAZLPS010000237.1:0-2888 GCA_964561455.1 uncultured Opitutales bacterium
TTCGGCCCCGCAAGCCGGGCAAACCTCGGGCGCAGTGCGTTTCATGGAAGGGGCGCTGGTGGGTTGAAAACGAATTCGAATTTCAATCCATCCGGGTCCTCAAAAAAGACCGCGTAATAAACCGAAGTGTATTCCGGGCACGGCCCAGGCGGGTCGAGAATGACGGCGTCACCCGCCGCCGCCAGAGGCACCAAAACCCGCGCGTGAAACTCGTCGACCTCCCGTGGCGAGGCCGCTGCCCACGCGAAATGATGCTGCTGCCCCACCGCCCCGCGCACATGCTTGATGCCACGCAACGCCGGATCCACGCTGATAAAACTCAATTCATGCGGCGCGCCCTCCACTTGTAATCTCCAATCCTGATAGTTCGGCCCAGACCCGGAACACTGGTAACCAAGAAACCGCAGCACCGGTTCATAAAAACGCGCCGACTGGACGGCGTCCGAGACAACAAAAATCTGGTGATGCAAAACGCCCCGGCGAATCATTCCGGAAGATAACGCCAGTCCCCTCCCCCATCGCAACACAAAAGCCAAATATCCAGACTTGAGCAAAATGGGTCGATTTGCTACTCTCAACCCATGGCAACCGTTGAAGAAATCGAGCAAGCCATTGCGCAATTGGCGCCAATGGATCTGGCCAGACTCGCCACTTGGGTCGCAACCCGCCACCACGCCGAGTGGACCCGGCAGATGGATCATGACGCGGAAGCTGGAAAGCTGGATTTTCTTTTTGACGAAAGTGAATCCGAACGACGAAACGGGACCCTGCGAAACTGGCCTGAAGAATCGCCATGAAATCGCGGGCCAGTCGCCGTTTTTGGAGGCTCTATTTGGAGTTGCCGGAATCCATTCGGCGCTTGGCGGTGAAGAACTACCGGCTTTGGCGGAACAACCCGCACCATCCATCTCTTGACTTCAAGAAGCTCGCAGGGCGTGGCGATCGTTTTTCGGTTCGAGTTGGCGACCATTATCGCGTTCTCGGCCAAAGAGACGGTGAAGGAGTGGAGTGGGTTTGGATTGGCACCCACGAGGAGTACAATAAACTTGCGGGCAGAAAATAATTAACGGGTTCGACTTGCTGAAACTCCAGACAACTTCCCGTTTTCACCCCGCCTCCGTAAACTCCCATTCGCTTTGTTCCTCCCCCGGCGACGTCTCCTGATTCAGTTTCCGCAAAAACAGCAGCCGGTGCAAGCCCGCCGGACCCAGTTTGCGCAGCGCCTCCCAATGCTCCGGCGTGCCGTAACCCTTGTGCCTGGCCAGGCCGTATCCCGGGCATTCTCCATCCAACTCCCGCATCTTCCGGTCGCGCGTCACTTTCGCCACGATGGACGCCGCGGCAATTGCAAAACATTTGGCATCCCCATCCACCACCCCTTCGTGCCGCCAAAAAAATGGCCGCAAATTGCGCCCGTCAATCAGCACCTTCGGGCGCAGGGGCGCATCCGGGCCGGATTCCTCCACTACAAACAGCGGCATGTTCCCGTCATCCACCGTCGGCAGGCCACCGTTGGCTGCCTGCAATTCCCGCAGGCAGCGGTCCATCGCCAGCCGCGTCGCGCCCAAAATATTGTGCACCGCAATCTCCTCCACACTGGCGGATGCGACGGCAACGCGCGCCACGCCCGCCATTCGCCATTTCTCAATTACCGCGAAAAACTTTTCCCGCTCGTCCGGCGAAAGCTGTTTCGAATCGTTAAAACCCCGGCCCTCGCGGGCGCACCGCGTGTCACCATAAAACGCCGCCTCAATCCACACCGCCGCGGCCACCACCGGCCCCGCCAGCGCGCCGCGCCCCGCCTCATCCACGCCGACGAGGCCGCTGTGCCCATTCACCGCCCGGCGGTCATAACGCAAAAGACTCATATGGGGCCCGGATGTTTTTTGGGGATCAGGAACATGGGTTTGGGCGGAGGTGGAGGCACCCGGGCTCTCGCCGCGGCCATGGCCCCGGCCACATCGCCTCGGGGGGCCCGGCCCGGCACCGTCAAGGCGTCGGCGGCATCCTCCACGACCCAGCGCGTTTCTTCAATGCGTTGCGTCACAAACCAACCTGAGTCCTGGCGGATGACAGTGTATTTGCCCTCGTCAGTGCGCGCCGCCTGGCAAAGGGCGGCCACGATCTCCTCGCCCCGGGCCTGAGTCGGCGTCGGTTGACGCGCCGAGCCCAACTTACTGAGAAATTGCTCCACCACCGGATCCCGCAAATCCGGTCCGCTTTCGCCGGCCAGATATGCCCGCGCCAATGTACCCAGCCCGCGCACGGCTGCCGCCCGCACCCGCGGCTCCGGGTCGTGCCGCAGGGCCTCAAGCGCAAAGTCAATCGGGTCACTCAAACCCAGCGAGCCAACGCCTTCAATCGCCGCCGCGCGAACATCCGGATCAGCATCCTGGGTCAGTCCCCAGAGATAAATTCCCGCGCGCTGGGTATTGGCCAGCGGCCCTGCCTTGCCCACGGCCGTGAGGCCCACCGCCATCATCCGGCGCACCTCCGGGACGGGGTCCGCCACCAGGGAGATGGAATAAAGATCCAGTTGGTCATTGGCATTGAACAAAAGCGCCGCGCCGACTTCCCCGCGCACAAAGGGCGTCGGGCTCAAAGTGGCCGTCGCGAGTTCGTTCACCGCGTCATAATCCCCCAATTTCACCAGCGCCGCAATGGCCGCATGGCGCATTGCCGCGTCGGAGGCGTAAATCATCGGTTCCACCTTTTTCACGGCATCGTAACCCCCCGGCGCCGCCCACCGCGCCACATCTGCTGGCGTCGTCCCGCACCCCGCGAGCGCCCCGAAAAGACCCAGTGACGCCACCAGACCCAATCCAGCCCCGAACTGCTTTATTTCGTCTTTCATCATTCAAAATTCGTTATTCGGATTTCGAATTTCC
>CAZLPS010000238.1:0-2861 GCA_964561455.1 uncultured Opitutales bacterium
ATTTGGAATTTGGAATTTGGAATTTGGAATTTGGAATTTGGAATTTGGAATTTGGGAAAATGCCGGGTGTGTTTTGCAATTTTGGTGTGGGATCGGGAAGTAGGTTGATACATGGATCAGGGAGCGGTTCAAGCGTCGCTACGCGACGCGGTTGCAGGGTGATCGAGGCGCTCCGTGGATTGAAATCCACGGTTACTTTCACAGCCTCGCTACGCGAGGCATGCCCAGTGCGTTTGCTGCCTACTTCCTGTTCTCTACGTCCTGTTCCCTGCTTCCCGTTCCCTGCTTCCTGGTTCCCGCTCCCTGCTCCCCGCACCCTGCAGCCTGCTCCCCGCTCCCGGCTCCCCGCTCCCCGCTCCCCGCTCCCCGCTCCCGGCTTCGCGCTCGCTACTTCTCCTTCAGGACGTAGGTGCCATCCCAATCGGCGGGCGGAGGCTCGGCGAGGTAATGTTCGCAGCGGAAAACATAGTTTTCGCAGAGGTAATCTCCCCCACCCATTTTGGTGTCGGCGGCCTGGAATAATTCCGTGGCGCCGGTGAAATCGCGGGCGTAGTATTTGGCGATGGCGTCGTTATATTCGGCCAAGCCTGCCGGTGGCGTGGAGCCTTTGAGGCCGAGGGGGGCGTAGACGGGCACGCCGAAGGTCTTGCCCTTGACCTGCATTTTGTCGGCCAGGCGGAAATCGTAAAATTCCTTCGCGTGTTCGTAGATGTGTTCGCCGACGAGGATGGTCTGGTGATATTGCTTGGTGGCGCTTTCAAGGCGGGCGGCGAGGTTGACAGCGTCGCCCATGACGGTGAATTCCTGGCGGCGGGGGTGGCCGATGCGGCCGACGACCGCTTCATCCAGATTGATGCCAATGCCAAAGGCGAGATGTTCGCGCTTGGGCTTGCCGACCCATTCCGCATTCAATTTCTTCAATTCGTCCATCATGCGCATGGCGGCACGGACGGCCTGGATGGCGCACTCCTTCATGGGCTGCTCGCGGACGTCGCCCCAGGCAGCCATCAGGGCGTCGCCAATGTATTTTTGGACGGTGCCGCCCTCCTGCTGAATGACCTCGACCATGCCATAGAAATACTCGTTGAGCTGAGTGACGAGGGCGTCGGGGCCGACTTTCTCGCTCCAGGTGGTGAAGCTGCGGATGTCGCTGAAGAGGACGACGACTTGTTTGCGTTCGCCGCCAAGACGTTTTTCAAAATCCCCGCGATTGCTGAGCACCAGGTTGGCGACACCGGGCGAGACCATCGTTTCAAACACGCCGAGCATGCGCCGGCGCTCATAACGCTCCAGCATGAAGTCGTAAAGGGTGCCGAAGCCGCCGCAGCCGATCAGCCCGAGCGACGCGCCGGTAACCGGCACGATCAGGAGGTACGAGGTAAAGAGCCATTGCGTGACCAGAAGGAAGAGGAGACCGAGACCCAGGAGGAGGCCGATTTTGCCGAGCACGGAGTGAATGCGCAGCGACGTGAGCAGCGCCAGCAGGCCAAAGACGATGGCCAGCGCCGCCGCCAGCCAATTCGGGGTCTCGCGGAGCCAGTCGCCATGAAGCAAATTGGCGAAAGTGGTGGCCTGGATTTCGACCCCGGACATCGTGCCAAAAGGAGTCGCGAAATAGTCCTTGAAATAGGTTTCCCAAGTTGCGCCGACGAACACAAATTTGTCCTTGAAGAAATTGCCCTGCGCAAACGATGATCGCCAATTGAGAAAAATATTCTCGATGGGAATGACCCGCAGGGACCGCTGCTCGCCATAAAAATTGACCACGGTCGTGCCCCACAAGTCAATGGCGGGCGTGTGGCCGAGGGCCTTTTGGGCGGCGAGAAGGGGGAGGCTGAAACGTTCCGGTTTAACCTGCGCCATAAACTTGGCGTCGTCGGCCAACTCCGGCTGCTGCAATAATTGCCGATTGAAGGAGTGATAATAGCGGCGGAGCACGCCATCATAATCCCTCTCGACATTGGTGATGCCGACAATCTCCGGCCCGGAATCGGGGAGCAGATCATCGGTTGGGTCCATGAATTGCGCGTAATTCGTGGCGCCGTTGCCAATGTCCGCCCGTTTAAAATCAATCTTGCCCGCAATGGTGAGTCGCGCGGCCTGACGCGCAAACACTGCGCCACATTCGAGGTCGCCATCGCCGGGCTTGGTGAAGGCGATGTCGAAGATGACCCCTTTGGCGCCGGCGTTGAGGAGCCGGTCAGCCAGTTTACCCCAGAGTTGCCGACTCCACGGCCAATCAGACTTGAGGAAGGCAAGGTCGGGGTCCTGCGCGAGCATCGCGGGCGTCCAAGGGTCTTTGGGAAAGGAACTTTCGTCCACGCCGAGGATGATGACATCCTGGGGTTGGGGGCGTCTGGCCCGCAGAAGCATGCGCGAGTCCACCACCCGGTGTTCAAAGTCTTCCAAAGAGTGAGCGTCGCCATGGAGGAGCCAGACGTAGGCGGCGGTCAAGACAATCGTAAAGGCGGCCTGAATGAGCACACGCCATTGGCGCAAGAACTCAAAGACGGCGCGGGTGTTCATGGCCGGGAAGCATAGCCGAACGGTCGCGGGTCCGCCAAGGAAATGTTCCAGGCCGACGGCCGAAGTCTTTTTCAGCGATGAAGGCCCGCCCCTCACCGGGGCGAAAACTAAAACGCCGCGTTGATGGAGAAGCCGACGCCGACGTTCCAACTCTGGTAATTGTTGCCGGTTTCGGAGCTGCTGCGCCATTCGTAGCTGGTGAAGGCACGGGCCGACACGGCTTCGTTGAAGTAATAGGCGACGAGGAAGGAGAAGGTGTTGTAGATGTCGCTGCGGGAGCGCTGGTCGTTGGTGTAGCGGGACCACATTAAGCGGTAGGAGGGCTGGAAGACCCA
>CAZLPS010000239.1:0-2804 GCA_964561455.1 uncultured Opitutales bacterium
AGACAGGAGACAGGAGACAGGAGACAGGAGACAGGAGACAGGAGACAGGAGACAGAGGTGGCAGAAATTTCAGATTTCAAATTTCAGAGAATTACAATCCGGAATCCATAATTTGCGATTTCGGGTCGAGAGGCAGCGAATGAAATTGTCGCTTTTGGCAAGTCGCAATTCGATTTTTGAATTTGGAATTTGGGTTGAGGCGATGGGAAAAAGCAAGCGCGGAGAGTAGATGATGGGGAATTTTTGTATAACGAGGCCAAGGCGTAGTGGAACCGGGCCTCTGGATTCATTCCACGGGGTTGGCCTAATTGGCGGATGTGCTGGCGGCGGCGGGGGCAATCACGGGCGCAGGGGCGGAATTGGCGGCGGGCTTGGGGGATTCGGGCTTGGGGGCTGGGGTTGGGAGCTCAGCGGCGGGGGCGATGGCTTTGCCTTTTTCGGAAAAATAATTGGCAACCGGATCATCCTTAAGCGCCTTGAGGGCCGCGACGACGACTTCGGCGTCAACGACGGCGCCATCCCAGCCGGTGTGGACGGTTTCGGCACGGGTGTTGCCGCCTTGGGCGGCGGCTTCAGCGGGGGTGGGGACGTACAGGAGGTCCACTTTGTCTTTGCCAATTTCCTCGTATTTGCGGGCGAGCAATTCATTGAGATCAATGAAGCCGATGTTTTCGGCGTGAGCGACTTGGCCGGCGAAGATTCTAAAGTTGGAGTCACGATTAACGTGCTGGCCACTGGGGTCCCAGCTTTTGCGGGGGACGAGGGAACAAATGATGGGGGTGGCGCCCTTGGCGCGGGTGGCGGCGATCATCTGGTGCATATACCAACCATAGGTATGGACGATTTCGGGCTGGCCGGAGCGATTGGTGATTGCCTGGGTTTCGTCGCCGATGCCGCGGAGTTCACCGACGCTGGAAGCGGGTTGACCGCCGTCGTTGGTGCCGAATTGCATGATGACGACATCGCCCTTTTTAATGAGGTCCACCATGTTTTTCCAATTCCCATTGTAAAAGCTGCGGGCGCTGGTACCGCCGAGGGCGCGGTTGACGACGTTGACTTTGGCAGGGTCGAAATAAAAAGTGAGCGGAGCGCCCCAGCCCCATTGGCCATCAGGAGCATTGGTGGAGCCATTGCCGGGAGTGCCATTGCGGACGGTGGAGTCGCCGATGAGCCAGAAAGTCGGGAGTTTGTCGTCAACTGGGACGGGAGGGGAGTAGCGACCGGTACCTGGGCCGGACTGGGTGCGCATGTCGAGTCCGTGGGTGTTGGGGGCTGGGCGGGGACCGCCACCGGTGTAAGTGTTGGCGGGATTTAGCACAAGGGGGGTGCCCGTCCGTGCCATATTCAGGGCGCTGGCGCTAGTGCTGGCGGAGGCTGCGGTTGCGCTGGCCGAAGTGGCGGTGGGTGCGGCGCTAGTGGCAGATCCTGCTGGGACGGCGGTTTGGGCGCCAAGAGTAACGGTGGTGGCGAGGAGGATGAGGGGGAGGGGGCGCATGAAATTAAAAAGTAAGAAGTAAGAATTAAGAAGGGCGGAGGACGAAGGGAAGAATTGGACAAGTCGGACAAGTCGGACAGGTCGGACAGGTCCGACGGGTCAGACAGGTCGAATGGGTTGGACGGAGTGTTTCTAATTGGCCAAGGCGACGCCAGCGGGGGCGGGGTTTTTGACGGGGAGGGCGGGGAGGGTGGGGTCGAGAGCGGGGACTAAATTGCCGCGGGCAGAGAGGAATTTGGCGAGGGGATTTTCTTTTAGGCCTTTCAGGCCGCCGATGACGCACTCGGCGTTGGAGACGGCGCCGAGCCAATTGGTGTGAAGGTATTCGGTGGGGGTGGGGCCGTAGAAGGCGGCGACTTTGTCTTTGCCGAGTTGCTCGGAGCGGCGGGCGATGAGTTCGTAGAGGTCAACAAAAGGTGTGTTGGTGTCTTTGGCGGTTTGGGCGGCCCAGGCGGCGTGAGTGGTGGTGTCGCGCTGGAAAGATCCGTCGGACTTAAAGCGATTGCGCGGGGTGAGCGAGCAGATGATGGGCGTGGCTCCCTTGTCGCGGGTTTCTTTGACGTATTGGGCCATATACCAGCCGAAGGAGTGGACCGTTTCGCCGTTGGAATCCACGGTTTCCGGGCCGGTGCCTTTGATGGCGGTTTTGCCGGTGACTGGGTCGCCATTGTCATTGGCGCCGAATTGCATGATGACGATGTCGCCCTTTTTGATGTTGGGCAGCACGCGGGTCCAGTTGCTGGTGTAAAAGCTGCGGCTGCTGGTGCCCCCCATGGCGCGATTGACCACGTTGATTTTGGTGCGGTCGAAAAAATATTCGAGAGGCGCACCCCAGCCCCATTGACCTCCGGAGCCATCGCCCGCGGTGCCATTGCGGACGGTGGAATCACCGATTAGCCAGAGGGTGGGGAGATTGGGATTGGCGGGCATCGCGTTGGGCGACTGGCCGTGGAGAACGGGGTCTTCGTGCAGTTCCGGGGCGGCGGGCGAGGCGGGCTCGGCGACGGCAGGGAGCGAAGGGAGGGATTGAGCGAGGAGAGAGGCGGGGAGGAGGAGAAGGAGGGAGAGGAGGCGCATGGGAATTGGGAATTAAGAATTAAGATTTAAGAATTATGAAGTCAGAGGGGACGGAGGGTTTCGAGTTTTGGGTTTTGAGTTTCGGGTTGAACACCGCTGCTGACTAGGGCGGGGCTGAAGAATTGAACGTTTAACGCTTAACGTTTAACGTTTAAGTCAGAAGTCAGAATTTGGAATTTCTAGCTTCTAGCTTCTAGCTTCTAGCTTCTAGCTTCTAGCTTCTGATGGATGG
>CAZLPS010000240.1:0-2772 GCA_964561455.1 uncultured Opitutales bacterium
TTTGGAATTTGGAATTTGGAATTTGGAATTTGGAATTTGGAATTTGGAATTTGGCCTGAGGTGGGGGAATTTTAAAAGTCAATTCTGCGGCCTTTGAAAGCGCATTTCTTCTTGCCGAGGGGCCAGCCCTCAGCATTCGGCGATCAGCATTTCCGCCTCAATCGCCTCTGTCGCGTCAGTCGCCTTTATCGACTTCCCATACGCTCAGGCTGGCGGGGAGGCGGGGGGATTTTTCTGGGCCCATTCTTCGGGGGTGAAGATGTCCTGGTAGATGCCGTAGCGGCGGCCGGAGAGTTGGTAGAAGGGTTTGAAGGCCACTTCGTTATTGGTGCCGGCGATGCCGGTGGCGTGAAAGACGACGGGGAGATCCGTGGTGGCGTCGGCCTGGGCGGGTTCAGGGGCGGGGACGCGTTTGAGCCAGGAGCTGACGGGGGCATCGGCTTTCACCACAAATACGGGGTATTGGGGTGGCGGCCCGCCGTTGCCACGGCCGCGACCTGCGCGCGCGGTGGCGCTGGCGGCGGCAGACGCTGCCGCTGGGGATCCGGGACCGCTGGCGCCGCCGCCGACGCTGATGGCGGCGGTGGCTGCGGCGTCAGCCGCGCGGGCGCTTTCGGTGGTTGAGAGCACACTGTAGTCCGCGCCGAGGACATAAGGACCCCATTTGAGCGCGACGCGATTGGGATTGTCGGGCAGGCGTTCTTTATAAAGAGACTTGGGGAGAGTGACCTGCGCGTTGTCGCCAACCTTCCACATGCGGCGGAATTCAAGATGGGAGCCTGGCAAGGGCGTGTCTTTAAAGGCGACGGGCTGGCCATTGATAGAGACGCGGAAATTGCCTTCCACCCAAGAAGGGTAACGCAACAACAACGAAATTTCGCGGCTGGGGGCGGTCGTAAACTTAAGGGTGGCAACATCCGCATCACCCGGAAGGACAGTCATTTCGAAGCCGAGTCCCAGCTCCTGGCTTTGTGCGGTGGAAGGCGCGTAAAGATTGACCCAAAGTTTGTCGGCGGAGGTGTAGTAAAGGCCGTGGCCATGGAGGGCGTGATTCTCGAGGCCGGTGCCGAAGCAGCAAGTTTGGCTGGCGCCTTGATATTCGTGCGTTACGCCGCGGCCGACGGGCACCATGTAACAAACTTGGCCGTCGTTGAAGTTGATGGAGGCCAGAACGTGATTGAGTAGGGCGCGCTCGTGGAATTCGGCAAATTTCGCGTCGGGATGGAGGGCGAAGAGCAGGCGCGTGAGCTTCACCATGTTATAGACATTGCACGATTCGCAGGTGCGGGTGTCGCCGTTGGGTTTGGCGGTACCGTCCACCTGGCCGCTGAGTTTGTCCGCCGGGCCAAAAGATTCGTCATAGCCGTGGCCACCGGTGGCGAAGGAGTGGTGGTAGACGACAGCCTCCCAGAAATATTTGGCGGCGTCACCGTCGGGCTGGTTGCCGGCGTTAATGTAGCGGACGAGTTCGCCGAGGAGTTTCGGGACGGTGGTATTGCCGTGTTTGTTGTTAAGGTTGTCGGTGCCCTGGGCGAGGGGGTTGACGATGTAGTCGTGATGAAAACGTTGGGAAAGTTTGAGCCAGCGAATGTCGCCGGTGTCGGCGTAGAGGTCGGCAAGGGATTCATTCATGCCGCCGAACTCGATGGTGAGCATGAGTTGCAATTGTTGCGGGCTGAGGCCGCCGACGATGGTTTCGATCCAGGTGGCATGCTTGACGGCGATATCGAGGGCGGCGCGATTGCCGGTGAGGCGATAGGCGTCGCGGAGGCCGGACATCAATTTGTGCTGCACGTACCACGGGGACCACATGCCGTTGAGGTCGAAACCGCCGGCGCCAAGATTCGTGATGGGGCGGGTGCCGGCGTTGATGGTGCCGAGGGCGAGCATTTCGAAGAGGGGTTTGCCATCCACGGCCGATTGCGCCGCGCCGCCCCGGGCCGCGGGGGTGTAGGCGTCGTAGATCTTGCCGTTGATTTCCACCTTTCCGTTCACCGCGGTGGCCCCGGGCGGAAGATTACCCATGAGGGCGCCGATGTAGCCGTCGCCATGTTTGTCCTGCACTTCCTTGTATTCGTTGACGAGGTAGGTGGCGCGGTCTTTGAACTGGGTGTCACCGGTGGCGGCGTACATATAACTGAGCGCGGAAAGAAAGTGGCCGGCAATGTGGCCGGTAAGTTGGCGGCCCGGGCCTTCCCACCCGCCGTAGCCATCGGCGGCTTTGGGGGTCAGGCCGGCGCGCTCGCGGAAGCGGAACATAACGCGGTCCATGTCGAGCTTGAGCAAATTCGCGCGACCGAGATCCTGGGCTTTTTTGAGCGGGCCACTGGTGAGGCGCACGGCGGTGAGCGGAAGGGGGGTGGCGGCGAAGGGAATTTTTGTCGGATTGGCAAATGGGTCGGCCGAGGCGCCGGGGAGGGCGTCGGCAGCACGGCCGAGGGCGCGGGATAACAGCAGGGCGGCGGAAGCGGCAAAACTGGTGACCAGGAAATCGCGACGACCGCAGCAGGGGCACAAGTCAAGGGAGGCTGCGGGGGCGGGCATTGGCAAAGGATGAAGGATGAAGGATGAGGGATGAAGCAAAAAATCACCGCATTTCCCATAACGCTGTTCCCTTTGCTACTTACGGGAATTGCAGCAAATTCAAGCAGAGGGGATAACAGGTGAATTCGGCAACGCTTGGAATTCATCCTTCATCCTTATCCTAAATCAGCCCCAGTTGCATTTTGCCGGCTTCGGACATGCGGTCTTGGGACCAGGGTGGGTCCCAGA
>CAZLPS010000241.1:0-2763 GCA_964561455.1 uncultured Opitutales bacterium
TGAGGAATTTTTCGCGGGGGCTCGTCACCTCGGGTTGGTCGTCGGCGCCCGATTGCAGGATGCAGACGAGCTGGCCGTTGGTGGCGACAGTGGCGCCGTTGATGGCCATCCAGTCCACGATCTTGCTGCCGGATTTATCTATGACGCACTGGAGCGGGCCGGTGTCTATCTGGATATAGCTGGGGGCGTCGGTGGCCTTGAGCTGGCCGGAGGCGGCGGGCGCGGCGGCGGTGGAAAGTTTTAAATTGCCCGACATGCCGGGGGTGGAAGTGGTGGCGAAGCCGGTCCACTTGATGGAGCCATCGGGCCAATAGGCGAGGGTCCAGCTTTGGAGCGGGAGGGCGGAGCCGTCGGCGGCGGTGAGGGCGAAGGCCTGCGTCTTCGTGACGGTGCCTTTGGGCCAGGGAACGCCCCAGGAGATGCCGGTGGGGGCGGCAGGGGAAGCGCCGTCGAGGAAATGGAGGGAGACGTCGGCCGCGGGGGCGAGGGCGGGGGCGAGGAGGGCCAGAGCGAGGAGCAGGGAGCGGGGAGCGGGGAGGGGCATGGGAATTAAGAATTTAGAATTAAGAAGTGGGCGAAATGCAAAATGAGAAATGGGGCGGGGGAACGCTTAATGTTTAAAGTTTAACGTTTAACGCTTAAGTCGGAAGGCGCTCGCGATGTATTGGGGGTTTGGGTGTGGTTTCTTAAATCTTAATTCATAATTCTTAAATCCTGCGGGCGGGGGCGGGGGAGACTCGGATTTGAAATTTGAAATTTGAGATTTGGGATGGGGGGCGGAGGAAGGAGAAAGGCAAAATGAAAAATGGGGACGGCGGAACGCTTAATGTTTAACGTTTAAGTCGGAATGGGCGAATGTGGAACTGGGGGGCGGGAGGTGGGGTGTGGACTTCTTAATTCTTAATTCATAATTCTTAATTCCTGCGGGCGGGAGAGGGCAATGGTATGGGGAAGTCGGCGGGGGATTCAACCAAAGAAAGAACGGCGAATTTTTCGATTGTGGGAATTTGTAATTTTTTGGAGTGCGGCGGCTTGACGCCGCTTTTCTTCCGCTCACGAAAGTTTTTAGGTTGTTTTCGCCTGCGAACATCGAAGGTCAAACGCGGTTCTGAGAAAGCGGCGTCAACCCCCCCCAATCCAAAAAACTGGCGGGGCGTTTGGGCGGGCAAGGGGGAACTGGCAGGGTCTGCTTTCCCGCGTCGGGCGGCGCGGCGGCCGGGGGGCGGAGGATTGGGGGTGGGGGTGAACTCCACGGTTGAGGGCACGGTGTCCGGCTCGGAAGTCTCTTTCAAGATGGCGGAAAATTTACCGGACGGAATTTTTTGCCGGTCGAAATCCAATTCCATGGATTCCTTCGTGTCGTTGGGCAAGTTAACCGTGAAAGTTATCCCGGACGGGGTATTCTTTAAATCCTTGAGATCCATCGCGAAACCGGCGTTGAAATTGCCGGCTTTGTTGGGATCCAAAATATAAAATTTACCCGAAAGTACGCCGCCGCCCTGTTCCGCAAGGATGAAACCCGTGCCGGGCTTGTCGCCATTGCCGGTGAAGGTTGCCCAATAGTGGATCGCGGGGGCCGGAGCGGAAGATGGAGTCGCGGCCGGGGTGGGCTTGAAACAGCCGGGGAGGAGAAGGGCGGCGAGGAGGGTCAAAGCGGGGAGGGCGATTTTCATGGGAAGGGGGCGAGATGGGAGGCAAGTCTCCTCCGCCCTTACAGGGCGGCGGTTTCCTATCTGTCTTTTACCCAGGGTTGCGCTGCGCGCAACCCTGGGTTGGGTTCCTTCGCCCCTTCGGGGCGAACAGCAGCGTGCGAAGTTCCCTGATCGGGCGAAAAGCAGCGAGGCGAGTCCTTCGAAGGGGCGAAGGGCAGCGCGCGGAGTTCCCTGATGGGGGCGGAGCTGCATGCCGATTTCGACCTTTGAAAGGTCCGGGCCCGATGGCGGGTGGAAAGGTTTTTCCATTTTCCATCTTCCCTTTTCCATTATTTCGCCGGCCCTACTCCATGCGCGGCTTCCCATTCGGGCAATGCGTAGCCGGCGAGGGCGAGGGTTTCGAGGGCGTTGAGGCACCATTGGACTGTCGCCGGGTTGTGGAGTTGCCAGCCGGCGGAACTGCCGAGGAAGACTGGGTCGTGCACGGGGTTGACGACGTTGGTGCCGGAATTGAGCGGGGGCGCGGCGATGGTCGGAATTCCGCCAGTGCCGAGGAGTTGATTCCAGGCGCGGACGCCGTAGCCCTGGTCTCTCCAAATGGAGGCGGCGTAGGCGGTGAGGCGCGGGCCGGTCATGTCGCCACCGGAGATGCCGGGGCCGATGGCGGCGCAGGAATACGCCCAGGCGTTCCAAAAGTTTTGGTCGGGGAACATGGGCTTGAGTTCTTCCATGATTTCCATGCCGCCGAAGATGATGTCGAAATAACTGCCGCCCCAACGGAGGCCGTCGGTGGCGGTGGCGGGGGCGACGTTGCTCATGAGCTTGAGGACGTAATCGCGGGCCTTGGGGTCGAGGGTGCGCTCGTATTCGGTTTCCCAGTTGATGGCATAGCAGGTCCAGTCGAGGCCGAAGCGGTCATTGGGCGGATTGAGGGTGCCGCCATGGGAGGCTTTCCAGGCGTCGCCGGTGAAGGCGACATCGAGTTTGCCGTCGCCCGTCATGGGCTGGTTGGCGGCGCGGCCGGAGCGGGGGTCAATGTATCTTATATAGGTGTAGGCGATGTCGGCGGAGAGTTGCTCGTGCATGAGGTCGCCGGTGCGCTCGTCGGTGG
>CAZLPS010000242.1:0-2728 GCA_964561455.1 uncultured Opitutales bacterium
CTCCTGTCTCCTGTCTCCTGTCTCCTGTCTCCTGTCTCCTGTCTCCTGTCTCCTGCCTCCCGTCAATTTCGCAATCGCCATTGACGCCCGCCCGGCAGAATAATACTCCTTAAGGCACCCTCCCTTCCGCACTCTTTCCCGGTTGTTACTCCTGCCATGAAAAATCGCCTGCTGTCGGGCCTGCTTTGGACCATTCCGTTCGTTATAGTGGGCATGGCCGTGGATCGTTGGGCCCTGCCTCACGGCCCCGCCACTCCCACTCGTCCCGCCCGCCGGACGACTTCCGCTGCCCACGCGGCCTCCGGCACGGCGTCCCTCCCGCAAAACCTTACCTGGGATCCGCATGGCTCGCTGGCCGACTTGCTCAAAAGATACCAAGGCGCTGATCGCATTGCCGCCATTCTCCAGCTGGTCGCCGCCACGCCTGTTTCTGATCTCGCCAGCCTCATGGATGAGGCCGCCGCGTGCCCGCAAATGGATATCCGCCAAATCGTCTTTGATTTGGTCCTTTCGAAATGGGTGCACGCCGACCCCCGCACCGCACTCAACTATGTTTACCCCCGGGCCCTTCGCTCCGGTGTCCGTGACCCCTCCTTTAATCACCTCTTCGCCACTTGGGCCGGCCTCGACCCCCGCGCCGCCCTTGCCGCCGCCCAAGGTTTGGAGCGCGCCTCATTTCGGACCGCCGCCATTACCCAAGTGCTCTCCACCTGGGTCCAGGGCAATGACGCCGCCGCCGCCGTGGCCGCCGCCAAGAGCCTACCCGCCAGTGTCGCCGGCGATAATTTGTTGCAGACTATCTTCAGCAAGTGGGCCGAAATGGACCCCAACGCCGCGCTCGCCAATCTCGGCCAGATTACCAACTCGCTACTCCGCACCCTTGTCGAAGCCACTATCATTTCCGACCTGGCGGATAGCGACCCCGCCGGCGCGCTCAAGGTTCTGCTCTCGCTGCCCGTCGCCAAACAATCCTCCTCGCTTTTTTCCAGCGTTTTTGCCGCTTGGGCCAGGGTCGATCCGGCCGCCGCCTATTCCGCCTTGCAAAGTCTCCCCGCGGGCGCCGCGCACCTTGCCGCCACCCAAAGCGTATTTAACGGCTGGTCAGAAAATGATCCCGGCGCCGCCCTCCATGCGGTCCAATCCCTGCCTCCCGGAACCGAGCGCAACAGCGTCCAGCAATTGGTGCTTAATAATCTGGCCCTGCAAGACCCCGCCGCCGCCGGCGCCTATCTCGACACCCTTCCGCCGGGCAACTATCGCAACAATCTCATTTCCGCTCTTGCTGACAAATGGAGCGATACCGACCCCGCCGCCGCCCTCGCCTGGCTCACGAAAAACGCCATCGGTTCCACCTTTACCAACAATGTCGGGCCCATCCTCGCCAAATTGAGCACCAACGACCCCGCTTCCGCACTCGCGGATGTTTCCCAGTTGCCGCCCAGTGCCCGGCGCCAGGATTACTTTGTTACCGTTTTGGACACTTATGCCAAAGATGATCCCTCTTCCGCCATGAATTGGGTAAATCAAAATCTTTCCGGGACGGAACACGATTACGTCCAGGCTCATGTCGTCGCGCAATTGGCCACTTCCGACCCGGCCTCCGCCGCGTCCTATTACGACCAAATGCCACCAGGCAGCACGCGTGACAGCCTGACCCTCCCCATCGCCAACGCTCTTGCCGCCCAGGATGCCCAGTCCGCCCTCGCCTGGGTCCAAAACCTGCCCGCCAACACGGACAGCACCGCCCGCGGCAAAGCCATGCAAAATGTCATGTATACCTGGACCAGCGTGGATCCCACGGGTGCCGCCAGCTATGTCCAAAATCATTCGGACGATCCCAACATCGCGCAATCCACCACCGGCGTCGCCTTCGCCTTTGCCCAAAACAATTCCCAAACCGCGCTCGCCTGGGCGCAGTCCCTTCCCGCCGGCGCTGTTCAAAATAATGCCATTCGCAGTTCCATCGCCGGTATCTCCGTGACCGATCCCCAGTCCGCCTGGGCCATCGCCAATTCGCTCACCCAGGACACCATCAATTCCCAAACCCCGATTGACGGTCCCACCTTGAGCCGAATTGTGACCGCTTGGGCCGCTTCCGACCCCGCCGGCGCAACTCAAGCCGCCCTTGGCATTGCCGACCCCGCCACCCGTATCACCTCGGTCACCGCCCTCGCCTCCACATGGGCCCAACAAGATCCAACCGCCCTCGCTGCTTGGACCCAGTCCCTGCCCGACGGCCAGGAGCGCGATACGGCCGTCGCCCAATTTGTCACCACCCAGGCGCCACTCGATCCCGCCACGGCATACAATCTCGCTGCCAGTATTGGCGATGACGCCAGCCGTTATAACCAAATCCGCACCAGTCTCCTCGCTTGGGCCAAACAAGACCCTGTCGCCGCCCAGAACGCCCTGGACAACGCCCCCATCACGGACCAACAGCGCGCCGCCCTCAGCAGCAGCCTTTCCAGCGCCAGCAAAATCACCGATCTGAAATTGTCCGTTCCTACCGAGAAAAATTTGACCCAGCTCCTCCAAGGTGCGCTCCGTGGCACCCTGCCCCCGTCCAACTCCGGTAATTAAGCACATCGCTGCCGCCCAACGCATCCCACTTGTTCGACCCTCCAAGCACCTCCACCAAAGTTTGCCCCTTACCCAAAAATTGCATAGGCGCAATCCTGTCTCCTGTCTCCTGTCTCCTGTCTCCTGTCTCCTGTCTCCTGTCTCCTGT
>CAZLPS010000243.1:0-2718 GCA_964561455.1 uncultured Opitutales bacterium
GCAGTTGACTCTTAATTATAAATGATACTCTTTGCTAGAATCGGCATGAATCCGCAGTAGTTCACTTGACGATGAAATGGAGCAACTTGCGCAACTATCGCCTTCGACTTGGCTCCGCACCAGTCCGCCAAAATCGGCCCATTTTTGGCCACCGGGTTACACAAACGGGTTACACATTTCGAACCGGAGCGGTAAGGGGGACTCGCAAGCGTGCTCGCCCAGGAGTGAGCCGCTGCGTAGTGGCGGTAGCGCTCGGGCCGCGCGGCCAAAATGGCTCAATCGCGTGGATGAAGACGCCCTGAGCGGCCAATTGCGCTTGCCCGGGCGCAGCGGTCGAGGCATGGTTTGGGTATTTCAGCTTGGCCGACCATGAGTGAAAACATCCAAAGTCCGGGGACCTGGCGCGGTAGCCGCGCGAAAATGTGGCTCGGCGTGTTTTTTATAACTTTTTTTGGCGGCGTCTTGATCTTTTCGACTCTGTTCGCTCTTCATCCCGAATGGGACAAACAGGACCAGGACACCCCACCGAACGCCTGGTTCGTCATCTTGCTCTTTAGCTACGGAACCTATGGCTTCATGTGGCTGGCGTCCTGCTGGCATTGCTGGAGCTCCTGGCACGCCCGCCTGCGCCTGGACCAAAACGGCGTCGAATTTCAAAACGGACAGCGGCTGCGGACCGTCGCCTTTGCCGGCGTGGAAAAAGTTCGCTGGCGGTTAATTGCCCGAAAAGTAACGCTGACGGGACTCGGCCAACGCGCCACCGTCGACTTCAATCCCTATTCGCCGAAAGACCAGCGCGAGATCGTGGCGGCCCTGCGGGAGGCCCTCGCCGGGCGCGAGCACGTGGGCTGGGAGAAATTTGCCGCGAACATATTCCCCCGGCCACGGCCCCAACGGCAGCCGGTGTCCTTGCCGTGGAGCGAACGCGTCCTGCTTTGGGGTGGCGGTGCCATCCTGGCCCTCAGTGCCTTTTTGGCGATGGGCCTGCACCTTACCGCTGGGCGTTCGGAATGGCGCTTCATCTTTATGGCGACAGGCATGAATGTCATGGCGGGAAGCGCTTGGGTAATTTTGGCTCTCAGGGAATTGATCCGTTACCAGCGAACGTGGAAAGTGTGGGCGAGCCTGGGCCTGGCGTTGGTGGCCTGCGGCGTGGCGGTGGCGGCGATGGCCGATGTGGAAATGGCGCAATTTATTCGGATTCCGATGCGCTGACGGCGGGCCGAACACATTTCGCCCCAGAAGCATTAACGGCGGACTCGCAAACGTGCTCGCCTCAGAGTGAGCCGCTGCGTAGGGGCGGTAGCGCTCGGGCCGCGCGGCCTTCCAAAGCTTTGCTTTGAATCGAGCCTTAGCCAGACTCAATCCATGTCCCATTGAAATATGCCCCACAAAATAACTAGAATGCCAAGAATTATGCAAAAGCAAGATTGAGCTATGGGACGTTTCAATTTCCGACCTTCACTTCCCGTAAATATAAGAAAAGCTCCGACTGCGGCGAAAACAATTGATATCAAAATATTAATCTGCCCCCAAGGCATTTGTACTTTCTGACGCAAAAAATTGGAAAAACTGACCACGTCTTCCTCTTTAGGAAATGATGAAAACGGCTTGACGAATACAAGGGCCACTAGCGCGACCAAACTAAAGCCCATTACCCAAAATGCACCCTTCCGCATTTGATGAGTTTGAAACGTGTTATATGTCCGCTCCGCAGATTTATACCGTCCACGCTCTTTTTCAGTTAACAAACTTAATTCGGATTCCGATTTTTCCTTGAATGTTCCAGCGCTAAATGTCCGAAGTAGAAAATCCATAATGACTAGAAGTATTCCTATAAAAAATAGCCCCAAAGTCACCCTAATATAAAATGCCTTGTCCATGAGGATTTTCGATATTGAAACAAAGCGATTTTTCTCGGGGCGGTAAAGTGGCAAGCGGCATTTTCGCTGCTATGGTTGACTCGTGGGTTCATTTTTTGAGAAAAAGTAGCCCCGGTCAAGAGTTGCTGAATACATCAATATTCGGGAACTGAGGGTTCATTTCGAAGTCAACAATTGATAGATCCCCGTGCTTTCGTAACAAATGAAGAGAACGAATGGCAAAATTATTATTGCCATTAGGCAAATTCTGCGTTGTCGCTCCACTTTTTGATTTTTGAGGGGGGGGAGAGGCGTAAAAAGCAGGGCGAACACCAGCAATGCCTCCATCGCCATCGACAAAAGAACCCTGCTAATGGCCCATGGCAACTCCCGGCCTGTAACCTGCCCAATGAGTACGAAAATGAACGCGCCGATTACAAACAAACCATAAATCCAGGAGAATTTGAAAAGCTTGGTATACATGGCAATGTTATCGCTCATGGTGACACGGGCGGCAATCAAGTTTGGACAGTTATTACTCGATAAGTAACAAGGAAAAGGGCCGGTGGGGGGCGCGCCGCGCTCCGCGCGGCGCATCCCCCCGAACCGGCCCCCTTTCTCTGTCTTTTTGACAGGCATGGCAAGGTCGTTTACGTGAGCAGTTCCGCCCGCGTAATCTTGACTTTGCCCTTGAACTCCCGAATCGCCCCAGGTTCACACTTGAGGGTAATCGGCTTGTCCTCCGGGTAGATTGGGAAGGCGGTCACTTTCCCGCCTTCCACCTTGACGCCGGCGTCTTTGGCCGGGTCCAGTATCTGCTCGAAGTCAATGACTCCGGGTTTGGTGGCGATTTCGT
>CAZLPS010000244.1:0-2694 GCA_964561455.1 uncultured Opitutales bacterium
CGTTGTGGAATTTGCCGGTGGTGTTCATCATCGAGAACAACCAATACTCGATGGGGACGAGCCAGGCCCGGTCGTCGGCGGGCGAACCGCTGGCGAAGCGGGCGGAGGGCTACGACATGGCGTGGGCGCAATGCAACGGGAACATCCTTTATGAGGTTCGCCAGGCGACGGCGGCGGCGATGAAGCGGGCGCACGAGGAATCGAAGCCGACCTTGCTGGAAATTTTCACCTATCGTTACCGCGGACATTCCGTCTCCGACCCGGATGACACGTACCGGAGCAAGGAAGAGATTCGCGAATACCGCGAAAGCCGGGATCCCATCATGCTTTTCCAAAAATGTCTGCAGGCGGAAAAGGTCCTGGATGAAGCGGCCATCATGAAAATTGACGAGGAAGCCATGGCGGAAGCGGAGGCCTCGGCCGTTTTTGCGGACGCGTCACCATTTCCCCCCCCCGAGGCCATCATGCAGGACATTTACTGGGAGGAGGACAACCGCAGTGAGAAATCGAAATCGCAGGGGCGGATGTTTTTTGGGGACAAGGAGTAAACTTTTTTCAACGCCAAGAAGCCAAGAACGCAAAGAACTTTCGTCATGAATAAGACCCGCTTCATCCACTGGCAACAGGACAAGGTCTGGCTGGGCTACCTGGAGGAATTTCCGGATTATTGGACGCAGGGGTTCACATATAAGGAGCTTCGGCAGAATCTGGCGGATATTTATCGGGAAATGAAATATGTGTTTAGCGGGCCAATTACGCTAGAGGCGGCCCGCACTAAGCACTAAAACACCAAGCACTAGAGAACTCACTTTTTCCATGCCTGTCATTAACTACCGAGATGCCCTGCGCGATGCGCTGGATGAGGAACTGGCCCGCGACCCGAACGTCGTCGTCATGGGCGAGGAAGTCGCGCAATTCAATGGCGCTTACAAAGTGACCAAGGGTCTGCTGGAGAAGCACGGCCCGAAGCGGGTGGTGGACACGCCGATCAGCGAGGCGGGGTTCATTGGGCTGGGCATTGGGGCGTCCATGTTGGGGATTCGACCGGTGATGGAGTTTATGTTTTGGTCGTTTTCGTACGTGGCGTTTGACCAGGTGTTCAACAATGCGGCGAGCATCCGGTACATGTCGGGCGGGTTGATCAATCTGCCGATTGTGATTCGCGGGCCGGCGAATGGCGGCACGGGGGTCGGGGCGACGCACTCGCACACCCCGGAAAATTTCATCGCGAACACGCCCGGGCTGAAGGTGGTCTGCCCGAGCACGCCCTATGACGCGAAGGGGTTGATGAAGGCGGCGATCCGGGACAACGACCCGGTGTACGTCATGGAGAACACGATTCTTTATAATGAATCGGGCGAAGTGCCGGAGGGGGACTACATTGTGCCGCTCGGCGTGGCCGACGTGAAGCGCGCGGGGACGGACTTGACGATTATCGCGCACGGGCGCGCGGTGTTGACCTCGTTGAAGGCGGCGGAGATTCTGGCGGCGGAGCACGATGTGTCGGTGGAGGTGGTGGATCTGCGGTCCATTCGACCGCTGGACACGGAGACGATTTTAAAATCCGTACGGAAGACGCACCGGGTGCTGTTGGTGGAGGAGAACAAGCCGTTCTGCGGCATCGGCGCGCAGATTTCCCATTTGATCCAGTCGGAGGCGTTTGATGATTTGGACGCGCCGATCAAGCGGGTGTCGGCGCTGGATGCGCCGGCGATTTACTCGATGCCGCTGGAGAAGTTGCAGTTGCCGGATCCGCAGCGGGTGGTACGGGCGGCGTTGAGCGTGGGGTAGGGGGTGCTGATTGCTGAATTCTGAGTGCTGGGTGCAGTGCTGAGTATTTGAGTGTGAAGTGCGGGGCGTTGCGACTCTCCACCTTTCAGCAATTTGGCCATACGGCTACAAAGTCCTTCGTCGGCCAGCACGCAGAACTCTGCACTTAGCATGTTGCTGCTCTACGCCGGTTTGTATTCCCAGTCGGTGGCGAGTTTGGAGCCGGGGCGGACGCGGAGGCGTTCGGCGTGGTAGATGGTGAGGAGGCGGTGGAGATCGTCCTCGCGGGAGGCGGAGGGGAGGACGTAATCGAATTCGCGCCAGTGTTTAACTTCCTCGGTGGCGGCGAGGAGGCGTTTTTCGATTTCCTCGGGGTGATCCTGGGAGCGGCCTTTGAGGCGGAGGCGCAATTCGTCAACGGGCGGGGGCATGACGAAAATCGTGATCAGGCGGCCGGCGAGAAGGGGTTCGGCGGCGGCGGTCTTGCGGATGGTGGCGGCGCCCTGGACATCCACGTTGAAGACGACATCCTGGCGCTGGTCAATGAGCATGATGACGTCGCGGCGGCGGGAGCCGTAATGGTTGCCGTGGACGACGGCATGCTCGAAGAATTCGCCGGCGGCGAGGGCGGCATCAAATTGGACGGCAGGTAAGAAGCGGTAATCAACGCCATCTTGTTCACCAGGGCGGGGAGCGCGGCTGGTGCAGGTGACGAGGCGTTTGGCCCGGGGAACGTTAGTGAGAAGCGCGTTGCAGAGGGTGGTCTTGCCGGAGCCGGAGGGGCCGGAGAAGACGAGAATGAGTCCGGGGCCGTCGGGAAGTGGAGGGAGGGACGGCATGGGATTGGTTTACAGTGTATGGTTGGAAGTTTACGGTTTTTTGCTGAGAGGCGGGGAGCGGGGAGCGGGGAGCGGGGAGCGGGGA
>CAZLPS010000245.1:0-2672 GCA_964561455.1 uncultured Opitutales bacterium
GCTTTACCCACTATTCCCATGTTTACTCCTTGACGACGATTCTTCAGAGAAGGTTTACTTTTTCAGCACCGCATTCCACTTGGCCAGGTTGGCGGCCTGCGCCTTGAACAACTCGTCGGTGGGGTCCAAGATTTCGATGGTGTTGATTTTGTCGCCGATGACGATTTTATTGACCACGTCCTGCCCGCTGGTCACCTGGCCGAAGATGTTGTAATGGCCGTCCAGCGAGGGATACGGAACGTGCGTGATGAAGAACTGGCTGCCGTTGGTGTTGGGGCCGGCATTGGCCATGGCGAAGACGCCAGGCTTGTCGAACTTGAGGGACGAATCGATTTCGTTATCAAACTTGTAGCCCGGGCCACCCATGCCGTTGCCTAGCGGGTCGCCCCCTTGAATCATGAACGGATTGATCACGCGGTGAAAGGTCAAGCCGTTGTAAAATCCCTTTTGGGAAAGGTTAAGGTAATTGGCCGTCGTCATGGGCGCCTTGCTCGCGTAGAGCGTGCCCGCGATGTCGCCTTTGGTGGTGTGTAAAACGACGCGAATGTCCTTAAGCGTTACTTTCGCCGGCGCCGTGGTGGCCGCCGGGGCTGTGGCGGTCGCCGGGGTTGGGGAGGTCGCCGGGGTCGTAGCTGGCGCCGGAGCTGAAGCCGGGGTCGGGGCGCTGGATGAAGCTTTAGCCGGAGCCGGGGCGCTGGATTGCCCGCTGGCACTGAGCATAAAAAACATCAGTGCGCCCAAGGCATTACGAAGGGAGGAGGTGTGGGTCATAGGGATTGGCCCAAAGGTATAGTGCGACTCATATTCAGGTTCAATCTACTTCTTTTGCAGTGGTCAGATGCCGCCAGGACCAGCCATGCCAAATAGGCCTGCGCAACAGCTCCAAATGGGCGGCACCGGCGCGTGACCAGCACCCAACATCGCAAACACAATCCGGCCGTGCCCTCTACGGCTTGGCGGCGGCGCTGCTGGCCGCCGGCTTGGCTGCAGCATCGGCCTTCGGCAACTGGTCGCTCCAGAGCCATTTCACGGAATCCGGGAAGATCGGGCCGCCGAGTTTGCTGCCGTGAATGTTTTCGCCAAGGACGTAGCGCACCTCGTAGCCTTTATCGCGGAGCGCTTCGTACATGGCCTTGTTTTGCAAATACCAGTCGCTCTTGGGGGTGGCGTCGCGACGATTGTCATTCGTGCCGTCGGACATGAAAACCTTGATTGGCTTTTTGTCCGCGCCTTGCACCAGACTGGGATATACGTCGCCGCCGCGAATACCGGTGAAGCTGCCCACGTCGCTGAGCACTTTGCCAAACTGGTCAGGGTGATTGAAGGCGACATTGAAGGCGCAAATTCCGCCGGAGCTGATGCCGATGATCGCGCGACCGGCGGGGTCCTTGCGAATGTTGTATTTCTTTTCGACGATGGGGAGGATTTCCTTGCTGAGAAATTGATAATAAGTGTCGGAAACGGTGTCATATTCGATGCTGCGGTTTTGCTTCGCCGGGCGGCCAGTATCGCCGAGGGTGGTGCTGCCGGAGTCGAGGAAAACGGAAATTATCACCGGGAGTTCCTTGCGGGCGAGGAGATTGTCTATGACTGTGGGTACACGGTATTCCGGCGTAATGCCCATGGTGCCATCCGCGACTCGCCCGGCGTACTGCATCACCCCGTCCTGAACCACCATCAGGCAAGCGGGAACTTTGGGGTCATATTGGGCGGGAACATAGATCCAGACCCGGCGCATGACGCCCGGGTAAACCTCTATGCTCGTGTGAGTAAACTTTTCAAAGGTACCCTGCGGAACACCGTCGTGCACGACGGAATCGGCTCCGTACGGATACTCCCCAATGGCGTTGGGATTCGGTGAGGGCATCCAAATGGCGCCCTTTGCAGGTTCTTCCTTGCGGTTGGTATCGGCGGTCAGGCGCGCATTGGCGGCCGGAGCAGCGCCGCGGCCTCGACCGGAACCTCTCGCCCCCGCACTGGCGGCTGGCGTGGCAGCAGCAGCTGCAGAAGCAGCTGCAGAAGCAGCTGGGGCCGCACTGGCCGCAGGGTCTGCCGGAGCAGTGGCAGCCATCGCAACCACTGGAATGACCAAAACAGCACACCAAGACAAGGCGACAAACGGGGATTTCATGGGGGTAAAGGGTGGCCGATTTTCTTCCACGCCCGGCCAGAGGCAAGCTCAATTTGGACGCACGGGGCAGACGCTTTACGGAGTGGCACCCAAGGGTGCTTTCGCTTGGCGGAAAGAACCCTGGGTTTGGCTGCTCCGCCCCATGGAGCGAAACAGCCTATTTTTGCGGCGGCTCCGGGGCCACCGCCGATTCATCGGTCCGCTTCTGCAACTGGTCACGGATGATGCTGGCAAGGAGGACTTCGACGAGGGAGCCATTGCCAGTCATGCCGCTGCCGCCGCCACTGCCGCCGGTGGCCACGATGTCGGGCACGAGTTTGGTGCCGCTGCTGGCAAGGGCTTTGGCGATTTCGATGCCGGCGTAGTTGCTCGACTGCATGGAATCAATTTTTAGTTTGATGACGTCGGCCTCGGAGGTGCCGACCATCTTGATCTTGCTGGCTTCGGCGGCACCGACCATCTGCAAGACCTTGGCGTCGGCGTCGGCATTGGTGGTCTTGGCCTTGGCATCGCCTTCGGCATTGATGATGCGCGAGCGGGC
>CAZLPS010000246.1:0-2613 GCA_964561455.1 uncultured Opitutales bacterium
ATTGACTCGGTGGACATCGGCGCGCAGGTCGCCGGCATCATCCTGGAATTTGGCAAGGACCCCCGCGATCCGAGCAAAACCATTGATTTTCTTACCGAGGTTGAGCCCGGCACCGAGCTGGTCAAAATTGATGATTCACTTTACCAGGCCGATTTGAAGCAGGCCAATGCCCAACTTGCTTCGGCCAACGCCGACCTCCAAGTGGCCAATGCCAACCTCGAGCAATACCACGTCAAACAAACCCAAGCCGAAGCAGATTGGAACCGCGCGCAGGCTTTGGGCCCGGGCGAAGCCCTGGCCCAAACGACTTACGACAATTATAAAGCCGTCTACGAAACGGCCAAGGCCCAAGTGGATGTCGGCCTCGCGGCCGTCGAGCAGGCCAAAGCGTCCATCAGCCAGGCCGAAGCCAACCAATTTCGCGCCAATCGCAATGTCGGGTACTGCCTGATCACCTCGCCGGTCAAAGGCACCATCATTGACCGCCGCGTCAATATCGGCCAAACCGTGGTTTCGAGCCTTAACGCGCCCAGCTTGTTTCTCATCGGCAAGGACATGTCCAAAATGCAAATTTGGGTGTCCATCAACGAAGCCGACAGTTCCCGCATTCACGAGGGTTTGCCGGTGTCGTTCACCCTCGACGGCATGGATCGCGTCTTCCAGGGCACCACCAGCAAGATGCGCCTGAACGCAACCATGACCCAAAACGTCGTCACCTACACGGTCGAAGTGAATGTGGACAATCCCGAAGGTCTGCTCATCCCCTACCGGACGGCCAATGTTAAGTTTTTGGCGAGCCAGGCGCTCGACACCCTCAAAGTGCCGAACTCGGCCTTGCGCTGGAAACCGCGCACTTCTGATGCCGGTGGCGCGGGCAGCGGCTCAGCTGCTGGTTCGGGCACCGGTTCCGGTGCAACCACGGGCTCCGGCGCGGGTAGTGGCGGTCGCGGCCAGGGCCGGCGCGGCGGATCCAATGCAATGGCGAAGGTGGCCAATAAGGCGGGCACCGTCTACATTCTGGAAGACGGCCAGCCGAAAGCCGTCGCCGTGCAAACCGGCATTACGGATGAAATTTACACCGCCATTACCAGTGGCGACTTAAAGGAAGGCGACACCATTATCACGGGAATTAATGTGACCGACGAGAGTGGTGGTGGCGGCACCACCAACCCGTTTGCCCCGACCCTCGTCCGCGGCGGCGGTGGTGGAGGAGGTGGTGGGGGCGGCGGTGGTGGTGGGCGGCGCAATAACTAAACTTGAACATCACCTCAGCCCGAGACCGTCCATGGCCTTCATCGAACTCAACAATCTCTGCAAAACCTACATGCTGGGGTCGGTGCCGCTGCCGGTGCTGAAAGGTGTTTCCATGAACCTCGAGCGCGGGGAATTGGTCGCGCTTATGGGTTCGTCCGGCTCCGGCAAAACAACGTTGATGAACATCCTCGGCTGCCTCGACCATGCCACCTCGGGCAAATATACTCTTGATGGCGAGGAAGTCAGCGCCATGAACGGGGATGAGCGCGCGGTCCTGCGCAGCCGGAAAATTGGCTTCGTCTTCCAGAGCTTCAACCTCCTGGCGCGCACGTCCGCGCTGGACAATGTCATCCTGCCGCTGTCGTATTCGCCCAAGCACATTCCCAACCGCGAAGCCAGGGCGCGCGCCGAAAAGTTGTTAGCTCGCGTCGGCTTGGGTGAACGCATGGACCACGAACCGTCGCAGCTTTCCGGCGGCCAGCAACAACGCGTGGCCATCGCCCGCTCCCTCGTCAATCAACCCTCGCTTCTTTTTGCCGACGAGCCCACCGGCAACCTGGACTCCAAAACCAGCGTGGAAATCCTGCAGATGTTCCAGCAGTTGAACCGCGAGGACGGGCTGACCATCATCATCGTGACGCACGCCGCCGAAGTGGCCGACTATGCCTCCCGGGTGATCCACATCAAGGACGGCCTCATTGTGGACGGCGCCTACAACGTCCCGCCGCCAGCCGCGGCCGTGGCCGCCCGCTAACCTGCGCCCGCCATGCACATTTATTACGTTATCTTTATCACCGCCTTGCGCGCCATCCGCCGCAATCTGATGCGGTCGGCGCTGACCTGCCTGGGCATCATTATCGCCGTGGCCGCCGTCATCGCCATGGTCGAAATCGGCAATGGCTCCTCCATCCAGATGCAAAAGACCATTGCCAGCATGGGCGCCAATATTCTCACCGTCTTCCCGGGTGCCGCCAGCAGCGGCGGAATCAGCTTTGGCTTTGGCTCCAGCGTCACCCTGACCCCCGATGACGCCGACGCCGTCGAGCGTGAATGCCCCGCCGTGCGCGGCGTCGCTCCCATCGTTCGGGCCAGCGGCCAGGTGGTTTATGGCAACAAAAATTGGGTGCCGCAAAACATTCAGGGCACCACTCCCTCCTTTCTCGACCTTCGCGGCTGGACCGATCTCACCTCCGGCAGCGCGTTCACCGACCTCGATGTCCATAGTGCGAACAAGGTTTGCCTCATCGGGATCACCCTCCAGCACCAGCTCTTCGGCGACGAAAATCCGCTGGGCAAGGAAATCCGCCTGCAAAACGTCGGCCTCAAGGTCATTGGCGTGCTCAGTAAAAAAGGCGCCAA
>CAZLPS010000247.1:0-2600 GCA_964561455.1 uncultured Opitutales bacterium
CTGACCACCGAGCAACGCGGCGGCCTCAGCGACGGCAATCTCCTGGCGCCCCATCTCCCCACGCTCGATGGCCTCGGCCCAGCTGGCGGAAATGGCCACGCCTCGGAATGGTCTGATGACCCCGTCGCCCCGAAGCGCCCCGAATATCTTGAGCCGGAATTCATGGTTCCCAAGGCCCTGCTCAATTGCCTCGCTGTCGCCGAGTTGGCGGAAAACAAATGATAAATGCCTAACGCGAAATGCAAAATAAAAGCCAACCCTGATTTCGAGCTATTCCTATTTATACCCGCCCGCTCTCAAACGATTATCCAGGTTGCATTTCTCATTTTGCATTTTGCATTTCTCATTTTTTCAGCAAATTCCGCGCCTTGTCCAGGGTCTGTTTTTCCTGCGTACTCAGAGCCGTGAATCCCTGACGGTTGATTTTATCCAGGATGCGATCCACTTCTTCGCGCAGTTCCCGGCGGCTCGCCGGCATTTGCTTCCCGGCCGCCTCGCCCATGACTTGTGCTTCCATCGCGCGTTTCGCGCCCACCGGTATGACCCCAGTCGGCTGGGGCAGGTTCTCCGCCGGAGCCGGCAGTTCGACCAGCGCCAGGCGCCGACGCCACAACCCAGCAAAGGCCCAGCCCGCCAGCATGGCCCCAAGATGCGCCGAATTGTCGTAATTCGAGCGGAACGCCCCGGGATGGCCCAAGGCCTGGGGTAATTCAAATCCCAAAAATGTTCCCGCCTCCAGCGCCAGGATCAACCAAAAAAACGCCTGCGGGCGGATCTCCACCGAGAAAAACAGCCGCTGCGCCATCGGCTCGTCCGGCATCGCAAAACACCAAAATGCCAGCAGCCCCGGGACCAACACCATGCAGCCCGACAACAAGGGATCCCCCGCGGCCCAGTGAAACGGCAGCCAGCACGCCACCCCCCCCAGTGCGCTGACGACACATAACCAGATAAAATCACGCCGCGCCATTTCCGCTTCCGCCAGCGGCGCTATCGCATATAAAAATAGTATGCTCAACGGTCCGGAAAACCACTGCGTCGGCAGGCTCGTCCCCGCCCCCGTCAGCACATAGCTCACCAACGTCCATAAATGCCCGCTCGAGAGCGCCGCCCGGCTGGGCACTTCCATGCCCAGCAAAAAAGTCCACTTTTCCCAGGCAATCGCCCAACTGTTAAACAGGAAAATCGCCAGCGTCGCCCAAATCAACGCCCGCCACGCCGGCCAGCGACTTGGCAGGGCGGCGCTAAACTCTTCGTGGGGGGCGGGCTCCATGGTGACGGTCCGCGATAATGGCCAGTCCAAGCCATTTCGACAGACTGTCTAATATCGGCTATTCGGGCAAAAAGTCAATTCCAACAGGCACCCGGCCAAAAGGCATTGCCGCTGCCCCCGTTTTCACGCTAGCATGGGCTCGCGCCATGTATCTGCAATTCTTCGGGTTCAAGGTGATGCCCTTCAACATCACCCCCGATCCCAACTTCCTCTACCTCAGCCCCACGCATGAGGAAGCGCTCGCGCATTTGCGCTACGGGCTCGCCCAGAAAAAAGGTTTCATCGTGCTGGTCGGCGAAGTGGGCTGCGGCAAGACCACCCTCTGCCGCGCCTTCCTCAACGAACTCGACCCCCTCCGCACCGACACCGCGCTGATCTTGAATCCGCGCCTCACCGAACGCGAATTGCTCGCCGCCGTCTTGCGCGAACTCGGCGAAATCCCCCCCGGCGCCGGCAGCGCCCCCCTCGCCCTCGACAACGCCGACCTCACCGGGCGCCTCAACGACGCCCTGCTCAAGCGCATCGCCGCCGGCAAGGACATCGTCCTTATCATTGACGAAGCCCAAAATCTTTCCTTCGAAGTCATGGAGCAAATCCGCCTGCTGTCGAATTTGGAAACCGACACGCAGAAACTTTTGCAAATTATTTTAATCGGCCAGCCCGAGTTAAAAGCCCGCCTCGCCGAAAAACGCCTGCGCCAGTTGCGCCAGCGCATTCTCGTCTTTTTTGAATTGCGGCCTCTCAAACGCAGCCAGATTGACAGCTACATCCAGCACCGCCTCACCCTCGCCGGCGCCAGCGGCCGCCCCCGTTTCACCAAAGCCGCCCTCGGCGCCATTTCCCGCCGCAGCCGCGGCATCCCCCGCCTCGTCAATTCCCTCTGCGACAAAGCCCTTCTCGCCGCCTACGCCCGCGACTCCGAGGAAGTAAACTGGTTCGACGTCCGCCGCGCGGTCAAGGACCAGGCGCAGTTGGATTAATCAGCGGGAAGACTTTTGGGGAAATGGCGAGTTCTTTTCACGTCTTGCCTGCCTGAACACAAGAAAGGGGCCGATGACAACCATCCAACCAAACCCATTGGCGAGAATAATCAGAATGATTCCCGGATCATAGCCATTTGGTTCCATCAATAACCACACGGGCCACAGAAGGACAACCCCGATCCAATTTAGCCCAGGAATATGAATCCAAGTGGAAAACCAGACAAAAACAAAACCGAGAACTGAAAAGAGCGCACCCACTAAGAACGCTTTCAGCCATTCCCTAAAATAGATGCGCATGATGACAAAGTTTGTCCCAGTGTTCGCCGCTGGCAACCGGCAAAAGC
>CAZLPS010000248.1:0-2598 GCA_964561455.1 uncultured Opitutales bacterium
GACCAGAACTGGTAGTAATTGGCATCGTGATCCCATTTGACGACGTTGCCGTTGCCGGAGCGCTGGGCAAAAGCCCCGCCCCCGTTGGTGTAGTCGGGGTGGGTGAGCCCGATGTTCAGGTGCGGCAGCTTGGTCGTGGCCGCCTGCGGGTCGTTCAGGACGACTTTGCCGCTGACGGTCGCGCGCGCGGATTTCTGCGGGTAGTCCACACCCGATACCCACGTCATGGGCCAAAGCGACTGGATGGTCTTGGCCTTGGCGAGAGCGTCGTTGAAAAGGGCATTCGCGTTGGCGGTCCACGACGCGGGGATAGTCGGGTTACCCGCAGTGGCGGCGAGGGTGTCCAACTCGGCCTGGGTGGGGGTCGCGGCGGTTTCGAGGGAATTGTAATAGACGAAAATTGGGCCGACGACTTTGTTCCAGTCTTCGTTGGCGGGGACGTTGCACTCGGCGCCGCCGGCATAGTGGCCGGAGGTCCAATAGTCGAGCATGGTGGCGCCCATGTGGCAGACGAGGTCAATGCGCGTCGGGCCGCCGCCGAGGTATTCGTTCGAGGGGTTGATGAACCAGACGCCGACGTGGTCCTTGATGCTCGACCAGCCGTAGGCCGGCAGGGAATACATCCGCGCGCAGTAGCTGTACTTGTGCTCGACGGAGTTTTGATAAATGCCGACATTGAGAATGCGCTGCTCTTTCGCGTGAATGACGACCCCCGACCGGGTGTCCGCATTGCTGCACATGGGCATGTTGCGGTCCTGGTCCACAGAGAGCCAGTCGAAGTTGGGGGTAAGCTGGTTGATGAAGCGGCTCTCGCCCTCGCTCGTGCCGGGGGTCCCGGCTTTATGCGAGTAGATGCCGTAAGTGTAAAAACCGCTGACACCGCGCTCGAGGGTGTAACGGACTTCCAAGCCCATGCTCCCGGCCATGCCCTTGACTGAGACTTCGGCGCGTTGGCCGCCATTAGTCGCGGGGTCAATGGTCACGGCCCGGGTGGCGGAGGCGGCGTTGGGATACTGTTCCCAGCCTTCGGAATTGCGGGAGTTCGTCTCGACGCCTTTGTACATCAACGAAGAGAGCCGGCCGTTGGCCTTGGTCACGGTCGCCTTGATGATGCCATTGTCGAGGATCCAACTGGTGCCATCGTCCGTGACGGTTACGGGGGAGTTGGCGGCGGGCTTGGCGACCACCGGGGCGGCGGGGGCGGCGAGCAACGCTGGCGAAACCGCCAAGGCCAACAGGAAGAGTGAAGAGTGAAGGGTGAGGAGTGAAGTTCTGCGCAGGGATGGAGTATTCATGGGGGTGGGGGGAGACGGGAATCGTAAGGGTTCAAAAGTGATGTGGGAAGTATGAAATTGAGGCGAATTCGCGGATTCGAGAAGCAAAGGATTTGAGGGGGAAGGCAAGATGTCCATGCTTACCCCCCGTCCAGCTTTTGGGATCCACCTCCAGGGCCCCGCTAATATCAATATCCGCAACATGTCATCTTGGTGCCTAAGCTGGAACGATGCAGAATGGGTAAACTATTTTAGGGCCTTGAATGGTGCAAGTTGCTCAATTTCAATGGGATTTGAATCGCTATTCCAACTGCTATGCAGTTGAACTGAAAGGCGCGGGTCATCCTACTCGAAGATTTGTTTTCTACTGCACCGTTCCGGCTAAGTACTTTTTCGACTCGCCGCGTCCTCCGTTCGCACCACCGAATACTTGCGATGGTAATCAATTGCAGTATATAACACGGTAGTAAGAGCGTTATCACGGCGGGAGTGCCGCGCCAACGCTACTCTTGCATGTTACCTGACCCGGTACGCCACCTTCAATCAGTGATTCCCCCATGCGAAACAAACGAAAATTCAATTTCGTCGCTCTCCTCGTTTGGGTCGTCCTTATCGGTATTGGTTTTTGGCTCTACATGCAGCAAAAGAGAACCACCCCGGAAACTCCGGCCATTGTCCTGGCCCCCGCCAAAGTCGCCGCCCCCTCCCTCGGTAAATTCGCAGCGCCTTCCGCCCCCGCCGCCTCTTCCGCCGCCGTCGGCAACATCAATCCCACTGACCCTCAGTCGGATTTGAAAACCGCGCTTCCAGACCTCGTAAGCTTGATCCGGGCGGGTGATTCATTGACCCGCCTGAGAACTTATTATCCACCCGAATATTTGACCGCCGAGTTTATCCAGAACGAGCAACAGGTTGAATTGAGGTTTCAACTCCGTCTGGAAAAGGCAGATTCCGCCACGCAGCAAAAAATTCTGCAGAACAGACAACAGGGGACTGAAGACGCGGCAAGGGAGATCGAATCCCTCGAAAACCAGACCCCGACTTTTAACGAAGCTGGCAATGAAGCCACTTACCTGTATACGCCGCGCGCCGGGGGAGTCCCCTTGGATTTTCAAGCGCCCATGACCTTCATCAAAATCAATGGAAAGTGGTACGAAAAACCATTGGATTAATTCTCAAAGGACGAGTCCACCAAGGGAAGTCCGACTGGGTCTGGCTTTTCATGTTAACATCGAATTTCGACGCCGCCATCACTCCGGGGGGGCAATCACGGGTCAGGTAACATGCAAGAGCAGCGTTGACGCGGCACTCCCGCCGTGATGAC
>CAZLPS010000249.1:0-2561 GCA_964561455.1 uncultured Opitutales bacterium
CGGACCCGAATCCCAAGCACGCGGGGCGGGGTTTGACGCTGCTGCGCAAGGCGGGGATCGAAGTGGAGGAAGGGGTACTCGCGGACGAATGCACGGATTTGAATTTTATTTTCAACCATTGGATTACCAACGATACCCCGCTCATCGCCGGGAAGATTGCGACAACCCTGGATGGCCGGGTGGCGACTCGTTCGGGCGAAAGCAAATGGATTACAGGCCCGGCGGCGCGCTGCGACGTCATGCGCTGGCGGCGATTGTTTCCGATTGTGGCCGTCGGTGCGGGCACCGTATTGGCGGATGATCCGCAACTGACCAGCCGGTTGGGAAAGACCGTTTGGTGCCCGCAACGTTTTGTCTTCGACCGCACCTTGCGCACCGTGACAGACCCTCTTCCCCGCGTCTACTCGGACGAGTTTTGCAAAGATACGGCGGTATTCACCGGCGCACGCCCCGACCCCCAAAAGGAAGCGCAATTGGCCCGGCGCGAGGTGGATGTTTTGTCGGCATACACGGATGACGATGACTGGGTTTATGGCCTCCGGGAATTTTGCGAGAACGCAGGCGTACCCGCCGTGCTCATTGAGGGCGGTCCGACGCTGCTGAGCGCGTTTTTGCAGCTCGGGCAATTGGATTACCTGTTTGCCTACCGCGCGCCAAAATTTGTTGCCGATGACGGGGCCATATCGGCCTTTAGAGGCAGGTTCTGCGACCGCCTGAAGGATGCTTACACCCTGGCGGATGTCCGTCACGCGACTTTGGGTGATGACCAATTAATGCGGGGAAGGGTGGTTTATCCAGCGAGGGGGGGCGAATAGCATGGCGTCGGCGATTTATCTGGCGACGGGCAACAACCACAAGCTGCGCGAATTCCAGCAAATGTTCGCCGCGGCGGGGCTGCCGTTCGAGGTTGAAGGCGCGGCTGGGCTGGGCGGAATGCCCGACGTGGAAGAAAACGCCGACACTTTCGCGGGCAATGCCTTGATCAAGGCGCGCGCCCTGCGCAAACTCGCGCCAACGGGTTCCTGGGTGCTGGCCGACGACAGCGGTCTGGAAGTGCAGGCGCTCGGTGGTGCGCCCGGCATTTATTCAGCGCGCTATGCCGGGGCCGGCGCCAAAGACGGTGCCAACACCGAAAAGCTCCTGCGCGCGCTGGAAATTATTCCTGACCCCGCCCGGTCGGCCCGGTTTGTGTGCGTGCTCGCTTTGCTCGGACCGGACGGCAGTGAGAAGACTTTCGAAGGCGAATGCCGCGGGCGGATTGGGCGGGAACTAGCGGGCGGCGGCGGCTTTGGCTACGACCCGGTGTTTTTCCCGGACGGTTTTGACAAGACGTTCGCGGAACTTGGGGATGAGGTGAAGAACAAGATTAGCCACCGGGGCCGGGCGCTGCAAAAATTATTTGCCTTTTTACGCAAATAGTTCTGTTTTTTTTCAATCAACCCCACAAAAGGAGTAGAGCAAATGGCAACCCGTGAAGAATTCTTACAGCAATGCTGGACCCAGACGATTAATGGTGCGATGCAAGAGCATTGGATTGACAACGTAGTTCGTGAAGCAGAGAAGCAACCTGAGGCACCCTTCGCTGACTTGGGATACGCATTACGTCGTCTTTTGTCCATCGGGGCTTCGCGCCGTGACCTGAGTTTGATTTATCGATTTGCGGCATATGAAACGGTCTTTGGAACTTTGCAAATGTTGAGCGATCCTGGAGTTGACGGTAATGACATCGAAATGCTGCATGAATCTTTGTTAGGCGCCGATCCCTCGGGAAAAGAAGGCCGACCAGGTTCTGCGCCCTTGAAAAAATAGCTGACAGTAACTAATTTCGTGTTCCAATTTCCACTTTCCGTTTCTTGGTAATAACGTAAAGTATTTGCTGTGACTCAGCTATTGGAGCGGGCTTTCGCCGAGGCGTCGAAGCTTCCAGCCTCGGAGCAGGATGCGGTTGCTTCGTTCATGTTGGCGGAATTGGAATCGGAGCGGCGTTGGACCAAATCCTTCGCCGCTTCGCAGGATAAGCTGGCTAAAATGGCGGGTGAGGCGATGCGAGTGTTTAAGTTGGGCATGACCAAACCGCTGGATTTGAACCATGACTTTCCGAACGACTAATACCATTTCTCAATCGCTTATGGACTATATGGACTGGATGGACGTTATGGACTGTTTTCGGTCGAAGTCCAAAAGCGACTTGGAATTGGTGCGGACGGTTTTAGAAACTGCTGGTGGAATTACCTTCAGATATCCGAGCGCAAACACGGCACACTTACAACTTCCTTAGGCCAACACTGTGCCGGCACTAAGTTCCTCCAGTTGCTGGCACACTTCATCAATCAGGAAACCCGGAGTTGAAGCGCCGGCGGTGACGCCGACTACTTGATATTTCTGCAACTGGCCGAGATCCAGCTCCGCGGCGGTTTCGACGTGGAAGCAGGGGAGGCCCTGTTTTTCGACGAGCGCGGCGAGCTTGACGGTGTTGGCCGAGTGGCGGCCACCGATGACGACAATGGCTTGCGCGCCTTCCTGCGCGAGGACAAGCACGTCGCTCTGGCGTTCCTTGGTTG